>NZ_CP196079.1:0-840473 GCF_051549845.1 Mycoplasma sp. 125 | reverse complement strand
TTTTAAATTGATGCAAAACTATTTTTTTTAATTAAACATAATGTATTTACATACATTTTATTAACAGTTCTATTATTATTTTTCTTTCTTAAATTAAGTTGAAAAAAATAATAAAATAAATTATCAACAAATAAAGATACTTAAATGAGTAGTTTGTTAAAAATTTTTATTAGAGGTTAGCTAAAAGACATAAAATAACACTAAAGTAAATTATTAATTAATAATTAATAAAATGCAAGGGGGATTTTTGCTTTTTTGGTAAAATAATATAAGTATTTTTACATAATAAATATTTTTGAAAAGGAGAGAAAAATGAAAAGAACATACCAACCTAAAAAACGTAAACATATTAAGGTGCATGGTTTTATGGCTAGAATGCAAACAAAAAATGGCCGTAAAGTTCTTGCAGCAAGACGTGCAAAGGGAAGACATAAATTAACTGTATCAGATGAAAAATAATTTGATGCTTTTTGTTTTAACTTTAAATTAATAATTTTGCATTATGAATAAAAAAAATACTGTTAAAAAAAATTGAGAATTTCAAAAAATTCTTAATGGACATAATCAAGTCATTTCACGAAATTTAATTGTTTATTTTACTAAGTCGCAATTTTTCAGATGCGGAATTTCAATTCCAAAGCAGTTTGCTAATGCTGTTGAAAGAAATCACTACCGCAATCAGATCAGATCGATTCTAAGAAAAATGGACATAAGTCAAATTAATTACGACACCGTTATAATAGCAAGAAAAAATTTTCTCCATCTCAATTGAGAGGAAAAAAACAAAGCTATTCACAAAATCTATGAAAGGATAACCGATGGCAAAAAGAAGTAGTTCTAAGCACTATGATTCTTTTCGGATTAACCAATCTCCTATTGATAAGCAACCAAAGGCTGTCTGAAAAAAAGTTTGAAAATGAATTAGGGTTGTTCTAATATTCATCATTATTTCTATCGGCCTAGTAGGTTGCGTGCAATCAATTGCAACAAAATCGGGAACTAAAGTTGGTTCAGGACAAGAAATATATACAAAGAACGACTATGTTTCACCAAACATCGCAACACTAAGATGGAATAAAGATCGCAATGAATTCTATGTTCCAAACATCAATACAGAAACCGGCATAGTGGCAAATACTTATCTTGGCCTAGAAGATCACGAACAGATTAATCAGTTAAGAAAACAAGATGCTCAAACCGGTGGACAATATGGTATATATGGTGGTACATCATTTGCATTGCAATTACAAAAGCCAAAAAATGACAATGCCGCTTTATCAAACAAGCCAGATGATTGACAAAATATCTCTAACATCGAAATAAAAAACGAAGATGGGCATAGAGGTGTTATCTATGGTAATGGTTTAAACAACATTTATCTTAATTTTGGTAATAGTAAAGGTGAAGGAAAAACAAAAGCATATACCCCTGTAAGTAAATTAACCGATATTTACCTACCTAACTCAATTGTTTTTGAAACATATGAGAAAAAAGTTAAGGTTCCCGGTTCAAATGAAACAAGAACAGAATTTGTCACTGACTATTCACACGTTAAAGATTTAAACCTCTCAAGAGTTGAATTAACTGGTGTAAATGGTTCAAATGTTTATAACGTTTTTCTAGCGGATATATACACAACATTATTAGCAGAAACATTTAAGATTTGAGTAGACCAAGATAATAATAGATCTGATTTCGCCAAGGCAATCTCTAAAAAATCAGGAAAAAGTATTTCTCAATTAAGAGCGTTAGATAAATATAGTTTAATTAGCGAATGGAACAATTTCATTCTTAGTTATAAAAATTCAATAGGTCCCGCAAAGGGAATTAGTGAAGAAGAAGGTAAAGAATTAAATAAAATCTTTCTTTCGGTTTCATCTGTTATGAAAAACTATGCTTCATTAACCTCTCTAAATGAATCATTATTTAAGGTAAATGATAAAAAAATCGGTAGGGAAATCAGCGTATTTAACTTTTCCTCAATCAATGATGCAGGAAATTATGCTCCTGATGCCTGAAAATTTAAATTAATGGCCTCAGATGCATTTGTGCCCAACAAGCCAATAACTACCTATAAAGAGCACTGGGAACAAGGTCCTTTTTATGGCTTCTTTGTATATCCAGTTGCTCAGTTTATGAACTCCATAATTAGACCGTTAGGAACTACTGGATGAAGCGTGGTACTGGCGTTGGTTATCACAGTTATTTTTGTTAGAATTATCACTTTCTTCCTTACAACTAAAACAATATTTAGCGCAAGTAAGATGGAAGAATTAAACCAAAAGAAAGCAAAGATTGAAGCTAAATATGATGCTTACAAGGGCGATAAACAAATGAACCAACGTAAGCAAATGGAAATTAGTGAATTATACAAAAAAGAAAAAATTTCACCGCTCTCACAACTTGTCTCATCATTTATAACCCTCCCAATATTAATTGTTGTATTTAGAATAATTTCAACTTCTCCAGAAATTAAACAATCCACATTATATACAATACAGCTTTCAGCTACTTCAATTTATAGAATATTTAAAATTGGTGAGCTCCAATATCTACCAATTGTTGTTCTGTCAATTGCAGTTCAATTAATAGCTCAATTTATGCCTAAAATTCTTAAACTAAAGAAGAAGAAATCACTTCAAGCTGACGCCTATCAACGGGCTGCAATAAAAAAATCAAATAAAAAGGCATTTCTAATTCCGATTATATTTGCTTTTATAGGGATATTTTTTAGTGCTGGTTTGCAAATATACTGAATAATAGGTGGTATATTTACAATTCTTCAACACGTTGCTGTTCATTACATTCAAAAAACAAGATGATATAAAAATAAATTGCAACCTTTCCTATTCAAATAATTTAAATATAAAAATAACGAGCTTTTTTAAGAAAGCTCGTTATTTTTATAGTCTATTTTTTTAATTTGTTTCCATGCTTTTCTTTTTTTATTTTTTGATGCAAATCATACATTTTAATAGCAGAAACTATCATACAATATAACGACAAAAAGGGAATAATAAATATTGCAGACAATAAGAAATAAATATGTAGTCTTGCATTATTGTTTTTTTTAGCATATTTCAATCCTAAAATAGATGAACTAATAACGAAAACTATACTAAAAATAAATAAAATTGTTATTACAATATAAACCGGATTAGACGTTCATTTTCCATAATTATTTTCATTGCCATTCAGGTATATAGCCAATAAAATGCTAATAAATGCACACAAAAAAACAATAAAACAAATGCTAGCTCATGACTGCATCTTATACAATTTGCCAACATAATTATTCTCAGATTTATCAATTTGTTCCATAACATAACTCCTAAAGTTATTCTACCTAATCACAATATAATATATAATTTTAATATTAATTTTTATTTTGCTAATCAAAAAATGTAATTCATTTTATAAATAAAGAAGGTATAATGAAACTAAAAGACTATATCTCGATATATTTTCTTAAGACCAAAAAAATTTCACAGAAATACCGCAAAAACGAAACAGTAACACTACAGTTTTTTCAACGTCACAATAATGTAAAATTATGTGGGATAAATGAGGTCATTAAATTGTTGTGTAAAAACACTGATACGTCTAAATACACAATAAGATATCTTGAAGAAGGGTCAATAATACATAATAGAGAAGTCGTACTTGAACTAGAAGGACATTACTATGATTTTGGCATTTGAGAAGGCATTATAGATGGCATTCTTGCCCGGCAAACTTCAATTGCCACAAATGCACACAATGTTATTAAGGCAGCTAATGGAAAAAATGTTGTAAGCATGGCTGATAGATCAGATCATTATATAAACCAGCTAAATGATGCGTATGCTCTTAAAGTTGGTGGAATATATAACCATTCTACTCTTGCATCATCTAATTACGACCTAAAGCATACGTTTGGCAGTATGCCACATGCCTTAATTCAAATGTTTGAAGGAGATATTGTTAAGGCAATTAAGGCTTACCATAAAACATTTCCAAACGATGACCTTTATGCTCTTGTTGATTTTCATAATGATGTTATTTCAGACTCACTTGCCTGCTTAAAAGAATTTGGCAAAAAACTCAAGGCAGTAAGAATTGATACCTCGAAAGCATTAATTGACAAAATGTTTATTGAGGGAGAAGCAGAATATGGTGTTACCCAAAATCAAGTAAAGAGATTAAGAGAAGCTCTAGATAATAACAATGGAAAACATGTTAAAATAACTGTTTCATCAGGATTTAATGCTAAAAGAATTAAAGAATTTGAGGATGAAAATACACCGGTAGATACATACGGCGTTGGAGCATCATTATTGAAAGTATGAATAAATTTTAGTGCCGACGCAACTAAGTTAAATGATAAATATATCGCAAAAGAGGGAAGAGGATATCTAAAAAATAACAAACTTAAAACTTATAGAGGGGAAATTATTTAATGGAAGAAAATCACAAGAAAAAAATAAAAGATAATATCTTTAATTTTATTGGCTACTTAGTTATTTTTCTTTTTTTAGCAATAGGAATTATTTTGTTTTTAGTTGCATCTCATGTTTTTGGTTCTATAGGCAGAGGAGGAACTATAGCATCATATATCTTTGGCTCAATTTCGCTTATTTTATTTATTCTAATAATAATAAAAATATTTCTAATTATTGCTTCAGAAAACAAATACGCAAAAAACGCAATTGATGTCAATAAAATATTTGAGGGCGTAGAGCTAGATGAAGAAGAAAAAAACACCCACAACTTATTTTTAGAAGAATATCATAAAGAAATATCAAGTCTAAACATCTACTTTGGTGCCTTTGTTTTAATTGAACAAAAACATTATAAAAAAGACATTGATATAAATCATCCAAAAGTAAGAATGCTTATTGAACAAATGATTATTGATGGTATAAAAAAATATGGTTTTTTTGACCTATATCTTGTAATTGAGTTTTCAAAGACAATTAATAAAAAATTTATTTGAAAAGGCGACCATAAAAAGTATAAAATCTACTTTGAATATATAAGAAAAATATATCACATTGCCGATGATTACATTTATAACAAATATTTTATTAAATAAAATTAAAAATTTATAAACAACATTACCTGACCATTATATTTGGTCAGTTTTTTTATAATTGATGCTATGTTAAAACAAAAAAGGACCCGAATCATATATAACGATTTGGGCCTTGTCTTTTTTGGCAAAATAAAGTAAATTATTGGTTAATTATTTTTATCATAATTTTCAGAAATGGTTATTTCATGTTCCAAATCAGCTACTATTTGGGGGATTAATGATGCGTCGCTAATTTGAGCACCCGACGCGCGATGATGACCACCACCACCCCACTTAACAGCTACGTTTCTTACGCAGGCACCATTTGATCTAAATTCACATCTAATTTGATTTTCCTTTTCTTGCGTAAAAAATACTCATGCCTTGTTATCATCAATTGAGGAAAGCAAAAAAGGGCGATTTGCTTTTAATGGGTCATAAATCCCAAGTTTCTTCTGATCCTTTAAGGTAAAGTAGAATGATACAACGCCATTTTTTATATTCATATTTTGTTGAACAAAAGCGTTTATTTTAATATCCTCCAATGTTTTTTTGGCCATATTTTCATGTAGTAAATCTTTATTAGCGTTATGAGATCATAATCAAGCAACTAAAAACATTGTCTTATCATCAGTTAAGTTAGTTGTAAGTCTAACTGAATCTGTATAAATTCCTAAATATAAATATGTTGCTGCTTGTGCATTAACTTTTCAATTTAATCCATATGCAATTTCAGCCACCTGTTGTGCCGCTGCAGGAGAGTACTTATCAACTCAAACCAACGAAGCATTTAAGTCGTCATCATTAGGATGATGATCAATTCTAATAACATCATCAAACAGATTATTATCTAAATATTCACGGCACTCTAATCTTTCTTTAAAATTAGCATCAACAATAATAGCTAACGAATTTTCAAGTTTCTTAAATTCCAATTTATCCATTGAAAAATCAAGGTATGAATAAATTCCTTTGGAATCACCGATAGTATAAACATTTTTATTAGGAAAATTTTCTTGAATTAAATGCTTCATACCAAATTGTGAACCTAAACAATCACCGTCAGGTCTTATATGATGAAAGATTACAATATTTTGGTATTTTTTAATTTTATCTTCAATTTTTTTAAATATTTCTAATCTTTCAGAACTAATTTTGATCATTTTTTAAAACCTCAGCCTTTAAGTCCTCAATTAGAGATTTCATTTCGCGTCTAGAATGACATGTTGCTCCAGCAGCAACTTCATGGCCACCGCCAGGTTGGTATTTTTCACAAATGTGATTAATTCATATACCGTTTGATCTAACTCTAGCTCTAATATTGCCGTCGGGAAGATCGATAAATAATACTCAAATTTTGCAATCTCCGATGTTTGCTAAAATGCCAACATCATTAGCTTCATTATCATTTAAATTAAATTTTTCCTGAATCTTCTTAGTTACATGAAAATATAAAACCTTTCCATCACTCTTATAATTTAATAAAACATATGCAGAAAATCTAACTTTTCTTTCATCCCTTTTAGCAAGATCAAAATTAACATCCCATACTCTAAAATTATTGCCCTCATGTAAATAAGACATAACATCAAATGTTCTTTTTTGAACATATTCATATTGAAATCTTCCAGAATCTGTATTAATACCTAAATAAGTATATTTTGCTGCCTTATCAGTAACTTTTCAGTTGGACATCATCGCAATATAAGCAACTTGCTCAGCTGCTGCTGCAAATGTTGGATCTTCCCACGTATAGTCATATTCAATATCTGGATTAACAGGATGATGGTCAATTCTTAATAAATGAGTAAAGTTTTTATCAAGAATGTATTGCGCAAATTGAATCCTATTTGATGAGTTAGCATCAACAACAATGCCTAATGAGTTTTTGAAATTTTCTTTTGGTACATCCTCAAATTTATCAAAATCTCATTCAAAGAATGGAAATGCACCAATATTATCACCAAAAACGAACACTTTTTTTTCTGGGTAATTAGTTTTTATCAATTCTCTCAAACCAAACTGTGAACCCAAACAATCACCGTCAGGTCTTATATGATGAAATATAAAAATATTATCATGAGATTCAATTGCTTGTTTAGCAATTTCTCAAGTATTCTTTGCCATTTTTTCTCCTAGTAATTAAAAATTAATTATTTAAAAATTTAATTGATTATTTTATTTATTATTAAATTATAAAACATAATAAAAATAATCAACTATTTTATGATAACTAAACAATTATCAAGGTTTAGCTTAATTTAACTAGGTTGTCATGTTGATAAAAAAATAAATAAATTTAAAGCGTAAAAAAATCTAAATTCTAATATTATTATTTGAATCTAATATCTTTTTAGTCAACATTTATTCATACTATTTTATAAAATTAATTCTTTTTATATGCCCTAATAACTGAATGATTAGAATTCAAAAATTCATAATCATATTTTTCATCTTCTAATAGGTTTGAAATAGCAAATTGAAGGGTTTTGGTGCCATTACCAACAATAATATCTACATATTCCATAAATTCATTTTGGTCTAAAGTAAATAAAGCGTTCAAAACATTAATAGATGCTTCATCACTAGTCAAACCGTGTAAATCAATCTCTAATGAATATAGATTCATATTTTAATACTCCTTTTGACAATTTGGACAAAGGTAAGTTCCACGCCCATTGACCTTAATTTTTATAGTTTTATTTTGGCATTTTAGACATGACTTTATTCTATCGCTGTGAATCATTAAATAATCTTGATAAGAACCTATCTCGTTATTAAAACTTTCATAGGTATGAATAGTTGTTCCCCCTAGTTTGTAGCTCTTATCCATAATAACCTGGCCTTTTTCTAATATCTCTTTAAGTTTAGCTAATGGGATATTTTTTGATTTACTCAACGGGTGTATAGCGCACGCAAACAAAGCCTCATCAATATAAATGTTCCCAAAACCTGCAACATATGATTGATCCAGCAACTTAGTTTTAATAGAGCTTTCACTACCCTTCAATTTCTCAAAAAGTTCCTCGATGTTAGTATCTTTAGGTTCGAGTGCCACTTTTGATAAAGGTAATTTTTTTTCATAAGTTTCACTATCGCGCAAATAAAATGTACCAAACATTCGGCTATCAAGATAATGGAGCTCGCTATTATCTTCAAATACAAATTTAGCAACTAAATGTTTATGGTTCTCATGTGGTTTTTGATAATAACGATATTTTCCTTCCATTCTTAAATGAGATAACAAAATTAAGTTGGTTTCGAATTGAAAAATAATATGCTTACCCTTATTTTTGACTTGAGTTATTTCATGCCCCCGTAAATTATTCTTATATGTTGAAGGCGAATACTCCTTAAAAAGATGCGGTTTAATAATTTCTAGGTCCTTAATTTTTTTATACAAAATGACCTCATTTAGGTTTTTAACAACCACTTTTACTTCTGGTAATTCAGGCATATTACTATTATATACTTTTAGATAACATAATGTAATATAATAAAAGTATGACAAACAAATATAAAAAATTATTTATATCAACAACTGATACCGTTTTAGGGATCGGCGGCGCTGTTAACGATGAAACTAAAGATTTAATTTATGAAATAAAAGGCAGAGATAGAAATAAAAAACTAATTATTTTAGTATCCTCTATCCACCAGGCACGAATGTTTAAACAATGAAATCCGCAGGCTGAGCAATATGCTAAAAAATATTGACCAGGCGCAACAACGTTAATCGTTAATGACCAAGGTTTTAGAATGCCAAACCATCCCTTGCTACTTGAATATCTTGAAAAAAATGGGCCAGTATATATGTCGAGTTGCAATATATCAAATGGGCCAGTATGCAAAAATATCGAAAATGCAAAAATTCTTTTTCCCGAAATAACAAATGTTTATAACTTTGGAGAAATGAGTCAAAAGCCTAGCCAAATAATTAGAGTTGAAGACGGTTTAATTTTAAGGGAGTAAATTTTATGGACAAAATTGTAAAGATAACTAGTGATCACGCTGGACATGAAGCAAAGATTAAGCTCGCCAGCGAGTTAAAAAAAGAAGGATACAAAGTAGAACTTTTTGGTTCAACAAGTTCATTGTTGCCAGTCTCGTATACCGATGTTGGAATAGAATTTGCAAAGGAAACAAAAAGAGATCTTAATAAAGAGAATACAAAACTTATTGCTTTTTGCGGCTCAGGAATTGGAATATCTATGGCTTTAAATCGGTTTAAAGATATAAGATGTGCTAGAGTTACAAATGAGGAAGAAGCGAGATTATCAAAAGCCCATAATAATTCAAATATCTTGTGTATGGGAGGAAGATTATTAAAAGATAACGAAATTCTAAACATGTTTCATGCATGAGAAAATGCAGAATTTGAAGGCGGAAGACATCTTATTAGAATTAGTAAACTAGGCGAACTTGGCCAAGATGAATAATTTAAATGTATAAAATGCACAAATCAGGACTAAAGTTAGCCCTGATTTTTAATCTTACTTTATCGACCAGGCAACATAAACTGACAAAAAATATTAATTTTTTTTAAAAAATAAAACGCATACTAAAAAAAGTATTACAATAATTTAATTTATCAAAATTTAAATGGGGTTTAAGAATGAAAAAAATAGAACTTAAAGAAAAAATAAATTATATTTCTAAATATGTTGATGATTTCAATGAATTGCATAGTACAGATATAAAAATTATTATCAAAGGGTCTGCTGTTTTAAAGTTAAATGAACTTATTAAACGCAATCCCAATGACATTGATATTTGTTTTTTTAACAATGAAAATTTAGAAACAAAAAGAGCATTTATTAGATATATTACAAAAATTGGAGACTTCAAGCTGCTAAGAGAAGATGATAACCTTATAACAATTGAAAATTTTGAATTTGGAAAGGTTGAATTTATTCTTTTTGAATATCTTCATGTTGATTGATTAAACAAAATTGATAACAACCTTTACTTTGTAAATTCTGATTTTATGATTATTGGAAAAATCTTAATGCTTACATATGTTATGTCATCATATTATCCACACAATGATAAGATGGAAAAAATCATTGCAGCAATAAGCGATTTAAATCACCTTGATAATCTAACCTCATTTCTAGATAACTTCAAATTAAACAATTATAAAACCCTAATCATGAACCTTATCAATAATTCAACTCTTATTTTTATCTACTATAAATATAAGGAATTTTTATGATGGAAAAATGAATATGAAGTCTTCGAAATTCAAGATCCCGACTTGTTGCAAACTTTTAATAAGATAAAGCATATATTCAAACAAATAAATAATGATAAAGAAATTAGTGACTATATAAACTTCAATAGCAAAATAATAGAAAGCTTTTATTTAAATTTTTTTACTGAATACCAAGAATTTGACGCAACAAAGGATTTTAGCAAATTAAAAAGCACAAATATAATTTTTAAGACAGATTACTCTTGCCAAGATAGCAATAGAAGTTCTTACTCAATAAATAACTTTAATTTTGTCGAACAAAATCAAAATAGTAAAATTAATTCTTTTATACTAAACTGGTTTATTAACAATTACCAAATTAAAAATAATAAAAAGGTAAATAATGAATATATTTTTAATTTAAAAATCTCTAATGATAGCAAGTGAGAAAATCAAGGCATTTTAGTAAATTCAGATAACCAAAATAACATTAAAACTAAAAAGATTTTGTCTATACTTAGCAAATATAGCATTCCCTATAAAATTTCCTTAAGTAAAGAATGAGCCGCAACCTGCAAGCAAGAAAATGAAATCGTTGATTTTATCATTAGCATTCCAGGGGATTTAGAAACTGATATAAATGTTAAAATTAACATCATAAACATTGTTCATATGATTCAAATAATTTATGTTTTATATAAGGAACTAAACAATGATTAATAAAACAAAATATGCCAGTTCTTTAATTATTTCAATGATTGGATCTGAGGCCTTTAAACTCGGGACAGCAATTTATATCTATAAGTTCACAAGTAGTTTTTGGCTTGTTTCTCTTTTATATTTACTAATTCAAATACCGGTCTTTATTTCATATCTACTAAATAAAAAAATTGCTTCAAAATTAAAACTAAAAAATATACTTATAGCAACTGACTTTATTAGCGTTGGTGTGCTAATGGTCATATTAATTAGCTCTTTTTTCTTCATAAAAAATAATTCACTCCAAGCTTTTTCAATATTTTTATTAATAACTAACATTATATTAAATATCATACACTCATTTAGATTCATAGCCCTTAAGTCAGTTTTATATTATTTATCAAATAATAATAAAGATATAAAAACTTACAACGTTTTAACGACTATCGCTACTGCGCTAGCTTTTCTATTGGCGTCAGTGTTTTCATTTGTATTATTTACTAAATTACCTTTCTGGTCATTAATTGTTATGAATATGATAACTTATTTAGCATCGGGGATTTTATACTTCATATTAAAGTTAAATAAGGAGCCATTGCAAACAACACCAACTATTAAAAATAATGTAGACAATTTACAACTTGAACACAACAAAAATTACAACATATGAAAATGAGTTTATACTATTGCATGTAGTCTAATTGTTGGAATATTTCTTTTTCCACGAACAGCAGGAATGTCTCAATTTTTTAAAGCTATTTCATTTAATGCAGAAGAATGATCATTTATATTAAATATTATATTCGGATCTTTTGGCCTGATTGGAAGCCTAATTTCTTTAGTGATAAGAAATAAAGATATCAAACTAAGATGAATTTTATTAGCTATGAATATTGTAATTCTAGTAGTTATTCCTATTTTATTTATATCAATTAGTAATTACATTAAAAACATAATTTATTTAGTAATAATAGGTATGCAACAACTATTTTTCTCACTATTTATTGCCATTTTTTACACAAATACATATTTGCTTTTTAAAGAAGACAAATTTAAAAAAAATACAATATGAACATTAATTTTTAAGGTTATTTCATCGTCTTTAATTATTTTATTATTAACTCTAATAACATATCAAATCAATTATTTTGTTACGTTTACCGTGTTTGCAGCATTAATACTAGTTACAAGTATTGTAATTGCAGTTTCGGAAATATTTTTATCTAAACATAAAAAAAAAGAAATGTTAATTAAAAAGCAACAAGCAAACAAATAAAATACATATAAAAAATATAGTTAAAAAATTAAAGAAAAATCATAAATATATCTTAATTTAAAATGGATTTATGATTTTTTAATCTTAAAACTGAAAAACTCAAATAAAACACACTCCTTTTGGAATGTGTTTTATCGTTTTTTATCCAAACTTGGGATTATATCACCTTCTTGATATTATTAAGATTCAACTCTTGAAGTGTCAAATTTTCCAATAATATTATGGACTCTGGATACAGTCATCCATGCTGCAGGGTCTGCCAACAGGATTTCATTTTTAATAATATTTTGCTCTAAATAAAGTGCAAAAGTCTCAATTCTAACAGTTTCAGTATTTGTATAACCGGCAGTAAGCTTATCTATATTATAACCATGTCAATAATTAATAATTTTAAGACGGTCAATAATCCTGTCTGGGTTTTTTGTATATATTTCAATTCTAATCTTACGATATTTAGGAAAAATGAGATCAATAAATGAAATGTAAATAAAAACATATGCAAAAAAACTTAAAATTCTTAAAATTAATGCTGCAATATTAAATGGTCTATCTGATGATACTCCTAATAACTCAACAATGCTAATTGTCACAATTGAGAATGCTCCAAAAATCAAGGCAACAATTGTTGAAATATGACCCACTGATTTTTGTTTAACTCTAGAAATATAATAAATTATAAAATCTCCGCCAGCAGTAGAAGCTGAATTTTTTCATGAAATACCACTTGCCGATCCAGCCATACAAGCACCAATAACAGCATAAACAATAATTGGCCATGTTGGATTGGCGTAGCCATTTTCAATAATATTTTTAAAATGATTTAATTGGTTAAATTGAGACTGGGTAATTTGATGTATATATCCTAACTCTTTGATTACGCCTGCCTCTAAAGAATTATTAATGCTTAATAAATATAGACCATCTTGAGATGTTGGATTTGTATTAATTCATTGGAACAAATGACGATATGAATTTTGATAAGTTCCATATGATTCCCAAGGAATTAATGATTTAAATTCATTTGTAAAACGGGAATCAACTGGAGAAATTCAATTAATATAATAAATCGAAATTTTATTAAAGAAATGTCCAATTGGCCCAATTAATAATATCGATTGAAACGCAACTTGCCATAATAATCAGTATGTCGTTAAAATCATAAATAATCGTGAATTTTTCTTTCAAAAAGCAATTATTAAGGGTAAATTCATAAAGAAATAAATAAAAGCAAAATATGGTGCAGTTGATGAAACTGTAAATGTAATTGCTTGAACTATAGCTGAAACCCCAGTTGCAACCGTTGCCGCCTTAGCTAAAAATGTTGCGATAGCTATATTGTATAAGATGGCTGAACAAAAAACAAAGAACATTTTCTTAGGAAACTTTTTTCATACATTAAAGAAATTAACTCCATAAGGATTTATTTCATAAGGTAATTTTGAAGGATTCTTTTTACTTTTTCGCTTTTTTTCCTCGTTAGATAATGCTATATATTCTTCTGATTTAAGTTGTTTTTGTTTAGCTAAATCTATATTCTTTTGTTCTGGACTTTGGTTATTAATTTTGCACGTCTTTTTCATATGTCCTCAATATAATAGAAAATAATAACACTTTTTTAAAAAATAAAATGATTATGTATTAATATACATAAAAAATAAAACAGCTAACTAAAGCTGTTAAAAATTATTTTGATGATAGAGCTTTTTTGGCTGTTTCCACTATCGAAGTAAATGATTCAGGATAGTTAATTGCTAATTCTGAAAGCATTTTTCTATTGATATTTATATTTGCTTTATTTAATCCTTCGATTAGTCTTGAATATGTAATACCATTTGTTCTTGCTGCTGCGTTAATACGAGCAATTCATAATTTTCTAAATTCACGTTTAACTTGTTTTCTATCTCTAAATGCATATGTTCATGATTTAACAACAGCTTGCTTAGCAACTTTATAACCAATAGATTTGTGTCCTCAGTATCCCTTAGCAAGTTTTAATCATTTAACACGTCTTCTTCTTGTTACTACTCCGCCTCTTGTACGCATAATATTTTCCTTTCCAAATAATTTATTAAAAAATTAAATTAATTCTTTATATCTCTTAAAATCTGATGCTGATAAGGTTGATGATTTACGAGATTGACGTTTTTGCTTAGTTGTTTTGTTTTGAGCTAAGTGTGAACGATATGCATTTCCACGTTTAACTTTACCTGTTGCAGTTATTTTAATTCTCTTCTTTAAACCGCTCTTGGTTTTCATTTTTGGCATGTTATTCTCCTTGTGGTTGTGAAGGTTCGTTATTTTTTTTGTTAAAGGCTTCAACTTTCTTTTTATCTTTTTCGATATACATATCTAAAAAACGTTCATTTACTAAAGTTGGCTCTTTTGATACTTTTGCAATGTCCTCGACAAGCGCATAAAACTTATCTAAAATTTCGTGCCCCAAATCAGTTCTGCTACGCTCACGACCCCTAAACTTAACCGACACTTTTACACGATTTCCCTCCAAAATAAATTCACGCACTTTGCGTGCCTTTGTTTCAAGGTCATGTTGTCCGATTAAAGGGGTTAATCTTATTTCGCGGTTAATAGTTACTGACTGTTTTTCCTTAATTGCTTTTTGTTTTTTCTTCTTATCATATTTAAACTTACCATAGTCCATAATTCTAGTAATAGGTTTGTTATTTTCAATTGAGATAAGAACCAAATCCATCTTATATTCAGAAGCCTTTTCTAAAGCATCTTCTTTAGTTAAAACTCCTATTTTTTCATTATCAGGGCCTAAAACAAAAACTTTTTTATAAGGTATGTCATTATTTACAACGTGTTCTGATTTCGGTTTTTTACTTTGACTATTTGCAAAGTTTGAGTTATCTTGATATATAACTTCCTCCTTAAATAAATAAAAAGTGGGTTTAGACCACTTCTCATTAACTACAAAAATATTAAATAATCTTTATCTGTAGCGACCCAGCAAAAAATCACTTAGGTGAGAAATGAATCTACTTATTGCTATTAAAAGCACAATAATTTTAACATAAAATCATTTTAAGATTAACAACATTTTCAAAATATCTTACAAAATAAATTATTTCCATGTTTTTATTAATCAAATAAGCAAAAACAGATGGCAATTCTCTTTGTAAGATTTAATAAAAGTTTCTAATTTCACAAAAAATGTTAATTTCAAATTAAAAATCAAAACAAAAAATACAATCTAGATTTTTTTCTTTAAGGTAATTGCTAAATTTTATCATTTTTTAACATTTAAAACAGCAACTATAAAGCACTATCTATTTAATTAAATTATTTGAACCTAAAACTTTTCTATGTTTTTTAGTATAAATTTTGTGCTTTTAGCCAAAAGTAATAAAATTGTTTTTAGATAGTATAAAACTAGATAAAAAGATACAACATTGAAAGGAAAATATGAAAAAACAAGGAAAATATAAACTTCTAGCAAGTTTACCATTATCTATAGTTGGCATAGCACCTATTGCTATACTATCAGTAAGCTGTCAATCGGGGGAACAAGATAAACTAACCCAAGAACTTATAAAAAAAGAACAGCAACTTTCAAAGGAACAAGTTGAAAAAGATAAAGCTACCAATCAACTAAATTGAGCTAAAGAACAACTTCCAAAAAAAGATTTAGAAATAAAAAAATTAAAGGGTGAATTAGAAAAAGTAACTCCGCAAAATGATGATAAAAAAGTTTTCGAGACTAAAAAATATAACTTTAAAAACTATAATGCTGAATACACAGTAAATGAAACAAATGAAGCTGAAGCATTTTTTATTAAAGATGACAAGTCTAAGACACCTTATATTGACTTAGATCAGTTTATATCGATTTTAGATGGTTTATTTGACCAAAATCAATTAAGTTCATATGTTGAAAAAGATAAAAATACAAAAACATATTTTACAAAAAATCCAGATGGAACAATATCAAATAAATTAATTATTGACTGAGCCAAAAACACCATTCAATTAACAAGCACTAATTTCTTTTATGAAATTTTTAAACCACAACAATTAACCGATGGTGAGCAATTCCTAAAAACCGAATATGAATTATCGCGCATCAAAGGTGATGAAGGCAAACTTATCAACTTTGACCTGGGCAAATACAATATGGATATCTTATATAGTAATGATAAAGTATTACTTCCATTTTCAATATTCAATACCTTATTCATGAGTACAACATCAAACAATATTTACTTTAATGGTAAAACATTTACAAATGTAAGTGATGGACTTGACTCATTTGGTAAAACTGAAGAAGAAGCAAGAGAAAGAATTAGAAAAGATAACAATCTCCATGGCAGCAAACCAACCAAGGAAGAAAGAGAAGCAAACTTTAACCATTTATCATTTACAATGGACTACTTTTATGGCTTAAGAGAATATAAACAAATTAAATCTTTTGCAGACTATATCAAAAAAGAAGATAAAGAAAAACTTCTATCGACTGACCCAGAAATATATAACAAAGCATATATAAATATCTTCCATAAACAATTAAATGATTTACACACAAACCTAAATACTTTTTCGTATCGTGAAAAAAAATGAGATGCCGATATTTTTAAATCATTAACAAAAAATGACTTTGGACAAAAATTGTTGAATGAGCAAGATACCTTAAGAAAATTAACAAAGCTATTTAAAGAAAGATTTCATAAGGATGTTGAGGATATTGATACAAAAGATTTAATTAGATACCACGGCAATACAGCTATTGTAACCCTTCTTGAGTTCAAGGACGGAACAAAGGATGAAATAAGTGATAAAGACAATGCATGAAAATATGATACATACTTCCTAATGAGACGTCTAATTGAAGAAGTTAAGAAGAAACCAGAAATTAAAAATATTGTATTAGATCTATCTTTAAATGGTGGCGGTAGCGTTTCTGCTATGGTTAGAACTTTAGGCTTTATGACCGATAAACCTATTTTAAACCGCGAACAAGATATTCTAAATAGAACAAATAGTTTAAGCAAATCAGAAGTTGACACCGATGGTGATGGTAAATACGAAAATGATGCTTATGATAAATACAATTGAAACTTGTTAGTTGGTGTAACTACATTTAGTGCCGCAAACCAACTAGCAAGTATTGTTAAGGAAATGGGTATTGCTAAAATTATTGGTCAAAAATCTGGTGGTGGTATGTCAGCTATTATGTCAAACGTAATGCCAGATGGTACAACTATTACTATGAGCGGACCAAACAATGCTGTTTTTGGAATAGAAAACAAAGAAATAGAAAGTGGTGTTCCAACCGACATTGCAATCGAATACAAAGACTTCTATAATGATGAGGCAATTGACAAGGCTTTAACAAGCGCTAACTCAAAACAAAATTAATAATAATTAATAACATCGGCCAAAAAATTCCGGTGTTTTCTTAAAATGAAGAAATTATTGTAAAGAAGGAAAAAATATGAAAAAATCAGGAAAAGCTAAACTTTTAGCAAGCTTACTTCCATTATCAGCTATTGGTCTAGCACCAATTGCTATACTAACTGCAAGCTGTCAATCTGGACAAATCGATAAATTAAATAAAGAAATTCAAGAAAAAGAACAAAAAATTCAAGAATTACAAAAAGAAAAAAATAATACTAACGATGAATTAAATAAAATCAAAGATCAACTAAATGAGAAAAACGAAATAATAAATGATATTGAAAGAGAAAACAATATCAAGCCTCAAAACGATGACAATGTTAACATTAGTGCCACCTCTCACAATTTCAAAAACTATAATCCTGAATATACAGCAGTTAAGGAATCAGATGTTAATGTTTATGAAATTAAGGACGATAAATCAAAGACAGCTTATGTTGATATTGATCAATTTTTAAGTGCTCTAACTGGCTTGATTGGCCCAGAACAATTTAGTTCATATGTTGATAAGCAAAAGAATAGAAAAACTTATTACACAAGCAATCCTGATGGAACTATTTCAAACAAGTTGGTAATTGATTGAAATAAAAATACAATTTTTGTAACCACAACAGACTTCTTTTATGAAATATTAAGACCACAAGAATTAACAGATGGTGGAGAATTCACTAAATATGAATATGAAAGAATTCCAGAAAGTGATAAAGGTGTTACTTTCGATCTAGGTAAATATCATATGGATATCCTTTACAAAGATGATAAAGTTCTAGTGCCATTTTCAGTATTTAACACTCTATTTATGAGCTGAACATTTAACAATATCTACTACAACGGAAAAACATTCACTAATGTTTTTGCTGGACTTGACTCATTTGGTAAAACTGAAGAAGAAGCAAGAGAAAGAATTAGAAAAGATAACAATCTCCATGGCAGCAAACCAACCAAGGAAGAAAGAGAAGCAAACTTTAACCATTTATCATTTACAATGGACTACTTTTATGGCTTAAGAGAATATAAACAAATTAAATCTTTTGCAGACTATATCAAAAAAGAAGATAAAGAAAAACTTCTATCGACTGATCCTAAAAAATGAAATGAAGCATACATCAGTATTTTCCATAAGCAATTAAATGAATTACATACAAGAATGAACTCATTCTCATACTATGAAGCAACTAATTATCTTAAACCTCTACAATTACAAATTGAAGACTATGGTCAATATAGAATTGATTTCAATAAACAAAGAGCAGAATTGGTTAAAGGCTTTGAAGCATATTTCAAAAAGAAAATTGCAGACTTCAAACCAGAAGACTATGTGAAATATGTTGGCAATACCGCTTTTGTCACCCTATTACATTTTGAAGATGGAACTAAAGAACAAAACAAATCGCCAGAAGCTTGAAAACATGATACATACCATTTAATGAGATATCTAATGAAAGAGGTAGCAAAAGAAGAACATAAAAATATAAAAAACATTGTTCTAAACATTGCTATTAATGGTGGTGGTAGCGTTGGATCAATGGTTAAAACACTAGGTTTTATGACTGATAAACCAATTCTAAATCGTGAATTCGATATTTTAAATAGAGTGGGTAGTTTAAGTAAAGGCTTAGTTGACACTGATGGTGACGATAAATACGAAGGGGATGCATATACACAATACAATTGAAACATCCTAGTTGGTATAAATACATTTAGTGCTGCTAACCAATTGACAAGTATTGTTAAAGAAATGGGTATTGCTAAAATTATTGGTCAAAAAACTGGTGGCGGTATGTCGGCCATTATGCCTCTAGCTCTAAGCGATGGAACAACTATTACAATAAGTGGTCCAAATAATGCTACATTTGGCAAAGATAACAAAGAAATTGAAAGTGGTGTTCAACCAGACATCAAATTAGATTATAAAGATTTCTATAACTACGATAAAATCGATCAAATGTTAAGTGCTCAAAATCAAAAACAAGACGAAAATAAACAATAATCATCCTTTCATTGTTAAAAGACATCAGCAATTGATGCTGATGATAATGTAGTAAATTTTGTGTAAATTTATTTCCCGCTTACTTTTTGAGTAAGAGATTTGGGAATGGTAATCACACAAATCTAAATTTATTAGACAAAAATAACCAAATAACATAACTAAATCGGAGAGTTTAATCTCCTAAATGTTATTTGGTTATTTTAAATTATTATTACTCTTCTTCGAAAATTATTTGCAATTGATTATAAACAGGAACTGTAGATAATTTTGTGTAAATTAATCTCTAGCTTGCCTTTTTTTAGTAAGTGATTTAAAAATAGCAATTAACTCAATAACAATTTGATTGTTTCCTTTGAAAAATTTTTAACCAAATAAGAACCAACAACCGCTAAGTCAACGCCACTCTCAAAACATTTTTTAATATTAAAGTCCTTAATGCCACCATCAATTTCAATTATTATTTTCAAATTTTTTTGATCAATATATTTTCTAAGTTGTCTTACCTTTGCATAAGTAGATTCAATAAAACTCTGCCCACCCTTGCCAGGATAGACACTCATGGCTAATATTAAATCTAAATCCTTAAGAAATGGTATAACTTTGCTTACATCTGTATCGGGATTAAAGGCTAAGCCGAGTTTTATGCCTTCTTTTTTTGCTAATTTAATAAGTTTTTTGAGCTCTATTTCATTTTCAAAAGCTTCATAATGAAATGTTAAAATAGCTCCAAATTCCTTAAATTTATGATAATAAGAAAAAACATCTTTAACCATTAAGTGAATATCCATATGATGCTTTGGACACTGATCAAATATTTTTTTAATTTCTTCATATGTTAAGGCCGTATTGGGTACAAATTGGGCATCCATAACATCGTAATGAACATTACTAACGCCTCATTTAATCAATGAATTAACATAGGAAATTAGCTGATCACTTTTTACATCTAATATCGAAGGGCTTATTTGTCTATTATCCATTTTTTTCCACCTTAATATATTGGTTCTAACATACGCTTCATAAAGCTTTTATAATTTTCATATCTTTCTTCTTTAATAGTTCCACACTGAACGCGTCTTTTAACTTCACAATCCTCAATTCTTTCATGGTAGTGTCTACAACTTCTAAATTTGCAAAAAGGAGATGCTTCTCTAAAAGAATTAAAAGCAACAGGCATTTCATCAATTGTTAAATCAAACTCAATAGATGAAAACCCAGGAGTATCAATAATCTCGCCGCCATTAAAGTTAATTAAACTCACTTCTCTTGTTGTATGTTTACCGCGGTTTAGCGCCTTTGAAATGGCTTGTGTTTCAAAATTTGTGCTAGCTAAATAATTTATCAGCGTCGTTTTTCCGACACCGGTTTGGCCCACAAAAAAACTAGTCTTATGTTTAAAAATTTCTCGCAAGCCTTCAAAACTAGCTTCATTTTCATAATTTATTTCAAATACCTTATAACCTTGTTCCTTGTAAAAATCTATCCTTGAAGCAGATGTTAGATCTTTCTTGGTTAAAACAATTATTGGTTCTACATTCTTGCTTTCAATAATAATAAGGAACTTATCAACTAATTGAGAACTAAATTCTGGTTCAACTAATGACATAACGACAATCGCTTGGTCAACATTAGCAATTTTAGGCCTAATAAAGAAATTTCTTCGTCCTAAAATATGATGAATCAATCCTTCTTTTTCAAATTCAACATTATCGCCGACGATAGGTTTCATATCAAGCAATCTAAGTTTTCCTGAACCTCTCACTCTATAAATTTGTTTATCCCCGAACGACTTAACATCATAAAAACCTGCTAACGACTTAATAATTTTCCCTTTTTCCATTTAACACCTTCACTTCTACTTTTTATAATATTCAACTAAATATACAATTAAATAAATTAATAATCCAAAAATTATTGAGGAACCCAGTGTTATCAAAACAATGTTTAGCACCTTGTGTGATTTCTTTTTTTTCTTTTGCTCATGATTTTCAAGATCAAGCCGCTTTTCCATGCTTGCTTGCGGTGTTAAACAATGATCTAGATCACTAATTATGTCTAAGCAATTTAAATAGCGATTTTGAGGATTTTTAGCTGTACATTTTATTATAATATTTTCAACAGCTTGCGGAATAGTTTTCCCAACACCTTCTAAAGGTGGTATTGTACCGTTTATTTGAAGCAGTAAAATAGATTGGGCATCAATCCCTTGATAAACAGGATGTCCTGAAAGCATTTCATACAAAATCATACCAAAAGCATAGATATCGCTTTGAATTGAGGCTGGTTGACTTTTCAAGGGAATCTCAGGAGCTAAATATTGAACTGAGCCAACTGTTTTATTATCAGCTGTAACTCGCAAACTATCCTCGTTAATTGATATCCCAAAATCAATTAATTTAACTCTATTGGTATCATTTTCAATAATTATATTGCTTGGTTTTAAGTCTCGGTGGATAACATTGGATGAATGGATATCATACAATCCCCTGCATATCTCTCTCGCAATTCTTATTGCCTCATCAACAGGTATTTTTTTGTGTTTTGCAATTAATGCCTTGAGATTGGTTCCTTTGATTAATTCCATTGCATAATAAGATTCATCTGCGCTTACATAGTAGCCAATCATTTTGATTACATTAGGCGATTTAATTGTTTTCAAAACGTTGCACTCGTTCTGAAAGCGGATTTGATTAACTTGTTTTTTTGTTATATCTGGAACAGTGAGTATTTTAACTGCCATTCTCTTTTGTGTCTTCTTATAACAAGCAGAATACACCTCACCATACCCCCCTTTTCCTATTAAGACAAAGTCCTCAAAGTGTTTATTTACATTTTCGTATCTATCCAATCTCTTCAACATAATTAAAGCTCCAATATCAATGCTGTTAAATTATCTCTTGATTGATTTTTCTTCGCAATATCAATTAATTTTTGAGCTTTTTTATCAAGGTTAAGTTTTTTATCTAAAAGGATTTGCTCAATTGTTGGTTTATCAACAAAATCATGTATTCCGTCCGATGTCAATAAAATATATTTAATTTCTTCACTGCTCTTCAATAAAAAACTATCACATTTCATATTCTTATTAGGCCCCAAACAACTAACTAACTTATTGGCATCAGGTAATAATTTAACAATATCCATATCTATTTTTTTGATTTCTGCAAGTTCATGTAAAACGTTTTGATCAATAGTTATTTGATGTAATAAGCCATTATATGCATATGTACGAGAATCACCAATATTAAATACATAAGTTTGTTTGTTTAAATTAAAAACTAAGGCAGCCGTTAAAGTTGTGCCCATATCTTGATAATTTACAATATTTTTACTATTAACTATATCTTTAAGTGATTTTTTAATATAGCTTAGTGTGGCATTAAATCATTTATTTATATTTTTTCTATCATTAAATTGAATATTATCGTTAAAACTTTCTTGAAAATAGCTAACTAGTAATTCCACTGTTTTTTGTGAGCATAAGGCACCACCAAAATGACCCCCCATCCCATCACATAATATAGCTAATGTTCAATTATTTAAAAAACTGATTGATGCACAATCCTGGTTCTCGTTACGATATTTTCCTTTATCAGTTTTAATAACATATTTCATTTTTCTACTTTTTTTAAGCCTTTCTACCAGGTTCTGCTTTTTGTTTTACATCAATAATGTGAGAAAAATTTTGCTTGATAATTTCCTTAACTTTATTAGCGGTTTCTTCAATTGAATTATTAATAACAACATGTTGAAAAATCGAAGAAAGAATTATTTCTTCTCTTGCTTTATCTAATCTTTTTAAAATAAGGTCATATGTTTCAGTATTTCTATTTTCAATTCTTCTTTCCAATTCTGTTAATGATGGAGGCATTAAGAATATTGAACATATTTCACCTTCTCTACCTTCTTTACGATACTTGTTAATAATTTGCAAGGCACCATTAGTTTCGATTTCTAAAAATGGGATTTTTCCTGAGGCACAAATATTTGCCACTTCTGAATTTAGTGTTCCATAATAATTATCAAAATGCTTTGAATATTCTAAAACCTTATCTTCCTTAATAAATGTTTCAAATGTATCAATTGGAACAAAATAATAATGAATACCATCAACTTCGCCTTCTCTTGGCTCACGGGTAGTAATTGAAACCGATAATTTTAATTTTAAGTCCTTATTATCAAACAAATATTTTTCAATTGTGCCCTTCCCAACACCAGAAGGTCCGGTAAAAATAATTAATTTTTTCTCCATGCTTTCTCCTTCATCTTTTTTATTTTAGAATATTTAAAGTACTATTAGAATATTAATTATATTAATAATTAATTATATAAAAAATATTTACTTTATGTTTTCAATAAAGTAAATAAAAATTTTTCCATACTTCTTTTGTTTTACTACCTCATAATGATTATTTTTATATGTGAAATTATTCCAATCAGTTTCAATAATAATCTTTCCATTAGAATTTATCATATTATTTAAAGTTAATATATCAATGCATTTAACAAGCAATTCTTTTTCCCTAAAGGGTGGGTCTAAATAAACAAAGTCATATTTTTTATCCTTATTTTTGGACAAAAAAGATAATGCGTCAGTATTAATAATTAACAAATTGCTTTCTTTAAGACTATTTTTATTCTCAATAATTATTTTATATGCTTCGTAGTCTTTTTCGACACATGTGGCATTTTTTGCTCCACGAGATAAGGCTTCAAGACAAAATGAACCAGATCCAGAAAACAAATCTAGAAACTCTCGACCTTCAATATTAAATTGAATTGAAGAAAAAATGCCCTCTTTTGCTCTATCAGTTGTTGGCCTTGTTGTTTTAGAGGAAGGTTGTTTTAATAATCTTGAACGGTATTTTCCGGCTATAATTCTTAACATACTAATAATTATAATAACTTTAAAATAAGAGTAAAATATTTAATATTGATTTATTAAATGCCTTAAAAAAATATAATATTCAAAAACTGGAGGCTTATGTTAGAAGAAAAAAAGAAAAAACCTAGTGGAAAAAAATTTCTACTAGGTTTATCAATTTTTGCTATATCAGCAGGTTTTATTGCCACGGCTGGTTATTTTGGTTATAAAGCAGTTTTTGAGAAATTAGATGGTGGCGCTATTGATGAGGGGATTGTTCCGTTGCGAAATTCAGAAAATGATTTAAGCAAAACATCATTAAACGAAGATAATATCCCTTTTGAAATAAGAACAAGCGATGATGCCCTTATTTTTAATAGAAAAACAAGTAATTCATCAAGAGAACTTAATCCAAATTTTAAAGTGGGAAATTTAAGTTTTGTCGAAAAACCAATTGCTAGAAAACCAAACGGAGAACCTGTCTATTATCTAGGAAAAGAAGGAATGCTTTTACTAAATAAAATGTTTAAACAAAGAGCACTTTATGGTCCGGAAATAAACGCAATTAAAAGAATCAATATAAATGTGCCAAATGATGAATTGCAAGAAGATCGAACTAACGGGGCTTATTTTCCTGCAAATCGCGAAATGTACATCTTTGTAAATAAAATAGTTGAAAACAATCTAAAACTTTTGAATCAACCAGTAGAAAAAAGAATTGAAATTATTTTTGGTACTCTAATGCATGAATACACTCATCATATTGATAATATGTATAATAAATCAATAAAAAGAGGTGATGAACTTGCAAATAGTGATCTTATTGAATATGAGGGTGATCACAACTATTATCATATAGAAACAAATAATGCTAAATTTTTGAATGAATTTCGTAAAAATTTAAACTATGATAACACAAGAGATAATAAACTTTTATTAAGAAATAGTCAAGATTTTTTGCATGACCAAGACCAATTACCAGTTTACAAGTTTTATAGTGCCAATGAACTTTTTAGGATAGCAAACGTTAAAATAACACCTCTTGAGGCTAAAAAATATGAACCCCTTGATTCTAGAAGGTTTTATTTCAATAATAATAAATATCAAAATGTTTCTTTTATTGAACCAACTAATTTGCAATCAATAAGATATCTTTTCTCATTTACTGAGCTTGTACCAAGAGAAATAATTAAGCTTTCGCTAGGGCCAAATGCTTGGTTTTATAACTCTAATCGAAGCCAATTTGAAAACTATTTTTATTTTCGAAAAAACAATCGAACTGGTGAATTAATTTTTAATGCTGCTGGTGATGATATCCTAAAAAATATCGCTATCTTGAGAAAAGGTAATTTTTCAAATTCAAATGAATTAGCTACATTTGCATCAAATTGAGTTTTTAAAGACCAACTAGAAAACTTCCGTTCAAGTATTTATAATATTAGAACAAATGAATATGAGCGTCCATTTGCAAATGTTGGTAACTCGCACCATAAAGGTTTATTCAAAGCTTATGTTGACCTAATGGGCTGAGGAGAACTTATAAGTTTTGCAAATTATAATATTCAAAATAACGATTCAAAGAATATTAATCTAGGTGGGTATTTTGAATTACCACAAAAAATTATTGAACAAAAGAAAAATAATCGTATCAAATCTAAACTAATTTTTGTAGACCTAAATGATAACAATAATACTCTGGAAATTGATTATAAATTGCAAAATTATAATCTTACAACGAAAAAGGTCTGAAATTCTATATACTATTTTGATATCAAAGATAACAAACAAAAAGATTACTATGATGAATCATGAGTATATCCAAAGTTATTTAAAGACAAATATCAATATGTTTCATATTTTGCTAAAAATATAGATAGGAATATTCTTAATAAGAAATTTAAAAATAAGAAGTTTGATGTTAAATTATGAGTTGACCTTGATAACAACGGCACATATGACCTGAATAGAAAGGATAATAAGGAAATTATTTCATTATTAAATGATAATGTATGAAATAATAGCGGCAAAAAATTCTATGCTAGATTTAAAAATAACAAGCGCCGCACCACAACATATCGAAATAACAGATCAAATTTTATAAACAATTTACAATATGAACTTTTTAGCATCAACCAAAATAATGAAACAAAAAAATATTACTATACAATTAAAAACTATTAAGCTAACTTTTGTTAGCTTTTATTTTTATTTAAGATATCAAGTATAATTTTTTTTATGAAAAAAATTAGATTAGTTTTAGCTGGAACCGCTGAATTTTCAAAAACAATATTTAAGTCATTAATAAAAGATGAACGTTTTGAAGTCTCTTGTCTAATTAGCCAGCCAAACAAAAAATTTGATAGAAACAAAAATGTATTACAAACCCCTATTGCGCAACTTGCTAATGAATTCAATATTAAACTCTACCAACCAGAAAAAATCAAAGATATCTATGAAGAACTAAAAGCAATTGACTTTGACTTTTTTATCACAGCATCATTCGGGCAATTTATTCCAAACAGCATTTTAAAATTACCAAACAAACTACCTTTAAATGTTCATGGCAGTTTATTGGAGAAATACCGTGGAGCTTCGCCGATACAATATACGCTTTTAAACAATGATAATAAAGCCGGAATCTCTTTGATTGAAATGATTGATAAAATGGATGCAGGTGATATCTTAAAAACATTAGAAATTGAAATATCTGAACAAGACAGCGCTATTGAACTATTTGATAGACTAGGCTTAGAAACTTCAAAAGTAATTGGTAATTGGTTGCAACAAATTTACAATAATGATTTCACAAGAAAAATTCAAGATGAAAATCTAGTAACATTTGCTCCTAAAATTCAAAATGAGGAAGCTGAAATTTTTGAAACATTAACCTGTCAAGAAGCACTAAATAAAATAAGGGCATTCAATGATCAGCCAGGCGCTTTCATAATTATTAATAATAAAAGGTTAAAAATTTATCGCGCGACAAAAAACAAAATCCAAACACCGATAAAAATAAAGTTTTCAGATGGTTATTTATATCTAATTGAATACCAATATGAAGGCAAGAAAAAAGTTAAACATGAATTTTAATTTTGAAAATTTTCTTGCTAAGCAAAAAGAACAAGAATATTGAAAAAAGATTGAAATTATATTAAAAAATGAAGATCTAGTACCATCAAAAAATAATGTTTTTAACGCTTTTACAAATTTTGATTTTAGTAATATAAAACTCATTATTTTAGGACAGGACCCTTATCCTACAAATGATAATGCCGACGGCCTTTGTTTTTCTTCAAAAAATAAAATAACGCCTGCGTCCTTAAAAAATATTTTTAAAGAAATCAAAAATTCCTATCCTCAAATTAAATTTAATAGCAATGATCTTACAAATTGAAAAAATCAAGGCGTCTTATTATTAAATACAATATTAACAACACTCAAAAACAAAACACAAGCTCACAAAAATCAAGGTTGAGAAATATTTAACTTAAATCTTATAAGAGAAATTCTTTCATATTATGATGAGATTTTATTTCTAGCCATGGGAATCGATGCTCAAAACTTTATTAAAACTCTAAATATTAAGGAAGAATATATATTTAGAACGGCGCACCCATCGCCCCTATCTTGTTGGCGGGGTTTCTTTAATAGTAATATATTTAAAAGAATAAATGAAAAACTTATATCGCTAGGAAAGAATGAAATTGATTGAAGTACAAAATAATATATTTAAACTAAAAATGATTATAATTTAAGAATACTATTATGTAAATAGTATTTTTTTATTAATAAGGAGACTTTATGATATCGAATTGCGAAACAAAACGTAATGAAAATATGTTATTAAAAGTTGCTTATGAGGGACAAGAATTTTGTTCTTGCGTAGCAAAAACTCATTTGTTTATTAGCGAAAACTTTGATAAAAATATTGCTTATATTTATGTTTCAAAAGACATTAAGGATTACTACGGTTTTATAAAAGTGGTTGATCATATTATCAATGCAAAACGTAGAAGTTATCAGATTGATGTTTTATCATTTGCAAATCTTCCTTTTTTGACTGTCAAGGAAGTTTTAAGAGCGTTTATAACAAGAATGGAATTTCACGGAGCAAAATTATATTCTGCTAAACAAAAATGTGAAAATAAGAATGAAGAAGAAAAAAGTGAAATTAAACTAACACTTTTTCTTGAAGAAAATAGTTATGCTAAATATATTGAAAAATTAACGATAATTTCCAAAAATGTTTCAAAAACACGTAATCTGCAAATCACACCACCTAACATAGCGACAAGTGAGTGAATCGCTGATGAAGTTAAAAAGGATTTCGAAGGAGTTGAAGGATTATCGGTTAAAGTATTAAATAAGGCTGAAATTAAAGAACTAGGAATGGGTCTAATGTTAGCTGTTAATGCTGGTTCTTCATATGAGCCAAGAGTTGTTATTGCCGAATACAACGGAAATCCAAATAGCAAAGAAAAATTTGTCTATGTTGGTAAAGGTATAACTTTTGATACAGGTGGATATAACACCAAAGGTTACCATATGGATGGGATGAAATTTGATATGTCAGGTTCTGCCATCGTAGCCTACGCACTAAAATCAATTGCACAGCTAAAAATAAAGGCAAATGTAGCTGCAATCATGATGCTAACCGATAATGCTATCGATACCCATGGAACTCTACCTGAATCTGTTATTAAATCAATGAGTGGAAAGACTGTCGAAATTACTGATACAGATGCTGAAGGACGCTTAGTTTTAGCTGACGGAATTTACTATGGTGCCACAAAGCTAAATGCTTCCTTGATTGTTGATGTAGCAACTCTAACTGGTGCAATGTTAAGGGCACTAGGAAAAACATACTCAGGTATTTATTCTTCATGTGACAAAAGATGAGAAGAATTTGAGGAAGCAGCAGAGATAGCTCATGAAAAAGTTTGAAGACTTCCAATGCATGAAGAATTTCATAAAACCAATAAGTCATCACTAATTGCTGATTTAAATAATTACAATAATTCATCAAAGGCTGATTCCAATTCTGCTGCGATGTTTTTAAATGAATTTGCAAACAAAGTTGATTTTATTCACTGTGATGTTGCCGGAACTGCTGATGCAAAAAATATGGGCTTGGGGATCCTAGTTTCAACATTAGTTGAACTAGCTGAAAAGCAAAAATAGAAAGGTAATTTAAAACTATGGAACTAATTAAAAAAATTGATGAAAAACGTAATGATTTTCTATTGTTAAAAGCAGTCTTTAAGGGTGATAAATTACCAAAAAATCTTGTCGAAAAGGATTTTACAATTACAGAATTTCTTAGCGAAAATGTTGCTTATGTTTACATGGGAGAAAGAGAAAAAATCAATTATAATAATATTTTTGATTTTGCTAAATCATTAGCTACAAATGCTGCAAGAAATTATCAAATCGATGTCGCTACATTTCCTGTTGATAACAAAATATGTATCTATGACACTGTTGATGCATTTACAAAAGGAATAAATTTTTCAGCAGCCAAACTTTATAATAAAAAAACCATCTATAAAAAAGAAAATCATAACAATCTTTCACTATATTTACAAAATCCTACAAGCGATTTAATAGCCCACTTTAACAAGGCGGTGATTCTATCTGAAGCACTAAATTGGGCAAGAAATTTAGGTGTTACACCCCCTAATGAACTAAACTCTGAACAACTAGCAATAATTGCGCAAGAGGAACTAAGCCAATATCAAAATCTAAAGATAACAGTTTTAAACAAAAAACAAATTGAAAATCTCAACATGGGTCTGCTACTATCAGTTAATAGAGGTTCAATTTACGAGCCACGTGTTGTTATTATAGAATATAATGGTAACAAATTATCAAAAGAAAAAACCGTTTTGGTTGGTAAAGGTATTACATTCGACTCGGGTGGTTACAATATTAAAACCGGGCGCCATATGAATGGAATGAAATATGATATGGGCGGGTCTGCTGTTGTAGCTGCCGTTATGAAAATAATTGCTCAAACTAAACCAAAAACTAATGTAGCAGCTATCATGTGCATTACCGATAATAGAGTTAATGGTGACGCCTCACTTCCTGATTCAGTTTGAACTTCAATGAGTGGAAAGACTGTTGAGGTAAATAACACTGATGCCGAAGGTCGTTTAGTTATGGCTGATGGTTTATACTATGGTGCAACAAAACTAAAAGCTACAAGATTAATTGATGTTGCGACCTTAACTGGAGCAATGATTATGGCTTTAGGTGACACATACACCGGGGTTTGATCAACAACTAAAAAAGGTTGAGAAGATACAAAAAATGCCGCAAAAATTCAACATGAATTAGTGTGAAGAATGCCACTTGATGATGAATATGCTGAATATATTAAAGGTTCAATTGTTGCGGATCTAAAAAATACAGATTTTACCGGAAATGCTGGTTCTTCTTCAGCGGCGATGTTTTTAAAAGAATTTACCAACGATATAGAATATATACACTTTGATATAGCAGGGACATGTGATATTAATGAAAAACCAATGTTTGCAATGGTTAAAACAATATCAGAACTAGTATCAAAATAACATAAATAAGGATATTATAAAAAAATTTTGTGTAAATTAATCTCTGGCTTACTTTTTAGTAAGTGATTTGAGAATAGTAATTACACCAAATTATCTACGATACCAAAATAATAAAAAAATTCAGATCCTTTTAATCTGAATTTTTTATGACTTATTTTTAGATTGATTATTAAAATAATCTTCCCAATAGTTAACGCCTAACCCAAAACTATATATATCTAGTGCTTGCGTTATATTTTCTTTTCTTGCTCCAATATATACCTTTCCATCGGCAGCGTTAAAATCAACTCTATATCTTTTAATACCAAGACGTTTTCTAACGCCTTCCTGTTCAAATGCAAATCTCGGATCGTCTGAATCAGTTACATAAAGAGCCTTTATTATCCCATCTTTATCAAAATCAGCTCCCCAAACATTTATAATGTGATTAATTGAAACGCTACCATATGTATGAGATATACCAATAGCCTTATTAGCTTCAATTTCTCGTCTAAGTCTATCTGAGAGTGGTTTTGCGTAGGCGCCATAACCAAAATGTCAACGGTCCGTTAATAAGTGTTTACCAAAAACGTCCTTAAAGAACCCAAGAAATCCAGATTTACCTTTTTCATAATTAATTTCTTGGTTGCGTTGTTGCCTATTAGAATAACCATAACCATTTATATAAGTATCAAAAATTTTATCTGGCCAAACAGTGCGCCCGACATAAAGTTTCTTAAAAATTTCAAATAATTGACTATGTTCTGTTTTTGTTTTTATATTATCATTATTAGCCTCAAGAAACTTATTAATTTCGCGAAAATCTATTTCATTATTTTTTCCTATTATTCCTTTTTGCGGATCACTTAAATACTTATTAATATAGTCCTTGTTTTGTGTGCTTCAATAGTGAATAGCATTTGCTGCAACTACTGCAGCACAAAGTAAATTATCACCACGGTCAAAATCTTTATTGATATCAAATCATCCTTCTTCATTATCATTATGAGCATATCATCAGCTATCGATATCGTCGCTTGCGTTAATATGATGGAAAAATTTACTAAAATTAGGATTTACACCCTTTAAAAATAAAGTTTCAACTACACCTTCACTTTTTAGAAAATCACCTAACGGAGTATTCAATAGTTGTTGTGTTTTATCGTTTGGTGAAGGAATTTTTGGTAAATTTGGGACTTCTGACTTTGGGGCAGGAATTAATTCTAACTGCGGAATTTTCTTTGGTTCATCTGCTTTATTATTAATTGATGGTCCAAGTGGTATTTGTGGAATTATATTATTTTCTTTATTCTTTTTTATAGAGGGACCTAATTTAATTTGCGGAATAACATTAGTATTGTTGCCTTTATTTTTAATAGTTGGATCCGGGATAATTTGCGGATTTTTTTCTTCTTTTTTCTTTTTATGCGGAGGAGTTAAAGGTTTTGAATCATTGATTCTTTCCTCAACATTATTTTCATTAGGATTATGCATATGTGTATTATTGTGTGGTTGTTCAGAATCCGGTTTAGGGGATGGCTCCATAACATTTCTATTTTGACATGATAAAACAACAGACGACATAGATAAAGTCGGAATAATGCCTAAAGTTAATAAAAACAACTTTCTTTTGCTCAATATTGAATACCTCATTTAAAATTAGTTTAACAAAGCAAAAAACATAATAAACGAGCCGATGTTTGTTGCTCCATTCAATATAATTTATACCATAGTTTTTTTTTTTTTTTTGCATCTTTTGAAAAAAATTTACTCAAAAAGCATTTTGAAGCATAGAAAAAAAATCGGGTTTTTATTAATAACCCAAATTTTATTGCTTATTTTTAGATAAATTCTTAAAGTATTGCTCTCAATATGCGGTTCCTAAACTAAAAGTGTAAATATCTAATGCCTCAGCTATATTTTCTTTTTTAGCACCGATAAAAACTTTCCTTTTTGAGTATCAAAATTCACCTTGTATCTCTTAATACCAAGACGTTTTTTGATTCCGTCTTGTTCAAAGAAGGCTTCCTGATCATCTGAGTCAGTTACATAAAGAGCCTTAACTATCCCGTCTTTATCAAAATCAGCTCCCCAAACATTAACAATATGATTAACAACAACTGAACCATAGGTATGAGAGATAGCAAGTGCCTTATTTGATATTATTTCATTTCTTAATCTTTCGCTTAGATTCTTTGCACTATGTGCATTTCTAAATGACCATCTATTTGATAAAATATTACTTTCAAACACATCTTTAAAAAATCCTTTTCAGTTAGCTTTAAGACTCCAGTTATTTGGATTATTTAACTGTTGTGATTTCGGTCCGATGCGAAAGTACGGATAACCACTTATTAATTCATCAAATAATTTAAATGGTGTAACAAAGCCCTTCCCAGTTCTTTTATCAACATTACCACCATAATCTTTTTTAATTCATTCAAAAAGTACGCTATTTTCTCTTGTAGTTCGAATTCCATCATTTCCCATATGATTAACAAAGGTATTCAAGTTGCGAAAATCAATTGTAATATCCTGCAATGAGTTTTTAAATGAAATTACTCCCTTTCTAGGATCTAGTAAATATTTATCTAAATATTGCCTATTTTGTTTAATTCAATAATGTAAAGCATTAACCACTACAATAGCACCACATAAAAAGTTATCGCCACGAGTAAATTCCTTATTTATATCAAATCATCCTTCTTCATTATCATTATGAGCATACCATCAGCTATCAACACCATCTTTTTGATTAACATAGTGAATAAATTTTGCAAAGTTAGGACTTACATCCTTTAAAAACAGAGTTTCCACAACCTCCTCGTTGTGTAAAAATTTGCCCAGTTCTGTTCCTTTGATTTACTGTGTCCTATCATTACCCAATGTTTTTTGCGGTTTATGAGGCGGGGTTGGCTTTAGATCAGGTGGGACAGGAGTAGGTTTTGGTACTGGTTCTGGTTCAGGTTGAGGTTTTGGTTTTATGTCATCTATTTTTTGACATGACAAAACAATTGCTGGTATAGAAATTACTGATATAATCTCAAAAGTAAATAATGTTGATTTTTTATGCTTCAATTTGGAAAAACCTCCTTGAAAATGATGATTTTCTTATGAACTATATTTTTACCATTAGTGCTATTTACTGAATTAAAGATAATTGTTCTTCTTGTTGAAAAATATTGGCAAGTAAATCTTTTATTTGTTCTCTTAAAGTAGTAAGTTTAGTTTTTCTATTATTTAATTCTAAACTTAGCTCCATATCTTCGCTATTTTGACTGTTTTTTTTCATTATTTGTTCTAATTGGTCATCAATATTCATTATAACAGAATTAGCAAGCGATAAATCCTTAAAAAGCGCTATTCTTTTATCTATTTGTTTCTTATATTCTTCAAATGTCTTAATTAAATTATCAATATCAAAGGAATTTTTTTGTTCCTCTTTCTTCAATTCCATAAGTTGCATGATTTGTGTATCTATATTTTCTTTTTCATCTTCAAGTTCCATTATTTCCTGACGAGATTCAGAATAATTTGGATCATAAGTTAAAAGTTTAATAACTTCTGATTTTCTTTGTTCATCATTCTTTTTTATTTCCTCAAATTCTTTTATCAACTCTTGAAAAACAGATTCATTTTCCTTATCGAATTCTTTTTCTTCATTAAGATTTTTAATTTGTTCATTCGCTTCACTAATTTCGTTATTTAATTCTTCTAATTCCTGATTAATAACATTTTTTAGTTCTTGACTCTTTTGATCAATTATTTTTTCATTTTCATTAATTTTCTTTTCTAATTTTTCTGCTTCAGGATTAGGCTTAATCATGTCTTTCGCATCATCCTTATTTGCATTATTGGATTCATTATTGCCTTCATTATCATTGCCTTGTGAATTATCTTGATTAGATCCAGAATCATCTGATTCTTCATTATCGCTGGCATCGGGATTATTAGGATCAAAATCCTTATCACTAGGATCATCACCATCATTTTCATCCGTTTTAGATTCATCTTCATGTATATCTGGTTTTTTTATTTCAGGGCTTGTTTCGGGACTATTTTCACTTGAATTATTACCCTCGATATTTGGCATTGTTCCCTCAGGAGTTTCAGGTTTTGGGCTATCGGTATTTTTTTCTAAACCTTTCGCATCGCTAATTTGCTTGTCTTTTTTATCAGTCATTTTTTCTAGCTTATTAGTCATGCCTTTACTGCACGACATTACAACTATTGTTGTGAAAAATGGAACAGACAAACTAGCTAGTGACAACAAGATTCTACTAGATCTTTTCATATTTTCCCCTTTTTAATTAATGTGCTTTTCAATATAATATATACCATAGTTTTTTTATTTTTTTTGCAAAGTGTATCTACTTTATTAAAATTATTATTTATTTAAAAATATTAAAATTTAATTTTCTATTCATTTATTTCTAAAATGTAAAACTCTATTTTTATTAGATCTTAGTAATATTAAAAAAATATAAATAATAAAATAAGATGATTATTAAATCATCTTATTAAATTCAGTAACCATTATAAGTATTTTTCAAGTTGTAATTGTTCTTGAGAAATTTTATCAATTAATTCTTTAATTTCCTTTCTTAATTCAAATAGCAAATTTCTCTTCTTTGTTAATTCATTTTTTAATTCTTCTTTATCAGGCATGTCATCCATTTTTTTCATTAGTTGTTCTATTTGATTGTCTATATCTACTATAATTGAATTGGCAATTGATAGATTTTTATACAAATCAATTTTTTTATCAATTTCTTTTTTATTATCTTCAAAGATTTTGACTAAATCATTAACACTTTTCTTGTCCACACTATCATCTTTTAAAAGCTCTTTTAGATCATTAATTTCTAAATCAGCATCTGCTTTTTCTTGTTCCAAATCTTTTATTAAGTTAGAGAATTCTTGATCATTAGAATTATAAACTAGTAGTTTTTTAACTTCTTCTTGTCTTTTGTTAGCCTCTGATTTTATATCCATAAAATCTTTTATAAGTTTATCATAAGTTTCTACATTACTCATATCAGAGGTTTTCTCTTCATTTAAATACTTAATTTGTTCATCTGCATCTTCAATAGTTGCTTCTAAATCATTCAATTCTGATTTAAAAATAGCTTTAAGTTCAACGATTTTTTTATCGATTTCATCTTCGTTAACCTTAATTTCATTTTGTATTTTTTGTGCTTCTGGACTAATTTTTGGTGTTATATCATCTTTTTTAGTATCAGGTGTTTTGATTAAACCCCTTTCTTTAAGAGAATTAAAAAGTTCAGTCAAATCCTTTTCTTTGATTTGTGTTTTAATCTCTTGTAAACTTTTTTGTAATGATTCTATTTTAAACATTTCTTCTATTTCTTCATCTGTTAAGTTGCTTAACAACTCATCTTCTATTGGATCCGGTGTTGGCTCTGGAACAATCGGAGATGTAAGGGTATCATTGCCATCCTCTTCTTCTATTTTGCCATCAGGAAGTGTTTTTCCTAAATGTTTAATTTCTGGTTTCTTTTCTTGTTCTTCTTTCTTTTTAGGATCTTCTGGTTTCTTTTCTTGTTCTTCTTTCTTTTTAGGATCTTCTGGTTTCTTTTGATCATCTATTTTAGGATTGCTAGGTTTGTTATCATTATTTGAACTGCATGAAATAACAGTTGCAGCTGTTATAAAAGGTATTGAAATGCTTGCTAATGTTAATAAAATTTTGTTAGATTTTTTCATAAATTTCCCCTTAAAATGTTTATCAATTTACTAAATTACACCATAGTTTTTTTTTTTTTTTTTTGTGAAATTTATTAACAAAATATCAAAAAATTCTGTTTTTATAAATAAAAGTTATCCTTAGTTTTATCAATTGAGTCTACTGGTTTAAGTCATTAATATAAAAAATAAGATGACTCTAAAATCGAAACTGTAGAAAATTTTGTGTAAATTAATTTCTGGCTTATTTTTTTATAAGTAATTTGAGAATAGCAATTACACAAAACAAAATTTATTATACAAAACAAGCCCACAATTAGGAACAACTTTATTTCATTTTTCCAACTGATTTTGAATTGCAAAATAAACTATTTTTATTAATATGTAAACTGACTTTTCAACAAGTTTATTTTCTTCTTTAACTTAAATCTTATTTCATCAATAAAAACTATGGCATAAGTTTTTTTCTAAAGGTCTATTTCTTCACTCTGTTATGTGTGGAATTATCTTATTAGTTACTCTACTTACAAAACTTGGATCAACATCTATAGCATACATATCTTTTAATGTATCTGATATGTCCCTAGTTAATACACCTCTTGAATATAAGCTAATAATTTGGCTTTCAATTTTGGAAATATCGTATTGAAATTTAGAAACTACTTTTGATACAAATCTTGAATTTCTATCTCTTGGAATTTAGTTCAATTTCTCCGAAATTAGATCTTACATTTTGGAATAACTACCATTTCAATAGTTGTCTTTTATAGCTCTTTCGTGTTCATATTTATCTCATGCAAGAAAGTTTTTTAATTTTTTCTTGCATCATAATTTCTATAAGATCTTTTATATTTTTCTTAATAATTTCATAAACATCTTCTTTGGTTGTTGGTTTATATTTAATCATGTAATTCTCTTGAGCTTAGCATTTTAATATCTTTTTTGGCATATTAAAAAATCTCCTGTGTAAATATTTTAAATTTAAATATTTGCCATTGGGAGATTTTTAAACAAAATTATCTATGGTACCTAATTTCTAATTTAGGGTTTTTATATTCTTTGAATATTTTTAACTATTGCTCTATATTTGCAACGAAGGAATAAAAATCGCCAAAAAAGAATCAATTTATTTTTTTCTTTATTTTTTTCAACCAAGGTTAAGAGTTTGCCCAGACCTATTGTCAATTGTTATTTCAAACCCGTCTTTTTCTTTATTATCAAAATAAAATCTTCTTAATGTCTTAATTTTTCCGCTTTCTACAACGACTAAATATTCAACAAAATATAGTTCTGTTTTGTAAAATCTTTCTTTTTTATTATTTCTTTCAAATAATCGAGTTAGTACATTTACTTTATCAGTTTTATATGTAGCATAAAATGCTTCATTAAGTTTTTCAAATAATTCCTTATTATTTCTACCTTGAGAATTTATTGCATCTATAACTTGCGATTTTGTATATTTAGAAGAATCAAGTTTTGAAGTATCATGCATCAAAAGGTTTTGTGGTTGTCCTATTTTTAATTCATCAAGTGCATAAAACAATTGAGTTAAAGCGATATTGTAATTTTGCATACGATGAATATCCTTATTTGTTTGAAGGACATAGAAACTATCATTTAAATTTTCTAATCAATTTTTATATATGATTTTTTCTTCTAATTTTTTAATTGATTCTTTACGATATGTTTTTAATTTTTCAAAATCTCCAGTTTTGATAGCGTTATTTTTCTTTTTAATATCTTCCTTAGTAATAATTCTTGAATTTGAACCGAATAATACAAATTTATCTCCAAATTCTTTTAAATATACATACCCGCCCAACAAAGGTTTTAGCATATTGAAATATCTATCAACATCTGCTTTGTCTTGCAATAGTTGTTTAATAGTTCTCTTTGTAGGATCAGCTGCTTTGTAATATTCACTTATGCTGTTTTTAAAACTTTCAACACTAAGATTATTAGAAGTAAATAATGTTTCATCATAAACAAAAGATTTTGTTATATCATTTCATTTATTTTTAATATGTTCTTCAAAGGTATTTAAAATTTCTTCTTGTTGTTCTTTTTCAAATAAAGATAATGTTATACTGTTATTATTACCACTTAAAGAGGCTTGTGTGTTATTTTTTAAATCAGAAACAATGGTTTTAGATAATTGTTTTAAATATTCTTGTTGTTTTTGCTTTTGTTTTTTACCATCGATAATGATGTCTTTATTAAAAATAATCTTATCAGTATTTAATGGATTTTTATTTTCTTCTTCTAATGAAAAAGAAAATCTAATTCCTTCTCCCTCTTTTGAGGGGTCGTATTTTTGATATAGATATTGATTATAATAATTATTAATTATCTTTTGGATTTGTTCATTTGAAGGCTCGTTATAATCAAAAATAATATCTGGAGCAATGTTTTTGAAAGCATTCTCGTCTAACTTTATAGACGGTTTATGAGGTTTTTTATCATGATCTTGTTCTTTGCCTTCTTCTTTCTTTTTAGGATCTTCTGGTTTCTTTTCTTGTTCTTTGCCTTCTTCTTTCTTTTTAGGATCTTCTGGTTTCTTTTGATCATCTATTTTAGGATTGCTAGGTTTGTTATCATTATTTGAACTGCATGAAATAACAGTTGCAGCTGTTATAAAAGGTATTGAAATGCTTGCTAATGTTAATAAAATTTTGTTAGATTTTTTCATAAATTTCCCCTTAAAATGTTTATTAATTTACTAAATTACACCATAGTTTTTTTTTTTTTTTGTGAAATTTATCAACAAAATATCAAAAAATTCTGTTTTTATAAATAAAAGTTATTCTTAGTTTTATCAATTAAGTCTACTGGTTTAAGCCATTAATATAAAAAATAAGATGACTACAAAATCATCTTATTAAAATTTTTTTGTGCTACCTACAAATTTAGTTCAAGTTCTATTTCTTTTTGAAATACCTTTGCAATTAAATCTTCAATTTCTTCACTTAATTTATTTAAAGTTTTCATTTTATTATTTAATTGTGTTTTTAACTCTTCATCTTCAGGATCTTTATTAGGAGATTTTTCTAATTTTTCTATTTCCTTTTTGATATCTTCTACTATGGCATTAGCTATTGAAAGACGTTTATATATATTAATTCTTTTATCAATTTCTTGTTTATTTTTTTCAAAGACTTTGATTAAATCATTAATATTTTTACTATTGAAATCATCATCATTTAATAGTTTTCTTAACTCAACAATTTGGGAATCAGCGTCGGTTTTTTCTTGTTCTAATTCGACTATTTGATTAGAAAACTTAGAGTTATTTTCCTTATAATTGAATAATTCTTCTTTTTTTGTTTGCTCTTTGTTTTTAAATCTTCATATTCCTTTATTAATGCTTCGTATTCCTTAGCATTATCAGCATCGTCGGCTTTGCTTTGAGTTAAATTATCAATTTGCTCGTCTGCATCCTCAATAACTGCTTCCAAATCATTCAATTCTGATTTAGAAATAGTTTCAAGTTCAACGGTTTTTTTATCAATTTTTTCTTCATTAACCTTAATTTCATTTTGTATTTTTTGTGCTTTAGGATTAACTACCATTGATCCATTAATTTGTCTATCAAAATCATCATAACTTATATCTGACGAGCCGAAGTTTAATAACTCATATGCTGGAGGTGTTTGATGATCTTTTGGTACATCTGGTGTTCCAAAAATTTGACGATTAAAATCTTCTAGCTTAACATCTTCTCTATCATATCCCAACAATTCAAAAGATGAAGGGACATCTGCATCATTTATTTTACCGGTTTCAGATTTATTTTTACCTTCACCATTTTTATGTTGGTTCTTAATTTCTGATTCTGGTTTCTTTTCTTGTTCTTTGCCTTCTTCCTTCTTTTTAGGATCATCTAGTTTCTTTTGATCATCTATTTTAGAATCATTAGGTTTTTTATCATTGTTTGTACTACATGAAATAACAGTTGCAGCTGCTATAAAAGGCAAGGAAATGCTAGTTAATGTTAATAAAATTTTGTTAGATTTTTTCATAATATCTCCTTAATGCAATTTTTAGATAAAAAAAATTAAACCATTTTTTTTTTTTTTGGAAAATTTTTCAACAAAAAACAATAGATTTATTTTTGTCATAATAAAATATGCTTTTTAGTTTTGTTCTAAAAGCATTAAAAAATAAGATAAAAAAATAGGATAGTATATATAACTACCTTATATTATCATTTTGCCTATATTTATATTTTTTGCTTATAAATATTTAGAAATCTCTATTTCTTCCTGAAATACCTTCGCAATTAGATCTTTTATTTTCTCTCTTAATCTATAAAGATTATCCTTCTTTTGCTTCAATTCCATGGATAATGTTTCATTACTATCATCATTTGTGGAACTAATTGTTTTATTCTTCATTAGGCCCTCTATTTGATTATCAATATACTTAATTACCAAATTAGCTACCGATAAACGTTTATATAAATCTATTCTCTCATCTATTTCTATTTCATTTTTTTCAAAAATTTTAATTAATTCTTCCGCATTTTTCTTATCGATTATTTTTTCTTGTAAATCCATTTTAATTTGTTCGACTTGAGTATTAGCATCAGTTTTTTCTTGTTCCAATTCAGCTATTTGACTAGGAAATTCAGACTTATCTGGCTTGTAGTTTAATAATTCTTCGACTTTTGTTTTTCTTTGTTCGTTCTTTGTTTTTAAATCTTCATATTCCTTTATTAATGCTTCATATTCGCTAGCATTATCAACATCTGCCTTATTTTCAGATAGATTAGCAATTTGTTCTTTTGCGTCCTCTATTATTTCATTTAAATCATTCAATTCTGATTTAGAAATAATTTGAAGTTGATTACTTTTTTTGCGTAATCATTTCTTCATTTTCTTTGATTTCTTCTACTATTTTTGCGACCCTTGGGACAACATTTGGTGTTGCTGAATCTTGTTCACTAATTCCTGTTTTAGCATCCTCAAAATCACCTTCTTCATTACTATCTTCAATAATTAGATCGCCTAGATCATCACCATCATTTTTATCATTCACATCTTCAATAGATTCAGAATCGCTAAGTTCTTCTTCGCTATCTTCGGGGTTATTTGGATCGAATTCTTTATCATCCATATCTTCGCTGTCGTTAACTTGATCATTTTTATCATTGTTTTTAGATTTTAAAGATTCTTCATCATTAAATTCTCCCAAATTTTGGGAATTATCAATTTCCTGTTCTTTTTTAGTTGAATCTTCTTCTTGTTTTATTCGATCTCCTTGAGGTGTTAAGGTTTTACCATTAGATGTTTCATTTTTTGGACTCTTCCAATTCTTTTTCTTTCAATTCCTTTATTTTATTGATTTTAGGTTTTTTTAGTCTCATCTTCTTTTAACTTTTTATTTATATCCACTTCTGATTGTATAGGGTTCAAATTACTACATGATATTACTGAACAAGCGGCTACCGTTGATATTGATAAACTAGCTATGGTTAGCAAAATTTTACTTGATTTCTTCAATGCCGTCCTCCATTATGATTTTAAAATTAATATAAAACATATATTAGTCATTAAAAAATGAAATTTACAATTATTTTAATATTTAAAAAATAGTACAAATATTCGAATTGCCTAAAATAATTTAAAATTATGAGCAAAATTTAGCTCTTTATAAAAATTATTCAATAATTATTTTGTTTACTTTTTATAATTCAAATTATAGTCAGCAAATACATATTTATAATTTATTAGCTTAATTTCTATATTTGATTTGCTATAATTAATTAATCTTAAAAATCGTGATTAAGGGGGTATGTGCTTTCTTTATAAATTGAGTTCAAGATATACATAGAAATATCAAAACTAAAACCTATCGGTTTTCAATTTTTGAAATAGCACTTTTTGGTCTATTATTATCATTATATATGGTGTCCGCAGCCATAGAAAAATTTGTATTTATTGGTGCTTTTAACATTTCGATAACATATGCAGTTTTTATTATTTTTGGTCTTGCGCTTGGGCCTTGAAAAGGGGCAATTATTGGTTTATTATGTGATACGATTAATCAACTGATCTTTGGAATATCAACATGGATGCCTGAGTATGCGATTGTCCCTATTTTAATAGCTTTTCTTGCTGGATATTTTATGAGAGGATTAAATAAAAAAAACGAAACTGCAACATGAGCAATTGGTTTTATTTTTCTAACCATTATTACAACAATTTTTATTTTAATCCTACTAAAAGAATATAATTCCCTACCAATTAGTGAGGGGTCTCTAAAAAGAAAAAGAAAACTATCAATCAACGCTGTTATAGGCATATCTACATTTGGAATAGCATCTATATGAATAATATCGGAAGCATTCTTAATAACATATTTAGTAACAAGAAATGTCCACGTTAAATATGCAATGTTTCTATTATTCAATATTTTATTAACTGTATTTGGAATACTAATCATAACTAGATGATTATGAGGTCCGTATGCATACATTAACTATCATAACCGTTTCCGAAGCGGGACATGAAAACATAGTGAATATTACTTCTTCTTTATGGTACCTATCATATTTAAGAGTTTAGTTGAAATACCAATTTATACATTTGCTATATTTGCAGTTTATCCAATTATTAGAATAATTAGAAACAAAATTAATTATGTATCTAAAAAAATAAGTGTTTTTTAACATATTGCAAAAAATAGTTTCTAGTCTCTAATAAAAATCAACACGGCTCAAAATTAAGACTTTTTTTACTTTCGTGTTTATAAACTATAAATAAAAATCTAGGTAGTAAAAACCTAGAATTTTATTTATATAAATTTTTAAATTACTTATTTCCAATAAAATTTATGCTAATTAACTTCAAATACAGTAACAAAAGCAAAGGATTCAACATTATTTTTTTTGTATCGAACAATTACAGAAATTTTTGTCTTAGACTTTTTGGTCTTAACCTCGAATTTTGTAGGTTTAATTATTTCAAATCCTTCAGGTATACTTATTTCATCATAAATTAAATTTTTAAGGTCAAAATTTTCCTTGGTAAAACTACCATTATATTTAAGTTTTTTATCAAAACCTCTTGCTTTTATTTCTTCGGTTAATTGAAGTCTTTTTATATCCTCTTCTGCTGTTTTTTCATCGTTAATTTTAACTCTTGTTGAGCTTATTCTTGCATAATCTTTATTCAAAACATCAGTTAAGCTGCCCAAACTTACTTTTATTGATTTAATTTTTTTGTTTTCAATAATTGGTTTTGAGAATATTAGAACATTTTGTGTATCAATAAAGGTTTGGGTGTAATTGTAAAAGAATAATTCCGAATCAATTTGATAAGTATTTTTGTTAAATTCAAAATGTTGGGCTGCTATAAATTTTTCACCATCTTTTAAAATTTTTTCTTTAATTTCATTATTTATTAAAACTAATTCTTTTGATTTAAGATTCTTCAAAGCCTTATCATGAATTCTTTTAAAACCATTATCACTAGTTAGATATTCATCAGAAGATGTTTCCTTAAAATCAACTAATTTTATTTGTTTATATTGTTTATTTTCAATGGTATTAGTTGGAGCTTGAATATCTTCAAGGGGTTCTTGGCCTTTTTGCTTTCTTATATTATTTAATTCTTCAATGCCTAATTTATTCAAATCAAATTGCACGTCATATGAAATCATAGGGCTTTTGCTTCAATCAGCAAAGGAAACTTCGATAGTTATTTTTTTAATATCGTTTTCTTCTTTTATATCTTTAAAAACATATTGTAATTGATGATTCTTTGTTGTTAATCAATAAGATTTATTGGTTAATTTTGCATAATCGCCCTTTTCGATAAATGTTTTATCTTTTGAATAATAAGGATAAACAAGAACATTCTTAAGTTGTGCAACTAAAAATTCTTTTTGCTTTTCTTGTGTTAAATTATGAGGATTAATAGAAGAAGGATGCGCATATCTTTCTTTATCAATTGTTTTGGTTATTTTTTTACTTATTTTTTTGTCTGTATTTGAATATAATAGAATATCAATTTTATATTCATTATCAGACACCTTAACTAGATTAGAAAGTTCAAAATTATACAAATTTTTATCATATTCCGAAACAACAAAGTTAGGCTTATTTTCAAAATTATTAATTGATACATTCGTAAGTACATTTTGATAAGCCTTTTCATTATTAAATCTTATCTTTAACTTTGTAAGGTTCTCATCTAATTTTGTTTTTTCTTCTAATTCTTTGTTTATTTGATTCATACCTTTTTTTCATCCAGTTAGAATGAAAAATTTATTTTTTTCATGTCTTATATTGGTATTTTTCTTTTGTAGTCGATATATAAAGGTAATGTCATTAGTTTCTTCGTTTTTAACAGCCTTGTATTGACTAAATTCAAAAGTCTTAGGCAAAATCTTAATAATTTTGTTCAAATCAGCTTGTGCTAATGTAGTATTTTCTATACTTGGATAACTAAATCTTGTATACGATTCCGCTAATTTAAGCAACTCTTGATCAGATTTTTTTGACAAATTAGCAATTTTAGATTCCATTTCATTTTTTGCTATTTCCATATGATTAGTAGTAGATTCTATCATAATTAAATCACTACTGTTTTTTAAAATGTCCCTAGCTTTATCTATAGCCTTTTGATAAACTTCCTCTTCTTCGAAGCTAAAAGCTAGCGATGCCTTATTTGCACTAAAGATTCTGTTTGTTTCCTCAACAGAAGTTTTTAATAAATTCTTAATTTTTTTTAAATCTTTTTTTGCATCCTGACTGCATGAAATTGATATCACAGGAATGGTAATTAATGGTGAAATTAACCCTATTGATAATAAAATTCTCCTATTTTTAGACATAAAGTTCCTCCGTAAATTTAAAAGAAAAGGCCACAAAAAAGTGGCCTTTTTATCCCTTAGATTTTATTGATTTTAATTCTTAATCTGATTGATTTATTCATTTTATAGTGAAATTATAGCATAATTAACATAGGCATTATAAAAGCACTAAAAAAGTAATAAAAAAGTCCTAAAATGGACTTTTACTTGCAACTATGCGTATTTAATATATAACAACAAAAGATTTATTTTGTGCTTGGTTTAAATACATCTAATATTTTATAATATTTTGACTAACTAATTTAATATTATATTTTTTATTTAAACAATTTTTATTCATTATTATTGGTCTTTTCTTCATTTTGAATATCAAGATCAACATCACTGGTAATATCTTTTAATTCAGTATCAGTCAATTGACGTGTTTCATTTTCCCCGCCTGTTTCGTTAATTACTTTTGCCACTGCAACAATAGAAGAATTTCTCTTCTTTAGATCGATTAATTTAACTCCTTTTGCATTTCTTCCAGTAATACTTACGGCTTTTAGTGAAAATCTAATTGTAACACCCTCGTCAGTTATAACAATTATATCCTCAGTTCCTTTCACAGTTGCTGAGTAAGCAAGTTCGCCAGCCTTTCCTTCATTTAAAGCTAAAACACCCTTTGAATTTCTTTTTGTTTTTCTAAATGAATCAACAAGGCTTAATTTTCCATATCCACTTGCACCAAGGCTAAAAATATAATTTCCCTCGCTCGAGGTCGAAGCAGAAACTACCTTTTCATTTTCTCCTAATTTTATTCCCACAACGCCAGCTGCTAATCTACCTTTTGAATTAATATCAGCCACCTCAAAACGTGATAATTTTGAATTATTGGCTGCTATAAAGATGTCCTCATTATCAGTCGCAACTAGTGCCTCGACAAGACTATCTCCATCCCGCAATCCAAATGCTAGCTTTCCGTTTCGATTAATTAATTTATATAATGATAAATGTGATTTTTTAATAATTCCCTTCTTAGTTACAGTTACTAAGAATTTATTTTTATCATAGTCGCTATCATCAACACTTAATATTTTTATAACACGTTCATCACTACTTAAAGCACCAATGATATTAATAATTGGTGTACCTTTTGATTGCTTAGTCCCCACTGGGATTTCATATCCTCTTACACGATAAACCTTAGCTCCAGTAGTAAATATCAATAAATCAGTATGTGTATTAGCTACCAGAATGTCTTGAATATCATCGTCTTGATAGGTTTTAGCAGTTGAAACACCAACGCCACCGCGGTTTTGTTCTTTGTACTCATCTAAATCTAAACGTTTTAAATAGCCATTTGTAGTAACAGTAATGACAACGTCCTTTCTAGGAATCAAATCCTCATTATTAATATCAGAGGCTTCATCTCAATTAATTTGCGTTTTACGGCTATCTCCATATGCTTCTTTGATTTCGTTTAACTCTTTTATTATTAGATCAATTAAAGCATTTTTATCGCCCAATATTCTTTGATATTCGCCAATTCTTTCGTGAACTAATGCCAGCTCTTCATTCATCTTAGTAATAGCTAATCCAGTTAGTCTGCCGAGTCTCATATCAACAATGGCCTTGGTTTGAATTTCACTTAAATTAAACTTATTACTTAATTCTGTTTGTGCTTCTACATCAGTTTTTGATTTCTTTATAATTTCAATTACACGGTCGATATTTTCAACGCAAATTTTAAGGCCTTCCAAAATATGAGCTCTTGCTAAATCTTTTTCTAAATCAAATTGCAATCTTCTTGTAAGAACATTAATTTGGTGTTTTAAATATACTTCTAAAGCAGTTTTTAAATTAAGTTTTTGCGGTTCATTATTAACTAGAGCTACCATATTAAATGAAAATCTAGTTTGAAATTCTGTTAATTTAAATAATTTATTCAAAATAACTTCTGGGACATATGCCTTCCTAATTTCGATTACAATTCTTATACCATCACGGTTTGATTCATCACGAAAATCGGAAATTCCTTCAATTTTTTTATCCTTAATTAAATGATTTATACTTTCAATTAAGCTTGCTTTATTTTTACCGTATGGAATTTCTGTAATAATAATTTTAGATTTGCCGTTACTCAATTCCTGAATAGTTGCCTTTGAACGTATAGTAACACGGCCAACTCCTGTTTCATAGGCGCGTATTAAACCTTCTTTGTCAAAAATTATCCCCCCAGTTGGAAAATCTGGCCCTTGAATATATTCCATTAATTCACTTATTGTAATATCAGGGTTTTTTGCCAATGCACAAACACCATCGATAACCTCATTTAAATTATGAGGTGGGATACTTGTTGCCATACCAACAGCAATACCATATGAACCAGAAACTAATAAATTAGGAAATCTAGAAGGCAATACTACTGGTTCTTTTTCTGTCCCATCATAGTTATCAATAAAATCAACAGTATTCTTCTTAATACCATCAACCATAGCGCCTGCAATCCTTGACATCCTTGCTTCTGTATAACGCATAGCCGCAGCAGAATCGCCATCAATAGAACCAAAATTACCATGGCCATCAATTAAAGGATATCTCAAAGAAAAATCTTGAGCCATTCTAACCATTGCTTCATAAACTGAACTATCACCATGAGGGTGATATTTACCCAACACATCCCCAACAATACGAGCAGATTTTTTATGTTGCACATTATGAAACATCCCTAATTCGCTCATACCATATAATATTCTACGATGAACTGGCTTTAGTCCATCCCTTGCATCAGGTAAAGCTCTTGCAACAATAACACTCATTGCATATTCAAGAAACGAACTCTTCATAACCGTTGCAAGATCAGCTGGTCTTAGTCCGTTTACTTCACTATCTAGAATTTGACTTTGGACAACATAGCTTTCATTATTTTGGGGAATATATTCCTCTTCATCATCTATTGTTTCTTTTGGCTCGTCATCAAAAACTCTTTTAATTTCGTCGCTAACCGCATAAAAATCATCTATTGTTTCCTCTTTGCTTTTTTCCTGGCTCATTTTTAGTTCATCTAGTTTTTTTTCTTCATCATTAAGCATATTTACTCCTATAATATATTACAAAGTAATATATTAATTATATCAAAAAAGATATAAAAATTAAAGGCATAAAAAAACCATAAACTTTTTATGGTTTAAAATTTAAAAGCAATAAAATAAATTTTTTTGCCTTCATTTCTGAATTTTTCTTCATAATCAGTCAATTTATTTTCAATTTGATAATTACAATTATGTAAATCCGACGTATGATAAATTATATCAGCGTTAAATTCCTTTAATTGTTCCAATGCAAATTCATATAACCCATTATTATCAGTCTTAAAATAAACTTTGCCTTCCTTATCAAGAACAGATTTATATTGTTCTAAAAAAGTTTTATAAACTAGTCTCCTCTTAAAATGCCTTTTTTTAGGCCATGGATCAGAAAAAGTTAGCCAAATTGTTTTTACCTTATCGGCAATAATTTCATTAAGTTTAGCAGCATCACCCACAATTATCTTCATATTTTTTAAAGATTTTTGTTCAATCTTTTTGAGCGCCGATAATGCTGGGGTCGAGTATTTCTCTATACCTATATATTCGTTTTCCGGATGACATAGTGCTAATTCTGAAAGCATCTTACCCTTCCCCATACCAATCTCAACAACGGCATTCTTTTTAGGTGTATAAGGGAATTGGTTAATATAAAATTCGCTATTTTCGAGAGTGCTTAATGCGTTTTTATTATGTCTTAATCTCATAGATAAAATTGTATAAAACCTTCTTGCATATTTTTTAAAAAAGATGGTTTTTAGTAACTTTTGTTTATAATTTTTATGATAACTAACTAAGTAAAATTAGTTTCTTATACATATATTAATTATTTAAAAATGAGGATACATGAGCTCTAATAATGAGATTAAGAGTTTTCATGATTTAGCAAAACAAGAAAATATATCAAAATTAGAATCAAGAAAACCTAAGAAACTATATCAAATGGGCCAGCTAGTTTCTGTTCAAGCTTTTAAGTATGATGGCACATTATATCGACAATATGAAGGGTGTAAAATCATAGCTAATCTTGATGATTTTGTTGTTGTTTTATTAATGAAAACAAAAGTGCAAGAATCAAATATCAACTGGCTAGTTTCAAAACCTATTTTGTTTTTCTTTGCCAAAAATAAATTTTATAATGCTTCGATAACTCTTAATGATGATAGACCAAACAATATTTATGTTAATTTAGCTAGCCCCTTTTTTATTGAGGATAATATCATTAAATACATTGACTTTGACCTTGATATTAAATGTTACAACGATGATGAGTTTAACGTTATTGACTGAATTGACTTTAAAGAATCGATAACTAAGTTAAATTATCCTTTAAAATTGATTTATCGCATCTATAATGAACTTGATTTTTTAGAAGAACAAAGTAGATTAAAAAGGGGTATTTTTTCTAAAAAACTTATTAACGATATTAAAAAACAATTAATAAATTCCGGCGATATTTAGAATATTTAAGACTAATAAAAATAGAGGAAATTCCCTCTATTTTCTTTTTATTTTAAGCAATTTCTATTTCGGAAGAAACAACTTCATTGCCAATAATAGGAACACCATTTTTAACAAATTCAGCACCTTTATATTTAATTATTAAAATAAATTTGCCGTCTTTTTCATTAACTTCGTAATCAAGCTTGCTACTGATTTTTGTTTTATTTTTACTAATGTATGTTGGATTAGAAGAGTTTGCAAGTTGATAGTTCTTTCCGTCTTTATTTCACTCAATACCACTTGATAATAAAACCTGGTCCGATTCATTCAAATCTCTTCAATTAGGGTGTTGATCTCTTAGGGTCCAAACAATGGCATGCGAGGTGTATGAATATCATAGATCAATCTTCTTTTGTTTTAAATCATCTTTTAAAGAATCTTTTTTAGAATATTTATCATTTAGTTTAAACTTACCTTGTGTAGTTTTAATAAAGGTATCAACATCGCTAATTTTTTCATTAGTTTTTGGTACCTTAATTGAAAATTCTAATTTAGAAGTATTAGAAATATCGGAAATTATGTGATTTCCATCTTTACTGTATGATGCACTTTTATATTCAACAATTACTTCAAAATCAACAGTCTTATTTTTTCCATCAGAATCATCTTTCTCACTCTTTTTGACTATTTTATAGTTAAGCTGTGATTGCAATTCTATTGAATTTCTTTTCTTATTTTCATAGGTTGATTTTTCAGAATTAACAAGTTGTGTATCTTCTAATAAACTAGCATTTTTTATTGTAAATATTACATCAACCCCTTTTTTTCAATTAGGATTCTTACCTTGTTGTGTTACAACTATATTTTTATCTTTTCTGCCATATCATAATCAAACTTCTTTATTTAATAATTTAGCACCATATTTAGTTTTATTTTCTTCACTAACCTCAAAGATATCTTTTAATTTCTTAATTACTTGATTTTCTTTTTTTGTTTCATCAATAGGAGCACTTGGATTATCGCCTGATTTGTCATCTGGTTTAGGTGTTGGTTGTTGTTTGTTTTTTAATTTAATCTCATTAATTTCATTAATAAATGCATCCTTTATTCGTTTAATTTCTGCATCTGACTTCGCTTGAGCTAATAATTTTCTTGTCTTTGTAACACTTTGTGCTAATAAAACTTTTGTTTCGGCAGTTAAACTTTTATCCTCTTTGATAGTTTTATTAACATTTTCAATTTCTTTTTCTAATAATTGTTTTTCAGAATTAGAGCATGAAACTGCTAAAACAGGAACAATTCCGATACTTGTTAAGGGCAATAATATTTTTAATAAACTCTTCTTCATAATCTTTTCTTCCTTTGCGTGTTTAATTTACATTATCTATACAGTAATTTATAATTAACTAAATTATAATATATAACAATTACATAAACAAATTAAAGCTAAAAAAGACACTTAATATAACACATATGACAAATTATTAAATTAAAATCCCAAAAGACACCATGTTATTGTCTATTGGGATTTTAAATAAAAAGTTATTCAATTTTAATTATTATCATCATTTTCATCATTACCAGACAAATTATCATCCAATGGAACATCATGTTTTGCAAGTTCCTTTGCTAAGTCGTTTTTATATTTATCCTCAGTTATTTTTTTAGCTCCTGAAACTTCATTAAATAAATTATTAAAATCAACTTCTGAATAATCTACTTTTAATTGTTCTTTTGTTTTGCTTAGCCCTTCTGGTAATTTCATATTTTCAGCAATATATTCAATTTCCTCAGCAACGATTGTTTCTTTAATAATAAGAGCATCTTTAATTAACTCTAATAAATCGCGATTCTCTGAAATAATTTTATGTGCTTCGCGTTCTGCTGTAAGAATAATTTTGCGAATTTGTTCATCAATTTCTTGGCCGACCTTGTTTGAAAAAGAAGCGTTTTTCATATAATCACGCCCTAAAAATGGATTTGATGTATCTTCCTCATACTTAATAGGTCCTAAATCAGATAAACCTCATTCAGTAACCATTCTACGTGCAATAGATGTTGCCTTAGCAATATCATCACTAGCACCAGTTGACACATTTTCCTTTCCATAAATAATTGCCTCGGCGACACGGCCACCCATAAATGAAGTAATAATAGCAATTAACTCTGATTTTGAACGATTGTATTTTTCTTCCTCAGGCATCATTAAATTATATCCACCTGCCTGACCACGAGGGATAATGGTAATCTTTTGTACCTTATTGCCGCCTTTCATTTTAATTCCAACAACGGCATGTCCCGCTTCATGATACGCAACTGCTATATTTTCTTTTTCAGAAATTGTTCTTGATTTCTTAGCAGGACCCGACATAACTCTATCAATAGCTTCATCAATTTGTTCTAAAGTAATAAATAGAGTTCTTTCTCTAACACTCAATAATGAAGCCTCATTAATTACATTTTCGAGTTGTGCACCCGAAAATCCAGGAGTTCTTCTAGCTAATTGTGAGAAACTAATTTTAGGATCAACTCTTTTTCCTCTCGCATGTAATATTAGGATTTGTTCTCTTTCTTTAATATCAGGAAGTCCGACAGTAATAGTTCTATCAAAACGACCAGGTCTTAATAAGGCAGGATCAAGAACATCGGTTCTGTTAGTTGCTGCCATAATTAAAATTCCACTATTTTCCTTAATGCCGTCCATTTCTACTAGCAATTGGTTAAGAGTTTGTTCTCTTTCATCATTTCCGCCACCAATTCCAGCGCCCCGCGATCTACCTACAGCATCCAATTCATCGATAAATATAATTGCAGGTGCATGTTTTCTTGCTTCTTCAAACATATCTCTAACACGTTTGGCCCCAAGACCAACAAACATTTCCACAAAATTCGAAGCGGAAATAAAGAAGAAAGGCACATTAGCTTCCCCTGCTGTAGCTTTTGCAATTAAGGTTTTACCAGTTCCTGGAGGGCCTCCAAGTAAAATACCTTTAGGGATTCTGGCACCCGCAGCATCATATTTATTAGGATTTTTTAAATAATCAACTAATTCTTTAACTTCTTCCTTAACTTCCTCATTTCCTGCTATATCTGAGAATTTTTTATTTGAATATACTCTTTGTGCTAATGATTTATTACCTATACCAAAATCACCGCCCAATCCTCTTCTTGACATTGATTTTAAGCTAAATACAATAGCAATAATAATAATTCCAAAGAAGATTACATTAATTGCTGGACTTATGTATTTTTCGAAGATGCCTGCCTGTGGAATTGGTGCTGAACTAAATGAGCCAGAAATACCACCACTTGTTGAAGTTATGACACTAAGAGCTTCATAATATGTTTTAGTATTTGTTCATGAAATTAATGAAGATGGTAATTCCCTTTCTAATAATCCACTTAAGTTAATCGTAAATGAATAAGATGAAAAGGGATAAAATTTTCGACCAAGCAAAAATTGCAATTCATTCTGGGTTCCATTAACTGTAATATTTAAAGTATCAGAATAAGTATTTTCTAATCATTGCGAAACATAAAGACCATCAGTTTGACTTTTTGCTGTTTCTCTTACGACTTTTTCTAAAAAACCTAGATTCTCGTATTTGATTGAAGCAGCACGAATTTGATCAACTGCAATTAAAACAAGAACTATAAAGGCAACAATAGCAATAAAAATCCCAACTATTCCAAATAATCCAATTTTTTTCTTTTCTTTCGGTTGTGGAGAGTTATTTTTATTTCCCATATAAAACTCCTTTCTATAGTAATTTAATATAATTTATTAGCAAAATTATAAAATAAAAATTAATTTTTACAAATTTTTAGAGACGCTTGCTTCTTATAGATAATTACTTCATCATTAATTTTAAAACCTTTAAAATTTTTTTGAGACATAATAAACTTTTTAAATGAATTTAATTTATTTAATGAAATTTTAATATCCTTAACATTAGCGTGCAAATATTCAAATAAAATTTCATTAATATAACAATGATCAAAATTTAGAATTTTATAATTGTAATTAGATTCCCTAAACTTTTTAAATTCATTATTTACAAGATTTTGTTTTTTCTCTAATTCTTTATTCAAGAATTTTAATTTTAAAAATAATTCATCTTTTTGTAAAGAAGAACATTTTTTTAGACCAATTCTAATTTTATTTCTAGTATATATAGGCAAATTATTTGTATAATCAATAGCATATGGAATCGCAAATTGATTACAGAATGCTAAAATTTCATCTTTATACCACAAATTAATCATCGGTCTAAAAATATTCATATTATTAATTTTATTTAATGGCATTATTCCATATTGTTTTGGGTGTCTAAAAGTTTGCTTCTGAAATAAGAATGTTTCAAGACAATCATCCTTGTGATGCGCAAGAACTAAATAATTAGCCTTATATTTATCATAAATTTTTTTATAAAATGTATATCTTTGATCACGTGCTTTTTTTTGAAAATTACCAGCATGATCATTTGATTTTTCTATTGAAAAAATTTCGCATACGATGTTATTTTTATAGCAAAAATCTCGAACTATTTTTTCATCTTTTCACGAGTCCTCACGCTTATTATAATTAACACAAGCAACAATAATTTTTTGATTTTTCATAAGATTGAGCAGTCACATTGAATCAGGACCACCACTAATGCCAAGGATAAAGGTTTCATCCAATGAAACAAGGTTATTAATAAATTCATTAAAAAATTTTTGTCTTAATTCAATTAACTTATTTTCCATAAATTTTACCTGAATAGTTATTCATAACATAACGAATATCATTACTAATAAATTGAATTAAGGCATCAGATGCTGCATCAATAACTTTTTCAATTACCAATGAATCACTATAACTAAATTTTCCTAAAACAAAGTTAATAGCGTTTTCCTTTCTACCAATCCCCACTTTTAAACGTTTAAAATCTTGGGTGCCTAGATGGTTTATAATGCTCTTAATGCCATTATGGCCTCCTGAAGAGCCTGATTGTCTAATAGCAACTTTACCAAGTTCGGTATCCATATCATCATAAACGACAATGATATCGTCGATCATTATTTCAAAATAATCGCAAATTGCTTTAATAAATTCGCCACTATTATTCATATATGTCAAGGGTTTAGCTAAAATTATTTCACTATCCTTATAAAAAATTCCATTAAACTTTTTTTCCTTTAGGGGACATTCTAATTTCTCGGCAAGTTTGTCAATAACCATGAAACCTACATTATGTCTTGTTCTCTCGTACTCAACACCTGGGTTTCCCAATCCAACAATTAATTTCATAATTTCTCCTTAATAATTAAAAATTAAAACAAAATATTTGTTATTTATGATTTTTCATTCATAGATATTGAATATTAGTAATTCTTTTCGAATCATCGTCATTTGCAATACCAAATTCTAGCGCACTTTTTTCGCCTATAATAACACTATATTGCTTTGCTCTTGTTATTGCTGTATATATTAATTTTTTACTTAATAATTTTTTGGCTTCTGAGAATAAAATTACAATTACAGCCTTGCACTCACTACCTTGATATTTGTGAACACTTGTACAATAGGCTGAATAAGTATTTTCAAAGAAATAGGCTCTTGGTAAGGTAACCACTTTGTCATCACTATCAAATTCAATGGAAATGTGTGATAAAATAGGTTCCTTTTTTGTTGTTGATTTAGCATATATAAATTTCGAAATATAACCTATTTCACCATTAAAAACTTTCAATTTAGAATCATTAACTAGGTTGATAATTTTATCATTAATTGCTAATGTTCTTTCACGATATTTAGCGACTTCAGGTTTTTCTTTATTTCTAAAATAACTAATAAGAGCCTCATTAACTTCATCAATACCAGTTTCATAACGATATATTGGGCTAAGAATAGCTATGTCTTTTTTTGTATAGCCTTGAGCTAATAATTCTTCAATCTTCTTAATTAATTTATTTTTAAGTTCAAGGCGATTTGTTGGATAAAATTCAGAATTTTTTGATTCAAAATCCGGAAATACCCCTTCATTTATTTTTAAAGCATCTTTAACAATATCAAAGTTTCCAGATTGACGATATATATTAGTTAAAATAATAGTTTTAAAAATATTATTCTCAATAAAATCCTTAATTAAGTAACCACTGCCAATGGCCGGCAATTGATCCTTGTCGCCAACCAAGATAATTTTAGCTAATGTATATTTTGATATACCTTTTAAAAGATTATAAAATAAATCCAATGACACCATTGAAAACTCATCAATAATTAAAATACTAATATCAGAGGTTGAATCTTCATTAGTAAAAAATCTGTTACTTTCTTGATCTCAACGCAAAAAACTATGAATAGTTTGGGCCTTCATATTTTCTTGCTTTATATTAATATTAATTGTTGCTCGACCAGTCGGAGTTAAAATTGCTATATCGTTATGATCATATTTTTTAGCTAATTGGTCAATAATTTCATTAGTTATTAATGTTTTACCAGTCCCAGGATTGCCAGTAATTAATACTAAATTCTCAGTTAAAGCTGATCTAATAGCTGTGACTTGTTGTGCATCAAAAATCGATGGAATATTTAAAATATTAGGCTCTTCGTAATTTGATTTCTTTAATATATATGAAAGACGCTTTACAACATATTCTTCTTTATAGATTGTATCGCGAGTAGTATAGTACTCACCATCAATGTATTTTAAAGAAATAAGCAATCTTTTTTCTAATAATTGGGCAACTGTCTCATCAAAATGTTTCTTAATACTATTAAAAATTTCATTATTAAAAATATTACATAGGGTTTTATAAAATTTATCTACTTTAATTCGCGTATTACCAGAATTAAAAAAATATTCTTCCACAAATGCATATAAATAAGTTGCGTTTTTTTGAACTAGCGATGTAGGATTAAATTCAATTGCAATCTTATCAATATCAGATATCTTAATATTTTCATATTCTTCAAGGTCAAAATAAAAATCGTATAAATTATCAAAATACTCATCTAGAAAACTTTTAAGGCTACTAAATTTCTTTAAAATTAACCTGCTTGTTGCCTTTGAAACATTAATCTTAAAAAGGTGTGATATATCAATTAAATATTGAAAGTTATTTTTTATTATTTCCACAAGTCTTTTTCAATCTTCCGCAGTAATACCAAATGTTTGCCCATAAAGCTTTTTATCGTCATAAATTTTTTGAAAAACATCTTCTCCTAAATCTCTTATCAATGTATTAAACTTAACATTTTTTAATTCATTAAATAGCTCTAATTTAAAAACTTGACTTAAATATTCATTTTTTTCCTCAATTAGAAGCTCAGATGTAACTTTTTTAAAAGGGATTTGGGAATCGATCAAATAACTATCATTATATTTTGAAAGGTTATTTTTAATTACGCTTATTTCATATTTTTTTTCGTGAATTTCAATTTTTAATTCGTCAAATAAATGATCATAAAAAGTTATGGTTATTGAATTATAGGAATTTAAGATTATTGGATTTTTTTTATCATTTTCTAAAACTTTAAAAGCCACAATTGCTGTACGCTGATCTCTTGATCTCCATAACACTTTTTCAAATGTTCCAGTTACTATAAAATTCTGTTTAAGCATATCTTTTTAATTGTAGCACAATCATACTTTTTTATGACCTATTTAAGGATATGCAAATTAAAGTTAATAACAACCATACTTTATTAAAAAAGTATAAAATTATTGATAGTTTAATTCAGGGAGTTTAAAATATGATTGACCTAAAATATCTTTTAAAAAATAAGGAAGAAGTAATTAAAAAACTTGCTAACAGAAATTTTGACCATTTAGCACTTGATAAAATTTATGAACTTGGTGACAAAAGAAATTCATTGATTCATAATTTAGAAGGTCTTCAGGCCAAAAGAAATAAACTAAGCGAAGAAATAGGAATCAAAAAAAGAAATAACCAAGATTATAACTTGCTAATGCTAGAAGTAAATGAAGCCAAAAAACAAATTGAATCAATCGAATCTGAAACAAATCAAATTGTCAAAGAAGTAAATAAGTTATTATTACAAATACCTAATATCCCGTATGATGACGTGCCAATAGGTTTAAGCGATGAGGATAATGTTTGCATTGGCGAATATGCTAACCTTGGACGTGGATTAGTTAAAAATGTCTTGCCGCATTATGAAATCGCAACTAAGCTTGATATTGTGGATTTCCAAAGAGCCGTTAAACTTTCAAAATCACGCTTTGCACTTTATAAAAACGATGGGGCTAGATTAATTAGGGCGCTTGAAAATTTCATGTTAGATACACATATAAAAAATGGATATAAAGAAATTATGCCAATGCACCTAGTTAATTCAAATATGCTTTATGGCACAGGACAACTCCCAAAATTTGGCGAAGATCTTTTTAAGGTCGAAAATAGTGACTTATGACTGATACCAACTGCCGAGGTTCCAGTCACCAATTTGCATTACGATGAAATATTAAATCTTGAAAATCCTATCAAATATGTCGCATATACTAAATGCTTTAGATCTGAAGCTGGGAGTGGTGGTAAAGATACAAAAGGCTTAATTAGACAACACGAATTTCACAAAGTTGAACTAGTTAAATTTGTTAAACAAGAAGATGGTTTATTGGAATGACAAAAAACGGTCAATGATGCAAAAAGCATTTTAGAATTACTAGAAATACCTTTTAGAGAGCTTATATTATCAACAGGTGATACGGGATTTGGGTCAGCTAAAACAATTGACCTTGAGTTGTGAATTCCTTCTGAGCAGAGATATCGCGAAACTAGTTCAATTTCAATTTATAAGGATTTTCAAGCAATTAGAGCAAAAATTAGATATAGAACTAAAGAGGGAAAAACTAAATATGCATACACAATAAACGGTTCTGGTTTAGCCATTGATAGAGTTGTTGCTGCTATCTTAGAAAATTATCAAAATGAAGACGGTTCAATAACTGTTCCAAAAGTTTTAGTTCCATATATGAATAAAGAAATAATAAGATAAATAACGTTTAATATTTTAAACAACTAAATGTTATTAAGAAATCAAATTATAAATTCTTTATTATCCTAAAAATGGGGAAGAATAAATATGCAACCAGAGAAAAACGAAAATATTCAAAATGAAAATGTGTTATATGAGGAATCAAAAAATTTGTTAAAAAAACTTAATGAGCCGTTAAATTCCTATGAAGATTTCACTAAAATTTTCTCGATTGAGGAAATAAGTAAGAAACAACATGACGATTTTTGCAAATTATATGACGGGGAAGAAGAATATAACCAAGAATGAGGCCACACATTTTTCTGTTATTACTACTATCTTAGCAAACATAAAATTATTGACTCAATAAAAAGAGATTTCTTCCTAACAAAGTCAGAATCAGAAGAAAAATTATATAGTTTAACTACCTTAGAAATTCTTGACAAATTGCCAAATATGATTCTTTTTTTGGATAGAAAAATTCTTGCTAATAAATATATTTGACTAGACACCAAAATAGGCGAAATTCTATACTCAATGTATGGTGAAACAACATTTGGTTTCTTGGATAAATATTTTGAAACAAATGAAAGAATTACATTTAACCCTTTTTCATACATCATAAATCAAGAAATTTCTAAGCAACTAAAAAAGTTAAGAAATACATATAAACTCGACAAAAAAATATGATCTAAATAAATAAATTAAAATTGTTTAAATTAAAACCGCATGCCTAACGCTGCGGTTTTTTATTAATAAAAATAACTTTTAGAACTCATGTGAAGTAATATTTAAACTATCCACAACAATAAATTTATCACCTTTTTTAGCACCATATTCCTCTAAAACTTGACGTCCAGCATCGTGATTATATTTTATTAAAGATCTTACAGCTTCTGAATGTTTTTCGCAAAATACGCCCGCAGTTACTCCATAACTCCATACAAGTTTGTCGTCACTTACAACACCAATAATATGAGCATTAGGACGATACTTAGCTACCTCTTTTAATAATTTACCACTATGTGATAAAACAATAGCAAACTTATAATCGCCAGGTTGCAATATTGATGCTACTTCATAAGCAATTAGCATTCTTGAATTTTGATCATTAGCAACCTTTTGAATTTGTTTCTCATAGAATAATTCAGTAAAATATTCTTTTTCAGCTCTCTTTGCTATTTTGGCCATTGTTTTAACAGCTTCAACTGGATATTTTCCAGATGCGGATTCACCAGAAAGCATAGTTGCATCAGCACCTAATTCAACAGCGTAATAAACATCAGTAACTTCTGCTCTTGTTGGTAAAGGATTATTTTCCATTGAGTCAAGCATTTGTGTTGCAACGATAACATTCTTTCCTTGAATTCTTGCTGCACGAATAATTTTCTTTTCTCAATATGGAACGTCATAATAAGGTATTTCTAAACCTAAATCACCTCTAGCAATCATAATTCCATCAGATGCTCTAATTATTTCGTCAATATTGTTAATTGCCATTTGAGATTCAATTTTTGAAATTATTTGAATATGTTGTCCGTTATGCTCATCAAGAATTTTTCTTATTTGATTAACCTGCGCTGCATTATTAACAAATGATGCTGCTATATAGTCAACTTTATATTGAGTTCCTCAAATAATATCATTAATATCTTTTTCTGATAAAAATGGTAGAGAGAAATTAACACCCGGAATATTAACTCTTTTATTTGTTTTTAATTTATGAGAATTTATAGTTTCAACAATAACTTCATTAGGTTTTACTTCTTTAACAATAGTTACCAATTTACCATCATCAATCAATACCTTATTACCTTCATTAACATCTAGGTCCATACGATATGAAACGGTAATAGTATTCTCATCTCCAATTAAATTTTCATATGATTTTTTATCTGTTCTAATAGTTAATTTATGTTTAGCAGGAATTAAGCAAACGCCATCTTGCATCTTACCAATTCTGATTTCTGGCCCTTTTGTATCCAACATCAATGAAATTGGTCTATCTATTTCTTTTGATATTTGTCTAGCAATGTCAAACTTTCTTTTATGATCGTCAATTGTACCATGTGAAAAATTTGCTCTAATGGTTGTAACACCAGCTTCAATTAAAGCTTTCATTGTTTCATAACTTTCACTTGAAGGTCCGACTGTAGCGACTATCTTAGTTCTTAGTTCATTAAATTTCATGTTATGCCTTTCGAAATTTTTTATATAATAAAATTTTACTCTTTATTTAAAACTTGTTTTTTTAAATAATGATAAAAATACCAAAATTACTTTCCTTTAAAGATTTTTTAATTTTACATTAGTTAAGATTTGACTGCAATAATAAATTAGCAAGATAAAAAATTATTTTTCTACTAATTTTAAGGGACAAAATATACAAGGTAGATAAAAATCTACACAAAGATGGGAACAAACAAATAAGATTCAATTATTAACTTTTTAAAACACCAAAAACTTATATGCTAAAATCAATTTTGTTTCTATATCTAAAGAATCTTTCTTTGCCAAAAACATATTTTTACAATAAAAATTGCACTTAAAAAACAATATATTTTAATTTTATAAATACAACTATAGTTTGAAAAAATATTTAAAAAACAAAATTTAAAAAATTAGTAATAACATATTAGGTTCTTTTTACTTCATATTATTTAAAAATTAAAATAAATAAATCTTTCTTTAAGAAGCATCAAAAATTTTTTGCACTATAAATAGTAACGTCTATCATTTGATCTTAGTAGTTTCACTGATGATGTAGCATTCTTTAAAAGTTTATTTACTACCTAAAAATCAAAAATGTATGAGGATTTATAGTCTTGGCGCCTTTGATAATGCAATTAAAAATAAGCATTCAACACGGTTAATTGAAAAATAAAAATCGTTTTTATATAACAAAGTTCAATGTAAAGAGAAGCAATTTAATTGTCAAAATTCCCCTTTATTAATTTTTTGTAATCATAATTTTTAAAAACTCATCTAAACTTTAAAAACTAATTATCATTATATAGTTTATGAAGCGTTGCGTTGTTTTCCTTTTAAAAGATGACTATTTGTAATTTCTTAATATCATAATATTAAATTGTTATAAAATTATTTAAGAATTAAAATAAATTTATATTTTAGGAAAAATTTATGGAAATTGGTTTTGATAATAACAAATATATTAATCTTCAATCTGATGAAATTAGGAAGAGAATTGATAAGTTTGGCAATAAATTATATGTTGAATTTGGTGGAAAACTATTCAATGACTTTCATGCCACAAGAGTTTTGCCAGGATTTAAACATGATGCAAAATTACAAATGCTGTTAAAACTTAAAGACGAAGTTGAAATAATGTTAGTGATTGCTGCCCAGGATATAAAAAACAGAAAAATAAGGTCTGACATTAATATTACATATGAAGAGGATATTTTTAGAATTATTAATAAATTTAAAAAATATGACCTTGAGGTTAAAAATGTTGTAATAACACAATATGAAGATTCTATTCAAATCAAGTCCTTTATTCATAGGCTAACTAAACGAAGGATTAATGTTGTTAAGCAATATCATATAAAAAACTATCCCCACGACATTGAACATATTGTATCTGAAAGCGGTTTTGGCAAAAATGACTATGCTATTACTAAAAAAAGAATCATTGTCGTAACGGCACCAGGACCGGGATCTGGGAAATTAAGTGCAATACTTTCACAACTATATCACGACAATAAGAATAATATAAAATCTGGCTATGCTAAGTTTGAAACTTTTCCCATTTGAAATCTACAAGTAAATCATCCTACCAACCTAGCATATGAAGCAGCTACAGTAGATTTAAATGATATAAATATGGTCGACTCATTTCATTGGAACGCATATAAAATCAAAGCAACAAATTACAATCGAGATCTTGAAGCATTTCCAATATTAAATAATTTATTAACAAAAATATACAATACATCACTGTACAAATCGCCAACAGATATGGGTGTTAATATGGCAGGATTTTGTATTACCAACGATCAAGCAGTTACCATAGCCTCTCAAAAAGAAATAGTATGTAGGTATTATCAAACCAAAGTAAATTACCAACAAGATAAATGTCCAAAAGTCTATCTAAATAGATTAAATAAAATAATTAAAAATAACAATATTGACCCTAATATTATAGGATCAATAAAATTTGCAAATGAATACACCAACAAAAATAATTTAGTTTGCTCAGCTATTGAAATAAATTCTGGTCATGTTTTGTTAGGGAAAGAATCTAAGTTATTAAATTCTAATAGTGCTGTAGTTCTAAATGCCTTAAAGTATTTTGCAAAAATTGATTCAACAATTGACGTTCTAAATCCTGATGTCATAGAATTAGTTAAGGATTTAAAACAAAACTTACATTACAATCATCTATCACTTGATGTTAAAGAAACGCTTATGGCCCTTTCAATTAGTGCGCTAACATCTAAAATAGCTAAAAAAGCATATGATCAAATTAATAAACTTGCTGGTTTATATTTACATAGGACCACAATATCAAGCGAATCTGATAAAGAAATTTTAAAAAGTATGGATATATATTTAACCGAACAAGTTGAAGTAATAAAACATTAAGGAGAAATTATGAAATTTAATCGTATATTTTTTATTGTAACAGATGGTTTAGGAATTGGACCTGAGCCTCGTCAAGAAGAATTTGGTGACAAAGGTGCAAATAGCTTATTGCATGCCTCTGAAGCCTTACCACTAGAAATTCCAACATGAAAATCATTAGGTGTTACCGAAGTAGCCAAAATTGCAGGACATAATCAAAAAGTAAAAAAACCGCTTGCATATGTTGCAAAAATACATGAAATATCAAATGGAAAAGATACTCTAACCGGGCACTGAGAAATGATGGGAATTTATACAGAAGTTCCAAACCCTCAATTTACTCAAAAAGGCTTCCCTGATGATTTGGTAGCTGAACTATCAAAAGCATTTGATGGAAGAAAAATTATTGGTAATAGAAACGCTTCTGGTACAGTTATTTTAACTGAACTTGGTCATCAACATATGGAAAAGGGAGATATGATTATTTATACTTCTCCTGACTCGACTTTGCAAATTATTGGTGATGAAAAAACATTAGGTGTTGAAAAACTTACCGAATATGCAAAAAGAGCAAGAAAAATTTGTTCCTCAAAACCAGAATGGAATGTAGCAAGAGTTATATCGAGACCCTTCGTTTATGAAAACGGAAAATTTACAAGAACATTCAACAGACACGACTTTGCAAACAAACCAACAGGTCACATTATTCTTGAGGACTTACAAAAAAAGGGCATTGAGGTTATTGCAATCGGAAAAATTAACGACATTTTTAGTGGTGTTGGCATTGATAAAGTGTACGGCCCTGCTTCTGATGATGAAAATATGGACATTGCTATCAATATCGCTGCATCTTCATCAAAGAATCAATTTATATTTGTGAACTTAGTCCAATTTGATAGCCACTATGGGCACCGAGAAGATCCGATTGGATATAGTCAAAATGTTTCAAGATTAGATATTAAACTAGCAAAACTAATTAATGCTATGAAAAAAGATGACTTATTAATTATGACTTCTGATCATGGCAATGACCCAACCTTTGGACCAGACCATACTAGAGAAGCTCTACCTTTAACAGTTTATTCAAAATCATTCATGCATCCGAAAGTTTTAGGGTCGCTAAGAGGATTAGGAACAGCTGGTAATATTGTTGCTAGAAATTTTGATATTCCTACTGTAGCAACCGGCGATGATATTTTTGATGATTTAATATAACAGCCTATCTGGCTGTTTTTATTTATAAATAAAAATACAAAAATAAAAAAAACTATAAAATTATAAATTGTGAAAAAACTAGAAAAAATTACAACTCAAAAAGAGAATTTTGCAAAGTGATATACCGATGTCATACAAAATGGCGACTTAATGGCTTATGGCTCTTCGAAAGGTTCGATTATATTCAAACCATTATCATTTGGAATTTGAGATAATATTCGCCTTATCCTTGACAAAAAATTTAAGACCTTAGGTGTTCAAAATGTCAATCTACCTCTTTTGATTCCGGAAAATTTATTAGCGAAGGAAAAAAATCATATTGCAGGTTTCAATCCAGAATTAGCAACAATCACTGAAGTTGGTGGAAAGAAACTTAATGAAAAATTCTATATAAGACCAACAAGTGAAGTTTTATTCGGCGATTTCTTTAAAAACGAGGTTGAATCATACAATGATTTACCTTTAATTTACAATCAATGAGTAAATGTCCTTAGATGGGAAAAAACAACAAATCCTTTTTTAAGAACAAGAGAATTTTTATGACAGGAAGGTCATACACTACACTCTAATTCGCAAGAAGCACAGGAATTAACTAAGAAAATGTTGGATGTATACACCAACTTTATTGAAGAATATCTAGCAATACCTGTTGTTAAGGGACAAAAAACCGAGCATGAAAAATTTGCCGGCGCCAATTATACTTTTACTGTTGAAGCAATGATGAAGGATGGCAAAGCATTACAAGCTGGAACAAGTCATTATTTGGGCCAAAATTTCACAAAAGCATTTGATATTACATTCAAAAATAAGGAAAACAAACTCGAAAATGCTTATGGAACATCATGAGGTGTTTCGACAAGATTGCTAGGCGCGTTAATAATGACTCATGGCGATGATAGAGGAATTATTATTCCACCTAAAATTGCTCAAATAAAAGTCGACATTCTTGAATTATTTGCCTCGAAAGATCCGAGAGTAGCACGTGTTGCTGAACAAATTCATGAAAAACTAAATGAATTAAATATAGAATCAAAAATAGATAAAACTAATAAAAGTGCAGGGTATAAGGCTGCCAATTCCGAAATTCATGGTACACCATTAAGAATTGAAATAGGTCCTCGAGATCTAAATGAAAATAAGGTTACACTTGTCAGAAGAGATACACTCGAAAAGATTAGTGTCTTTATTGATGAGGCAATAAATAAAACTCAAATGTTATTGGTTGATATACAAAATAACCTATTAAGTGAAGCAAAAAAGAGATTAACTAACAATATAAGAGTAGCTTCAAACTATACAGAATTCAAGAAACTGATTGAAGATGGGTATTGAGTTATAACTAAATTTAATGGCAACGGCGATGATGAAGATAAAATCAAGGAAGAAACCGGAGCTTCAACACGTTGCATACCTTTTAATGTCAATATATTGCCAGAGTATGAAAATTGTTTCTATACAAACAAAAAAACTGATAAAGTTGTTATTTTTGCTAGAGCATACTAAATGAACGGAGATTAAATATGTACAAGAAATTACTACAAAACGAATTAAACGACGATCACTTGACAGGCAAAGCGATTTTGGCTTTTAGAGCGGTTTGATGTCCACCATGCCAAATGATAGGCCCAGAAATCCAACGTTTAGGCACAGAAAATGAAGGAATTAATGTTTTTGACTTTGATATTGATCAAAATCGTGATTTTGCACGTGAAATGAACGTATCAAGCATACCTTCATTGTTCTTCTATGTTGATGGAAAATTAATTAATACTTCACAAGGATATATGCCTGCTGAAGAATTAATTAAAAAATTTAACAACTAAATAAAATATGATTAATTTTAAACCAAAAGCCTATTTTACAGACTTAGATGGTACATTATTAGATTTACCTAAAACAAAAGAAGGACTAAGTAAAGAAAATTTTGAAATAGTTAAAAGCAAAAACGACTCGGGAATACCTTTCATCATTGCCACTGGACGTTACGCATCAGATTTTGTTCTTAATTTAGCTAAACAAACAAATTCGCCATATGTAATATGTCAAAATGGTGGTTTGATTGTTGATTCAAATGGTGAAACCATATTAAAAAACGAAATTCAAAAAGACACTGTAATGTCTATTGTTGAAATTCTAAAAGAAAAAAAATTATTTTTCATTTTCAATAGTGGTAACACAATCTACGGTACATCCTCTAAACTAAAGTTATTCAGACCTTGAATTAAAAATTTAATTCAAAAAACTTATGATGATATTCCTCATATTACTAATGCCACAAAAATCATTACCTTTGGCGGAAGCAAAAAATATATAAGAATGTTAGCTGAAGAATTGGCCAAGAAATTCAGAAACCTTTCACTTCATATTGTTTCAAAGGGTTATGCGATTGAAATTAATGACATAAACGCAGGAAAAGGAAAAGCAATAGATTATGTCTGCAGACTTCTTGATATCAACCCAATTGAAACTGTACATTTTGGAGACTCAGGTAATGACACTTCAACAATCCCTTATGTAGGGGCATTTATTGCTATGAATAATGCATTAAAAAACATTAAAATTCAAGCCAAATGAGTAGCTGGCTCTTATAAAAAATCTGGGGTTGCTAAGGCTGTAAAAAAGATCGAAGGTAATAATAACTAATTTTATATTTATTAATAAAAACAAAAATAAGGCACAACCTTTTTTAATGTGTTGTACCTTATTTTTTTGATTATTTCTAGCAAACTAATACAATGGTGATATTAAATCCCATGATTTTAAACAATATTTTTAATAAAATCCTCAAAATCTAAATTGTAATGATTTGTTAAATCTAGAATTTTATCTTCAAAATAAATTTCAAGACTGTTTTGTGATTCAAGAAGGGTTTTATCTGTATCGATATCTTTTATAAATGTTTGAAGATAATAATTTGTTATTTCTTTTGTTTTAGTTTCAATATTTAAATCCTTAAATGCATTAGCCAAATCATTTTTAAAATTATTCACTAATTCATCAATTTTTCCAAGCAAATCAATTCTAGTTTTTACGGTTTGATAATTAGCATCAGTCGAAAGGAATTTATCTAATAAAATATTAACAACATCATAATGTGAATTTTTTTCGATTGGATATAATAAAAACTTTTCATAATATTCTTTACCAAGGCTACCGTTTTGAACCTTGTCATTATAAACGTCTATTAATTTATTGGCAGATAATAAAAAGTCAATCAATTGTTTATTAAATGTTTCCTTATTTTCCCATCACAAATCATGTAAATCATAAAATTTTTGCAATTTAGGCATATCAATATTTAAATTATCATCATATAAACCATATCTTTGTATTCTTAACTCTAGTTGTAAATCTGAAAACGCTTTTTCTAGTTCGCCAAAAAACATTGTTTGTGGTGTATAAAGTTTTTGATATTTTTCTTCGATATTTTTTTGGGAGGTTAAAGAATCAGTAAAGTCATGAATAGAATTACTTCTATTAAAATGGGTATATAAAAGTGTTAAAAATCTTTTTAATAAAGGTGTATCAAGATTTTTGACTAATTGTCTGTTAATAATAAATTTTTCATAATTTCAATAAAGCCCTTTGTCGTTATAATCCTTTTCTAGAACTTTTTTTAATTTATCATTAAAAACAAAAACATTTTTAAGTTCGTTAGGATAAAGTGGGGATGGGTCATATGGATTATAATAATGCTGGCTGATTTGTTGTCTGACACCTTGCTCATATCTTTCTATAAATGCTTCGGTATTATAATAATGTCTCAATCCCACTTTTTTAACTTCTTCAACATCTTTTAGATAAATTGGCAATATTTGATTCTTAAAAATATTATTTAAGTATTCTGCCTTATAATAGCCGTCTGAGATTTTGAATTTTTCATCATTAAATTCTGAATTATCATTAAGAAATTTGCTAAATCTATAGTCGCTTTGGTAGTAATCTTTATATTTTTCTTTAAAGTAATTATATTGTTCATTAAGTTCCTTAACATCGTAATTAAGAGCAAAAAATTTTAAGGTTGGTTTATCCTCGCCTTTGTACTTATATTTTAGTAGAATGTATAATTCAGCACTAGGATCGTTAATAATATATTTTTCGTCTTTTAATTGTTTAATGAAATTTTTATCAACAACCTTGATCTCGTTATATTCTAACTCATCCTTATTTGTTATTTTTAAAACCTTAGTATTATCTTTTAAATCTTTAAATAATTCTGGTTGAAATGGAACTTCTTCTTTTAAAACCACACTATTTTGTCTATCCATTGAAGGTTTAGTTTCTTTCGCTGGTAGCACAGTTTCTTTCTTCATTTGATAGGATTGACCTATCCTAATTCCGCCTAGCAAAGCGCCAACAACAACGCCCGTTCCAAAAATAAGCGGAAGTGCAATAGCTAATGCTTTCCTTTTTCTATTTTTTCTTTCTTCTTGCGAAACATTTCCATCTTGCATATATATTCTCCTTTTCATTTTATTAGCAACTTATATTAATATTTGATATTCGAAAATAAAATAACGCTTATTTTTTAAACGAATCTACAAATTTATTCTTTTATTTACTAATAGATTTTTCTATCTAGTTTTTACCGATAGATACGCAAAAATTTTAAATTATTTTTTATGCTTTTTGAAAAAAAAAAAAATAGCGAAAATATAAAAAATAAAATTTTTAAACCTTAAAACTATGCTTTTAAACTTTTTTTAAAATTTAATTCTTGTTTTTTGCATTTTTATAATTTTTCTCTTGTGTAAAATTCTTTTAAATTTTTAAAAAATTCGATTTTTTTCATAATTAATTCCTTTTAATAACAAAAATCTAGACATTAATTTGTCTAGATTTTTAAACTGTATACATCAATATAGGTTTATTTTTTATAAAAAAATTAATATCAAAGTTATTGAAAAAACATTTTTGCTAAAAAACTATTTAAAGCAGCAAAAATTATAATGTCTTACTTAAAAATCCGTGTTCATACTACACATCATTATTTTCTTCTACATTTTTTTGCACTAGCATTTTTTTTATATCAATAGTAATGCTCTATCACAAATATTAGAATCCTGGCGATTGTAAAAAAGCGGTAATATAAATAAGAATAACATAAAAGCGTCTCATTAGGTGGTCACAACCCAAATATAATATTTTTTTCATTAAAACAATTGTTTATGGCATTTTTTAAAATTATTTTGAGCAATAACAAATTCTTTATTTTGCTCAATATTTATCATTAACCCCCACTAATATATTGATTATCTATAAAAATAAATCAATGATAAGGCTAAAAACTTCTTGATTTTTTAGTTTTTTGAATTTGCTTGCACTACTAAAATAACTTACAAACTTATTAACATTTTGAATTACTCTTATTCTTTTTTAAAAAAACATAAATCAATTTTTTTATATTTTCCAACCTAAATCGTAATGCGTCAATAAATTACTATTTTTATTTTGCCTACGGAAATAATCGTATGTTGTTGCTCCACCTACAAAAGCGGCTACAAGGTATTCATTTCCTTTAACTTCTTGATGAGTTCTTGCATTATCTAATAAAGCAGCAACGGAAAAAATTCCATCTTTATTTGGATTTTCCTTAAATTTTGCAAAGCCAAATCCTGCAATAGTATCTACAGTTGCATATAAATCCTCTATACTTGTAAGTTTTTTATCTTTTTTAGCTAAACTAATTGCCTGATCAATTAAATTATGGTAATTGTCTAGCGGAAATTGATTTCATTTATGATTTTTAACATAAATGTCATTATATATTGGCCTTCATTGCGTAGCGGCGCTGAATATATCATTAGTGTCCTGCTGATTAAAATATCCAGTTTGATCGTTGCTAATTTGCACTCACATATGTGCAAATTGCGCTAGTGTTCTATCCGAACTATTTGATTCTGTATATGTATAATTATTTTGATACTTTGTTTCGCCGTTATTTTTAAATCCTTTAATAAAATCCTTTTCTTTAAATTTATTAATTAAATTAATATATTTAGGATTTAAAGATTTTTTTGCTTTACTAATAAGAATTTCGCCTATGAACTCAAGTGAATTGAGCACACTGTAAAGACGCTTTGATTCATAGTATCTGCTAAAAATAAATTCACGCTCAATTTGTTCTTCTTGTTGTACGTTAGAAGCTCTTTCAATCTTTTGTTTAAATTCCTTTATATATTGTTCTTCAGGAGCATTAAGAATTTGCTTCTTATTTTTTTCTGGATCAGAATTGCTTGTTTTTAACTGTTTTAATCTAGTTTCAACCCTTTGTACAATTAATTCTTTTCTAGCATTTGATATAATATTTTCTAATTTAGTTAAGGAATCAGCATCATCTAACATACCGTTATATTTTGATTTTGAATCATTACTTTTTAGTTTACTAATCATTGTTTTTAAATCACTTAGTTTTCTTTGATATGATCTTAGCTCAGGAATAATAACATTTTCAATTGTATTTTTATCAGGAGCTAATTGAACTCTTTGGTTAAAGATATTTAATACTGATTTAGGTATTCCGCTTTTATCAATTATTAAATAATCAATATATCCATGATATAAAGGAATTGTATAATCATTAAATTTCTTTAACTCCGCTGCACTATTAAATGTTCTTGCATCATTAACTAACTCTTCATATCGTTTAATTCCATTAAGAACATTTTTGCTTAGTAAGCCCTTGTTGTCTCTTATATATTTTTCAAGATTCTCAGAACTACTTCAAAATCTCGTCAACTCTCTTTTGTACTCTCGAAGATCATTTCTAATTTCTTCTAGCTGTGCTGCATCGCCTGCAGATGCAATCTTTTTAATATAAGCTTTTTCTACTAATAAATCGGTTTTAAATGAATCTTTTAGCAATCTAACCACTTCATTTGCCTTTTCTACAAATTGATTTAATTTATCAATATCATTTTCTTTTGTTATACCCAACTTATCCTTATAAGATTCACGAAGCTTAGACAATTCTTCATTTACTTGTTGACTATGAACTAATTCATTACCGCTTCCAACATCAGATGATTGTAAATCCGTAATTCTATTAATCTTTTCTAAAACCTGGTCAAATTTATTTATTTTAGCAAGTAATAATCTTAATTTTTCTGATGTATCAGCTTTTGAAAATTCTTCATTTCAAACGGATGTTTTGGTTTCTACATCAATATTTTGAATTTTAGTCTTAATATTATTAACCAATTCATTGAGATTATTTAGTTCGCTTTCCAATGCTTGCACTTCTTGATGATTATTAATTTTAGTACTTATTTTTGTAAAACTATTAACCAAAATATTTTTTAAGTTATTCTTTGAATTCAAGGAGTTTGCTTGATTATGGTTATCATTAGGTAAAGCTAATTTATCAATGAAATTATTGTAATTTGCCTTAACTGCTTCAATATAAATTAAAGCAACTTGTTGCATCCTATTTTCGTCTGGAAAGCCATTTATAGCATCGATTCTTTCTATAAACACTTTTTTAGAATCACCTAAATGTTTGAAAGTGTTGATATGATTTTTAGCTAATACTTTCATTGTTAGCAATAATTGTTTTTCCAATTCACTAACCGTATGGTCAGAAGATTTTGGGTGAGTTCTATTAAATCTTGCTGCAAGATTCGTTTTATTTTGTGCTTCAAAATATTTTTCTAACACTTGCTTATAATAAGCAACTTTTTGACTTCAATCATCTGGAAAAGCAGTCTTTACTTGGAGTATAGTTGTTGCTTTATTTAATTCAGTTTTGATTGCTTGTTTTGCAAATGCATTATTTTCACTATATTGTAATAAATCAACTTGCGGAGCCTTTTTGTTAATCTCATCATTAAGTTCGCTTAATTCAATTGCTTTATTTATAAATTGATCAATTGTATTTAAATTATCAACACCTACACTTAATACATTAATTGAATGTTGCGCCTCACTACTATTCTTATTTGGATAAGGAATATTATTAATAATTAATTTTAATTTACTCTTAAATTCAGATTTAATTTCATTTATCAAAGAGTTAGCTTCATCACCGTCTTGGATAGCGTCAAGTTTTTTATTATATTGATCAAACCTTGTAGCATCTTTGTTATTAAGATTTTTATAGGCTTCAACTAACTCCTTAGATTCGTTATACTTAATTTTAAAATCATTAATTTGAACTATTATGTTTTGCATTGTTTGGATATCTAAAGCATTTGAAATTGTTTTATTAAATGTCGTTTTGTTACTATCCTTAGCAAATAAAGAAAGAATGTCTTTGGCAGTTTTCACTTTTTCATTAAATTGCTTAGCCTCATTTGTTAACCTAGTTATTTCAGCATGATAATTTAAATAATTTATTCCTGCTTGTCTAAGTAAGATTATATATTTATTTTGTTGATTGATATTTAGAAAAATCAATTGCTTTACTTGTGCAATTGCTTTTGCTCTTGCAATTTCAACTTCAATTTCATTTGCCAGTTGCGACGAAGTATCTGCTTCTTGCAATTTATCTAATCTCGTTTCAAAATCTCTAAGCTTAATTTCTTCTTTCTCATTTAGTGACTTATATTCGTTAAGTTTTAAAGTAGCATTGCTAAATTGATTTCTAAATTGTTCTATCTTATTCAACACATTTTGAATATTGCTTGCATTATTTGCATTTTCAATTTCCATCATTAATTTAGCTCTATTCCCAACCTTTCCAATTTGGGCTAGTTTATTTCTTGATTCAAGTACTTTTTGATTAAATATTTTAGCATCATTAACTTGGAGCTCAATTTGTTGCTTCGTAGTTGCTTTAAGAATTTCATCCCTATAATACTTATGAGCAGCCTGAGTTAGATTATCTTTGGCAATCAATAAATAATCAATAACACTATGATATAAAGGAACCACCTGTTCAATTATGCTCTGCAATTCATTTGGATTAGTTTGAGTTCTTATATGTTTAATGAATTCATCAAATGTTTTGAATTTTGTGCCGTCAATTATTCTTTCATTATCGGGCTTGGCAGCGTTTTCTAAAAGTTTGTCTCTATGATCAAAAATATAAAAACCGATATATGGGGATGTCTTTTTTCAAAATACATCCATTTTATTTTTAACTTCAGATGCATTATTCATTATGGTCTCAATTGAACCTACGCCAATAGCCTCTTTGATTTGCTTTAAAAACACTGACATCATTAATGTATCTCTTTTTACAAATAACATTTTTAGCTTATCATATGCGGCCTTTACTTCACTAACAATAGATTTTAACTGCATTATTTCAGATTGATTATTAGCGCTAAAAATGTAGTTTAATAATTTTTCTCTTAAACTTACTATGTTTTGATTTACATCTAAAACATCTTCCGCCTTGCTACCGTAACTAATGTCAAATTCATTTTTTTCGAGATCAATAATGGATAAAATATCTCTTTGTAGTTCAACATACCACTTGATCTTATTTTTAAGTTCCTTTAGTTTTTCTAAGTTATCTGCTCTTGAAAACAAATCATTGTAGAACATTTTTTTAGTAATATCTGTTATCAAATTTATCAGGCTATTTAAGTCATCAACCTGCTCTTTATATTTCTTTAATTTATCATGCAAAATTGTGACTTCTTCATTGACCAAAATAACTTGATTTATCTTAAACGAATCAACTAATTGAGTTTTAATTGTTGCTTTTGATTGGGCGGAATTACTATCTTGTGGATAAGCAAGATTTTGAATAAATTCAATCGCATCATCAGCAATAGCTTTATTAATAATTTGATGCGGTTTTTCAAAAATATCTTGATCTATAGCAAAAATTATACCATCAACTAAGATATCATTAATTTGCTTATGCAATTGTTGTTTTTTGCCTTCATCAGCTACTAATAAACTATCAATTTTAATCTTTGCTTGTTTTTTAAATTCGGTTATTAATAGTTGACAAAATTCTTGCAAACTCAAACCTTCGCTATCACTTGCGTTCTTTTGAGGATATGTATGACTTAATTTATTGGTTACAAAATAAGAATTAATACCAAAGTACTTCTCAGCCAATTTCTTGAGTGTTTTAATATGCTGAGGTCAACTTTTAGGAAGAATTTGTTCTAATTTGGCAACTGAGGTTGCAGAATCAAAACCTTCCAAAATTTTAACTAGTGCATGCGAATTGCTTTCGCTATATTCAATGGTTTTTGCTAATTCTATCAATTCTTTGAGCTTAGTATCAAATGTTTGTATCTCTTGCTTCTTTATTGTAACTTCACTATTGTTATTTAAAGCTTGAACTTCATCCTTAATTTTTTTAATTGACTTAGCAACAAAATCATTATTTTTCTTAGGATAAGAAACCCGATCAATTAACTTAAATGTTTCTTCTTTTTTATTTTGTAACTTTGCAGATTCAACTACTAAATTAATGTCAATATCATTAGTTTTTTTATCTATTTCACTTTTATAGTCTTCTTTTTGTTTGACAGATAAATCAACTAAATTATCAATGACATCAGCTGCTTTGGCCCTAAGTAATTCTAATCTAATGTTCTCAAGATTTTTTATGTCAGTAACACCGTTAATTAACTTATTTATTTTATCTTTCCGAAAGGCATCTACAATCAGTGAAACCTCATTATTTATTGTGGTTATTTCATTTTTTAATAAATCTAAAATATCGTTAATAGGATACAAGCCCTCTTCGCTCTGAACAGAATCAATTTTTGCATTAAATAAATTTCTTGAATTCTGTGAAGTCACATCATTAATAGGATAAGGTATTTTTTGAATCTTTTGCTTGGAATTTTGTTTTTGAGCTTCAAATATTTTTGCATTAATATCAGTTAACTCTTGTTGTAAATCCAAACTATTTCCAGATATCTTTTGGGTTATTTCTTGTTTTTTATTTTCTTTAACTAGATTATCTAAATCAGTTAATCCATCAATTAATTTATAGGCGGTTTCACGTTTTGCATTATATATATTTAGTTTTAAAACCTCTTCTTCTTGCTCGTTGGTTAGAGAACTCAATTCATCAAGTAATTTTGCCTGATTTTCAACTGAAATAGGATACTTAATGCCTTCAATTAATTCCTTATATTTTTCTATCTTGATTTTTAAATCATTATTAGCTAATTTATTTATTTGGTCTTTATTAATTGACTCATCTAATTTATCATTTAATTTCTTCTTAGCCAAACTAGGTTCCATTGGATAAGAAAGAGAATTTATTCTATTTTTAGCGTTATTAATGGCTACTTCTAGTTCGCTAAGTTCCTTTAATTTTAAGTAATAACTATTTTCATTTATTATATTGCTTAGTTGTGATTTTAAAATAATTTTAGCTTTGGCGTTACTTAAAGGATAAGGTAATTTGTCAATCTTAGCAATAAGATCAATTTTGTAGGCTTCATTCAAAACCGCAACCATTTCATTGTATGATTTGTTATCTAATTTTTTGATTAATTCAGAAGATTTTGTTGTCTTGTCAAGATTAGATAAAGCTTTAATTTTTTGTATTATTTCTTGTTTATCTTCTTGTAATGCTTGATTAATTTTTTTGTTAAATATTTCAAATTTATTTGATTCATCAGCCTTATTGAATTCTATATTTAAATTATCTAAATGCTTAGGATTTATTTTTTCCAAAATTCCTTTAGAATTAAAAATATTTTTCTCAATATCTTCCAGTTCTCGTGCTCATTTATTATTTAATAAATTTGTATCATTAGACATAGTACTAAAATCAACTTCAATCTTTTTAATAATTGAAGTAATTGCTTCAGATTGTTCTGATTTAACTGATGGGTATTCTAATCCTTTAGCTTTTTCAATTAAATTTTGTTTCCGAGATTGACGATATTGAGACTCATTTTCATTTTTTGCTGCATTAATGTTTTTCAACAAATTATCAAAGTTATTTCCATCAACAGATCTATTTAATTCCTCCTTTAAAGCTTGTTTTCTTTGCGCTATATTATTTTTTAATGGGCTTTTATCTAAACTATCAATTGCTTCCTTTGCCTTTTTAATTTTTTCTGGAATTGATTTAATTAGATTTTCTAGTACTTCAATTTCATTACTATTTTTAGCTAAATCAATCTTCGAATTCAATATGATAGTTGCAGGGGCTGGCTGAGGAGTATCCTTATAATAATCAAGTTCTAAAATTTGTTTTTTTAACTTATATTTAGCAATCTCGACCTCAACTTTTTCAAGATCACTTTTATTAATTATTGTGGTAATTAACTTTTTAAGTTCAAATTTAACATTATTTACATCAATAACATCTTGCAAACTTAAAGAATCAATTAAGTCTCTAGCCTTATGAAGTTCGGCAACAAAATCTTTAGTTTGCTCCTTAATTTGATTATAAGAATTATCATCAATAACTATTTGATCAATAACATTATCGAATTGGGCTTTTGTTGTATTAAAATTATTTTTAATCGATACATCTGAATTACTATCATTAACATAGTCGCTCATTGAAATTAGTTTCTTAATTTCTTCTTTTTTATCTTTTAACCTTGCCTCATTGACTATCTTTTTTATATTTTCATAGTCATCATTAGCCTCTATTCTAGCATTAAATGCACTAACTAATTCTTGGCTTAAATTGGTTAACTTAGTTATTTCTGCCTTCGCCTCGACCACATCGCTAGCATGTGCATTAGCAATCTTTTTAATTAATTCATTAAATTCTTGATCGGTGTAAGAATCTCTTAATTTGTTTCAAAGTTCTAATTGATTCTTTTTTGATATTTTATTAATAGCTTGTTTACTTGATTCAATGTTAATTGTTATATTAATAATTTTGTTATCTATTTCAATAATTTTTTCAGAAATTCCAACACCATTCGAATCAGTATAATAACTTTTAATCTTGGAAATAGCTGGGGCATCATTGCTTCCGATGTTAAAAACGCCATCGCTTTTTGGATATGGGAGAGATTCCACCTTATTATCAAGCGCTAATTTATTTGATTGGTTATCAAGTGCATTTTGAACCAAAGTATTTAAATTGTCAAATTCTTCATCTGTATTTGCTTCATCAAATTTTTCTTTTATTTCATTAGAAATTACTAGCAAATTAGATAGTTTTGTATTAACAATAGCAATATTTCTTTTTATTTTTTCGATTATAGATTGGTAATTGATTACTTGTTGCAAATCTTGTAAGGCTTCAATTTGAGAAATTATTTCAAGAACTGCTGGGGCTTTATCCTTATGCGGATATTCAAATTTCTTGACCTCGTTAATTAATTTATTTTTTTGATTTTGCAACTTAGCGTTTATTACTACTTTTTGAATTTCATCATATGTTTTAAAAGTACTATCATTTATTTTTTCTTTAAACTCTTTGGATTGATCAGATGTCAATAAATTAAGTTTTTCTATTTCGGCAATTGCCTCATTTTTATCCTCATTTTTAGCATCTTGAATTATTCTTTTAAGTTCATCAAATTCATTATTATTTGGAGGTAAAAAATTAGAGTTATCAAGTTTATTGTTTAAACGTGCCTGTTTTTGCGGATTTACTTTTTTAATATCATCCTTATAGCGATTTATTTTATCAGCTAAACTATTAATTATTGAAGCTATATTTTTAATTTTTTCTAATTTTTGATTTTGACCTAATGTAGAATCATTTTCAATATTATTTATCTCATTAATCATTTCTTTTATTGCAGGAGCATCTTTACCAGAAGGATAAGGAAGCCTATTAATCTCAGATTTAATAATTTCAATCTCATCCCCAGCTTCCAAGGCAATAATAAGCTCTGAGTCAACAATAATTTTCTTTATTTCATCCAATGCAATATCTAAGGCTTTATTAATTTTCTTAACTAAATCATTTTGTTTTTCGCGTTGGCCAACATCTTTAATTTTATTGTTAATCAAATATGCTTTGATTTTTTCTAGTATAACATTTAGCTGATAAATATTCGCAGCTTCATTTATTTCATCATTTATAGAGTCGCTTAATTGCATACTAAAACTTAATGAGCCAAGTTCATTTATTAGATGCTTTTTCATATCATTAAATAATTTCAATGCTTCAATTTCGATATTTTTATACTCATCCTGCGTAGTATTTTCAGCATTAATTTTCTCTTTAAAAACATGATATTGTGAAGAATTATATGATTTTGAAACATTCATTAATGCTTCATTCTTTGCCTTTTCTAATATAGATTGGGCCTCGGTTATAATGTTACGTAGGTCATTTTCAGTGCTTGATTTATTAGCAATTATGGATTCGAAATTAGACTTTTTGTCACTTTGTGCAAGACGCATAACTATTTCTGAAGCAACTTTTCTCAAATCTTCTGTATTTGCTAATAATGCATCAATATCTTTTTCTATCTTTTTGATTTCATTCTCTGTTTCTGCTTTAATTAATTCACTATTAAATTTATCCCTTGTTGTTGAATTTTCTATTTTATCGGCCTTATGTTGAACACGATCCTTAAAATCCTTAATATAAGTATTTATTTGATTAATAACATCAAAAATTTGTGAAGGATTATGAATTTCGGTATTTAATTTTTGTTCTATAGCAGTCTTGAAATTTGAAATATTTAGTTTTTTAATCAAATCCTTAGCTTCTACTTGCAAAATAAAAAGAGCTATTGTATCGTTTACTTCAACCATAACTTCATCTAAATTTTTATTGTCTAAATTGTTTACCTTATTAACTAATTCTTCGATCATAGGAGATAAAATTGAACTATCATTAATTTTCTGTATCAAGGAACTATTAATTATTTTGATAAAATCAGCTTTATTTTCAAACTCTAAAGCCTGAAAGAATTTATCTTTAATATCAGTTATTTGTTTAAGATCAAAATTATCACTTTTTAACAAGGCTCCATACATTTTTTTTATATATTGATCGGATACTCTTGATAACAAAAATTGAGCTTCATTTTTATTAATTTTCTTTGCTCTATCAAATGTATTAAACACTTTTTCAAAAAATATTTCATTTTCTACGATCTTAATTAAGGCTTCAATTTCATTTTGATTTATTGCCTTATTTTGCTTGTTATAAAAATAGCTTTTCGTTCTTGTAACAATCAATTTTGATACAAGGTCCAAAAGTTTTTTCTTTTTATCATTCAATATTTTTTCAATCTTGTTATTGATATCGTTAAGCTGTTCAATTGTCGTTGAATCCTTTGCTTTTTTAACCAAATTATTTCTTTCTAATCCGTAAGATAGTGCTGAAAGATTATCCAGTGTGGCTATTTTTTGTTTAATAAGTTCGATGTAATTTAATGATTTTGTATCCTTGATTTTATTAATTAAGTCTGCCTTTTCTTCGCTACTCAAATTAGAATTTTTCGTTATTTCCTTAATTAAATCTTCCTTAATTTTTTCAAACGTTCCCCGCTCACCACGTTTAGCAAGATATAACAAAATATTAGATTTTAGTCTAGCTAAATCTTCATTATTTGCTACTTTATCTAGTTCTATATAAAATTCTTTAGCTTTATTTTTATCGATTAGAACAACCTTCTTAATTAACAAAATAATTTCATTTTCATATTTTATAAAGTCCACAACTTCTTTCTTTGTGTAGATTTTTTGTTCTAATGAATTAATTTCATCTGCTTTATTTTTTTCAATATTTTTAAGAGATTTCGAAATTATGTTATCAGCAAGATTTTTTATTTCTTCTATATCCTTTTTGTTTTCTGCTATTACCTTATTAATCAGTAAAGCAATCTTTTCTTGATTTTGTTTTGTATACTTATTGAAATAAGCATTTTTTAGAAATGCTTGCACTTCAATTTTAAGAGAGCTATCATTATATAAAGAATCGGATTGTTTTTTTAATATATCCTTTAAGTAAAAATAGTTTTGTTTTAAATCCAATTGATTTTTTAAATGCGAATCCAAAAGAATATATGTTCACGTCCCAGCAGTCATTAATGTTGCCGATCCAGCCATTGCATATAATACATTACGTCTTTTTTTATTCAAATTTTTAGCCATATATCACCTCTATAATATACTAAGTATTATATATATATATATTGCTTAGATAAAAACTTTTTTATGATAAAAATCAACAAAAACAACAAAAAACATATTTTTTGGTTTTTATTCTTTTTATGAACATTTTATTATTTATATAGCATAGACATCAAAAAATAAGCACTATATTTTCATATATGAAAAAATAAAATTTTAGAAATGATAAACAAAAAACCATCTTAATTAAGAGGTTTTCTGTTTACATGCTAAGATTGTTTTTGGTATATTTGCCTTGCTTTTTAATTCTTTTTTTCTTGCTTCGAATCGTTTTTAGATTCTATTGTTTCAAATGAAAATTTCACTAAAAATTTCACCTTATCTATTATTCCGTTTTTATTGATAACCTTTATTTTGAAAATAAAGTCTTCATTCTTAATTTCTTTTTTTGCCACAACATTTCTAAAGTATTCGTGTATTTTAGAAAATAATGTCTTTATTTCAAAACCAGTAACATTCTTCTTATTTTCAATAAAAAATGTTTTATTGTTCATAGTAAAATAATATGAAATAGCTAGCTTTAAACTAGTTAATTGTTGAATAAAATATTTAAAATCAATGTCATATTTATTTTTATCTTTAAATTTTTTAAACTCATCTTGCAGCTTCACCACTGCAATTTCCTTATCGGAATTTTTATCTAAAGCAAACACAAATTTCTTATTATCAAAATAACTATCTAAATTATAGCCAGTCTTATAAAACGAGTAGTTTGTCAAAAGATGAACTCCATATTCTCCATTTTGATTCGATATTTCAACTTTCTTGTCCAAATCAAACAATTCGCTTGCTGGTATTTCCTTTTCAAGCACAAATGTTGAAATTGTGTTGTTTTCAGATTTTTCGCTCTTTTCGAATTTCACATCACGTTCGCTATCATATAAGTAATTTACACTTCTCGACTGATTTGTTGAATAAAATATCGAAACACCAGAAATTACACCAATTGATGCAATTATTCCAGAATACATAAAAATAGTTGTCAATAGTTTTTTAATATTCTTTTTAGGTTTTGCCGATAAAGAATTATTCATATCACCTTTAGACTCGATTTTTTTGTTATTCTTTCTCATTAACTACTCCTATATATGTTTTAGCTCTTATCTTCAATTAAAATTTCTTTAATTCTATTAGCTATATTTCTAACTAATTTATCATCATTATTTAAAACCTTATTTTGCAAATAATGAACAAATAATGCCATAATACGATATCTATAAAAATCTAGTGGTTTATGTTTATTATATGATCGTCAAAATTGTTCCTCAATATTTTTATTAACTTTTAAATTTTCAAACATAAATGCAATATCTAAATATCTAGAACTGCGATAAGCAATTGATCAGTCAATCACATAAATTCCTTGGTTATCATCCCATAAAATATTTTCAAAATTAAGATTATTATGACAATTTGCATCAATCTCAATTTCTTTTATTCAGTTTACAATCTGAGAGATGAGATCATTACTACCAATTTCAATAACTAAATCTTTTTTATTTACATTATCCAAATATCACTTTATTTTTTCATACAATATGTAGTTAGGGAATTGAACATTTGAATCGTGATAGGTTCTCATAATTTTAGCCAATATCTTAATAGTTCTATGAGTTAATTGAAATTTATCCTTTCTAGTTAGCCATCTTCAAATAATTTTATTCTCATCTTCATAAATAAAAGTTGGAACAAAATAAAAATCTTCAATTGTCTTAATTTTAAGACGGTTATCAAATTGATTGTGGTGCTTATGCACAATAAATTTGTTGTTAATTATTGAGGTTCTAGTTTTATACACATTTAGGGACTCAGGAATTATATCCTTATTAATTGTTAAATAACGATAATCACTCTTATATTCTGCCTCGCGGTATGTATTAACCAAATATATGTAATCATCAAAAACATCCTTGTCTAAATTAAAATAGTCAATAATCATTTTTTTATCAATTCCAATGTTAATGTGCAGTAGTACAAAATCAAAATATGGGGAGTTAAGAGATACGCTATCCATATCCACCAACTTAACAAAGTTATACTTGTTAACTATAATATTATGATTTTGGATATTGTTATGGCTCAAAACCTGTTCTTCATTTTTGTACTTATGAAGCAATTCATGATATTTTTTGTCTTGAATAATAAACTTATTTCAATTAAATTTTTGCACCTCAATATTACACTCATGAAAACTCTTTACACAATTAAATATTGAATAAATAGTGACCTTTTTAAATTTTATATGAAATAAATCTTCGCCCGGAAATCATTTTTTTATATATATTCCGTCTTTAGCAAAAATATAATCCTTAAAATGTTTAATAACAATAAATTCATTCTCACATTCAGCATCAAATTTATGTTTAGGTATTCTTATTTGTACTCAAAGATTATTATACTTAGCAATAAAATATGTCTTATTTAATTCATGACGATAAAAACGGACATGAGAAATTCTCTTTGCAACTTCTTCATCAAAAGTAGTTCTAATCATTTCAAACATTCTTTCAATTTCAAACAAATGCGAATTATCAATAATATGATTGTTTTTTTCTTCTAAATACATAGATCTTCTTTATAAATTTGCCTTATATTCTTTATCATATTCAACTATTAGCTTATCAACCCTATCTAGATAAAGTTTGTCATCAAATGGTTTTATTGCATGTTTATTTATTCATAAAACAATTAATGCATTAACTATAATTTTATGAGCAAGTAAATATTTATGTTCAAAATCATCTCCATAAGCATCCAAAAATATTTTTTCCTGTTCCTTACTAAGATTTGATGATTCAATAAAATATGCTAAATCAAAATGTACATCGCCCATTGTTGCATACTCTCAATCTGTTATAAATATCCCTTTTTCATTGTCGATAAAGTTAAATAATCATAAATCATTATGAACAGGAGCTGAATTATCAATATTTTTTAAAAATAAGTTAATTTTTTTGTAATGTTTGTCTAAAATTGGAATTTTACGTCCTAACTTAGATATTGTTTCGCGATAAACCTTAAACCTTCTAGCTATTTGATTTTCCTTATAAAACTTTAATTTCGAATTATGAAGAGTAATCAATTTATTACCTATCTCTTTTAATTGTTCATTTGTTAATGTATTTGGATTTAGGATATCTCCTGGAATTCATTCATTAATAACCATGGTTTCATCTTCGGATATTGTTTTAGGAGCAAAACTAAAACAATTTAAAATACTATTAGGTGTCTTATGATTGAAAGAATCAAACTTTTTTATTTTAATGAATTGTTTATTTTCTTCATCAAAATATGTGGTGTTGGTATATCCTTGATTTTTAACTAACTTCATTCTTATTCCTTAAAAATCAATATTAGATACATATTTAGCATTTTCTTCAATAAAGTCATGTCTTGGTTCAACTTCTTCACCCATTAGTGTTGTAAATACGCGGTCGCAAACAGCTACATCATTAATTTGTACCTGAAGCATTTTTCTAGCATCAGGATTCATGGTGGTTTCTCACAACTGTTCAGCGTCCATTTCTCCAAGCCCTTTATAGCGTTGTATAGAGATAGCTTTTCTGTCATCAAATTTGCTTAATATTTCTTCTTTTTGAGCATCGTTGTAGGCGTATTCAACTCTCTTTCCTGCAACTATTTTATATAGTGGAGGTAAGGCTATATATACAAAACCATATTCAATCAGCGGTTTTAAATAACGATAAAAGAAGGTTAAAAGCAATGTTGAAATATGAGCACCATCAACGTCAGCGTCAGTCATAATAATAATTTTGTGATATTTTAGTTTATTAATATTAAAATCATGTCCAATACCAGTACCTAAAGCATGAATAATGGTCTGAATTTCTTGATTTGATAAAAATTTAACCTTATCATTTTTTTCAGCATTTATTACCTTTCCTCTTAAAGGCAGTATAGCTTGAATAGATCTATCCCTTCCGCCTTTCGCTGAGCCACCAGCAGAATTCCCTTCGACAATAAATAATTCTCTTATTTCCGCATTCTTAGATGAACAGTCGGCAAGCTTCCCAGGAAGACCGCTAAATTCCAACCCATCTTTTTTTCTTGAAGCTTCCTTGGCAGCATTAGCAGCTAATCTAGCACGTTGTGATTGCAAACATTTGTTAATAATATTTTTAGCAATATTAGGATTTTCAGCTAAATATCTTTCTAAAGACTCTGAAACGACTTTATTCGTTGCATAACGCGCATTTGCTGAGCCAAATTTTGATTTTGTTTGGCCATCAAAAACAGGATCACTATGCTTAATAGAAATAACTGCAATAAGTCCTTCTTTAGAATCCTCTTTGCTTATTTTTTCATTTCCCTTAAACAATCTATTTTCCTCAGCATATTTATTAAAGATTCTTACTATAGAATCATAAAACCCATTTTCATGTGTCCCGCCCTCAGTAGTTTGAATATTATTAGCATATGAAATAACTGTTGATTGATAGGCTTCATTATATTGAAAAGCAACCTCTACTAAAATTTCAACTTGCTTAGGCGGTTTGTTATTAGCAATCTGCTCCTCAGTTGGTTTGTCAACATCACTAAATGTGCCTAAGGCATAAATAACTTCTGGGTTTATAGTCTTTTTACCTTTATTAAGTTCTTTGACGTAGTCAACAATACCTCCATCAAAACAAAAAGTTTTTTTAGTATCTTTTGTTAAATCAATTAGGTTAAACATAAGGCTCTTATTCAAATAAGCCACCTGCTTAATATGATCGCTAATAGTACTAAAATCAAAATCTATTTTATCCATAACTGTATAATCAGGATGGAATTTAATTCTTGTGCCAGTTTCACCGATAGGCACTTCACCAATAACTCTTAAATCATCAATGGGTTTTCCACCATTTTCATATTTTTGATAATGTAATTTACCTGCTCTTTTTACTCAAACTTCAAAAGAATCACTTAAGGCATTAACCACAGAAGCTCCAACACCGTGTAATCCACCACTAACTTTATAGTTGCTTGAGTCAAACTTTCCGCCAGCATGCAAAACTGTTAAAATTGTTTCAACAGCAGATTTTTGTGTTGAAGGATGGATGTCGACAGGCATGCCACGTCCATTATCCTCAATCTCAATAAAATTATCCTTATGCAAGGTAACGCTTATCTCAGTAGCATAACCAGCCATTGCCTCATCAACCGAGTTATCTAAAATTTCTCAAATAAGATGATGAATTCCTCTATAGCCGGTTGAGCCAATATACATTCCTGGTCTAACACGTACAGGATCTAATCCTTCAAGAACTTGAATATCACTAGCAACATATTTTTTTTCCTCAGGCATTTTTTCTCCTTACAATATAATTGCTTTGCAATTATAATAAATAAATTATATCAAAAAGTCATGAAAAAATGGTTTTATGTAAGCATGGTTAATATTAATAAATGTAAAATTTTCTAATTAATATGTTGTTCTGCCTAACAAGTGATATTTTTCTTTTCATTTTAAGGAATAAAATGCAAATAAACATAACTTTATTAATATATTTTTTAGTATTCTAATATACAAAAACATCAGTAACTACAATATTTAACATATCTCTATCTTTACATAATCAACAAGTGCAAAATTTAAATCCTTTTCTTCTCCTACTTTTCGTAAATTGTTATTATTTTTTAGTTCTCAGCCTTTTCGAAACCAGTTCCTTTTTTAGGACTTTGCCACTTTTTATATTAAATTACCTTTTGCTAAAATATATATTTTTTACATATTTTTTTATATTTTAAAGCTGCTAGCTTCTTTTAAATACTGCTTTTAAATGCCATGGGCGCAATCCCTTATTTGTTTAAAAAGATCTAATCTGTTCTTTTATATTTGACTATCGCACATGATTAAATTTAATTTTAAAAAATCCGGGCACAAGTGTGCCTGGATTTTTTGACCGTGTTTGATTTGTTTTGATATTTTTATTATTTAAACGCGCCTGTTAAACTGCTAGTATCAACATCTTGTCTTTCTACTTCACTAGCTTGAAATAGTGGTTGGTTATAAATATTGTTCTTATTAGCAACAATGTTTGTTCAAAATTTATAAATTTCAGCATTAAAACTTCTTGCTTGAGCATTATAGTTTCTAATAGTTGCATAAATTTCATCTTCTTGAATAGCAATTTCGGTTTGAAATTGAAGATATGATCTATCAGCTTTTAGATTTGGATATTGTTCAATTTGAATATTAATTGCTCTTTGAACTGAATTTAACGTATCTGATACTTTTTTGACGTCTTTTTCTCCCTCTATGTCAACTAATTGTGAACGTAGTTTAATTATTTCTTTCTGAGTTGATTGTTCATATTCGGCATATCCTTTAACAACATCAAGTTGTTTAATCAATGTTGCTCTTCTTTTCTTTTCAGCCGCTTGAATAAGAGAAGATGCCTCTTGAATTCTATTCATTCTTTCAAGTAGTTCATTTCTTTTGCGAATGGCAACTAATAGTATTATTCCGATTGTTATAATACATAAAATTATAAATAACGTTCTTTCACCTTTAGTTGGTTGTGGAATTTTGATTGAATTATCAACATTAGGCTTAAACCCTTCATTTGATTGAGGTGTTCTTGAATCAAATAGCATATTGCCTCCTTTATGATTAAATAATTATACTATCTAAACATAGCAAAAATTTTATTTATCTCATCTTCACTAATTTTTTCATTTATATAAATATATGTACCGTTGCTATCAATTGATATTTTATAATCTTTATTAGAAATAAGCGATTTTTTTATTCTGTTAACAAACAAAAGGCAATCATCTAGTTCATTACTTCTATTATTATGCAAGCTCTTATTAAAGGCTAAATATTTATCTGTATATTTCGCTGCATCCATAAATGAATTTGAAATTGAATTTTCTCGAAACAAATCACCATATGATACAAAATCATTATCTTCATTTAAGGAAACAGAAGGAATTCAAATAATAAATTTTTCTTCTGTAAATAAATGAAACCTTTCAAATGGCACCTTAATAATAATCCCGCTTTTATATACTTCATCAATAAGTTGCTCTTTTCAATATGAATCAATACTAATCTTTAAAATAAGGGCATTTGAGCGCTTTATTCCAGTATCTTTCTTATATTCTCTATCAACAACTTGTTCTACATATTTAACATATAATTCACGAGCATTATCTTTTGTTTTCATTGAAAACTTATTTCCAGTAATTGCTTTATTAATTACATCAAAATAATTAAAAAAGTCTGTTTTATCCTCACCAACACTAGCATCTTCATAAACATAATCGGATAAATATCTCTCGCCCCGTTTTTCATATTTTTCTGATGCAATATTTGGATTTAAGTATGCCTTAGTTATTGCCTTAAATACAGGTATTAAATTATTTGCAATGATTAAAAGCATTCTTGAATATATGTCGCCAATAGTAATCAGATTATTTAAATCAAATAAAAATCCCATCCAATTATGCAATGAGGAATAACCGATTTTTTCCTCATTATAAACTCTTGAAAGCAATATATTATTTTTATACTTACTAAATAGTGGTCCTGGATAACCAAAATATTGCGCATAGTTAATAAAATTTTCTTGCGTTTTAACCTTAAAATAGTCTATAAAACCAATTTGATTATCATAATTAAAATTGTAATTTTTATAAAATTCCGGTCTTTCGAGTAAAAATTCTCCTTTTCTAAAAAGCTTATTATATTCTTTCTCGTTTAAATATTCTCGAGTTTCAATAAAGCTTAGATCAGGACGATAATTTGTTGGAATATTTAAGGCATGCATGGGCACTATAAATGGTGTAGGCTCTGTATGATAGGCATAAACAGCTTCTTCTACTCACGAGTCCTTAGTCCTAACAGTAATATATCCAACACCTCGTGTTACAACATCTCTTCATTCTTCAATGTTATATAAAACATCATAAAAATAAGAATTTCTAACTTTATATTTTTCTATCGCACTAAAACCGTAAAAGTCATCTCTATTAAAAATAGGACTAAATTCCTTTTCGCAAATTCCATATATTTTTTTAATATCCATTAGTGCTAAAACTTTATTTTTTCATTCCAACATTGAATACTTATTAAAAATTGTTGCTAGTATACTATTATTTTCATTTATTTTCGTTTGAATAATAGATAGCTTTTTACTTTTGAATTCTTTGAAATCTTTAATAGTTTTTTTATTATTATTAAAAATAGGGATAAAAAATAAACCTATTATTAAAAAGAAAAGAAAAATTATCAAACCATTAACGAATTTCCTAGAATTAATTTTGTTTTCCTTCTTGTTCTTGATAATTTCTTGCTCTAGTTCTTTTATTTTATTAATATTTTCATCAACAATTTTAATTTCGTTTTCATTATTCTTATAGACTTCTTCCTCAAAAATTTTATCAAGAGCTGGCTTAATATTAAATGCTAATGGTTCGTATAAAGTATTAATCTGGTTGGAAAAAATTTTATTTCAGTCTATTTTCTTGAATTTGTTTTGTTCCAAAGTACTTGCATTCATATCTTAATTATTCCTTAAAATAGATCTTCTTTATCTTTTATCAAAGTAAAGTTTTGTTTTGGCTTTTCATATTGCTTCTTATTATTAATAGCACTATTAATTTTAAAATCTTTCTTTTTTTCAATGCCTAGATCATCCTGATCAAAAATATTTTCTTTTTTATTAACTTCCTCATTTTTTAAAACAACAGATTCTTCTTGTTTATCAATCAATATTTTTTGTTGCTCATCAATTTTTTTTAGGCCCGCCGGATTAATATCCAAATCACCAGAATTTAGAGTACTAATGTTTTGCTCATCAATTAAGCCATTAGTAATATTTTCTCGATTTTGATCATCATACATTGATGCTTCAAATTCCTGCGTGCTAAAATCAGGTTCATCTGGAATTATACATATACTATCAGCAGTTACCTCTCTCGAATCACTTAAGGCGTTATCATCAAGAATGTATACTTCTTGACTTTGTACTATTGATGTATCATCAATCAGTATTGTCTCCTTGGTGGCATTATCTTCAGAAAAAATATCTTTCTTGTCTAAGTTAGCATTAAGATTATTTACTTCCATATCTCTTTTTAGCTTTTTATTTCTTGGTGATATTTTCTTCAATTTTAAATCACTAATAAAAAAGAAACATAAGCTAATTACCAAAATAATGATAGGAATGATAAACGATAAAACGATTCCAATCTTATTACCAGGAAAAGCCATCGCCACATATATAAATGAATTAATCAAACCTGCATTTCATTTATTTGGCAATCATAAATTTTGTTCATTCTTAAAATCAGAATACCATTTATCAAATATTGCTAAAAAAGCATTTTTAGAATTATATGGTGCCGGCTTCAATTTAGCATAGTAAATTGATGTGCCCAATAAAATTAGCGCAATAAAAATAAACAAAAGCCGCCATAAGCTAAAATGGAAAACACCAACAGAATATGTGTTTTTCATTTTAAAGATATTCTTAATTGCTAAAAAAAACAAATATAGAAAAAAAATAGGAGAAAATAAACCAAAAAACATTCCAAAAGTGTATGTATGTATTGTCGTCAAGCCCTTAACATTTAAAAAAGATACAACAGTAAAAAACACAACTATAAAACATATCATAGTCCAAATAAAAGGTTTGTCTTTGGATCAAAAATATGTCTTTTTTCTTTTTATTTTTTTAGGAATTTGCTCTTGTTTTGTATCATTTTCAATATTTGCTTCTGATGCCATATTATCCTCTAAATTTCATATAAAGTTATAACAATCATTGGTTCTTTTGATAGCACCTTAAATATTTTTCTTTTTATACTTTTCCGTAATTTTTCCTGTATTTCTTTTAAATCAATATCATTAGCCTTTTTATCCTTAAATTCTTTGGAAACCATGTCATTAACAATTAAGGTAATAGTTTCTTTATTGTCTTTAGTGATTATACCATAAGAAGAAATATGAAGTTGGCCAATTGGTTGTTTGGTTTTATAATCAACTAAAGTGCTTATTGCAATAACTCCGTCTCTCGAAAGATTTTCGCGTTCATTAATTACTTCCTGAGAAATATCGCCAACGCCAAAACCGTCGATAATTGTATCCCCAACAGATTTAATAGAATGTTTTTGGGATATAAGCTCATTGTTTAAAAATTCTGCCACTTTACCATTTTGCAAAATTATACAATTGCCAAAATTCATTCCTGCATCACGCGCTACATGAGATGCAACCACTAAATAACGATAAAGTCCTTGTATAGGAATAAAATATTTTGGTTTTAATGTTTTGATTATATTGTATATATCTTCTTTAGCAGGATTACATGAATAATACTGATCTGAGCTTAATTCAATTAAATTTGGTGTGTTTCTTGCTATTTCATCTAATGTCAATGCGTAATTAACTTCAAGGCCATTTACAGGAGGCGCAATTATTATTACTGCATCATCAGATCTAAGTTTTAAATAAACGTCATTATTTGATGCGATTCTAATAAATCTTAAATATAACCTTTCAATAGCACCAGTAACAAGAATTACTGCATTCTTTGTTTCATTAGCAACACGATAATCAATGAATTCTGGTAATTGAAGATCTGGATTAATTTTTGATACTAAATTAATAAATTGCGAATAATTTCTTCCATATGTAACAACAGGACGATTATATCTTTTGGCTAGAACTAAAACTTCGTGTGCTGTTATCATATCTTCATCATACAAACCAACTATTATTCTCTTGTTATTAGGGGTTTCCTTGAATTTATATTCAATTTTTTTTGAAATTCAAAGTTTATCTATACTTCTTCCAGGGTAATTCGAATGCCCGGAATCTAAGATTAATAACTGCAATTTCTTTCCATTATTGATAATTTGTCTAATTTTAGGAACATCAGTTTTTCCATAAGGACCCAAGTCTCCATCAACAAAATTTGCCATAAAGAGAATATTTCCATCCTTATATTCAAAGTTAAAACCTATTTGTCCAATCAATCCACCAGCTAGATCAAAAGGAGTAACAACTACATCATTAAATTCAATAGGCATGCTAATTGTTTTTACATCATAACTATGATTATTGATATTGTATTTTGAAATTCTATCCATAATAACAATACGATTAAATGGACTTGTATAAATTTTTAGGTTGGGAATTCTCATTAATAATCAAGGAATAGCAGAAAATGATTCATTTTTAACGTCGGTTATAAACACTCCAACAATATCTTTCTCTCTTTTCACAAGGTAATCATAATTGCAAATTAAAGTATCAATCCCGTTATGCGAATTTATTGGCACCTTAGTTCCTGAATTAATAATAAAAAGTTTTTCATTAATCTCCAAAACATAAGAGTTTTTACCATTTTCATCCAATCCACCTAGTGCAAAAAAATTTATTTTGTTCATATTCCCCCATATCAAAATTATTCATTGAAATCTTATAAGAATTTAATTAAAATAATTTTAGCAACTTTTTTTATTTCTATAAGAAATTAAAAAAAATAAAGCGGTCTACGCTTTATTTAATTAGGAACTCAGCCCACACATAAGTATGATCCGAAAGCACAGAACCATTTCGGATTTTTTCATTTTGACCAATTTCAATTCCCAATTTTGTTAATTCTTCAACAAGTTTGCTATCCTCTTTTGTTTTATAAATATCAAAGATGCCAGATTCTTCAAGTTTATAATCGGTTTTATAAAAAAGTTTATCATATGGTTCTGAGAATCTTTTGGTTGTACCAAGTGATGTGCTGAATTTTTCAGTGTCACCAAACACAGACTTATATTTTTCTTTGAGTGTGCTAAAAACAAATGATTGTTTTCCGTGTTTTATATTAGTGTCTCCGCCAAAGAAAATATTGCTTTGAGGTCCGTCTATTGAATCAAAATAATCTAATACATTAACTAGTTGTTGGCCCTCTCTATATTCGAATGTTCCAACCCCTTTTTTTGTTTTTTCACCGATTGCCCTATTTGATTTAGAAACCCCTGGAGCGTCAAAATGATCGAATACAAAAGTTAGTTTAACATCTGGTTTTAATTTATATTTAAATTTTATACCATAGGGAGGTCTTGCATATTGGGCCTTTTCACTAGAATTAATAGTGAATTCTTGTGTATAACTATAACCAATTTCGCCATTTGAGAATGCTTCTGGTTCCATTTCCTTTGTGTTATATATAACTGCTACATGCTCTGCAACATTAGGTCCAAATTTATCGCCTTTCAATTTTTTTGAAGCTATGTATGCATACATATTTGAACTTGATAATTTATTCATTTCATCAACAATATTTTTGACACCATCGGCATTATCAACCTCAGTTAGGCCCAAAACATCAAAATTTTCTTGTTTTGCTAGATAAGCAATTCTTTTGGTTTTCTTTTCTTGTTTTGTTAAATCACCTGTGAAATTTAAAATATTTCAATGCCCATATTTAACTTTATTGTCGCCACTTGGATCGGGTTGCAAAGGTTCTTTGTCCTTCTTTTCATCATCTTTATTATGCTCAGTTTCACCAGGATTCTTTGGTAGTGGAGTAGATGAAGAATCACTTGATCCATTATTTTGTTCTTTATTATCGTCGCCCTTATCTTGGCCAGAATCCTTTGTATCCTTATTTCCTTCTTCTTTTTTTTCTTTTTCAGGATTTTGTTTTAAGTCCTGGTCATTATTTCCATTATCTTTTTCTTGGCTTTCCTTTTCTTCTGGCTTTTTGCTATGATCAACATCATTATTATTTTTATTACCGCAACTTGCAGCAATCAATGGCAACAACACAAGTGGTGATGCACATAGTGATAATAATATTTTCATCTTTTTGCTTTTATTTTTCATAATATAAATTTTACTACTTTATAAAAAATATCATCTAGGAGATATATAGTTTAGGTTTGCCCTCTTTTAAATTTGCAATATTTACTATAAAATTTTAAAAAAATAAAATTATAAATTTTTGTTTTTAATTTAAGCTATTTTTTATCAAAATCATAACCTAATTCAAATAACAAATCCTTTATTTCCTGAGCTTTTGCAAAATCTCATTTCTTTGAAGCTAGCTGCATCTCTCTAATTAATTCATTAATGTATGACTTTTTAGCCTTTAATTTATAATCATTACCAAATTTAGAATTCAAAATAAGATCAACATTAATTTTGGGAATCGGTTTAATAACCGTTTTTGGAATAATATTGTGTTCTTTGTTAAACTTTATTTGAATTTCTCTCTTTTTTAAATTATCATCTATAGTTTCTTTCATTGCTTCAGAAACTTTATCAGCAAAGAAAACTACTTTTCCATGGTCGTTTCTTGCGGCTCTGCCAACAATTTGAATAAGTGAAGATGTATCTCTTGAAAATCCGTTTAAATCGGCATCCAAAACAATAATTAAACTAACTTCAGGTAAATCAATGCCCTCTTTCAATAAATTAATTCCTATTACAACGTCGAACTTTCCCATGCGAAGTCCCGCTAGAATAGCATTTCTTTCAAAAATTTCTAATTCATGATGAATGTAAGCTGATTTAAATTTTTTTTCTTTTAAAAAATCCGAAAATTCTTCTGCGCTTTCTTTTGTCAAGGTTAATATTAATGTTCTTTCGTTTCTTTGAATCTGTGATTTTAGTAAATCATATATTTTGGCTTGTTGATTCTCTTTAAGCATAATCTCAATTTCTGGATCCAACAGCCCAGTTGGCCTAATAATCTGTGTAATAACCTCACCATTAGCATATTCAATTTCTCTTTTTTTGCTTGGTGTTGCAGACATATAAATGCGAGGAAAATCATACTCAAAAAATTCTTCATATTTTAATGGCCTATTATCAAGAGCAGATGGTAAACGGTAACCATATTCAACAAGAGTATCTTTTCTCGATTTATCACCGAGATACATTCCTTCCAATTGCGGTAATAATAAGTGACTTTCATCGATGTAAATCACAGCATCCTTTGGCAAATAATCAAACATTGTATAAGGTTTTTGACCTGGCAGTCTACGATCAAGATATCTTGAATAATTTTCCATGCCTTTTGTATAACCAAAATCTTCAATAGAAGCAATGTCAGCATTAATACGCTCATTTAGCCTTTCATACTCAAGGAGTTTGTTATTCGATTTGAAAAAATCTAGCTGGCTAGATAATTCATCTTTGATCTCTGCAGATATCATTTGAATTCAATCTTTATTCATGATATAAGTGGTACATGGAAAAATGGTAGTACTGCTAATAATTTCGATAACATCCTTAGTTATAGAATTAATTATTTTAATACTCTCAATTATATTATTCTCATTAACTTCTATTCTTATTTGGCCATTATGCTTATAACCAGGGCATATTGTTAAGACAGAACCATATGCAGAAAATTCACCAAAATCAATATCAGGATAGATCTTTTTATTTTGATAGCCCATTTGTACTAATGAATATTTTATTTCCTTGATGCTTATGCCCATTCCGACATAAATATTTAATAAATATTTCTTGTACTCATGTGGATTAAAAGCGCCATAAATTGCTGCAACAGATGCGACAACAATAGTGTCCCTTCTATTGAGTAATGAATTAAAAGCTGAAATTCTCATTGATTCAATTTCCTTATTAATTGTAGATGACTTTTCAATAAACAAATTATCTTTAGGCAAATAAGATTCAGGACGATAATAATCAAAATATGAAACAAAGTATTCAACTTTATTTTCGGGAAATAGTTCTTTAAGTTCGTTATATAATTGGCTAGCTAAAGTTTTATTATGACTAATCACTAAAGCGGGTCTATTGCTATTTTGAATAACATTGGCCAAGGTGAATGTTTTACCTGACCCCGTAACGCCTAATAAAACTTGATGTTTTTTGCCCTCTTTTAACCCCTGAATTAATTTATCAATTGCTTGGGGTTGGTCGCCAGATGGCTTATAGTCAGAAACAAGTTTAAAATTCTTCATAATTTAAATTATATACTAAGCATATTTATCTATCAGAAACATCCCTTCTATATAAAATTATGATACAATTAGTTAATTATGAAGATAGCAAAAAAAATATTATTAACATTAACAAGTATTTCTGTTCCTTGCATCTCTACTGCCCTAGTTGTTTCGTGTTCGAGAGGCGAATCATTGAATGATTTTGCGAAAGCCTTCGTTTTAGGAACGGCTGGTAGAGAAAACTACAAAAAAGATACTAAAACACTAGATTTAAGCAAAACTAATCTAAAGGTTATTCCAGCTGGAGCCTTCTCAGGAAATTCATTACATGGTTTGTTTTTAAACACTAATGAACAATCGCATGCAGCTCCTGAATTTCTTGCTGCACCAGGAATCTTTGATATTAAAAAAAATGAGATTAATATAGAAAAAATTATCCTTCCTAGCAGTTTAGAAATTATTGAAAAAGGCGCTTTTGCCAATTTAGGATTAAAAGAAATTCAATTTGATATTTCTTCAAATAACCTAACAAAAATTGAAGATGAAGCTTTTGCAAACAACAGATTAACTAAAGTAGAACTACCATCATCAATTGCAGAAATAAATGAAAAAGCATTCTATAACAATCAAATAACTTCAATCAATATCGAAGCCGCGGCAAGACTAAAAAAACTAAGTTTTGGTGTTCTCGCTAAAAATAAATTAACTCAAATAAATTTAAAGAACATTAACACTATTGAAGACTCGGCATTGGCGCTAAATGAATTTACAATGCTTAACTTACCAAAAAATGTTACTCGTGTTTCAGAAAAAATGTTTTTCTTCTTTGGAAAAAATAGTGATGCTCATAGCGTAGAATTAACCATTGAAAATGATACTGTTAAAAAACAACTAACTAACGCGCTTAAAGAAAACAATGATCTTCACTATTCAATCAAATAATTTTTGATCAGCTAATGGCTGATTTTTTATTTATTTTTTGTTTTTTGGATTAAAAACTATTTAATTATTCCGATTTTAAGCTAAAACCTATTATCTAAAATTAATTAGGCATAACTTTATTAAATATTTGATTTATTTAATCATAAGCATTAAAATTTTAATCTTAAAGATTGTTTTATTAAACGATATGATTTCGTAATTAAATATTAAGAAAAAATATAAAAATATCCTTGCTTTATTTGCCTATTAATTCTTAAAAATTATTCATTAATCTTTATTATCTATTTCATAACAAAGAAGGTGGCTTATATTATGCTGCTCCTCAAAAAGGTGAAAAAATATCCACAAAAAATAACATTTGCACATTATATATTTTTAAAAAAATAGTGCATCGCCATTATATTAACGCTTATTTTATACTATGAACATAACATAATAATTCTTTTTTTAAAAAATCAATAATTTAATTTTAGATATTTGCTGCTTTAAAGTTTTTTTGCAAATTTCTTCCAAGCTTCTGTATTTCAGCGTAACAAATATAATAAAGTCCTAAATAGTGGATCAATTATTGCAATAGAACTTAAACTTATTAAAAATATTTCTTGACTTATATTATTGCTTCCAAAAAGAATTAGAATATATACAAAACTAGTTTGTAATCCAATCATTGTGAATATAGAAATTAAATTAGACATTCAAACATCATTGGCTCCCCACAAAGATCTTAATGTTGTTAATGGCCCTACATCCATCAATGATTTAATTGCAAAAACGCTCATTAAAATGTAACAATATTGGTTTATTAATTTTGTCTCTATTGAATATATTTTAAACAAGGGGTAAGTTAAAATAATTCCCAAAATGCCGAATAATAGCTGAACTATAAAACCAGTTTTATAAGCTAAATTACCAATTTTTTTAGCCTTATCAAGTTTATTTTTTCCGATTTGTGTTGCCACAACAGATGAGGTAACATAACTTAATGCTAGCAAATAAGCAGCGAATAAATCATAGATATTATTCAGAGCCCTTCAAAGACCAATAAACCTATCATTTAATTTAGCGTCCGGAATAGCCTTGGATAATAAATATTGCGAAACAAATCAAATCCCTGTTTCTAGTGAGATCGGGAAACCAATTTTAAGAATTTCCTTAATATATTTATTATTCCATGTTTCTTTAAACTTAATTTTATGGTTCTTGACAACATATTTTTTCACTAAGATACTAGATATCACAATATTAATTAATGAACCTATGATAATTTCAAGTGAGGCTAGGAATGCATTTTTTATTACAAATAGAATCATAAAAATTCAAATTGTTCTAACAATTGTTCCAACAATTACGCCAATTATAGCAAGTTTATTTTTCTTTATTGCTTGCAATGAAGAATTCATTATAAAGGCAATGGAAGTTATAAAAATATCAATAGTACCAATTCTTAAAAATTTTATAGCAAAACTATGTTCATTTTTAACTTCTACTTCAACATTAGTTGGAATATAATTGATCCCATCAGCAAATCCACCAACAAATATTTTATGATTTAAATCAAGTTGATAAACCTGCTCTAATTTTAAGTTAGATTTCTTTAAATTACTTATAAAATTGTTATAGTCAACTTCCTTTTTTCAACCAATAATAAAAGTATTTTTAGCGCCTGAAAGTGATAAAAGTTTAGGAGCACTAAAAAATACAATTAAATATATTACGCCATTCAAAATTAGTGATAAATAAAAAGCTGATCAAAGAAGTTTTGCAATTTCTTTTTGCTTTCCTTGACCATAAAGATTGGATGCTACAACTAAAACACCAAGTTGGAATAATAATGGTAAGAAAGTTATTATTTTATATACAACAAATATCTTTGCAAAAGTATAAAAATAATAGCCATTGTAAGACCCATCAGCATGATAAACACGATTATAAAAGCTGACAGCTAATGATCCCGCAATGGTAACTGTGGCGAAAAATAATGTCTGAATAAAAATGGGAAAAGATAACCTTAAAAGATATTTGAAGTTATATTTTTGTTTAAAATACTTGTCGTTTTCAATTGCTTTAATATTCATAGTTTATCTATTAATTTTACTAAAAACATAATTATAATTTTTATAATAAAATATATAGATAAAATCATATCAAAACATATAGGAGAAATTATGGGTTTCTGGTCAAAACTAAAAGATAAACTTTTTGGAACAAAAGAGGAAAGAATTGCAAAAAAACAAGCTAAAATAGAAAGTAAGGAAAAGAAAAATCTTGCAAAAGAATTAAACAAAAAAAATAAATTAGAAAATTACATAGCAGGTTTATCTAAATCAAATTCCTCATTCATTGAAAGCATTAAACAAATACAAAATAGGCATAATAAAATTGATGATAATTTCTTTGATGAACTCGAAGAATTACTTATTATGTCAGACATTTCAATAAAATTAGTTCAAATAATAATTAACGAATGTAAAAAAGAAGTTAAGAACGAAAATATTCAAGACCCTAAATTGATTAATGAAATTATTGCAGACAAATTATTTACTTTCTACGCCTCTAATTCAATTATTGATACAAGTCTTAATGTTCAAGACAACCGAATTAATGTAATTTTGGTTGTCGGTGTTAATGGCTCTGGTAAAACTACTTCAATATCTAAAATCGCTCACAAATTAATTCAAGAACAAAAAAAAGTTTTAATTGCTGCTGCGGATACATTTAGAGCTGCAGCCGTTGAACAGTTGGAGATATGGGCTAATAAAGTTGGCGCAGATATAGTAAAACCGCTTAACAATGAAACAGATCCTGCGGCAGTTGTTTATCGCGCAATTGATAAAGTTAAAAACGATAATTATGATGTTCTGATAATTGATACTGCAGGAAGATTGCAAAACAAAATTAACCTTATGAATGAATTAGCTAAAATTAATAAAGTACTGCAATCCAAAATACCAGGCGCTCCTCATGAAAGTTTATTAGTTTTAGATGCTACAACTGGCCAAAACGGTATTTCACAAGCAAAAGCTTTTGGCGAAGCGACAAATCTAACTGGAATTATTTTGACAAAAATGGACGGAACCTCAAAGGGAGGGATTGTATTAACAATTAAAGATGAAATTAATCTAGCCGTAAAATTCATAGGCTTAGGGGAAGGGATAGATGATTTAGCCGAATTTGATCTTGATTCATATATTTATGGTTTAATGAAAGGTATAAATGAATAATGGAAGATATTGAAGAAAGAGAAAAAATTATTAAATTGTTTGATAAATATGGGCAATTATTACCACAATCACAAAAGCAAGCCCTATATCTCCATTTAATTGAAGATTTATCTTTTGCTGAAATTGCTGATGAGTTAGCAATGTCAAGACCGGGCGCATTTGATGCTGTTAAAAAAGCAAGGCAAAAACTTATATTGCTTGATAAGAAACTGGGTTAAAAGTACTTATTTTGTTGAGTTAAAATAGTTATATTAATTTTAAAAAATATATAATTTTAAAAATAGTAAAACTTTTTAGAGGAGTTATTTAATGTCTTATAAATATAAAAGGGTTTTAATAAAACTTTCAGGAGAAGGATTAGCAAATAAAGAAAAACATTTAGCTATTGACTATGAGCTAGTTGAAAAATTTGCTAAACAACTTAAAGTTATTATTGCCAATAATGTCGAGGTTGCAATTGTTGTTGGCGGCGGTAATTTTTGAAGAGGAACAAGCGCTGCGAAAAATGGTATTCAAAGAGTTAGAGCTGATTACATTGGTATGCTAGCAACGACTATGAATGCACTTGCCTTACAATCGGGTTTCGAACATAACGGATTACAAACTAGAGTATTATCTTCATTAACACTAGATCCCAAGGTTTGCGAGGTTTATATAAATGAAAAGGCTAAAAAATACCTAAAAAGTGGCGAGGTAGTAATTTTTGCTGGCGGAACTGGTAGACCTTTTTTTACAACAGACACCGCTTCAACATTATATGCTTCCGAAATAGAAGCTGATGCAATATTAATGGGTAAAAACAATATTGATGGCGTGTATGATAGTGACCCTAAATTCAATAAAAATGCAATTAAATTCAATACATTAACTTATGATGAATTACTTGAAAAAGACCTTAAGGTTATTGATCAAACCGCTGCATCAATGGCAAAAGAAAATAATATTGATATAATAGTTTTTGATATCAATGAAAATGAAGCATTATTAAGAGCTATTGAAAATAAGATACCAAATACAATCATTGCTAATAAAAAATAGAGGAATTATGGAGTTAAGTTTTTATATAGAAGATTTAAAAAAGAATATTAAAAAAACAATCGACAATTTTGAAGTGCAATCATTAAAAGTTGCTGTCGGAAAAGCAAACCCCGCTTTGATTAATAAAATTAAAATTAATTACTATGAATCGTGAATGAATTTAGATGAATTAGCTTCAATAAGTTCAAATGGACCATTAGAATTATTAGTTAAACCTTATGATATGGCAATTCTAAAAATAGTTGAAAAAACTCTTATAGACCAAAAACTAAATATTACTATTATTAATATGGGACATCAATTAAGATTAATTTATCCGCAAATGACAACAGAAAAACGTATGGAAATGACTAAGTTATTAAATCAAATCGCTGAACAAGCAAAGGTGGGGATAAGACAAATCCGCCAGGATATTAATAAACACATCAAAGCAGATAAAGAACTGTCAGAAGATCTACAAAAGAATTATTTGGACCAAATCCAAAAAGAGATAGACAAATCAATTGAAAACATAAATTCACTAACTAAAATAAAAGAAAAAGATTTAATGACAATTTAATAAAATCAAAATAGTTCATCGGAATTACTGAGAATAAAAAAATAAGTAAATTTATAAGAAGTATACTTGTGCAAAAAGGCAAAACTATAATAAAAGATTAATGCATCTCATTAAAACTAAAAAAGTTTTGTGTAAATCTATTAGACCTTTCTTAAGAAATTTTATTAGGAAGGGTCTTTTAATTATAAAAAATAAAGAAAGAATAATTAAACCTAAATTATTAATAAATTCACAAACGGTTTTTAACAAACTGTCTCTTTTAATAAAAAACCGTTGTGCAAATTCTAAAGGTAGTGTAAAAAAGTGTGTAAGTTAATCTCTAGCTTACTTTTTAGTAAGTGATTTGAGATTAGCAATTACACAAATGTAAATTTATTATACAAAAACAGGGCCTCAGTTAGGAACAACTTTATTTCATTTTTCTAACTGATTTTGGATTGCAAAATAAACTATCTTTTTTAAATAGTCATCAGTAGGAAATGAAGTTTTGTTTCTTGATATTTTTCTAATATTTCTATTTAAATTTTCGATGATAATTGTTATATAAATTAGCTTTCTAATTTCGGATAGAAAATTAAAGAAAGCAATTAGTTCATCGATGTTTTTTGTCAACTTTTAAGCACATAGTGATACTTATAATCTCATTTTTCTTTGAAAATATCTAGGAATCTAGATACTTCATCTTAGGGACTATAGATATTTTTGTTTTGTTTACAATTAATGTTTTATATAGTGTATTTTCTATTAATATTACTTTAATTTATTTGCTTTATCGCTAAACATAATATAAATATAAGCTTCAATAATTTGATTTGTACGTTCATCAATAGATTTTTTTCGATTTTTAAAATCCTCAAGACATTTAATAGGTTCTCCAACTATTGGGCTAAAAGATATTTTAGTAAAATTGCCTTCTTTATCAGGTAGCAAGGACATTATTGGTGTGTTTAATGCAAAATTTGTTTTTGATACCATATTATATTTACTTGGATCTTTAACCATTTCATTACTTAATCTTGAGTTATCCGGCTTAAACATTAAATCACCATTACCAATCTTGTAAACTAGTGTCATATAGTCTGTATTAAAATCAATATTCATATTTTTTAAATCTTTGCGATCTTCTGGTGAAGGTTTTTGCGGCAATATGTGTTCATAACTTAAATTTAAATAGCTTAAATCATTTTGACGTTCATCTTCACTTCTAAACTTTTCATATCAAAATGGCTGTTCGCGCATATTTTTGAAACCACTAAATACACGTGCAATAATTAATTTATACAGTTTATTTGACACTGGTTTAAATGATGAATTCTCATCAGTTATTTCATAATTAAATTTATTATTAAGATGTTCGCGCAATAATTTAATATTTTTATCGTCTTCATCATTTAACGATAGCATCTTAATAAGTTCTTTATAAATTAGATTAACAAATTCAACATCTACGGGTTTATTATCTTTGAATAACAATTTATTTGTTTTATTAATTATTGATGTACCTAGAGATTGTCCTTTAAAATCAAGTTCCCATAATGTGTCAAACTTTTCGATTTTGTATAGTACTTTAGACAAAATAATAAGATTTTCTTCATTTAAATCAACATTTGGAAAAAAGTTTAATTTGCTTAGGATTGATATGATTAAAGGAACATAAATAGATTTAGAACCACCCGATGTTATATTATTGATTTGCAAATTAATAAAATTAATATATTTAATTTTTTTAATAAAGTCATCAACAAAATTTTTAAACTCTACACATTCATGTTTAAACACGGTTAAATTAGATTTTATAATATTTTCTATTTTTTCAACGCACCCAGTAAATGCATATTCGTAATATACAAACTCTTTTCATAATTCATAAATTATGTTTCGCGCATTTGAATTATGAGAGGTGAAAATTTTAAATTTTTCAAATGTTCTAGTTGTAATATCGTAGTAGTTTGAATTTATTTCTTCTATTTTATCTGCTTCACCTTCCTTAACAAGTCAAGCATCAATAAATGTCACTATTTTTTTAATGTCTTCATCATTATCTAATTTATTTGATTTTCTAAAATAAATATTAACTGTCTTATTAAACTCATTAATATTTACGCGGTTTGTTGTGTGCTGAAAAATTAAATTTCTTAATAAGTCTAAAACTCCAAGACGCTTGCTATATTGATTTATATTTTGAAATATTTTAGTTAGGTCTCCTCTATTGTACTCTTGTATAGAAACAATATTAATTTTTACATTATCCAAAAAGTATTTACATATTGATTTGATGTTATCCTTTGTTATTTCTTTATCGAAATTGCGCACTATTTTATTGTAATTTTCATAAAATCTTGTTGAACGGTCGACTTCTTTAACGTTAAAAAATAGATTGTATAGTTGAGTGTAGTGTTCAGGACATTGAGACTTAAAATCTTCTAGCATTTTCTTAATAATTTCAATGTTGTTATGCCCGTTATCAGACAATAAAACTTTCTTAGCTTCTTCCTGATTGAGAGACATAGCTTTTCTCAATAACATTAAATAAATTAGTAATAGCGAAACTATTCTTTGTTGTCCATCAATAATATTGTATTTATAATTAATACTCATTAAAATTATAGTATTCAAAAATGTTGTCTGATCATGTCCTTGACGTGCGTTTTTGGAATCAATTAAAATATTTTGAAAAAGTCCATTAATGATATATTCATCTCATGAGTATGATCTTTGAAATATAGGTATTTGGTATCTTAATGCTATTTGCGATTGAATAATGTCTTTAAAAGACAATATTTCCGAAAGTTCCTTAATGGTTGTTGTTGCATCGTCCAGTTTATCTAAAAATGGATTACTATATTCACTGTTAAGGTTTGGTATCTTAAAATCAACTAAATCATTTATCTCTTGAAGCTCCCACATAATATTTGCAACATTTGTAATATTTGCTATTTTATCAATGATGTTTCTAAACATTTCTAATACTTGATTGCTTTCTTGTGAACCGTCTTCACCCACAATATTAGATACGAACTTATCAAAATCAGCCCCTTTAGGTTCAATGTCTCAACATTTAATAAAATAGCGGCTTAAATAATTTTTATCAACTCTTAGCAAAACGTTAAACCAATATTTAGTTACTTGTAAATCCTCATTTTTTTTGTAATCTGCATCACTATCGGACTGATAGTTCTCAAAAGATTCTAAAGGTTTAATTATATATTCTTCTAAAAGTGAACCAAGATTTTCTCTTATGAATTGATATATTAATCAAGAATTATCTTTACTAGTTTTGCTATTTAAAAATGTAATAAATTGATCGCTCACGTAATAATCATCACTCTTTTTGGAAACTATTCTTGTACTATAAAGAACATCAATAATTTGTCTATATACTGAATGAGCGTATAAATTATCTTTAGATCTATAGAATAAAATGCCTTGTCTTTCCTTACCTAAAAAAGCTTGGTATTTTTTGTTGTTTCTATTAAAAATATATATTTTTTTATTTGTATCATTGATATTTGGAATTCAATTACCAACAGAATTATCAATATATGTTGTAATACTTGTGTCAATTTTTCAATTTATATATCCATTATTACTAAAAAATTTTTTTCACTCTTTCTTACTTATTTTACTCATTTAAATCTCCATTTATTTTTTCTATTTCTTCAACAGCGTTAAACACTGACGTAATTGCTTCAACAACAATAGAGTTTCCTGCTTGTTTAAGTAATGACTCTTTTGTTAATATTCCTTCATCATAAAAAAGTTTTATTTTGTCATAATCTTCTTTTCCAAAGCCCATTAACATAAATGCTTCACGTGGACTTATAAACCTATATTGAAGTTTTGCTTTATTATTGTTTTTGCACTTAATAATTCCAGTGCATGGTATCCTATCTTGTTTAGTAGTCAATGTATTAATGATGTAGTTTTTAGAATCATTAATTATTTTTTGTGTATTAACCATTCTTAGTCGAGAAGGTGTGTTATTAATCAACATATCGATATTTTCTTTTGTGTTGCTTCTAAAATCAAAGATATTCTTAAAACGTTCTTTTCGTTGTTCGAGACTTAATTTTTTTGCTTGATTTATTTTGTTAATAAAATCACGAAACTCAAAATCATTACTAAATGAAGTATATATGTTTTTTAACACACTTAATGCAAACACACGTTCTCTTTTTTGTATCGAACCTGCATCTAAACTATTAATTACTGTTGTGAATGTTTTATAACCCAATTCATCAAGAAACGCAACTCATTTTTGATACTCAGGCATAAATTTTTGAGACAATAAATTCTTAACATTTTCCATTATTAAGTACTTTGGTTTATGATAGGAATTGGACAAAATTCGATAGATTTGCCAAACAAGTGATGAAGTAGATTCATCATTGTTGATTCCTTTTGCTCTACCCATATTTGCAACCGAAAGTCCTTGACAAGGAAAGGAATAAGTAACTAAATCAATATTGTGTTTTTTTAATATATTTGGATCTAACTTACGAATATCTACTTGATTATTACTTAATAGTATTGATGCAACAAGATATTTTTTGAATTTAAGGCTTTTAGATTTAATCTTTGCAGGTGTTTTTGAGTTAAGAGATAAACAAAACTGCTTCAAAAATTCGTTCACTTGTAACTCAGTGGTTAAATTATTATTTGCCAATATTTTTAGATAATTATCATGTAAATTATGATGCATTGTGGCATATGATATGTTGGCACGCGCATCTCAATCAGCGGTGGCCGCTATCTTAAACACATCCTTATTTCTTAATTTGTTTATGTTTGTAATTGCTTTATTTTGTGCTCCTATACCTGAAAAAGTTTCCAAAACGTTTATTGTTTTACTCATCAAAAATACAAAAAAAATTCTTAAATTTCTTTAAGAATGTCAAGGCTTGCTATTAATAATAGGAGAATACTTTAAAAATGGAAACTTCTTAACTATAATATATATATATATATATATTATCTACACAAAATAATTTATTGATAGTTTTTTGTCGCATAGAAAAATTATATCATATAAAAATTCAAATAATCATCCGGTGTAGCGATATATTTTTTAAAGAAGGGGGTTTAATAATTAACATATAATTATTGAAATTTTTATTGATAAGCTACATTGGAATAAAATTATGATATTTACAAAATAATTTATAAAAAATTATCTTTCTTAAAAAGTATAATCCAAATTCTTAAAGTATTTAAAGATAAAGTCTATTTAAATTTTGCTATAGATTTTTTGTATTTCATCTCTCGGACTAAAAAGGTGTGTTTTAATTTTGTAATTAAATATATTTGTAACTTTAGTATCCTCTATTACAAAATCTGCTATAAAAAAATATAAATATAAAACTTTTTTTACATCATTAATAAACTGTTAGTGTCTATAATTATTAAATATGAAAAATATTAAGCTAAGAATAAAGTCAGCAATGATTTTAGCATTAATTTTATTGCCTTTTTTATTTATAACATATTTTGGAAAAATACCAGGAAAAGTTATTGGCTTCTCCTTCTTTGCTATCATTTCTGCATGAGCAACTTATGAGGTTCTTTCTCATAACATTTTAAAAAGATGGGAAAATATTCTTATAGCTATTTTAACAGTATTAGTTTGGGCTTTTCCGTTGGATTGGTTCTCAGCGCAACCAGAACATAGTAATTTTATAGGTCTTGCAAAAACAACTGGTTCAAATATATTGATAGTAACAAAACAAATAAAAAAATCAATTTTTTTTGGATATGATAGTCTATCTAAATTTAGAGCATTACAGCTATTGCTAATAATTCTCTTTATAACTTGCATATTCCTAGTAAATCTTTTCATTACTAAAACCATAAAAAGAGACTTTATTTTTTCTTATTTTATTGCTATTTTTTCAACATGATTTATTCCACTTGCTTTTAAAAGCTTGTTTATATATAACGCTGCAAATTTATATTTTGTCTTCGCCATTATTATAATACCAGTTATCACTGATACGATGGCCTATGTCGGGGGTTCTTTATTTGGAAAAAAATTAATTAAGCGAGGGATGGCTCCTAAAATAAGTCCAAAGAAGTCATGAGAGGGCGCTTTTGTAGGTTTTATATTTGGATCGATTTTTGTATTTATAACAATGTATTTAGGCCATATAACACAAAACAAAACATTTTCTATTTTTACTAATTGAAAACAATTAATAGCTGGCATATTCCTTTTACCATTTATATCTATTCTAGGCGATCTTGTTTTTTCGCTAATCAAAAGATTATATAGAATAAAGGATTTTTCAAATTTAATACCAGGGCATGGTGGTTTTATGGATCGTTTTGATTCAACTTCATTTGTTGTAATCATGACTTCAATAATATTATTTATTAATTAGATTTGGAGGTAATTCATATGATGGATGAATATTTTAAACAACTATGTAAAGAGGTAAAATTTGAGCCATCTAATGAATTTGATGGTGCTAAACTTTTATTAGTACATCCCGCTATTAAAGAGGGATTTGAAAACTGAGTTTTTGATGTACAATTTGATCAACATATTAACATCAATGAATATAAGAAATTTCATAAAGCTGTCGAGTCTCGATTTCCAAAATGCCGCATTAATTTAATTATTCAAAATGTTATTTTAGATAAAAAAAACATTGCTGACTATCTAAAATATGTTATTGATAAAAGTTTTCCTTCATTGAATGACATTTCTGGTTTTATAAATTCGGCTCATATAGAAGTGACTGACAATGAAATAAATTTTCTTATTCCATTAAAAACTGCATATGAAAAATTCAAACAAAATAATAACCTAATTGTTCAAGGACTAGAAAAAATAGGATTTGAATTTCTTAAACCTATTTATAAATTAGCTGATAATTCAAATAATAGCAAGAAAAAAACCATAAACAATTTAATAAACTCCTACTCAATTCAACAAAAAGAGGAATTAAGTTTTTCGCAAAAAAATCCAGATAAAAATATAGCAAATAGTAACGGTCAAAAATATTACACAAAACCTAAGGCTAAATTAGTTGAAATGGATATTGCTACCGCCTTAACAACATTTGAAGAACTAAGAGTTATTGTAAAGGGGGAAATTTATTTTTTAGAATGGAAATCGTTAAAAAATAACAAACGCCTTTTAACATTAAAAATTTCAGATTATAACGAAGCTATTTCTGTCAATTTTATTCAAAACGAATCAGAAGAAAAACCTTCTATCAATGAAGGTGATACTATTTATGTAACGGGTATGCTAACTGATGACAAATTTACACAAGCTAAGGTTATAATGGCATACGGTGCGCAAGCGTTTACCAAAACAGAGCCAATAACTTCATTAGCCGAAGATAATGAGGTTGAAAAAAGAATAGATTTAGCCACAAGAACACACATGAGTGTTCAAGACGGAATTTCTTCCCCAAATGAATATATAAAAGCTGCCATAAAATATGGCCATGAATTTATCGCAATTACGGATTTAGATAATGTGCAAAGTTTCCCATCTTTCTATAATGCCTTAAAAAAAGAAAAAAGAATTAAACCTATATACGGAGCAACACTATCTACAATTTCAAAGAAAAATTTAATTTTTAAAGGATATGAAAAATTTAAGGATTTTGATTTAAAAGAAGCTGAGTACGTTGTTTTTGACCTCGAAACTACAGGGCTATCATGCCGCTTTGACGATATTATTGAGTTTGGAGCTACAATAATTAAAAATGGCATAATAGTAGAAAAAATTCAGTTTTTTATCAAAACAAAAAAGACACTAAGCCAAAAAATCAAAGAACTAACCAAAATAAATGAACAACTTTTAGAAGGGGGGCTATCCCCTGAAGAGGGAATTAAAAAAATCCATTCTATTTTAAACGGGCGCATTGGTGTAGCGCACAATGCTGCGTTTGATATAAATATGTGTATGGAAAAATTTAGACAATTAGGTCTTGATACAAGCAATCTAATTTGTGTTGACTCTTTGTGGGTTTCATATTTTTTAGATAAAAGTGAAGCAAGGCATAAAATGAATTATGTATGTAAGAGACATAATGTTATTTATACATTTAGCGACGCTCATAGGGCTGATTATGATGCTCATGCTTTGGCTCAAGTCTGATTAAAAATGATCACAAGATTAGCCATTGAAAAAAACATCTTTAGTGCATCCGAGCTGTTAAATGTTGATGCTACACAATGATCAAACAGAATAATGTCTTCCGAAATAAGAGTATTAGCAAAAAACCAAAGAGGCCTTAAAGAGTTATTCAATATTCTATCTTCATCACTAACAAAAAATTATAATGACGGTCCAAAGTTTTACATTGAGGATAAAATAAAATACAATAATATTTTGTTTGGTTCAGGGACACATCGCTCAAAATTATGGGACAAAATAATCCTGGGTACAAATGAATCAATAGAAAAAGAAATCGTTAACTTTGATTATATTGAATTGCCACCGATTTCATCTTTTGTGTATTTAGTAGAGGGTGAGGAACTTATCTCATGAGAAAATCTTAAATTCGCATATCATGACTTAATCGAAAAATGCAAAAAGCTTAACAAAATGTGTGTTGCAACATCTGATTCAAGATATGTTTATGATTTTCAAAAAACTATTCATGCCATTTACATTAACGCTCCTTCGCTTGGTGGTGGGGTGCATTGATTAAAAAGAAAAACACAACCAAAGTTGCAATATCTAACAACTAGACAAATGTTAGATGAATTCGCTTTTTTAGGTGATGAAAAATTAATTAAAGATATTGTTATTTATAATCCCAAAAAAATTGCTAATCAAATTGAGAACATACAAGTTATTAAAGATAAATTGTATGTTCCGACCTTTGATGATTCACCAACTAAATTGCGTAATTTAGTATATGAAAATCTTTATAAAAAATATGGAAAAAGTCCTGATCCAATAATCATTGAAAGAATAGAAAAAGAGTTAAACCCTATTATTAAGTATGGTTACTCAGTAATTTATTGAATTAGCCATAAATTAGTTAAACGTTCAAATGAAGATGGTTATCAAGTGGGTAGTCGTGGCTCAGTAGGTTCCTCGATAGTAGCTAACCTATCAGAAATATCAGAAGTAAATCCACTTGAACCACATTATTTATGTTTGGAATGCAAATATTTTGAATGAAATAATGATCCCAATATATATTCAGGGTGGGATCTCCCTAATAAGAATTGTCCAAATTGCAATAAAAAACTCTCAAAAGATGGGCATAATATACCTTTCGAAACCTTTTTAGGTTTTGAAGCTAACAAAGTTCCGGACATTGATTTAAATTTCAGTGGTGATTATCAACCAAAAATTCACAATTTAGTTAAGGAATTATTTGGTGAAAATCATTCATTCAGGGCCGGAACTATATCTAAAATTGCCTTAAAAACCGCATATGGTTTTTGCCGAAAATATATGGAAGAAGTGCGATTAAGTGAAACGCCGTGATCAAGAACTTTTCTTGATTTCTTAGCAAATAAATCGGCCGGGGTTAAAAGAACAACAGGGCAACACCCGGGAGGAATTATTATTATTCCCAAGGAATTTGATGTTGAGGACTTTACACCTGTTAATTATCCCGCAAATGATGTTAATAGTTCATGAAAAACTACACACCTTAATTTTGAATCCATTCATGATAATGTTTTAAAACTTGATTTACTAGGTCACGATGATCCAACAACAATAAAAATGCTTGAAGATTTAACAAAAACAAATGCCAAAGACATACCAAAATCTGATCCAGAAGTTATGAAGTTATTCTATACAACTGAATCGCTAAAAATCGATCCAAAAATGATTGATGGTGAAACTACAGGTGCTTATGGTTTGCCAGAGTTTGGAACGGGTTTTGTTAGAAACATGTTAAGAGAAGCGCAACCACGCACATTTAATGATTTAATCTTATTAAGTGGTCTAAGTCACGGAACTAATGTGTGGGCCGGAAATGCTGAAGAGTTAGTCAAAAAAGGGTTTAAATTAAAAGATTGTGTATGTTGTCGTGATGATATTATGCAAGAATTAATAAGAAAAAATATCGAACCATTAAAAGCCTTTGAAATAATGGAAAAAGTCCGTAAGGGTAAGGGCTTATCCGCAGAGCAAGAGGAACTATTAATAAAAAATAATGTTCCAGACTGATACATTAATTCACTAAAAAAAATTGAATATATGTTTCCTAAGGCTCATGCAACGGCTTATGTTATTATGGCCTGAAGAATTGCTTGGTATAAACTTTATTATCCTCTACAATTTTACGCTTCATATTTTTCAATAAGACCAGATGCAATTGATATTGAAACAATGTCAAAAGGGTATACTAGCGTTGATATAAAACTAATGAATTTAAAAAAGAGAAAGAACGATATAAGTAATGCGCTTTCAACAAAAGAGTCAGCATTAATTACCACATTTGAAATAACAAAGGAAATGTATGCTCGAGGGTTTAAAATTCAAAACGTTTCTTTATCAATATCTCATTCCAAAGATTGAATTGTTGATGAAAAAACCAAATCCTTAATACCGCCATTTATTGTTGTTGATGGACTAGGTGATACCGTTGCAGAACAAATAGTTAATGCTCGAAATCAGCAAGAATTTTTATCTATCGAAGATCTTTGCCAGAGAGGAAAAGTAAATTCTAAGATTTGTTCCGAACTAAAAAAACTAGGTATATTAGATAATTTAAATGATACAAATCAAGTTGAATTATTTTAACAAAATAACCTTAATTATAATTAAAAAACGTCTTGTATGTATTCAACATAAAAGACGTTTTTATTTATTTTCTTCTTAATTTTTTCAGCGCATTAATTGCAGCATTAGTTTCGGCTTCTTTTTTAGATTTACCATAACCCTCGCCATATCTTTGAGATTCATGCAATACAATAGAACCGAATTCATTGTTAGGAAGCATTTCGGTAACATACTCAATTCTAGAATGACTAAATTGTTGTAATAATTCTTGCAACTCGCTTTTAGGATGCACATGGGTTTTGTTACATTGCAAATTAAATGATTCTCATAATGTTAGGTCAGTAATTTTCTTTACCCCCTCAATACCATAAACCAAATATATAGCACCTATAAATGCTTCATAAAGATTAGATTTTGTTTTGATATTAGTTCCATTAGAAAATGCAGAATTACCATATCTTAATCATTTAAATAATGAGTACTTTTCAACAATTTTAGCAAGGTTATTTTTATCTACTATACTACTTCTTAATTTACTTGCTAAACCTGCCTCATATTGCGGAAATTTATTGGCAATTCAACTTGTTACAACAAATTGTAATACACCATCTCCAATGAATTCGAGATATTCATTATGAGGTCTTGTCTTATGTTCATTCGTAAAAGATTTATGTGTAAATGCAGTTATTAAAATAAACAAATGTTCATCACTTAATTCTTTTGTTTTTACTCCCAATTGTTTTAAAAAGGGCAAGACATTATCTAGGATTTTTAAATCACTACCATTAAATTTCATTATTTTCAATATCCCCCAATTGCTTTGAAAGGTTCTTTATAAAATCTTCCTTTTCTAGCAAAAGCTTAATTTGGTTTAATGCGTTTTCAAATGCTAATTCATCAGAACCACCGTGAGCTTTAACAACAATTTTTTCTAAACCAATTATATATGCGCCGCCAATATTTCGGTAGTCAAATTTTTCTTTAAATTTTTTCAAATCATTTTTTAAAAAAAGACCCGCTATCTTTGTTTTTATATTTTTATAAATTATTTTCTTGAGAAGTTTCCCAAAATTAATAAATGAAGATTCAAGAGTTTTTAGAAATATATTTCCTTGTTGTCCTTCAGCTAAAATAATATCAACCTTTCCGGCAATAGCGTCGTTAGGCTCAATAAATCCATAAAAATTAATTTTCTTATTTTCCTTTAATAGCATGTAAGCGTTTTTGATATTTTGGCTACCCTTATATTCTTCAGTGCCAACATTTAACAATCCAATACTTGGGTTAAATTTTTTAAAAATTAATTCAAAATATTTACTAGCTACAATAGCTCAGTTGTTAATATATTGAGCTGGTGTATCAATATTTGCGCCGGCATCTAATAACAGGGAAAAATGGTCAGACATTGTAGGCAATATGGGCATAAAAGCAGGTCTAAAAACGTTTGGTAATCTTTTTGTTTTTAGGGTTGCTAATGAAATAAAAGAACCGCTATCACCGCTGCTCAAGATTGCATCAAAATCATTCTCATTTAAATAATTAAAAGCATCCAACATTGATGATGGCTTTTTTAAAACGTCTCTTATCGAAGAATTGATGGTTGCTAAATTGGGCGAATCAATAATTATAAAATCTTCTTTTTTTATTAAATAAGTATTGTTTTTAATTTCTTTTTCAATAAGTTTTTTATCGCCAACTAAGGCAATTTGATAATCCTTATTTTTACTCATAAAGGCTAATGCGCCTTGGATTGCTTCTTTATAGCCATTATCATTATTCATTACATCGAAAACTATTTTTTTCATTTCAATTCTCCTATTCCGCTGAAATTAAATAAGGATAAATACTTTGACCACCATTGTGTATTTCGATATCTACATCAAAATTTATTTCAATATAATTTTGTAATTCATCTATATCTGACTCAGTAACATCTTGGCCATAAAAAATGTTAACTAATTGCGTTTCGGGAGTAATTAATTCATGAAGCAATTTTATTGCTGCACCATTAAATGTTGGATCTGTATCTTTCAGTTTTCCTTCTTTTATAGCCATAAAATCACCGGCTTTAACCTTAATACCGTTGAGTTTAGTAGTTTTAATTGAAGGAGAAACCTCACCATAATGAATATTTAAAAGAGCATCATTCATTAGTTGTTGATTATCAGAAACACTATTTTCCTCACTATAGTTAAATAAAATGCTTAGTGTTTGGGCTTGCGATTTTGTTGGAATTACTATAATTTCTTTATCTTGCACGATAGTTGAGGCTTGTTGGGCTGAGAGGATAATATTTTTATTATTTGGAAGAATAAAAATAGTTTCAGCTCTTACGGCGTTAATAGCGGATACAATGTCATTTATTGATGGGTTGTTAGTTTGCCCGCCTTCAACAATATACGAGACACCATTTTCTTTCAAAAGATCAATAATGCCAGTTCCAGAATTGCATGAGATTACAGCGGTCTTTTTTATTGGACCGCAATCATGTTGATTATCGTCACAACATTGATCATTACTATTATTATCATTTTTATTTCTTTTACTATCATTAGCCTGTAAGGTCATATTTTCAATCTTAATTTTTATAAATTGTCCCAAGCTGTTGGCAATATTTAAAACATCACCAGGTCTAGTGACATGAATATGAACCTTTAAAAATGAATCATCCTGCACAAGAACCATTGAACTACCATGTTTCTCTAATTTCGAAATTAATAAATCCTTTTTGAATTTTTTCTTATTTTTTAATTCGACAATAAACTCGGTGCAATAACCAAACTCACCATCAAAAACTTCATTATCAGATATAAATTTATTTACCTCAGTTTGTTTTTCTAAAAGCGTAATAGGTTGACCTTGAAAGTATAAATGCATTCCCTCAAGAATAGCATACAAACCTTCACCTCCTGAATCAGTAACCTCAACTTCTTTTAAAACTGGTAATAGATCAGGTGTATGATCGCAACTTATTCTGGCAAGTTCCACGGCAACACGTGAAACGTCAGTAATATCACTATCAATAAGAATTTTTTCTTTTAACCCTTCTGATGTTTGTCTGATAACAGTTAATATTGTCCCCTCAACAGGTTTTAAAACAGCTTTGTAAGCGTATTTATAAGCTTCCTCAAACCCTTTTACCAAATCATAAGAATTTATCTCTTTTTTATCCTTGAAAGCAACTGCGAAACCTTTAAAAATTTGGCTTAAAATTACCCCAGAGTTACCTCTGGCGGAAAATAATAATGATTGACCTATTTGACTGGAAATATCAGAAATATTGCTAAATTCATCTGCCTTAATATTTTCAACTGCAATAATTGTTGATGTCATATTCGACCCTGTATCACCATCAGGCACAGGGAAAACATTCAATGCATTAATAAGATTTTGCTTGTTGCTTAAATTATAAGCACCAGACAAAATAGCGCCCAGCCATTGTTTTCCGTTAATTTTTTTCATTACTTATTCCTTTTATAAAAACACAAAGTTTTGATAATTTTATATTTTCGCTTTTTAGTTTGTAGGTTAAGATTTGGTATATTTCTTCCACTAGGTTTTTTGCATTTAAGTTTATCAAAATTATTAATCCAATAGTTACAGAAATTCCGTTTTTTTGTTTCGGCATCTTTTCCACAACTATTCCAGTATTAGCAAAATTAACCATATTTGTTTCATCCAAAGCCTTAAAATCAACTACACCAGCAATTGAACCAATTCAGTTCTTAATATCTGTTTCTAATTTTTCTAACATTGAAACCTCTAACATTAATTTTTGATGTAACTTCTTTTTATTGGAAACATATTAGTTAGTTTAGCTACTTCTTTTTTAATAACTGTTTTTAAGTTCTCATTATTTGGATCTCTTAACAACTTATCCATTAGGTTAGCTAAAATGATAAATTCATCTTCGCCAAAACCACGAGAAGTCATGGCGGCCGATCCTAATCTAATGCCGCTAGATACTAATGGTGTTTCTGTATCGTTCGGTATTGAATTCTTATTAACGGTGATATTGCATTCTTGTAATACTCTTGATGCTTCTTTGCCAGTTAAACCATATGTACTTTTAACATCAATCATAAAAAGATGATTTGCTGTTAAACCAGAAATAACTTTCGCCCCTTTATTCATAAAAGTTTGACAAAAAACTTTTGAATTAATCAATAACTGTTTTTGATAATCAATAAATTCAGGTTGAAGCGCTTCATAAAAAGAAACAGCCTTACCAGCAATTTGATGAAACAAGGCTCCCCCTTGGCAACCAGGAAAAACTGCCTTATCAATCTTTTTAGCCAATTCTTCATCATTTGTTAGAATAATTGCACCTCTTGTCCCTCTTAGTGTTTTATGAGTTGTTGTCATAATCACATCGGCATAACCTACTGGTGATGGATGTAATTTTGCTATCACTAACCCCGAGATATGCGATATGTCTGCAAATAAATATGCACCTACTTCATCTGCAATATCTCGAAATCTATCAAATTCTACAATTTGCGAATAGGCTGAGTATCCGCATATAATCATCTTAGGTTTAACCTTTTTAGCTATTTTTAAGACTTCATCAAAGTCTATTACTCCATTTTCGTCAACCGAATAAGTATATGATTCATAAAAAATTCCGCTAAAAGAGATTTTGTAACCATGAGTCAAATGACCTCCTGAATCAAGAGAAAGACCTAATACTCTATCGCCCGGTTTTAACAAGGCCATATAAACAGCGGCGTTAGCAACTGATCCTGAATATGGTTGAACATTTGCAAATTTAGTACCAAAGAGTTTTTTTGCCCTTTCCTGTGCTAATGTTTCAATTTGGTCAATAAATTCGCAACCTCCATAGTATCTTTTATTAGGGTATCCTTCACCATATTTATTTGTCAAACACGATCCAACAGCATTTAGTACTTGCTCAGAAACGTAATTTTCTGAGGCAATTAATTCAATATGGTCAGTTTGTCTCTTTGCTTCATTATTGATTATTTCTGCAACTTCTTTATCAATTAGCGAAATTTTTTTATACATATAATCTCCTTGGAAAGTAAATATTTTATTTTGGCTTAATTTAAAACTAATTTAGATATAAAATAAAAAACTAAACTTAATTTAGTCTAGTAATGTTCTTTTTGCTCTTTCTTCTTGTTCAAACTGTAATTTTTGTTTTTCTTTTTTCTTTTTTTCAATATGTTTAAACACAAGCAATATTGGTAACGATAAAAATGCAAGACCAACAGCTGGCATGACTCTGTAAGGCCACTCTTCAACGCCTGATGAAACTAAGAACGAAGCCATAGCAATTGCGAATGGAACTAAAAAAACAAATGAACTACTGCTATAAACCTTAAATTTAAAAACTATTAAAGAAACAACTGCAGTTTGAATAATAACAATACCAATAGCAATAGGCAAGAGCATAGACCATCTTTCCATTTTTTTTGTTATTTCAAATGCCCATCCATCTCGGCCGAGCAAAATAAATAAAATAAATGAAGGAATTGCTACTAGGAATAAACCAGTTAAAGCTATCTTTCAAGAGCTAGATAATGCTTTTCTTTGCTTTTGAACCTCAAGTGTTCTATAGTTATTAATGTTAATTTTTTTATTTTTTCATTTTTTATTATTGGACATATTGGTACCTCAATACTAATAAAGCTTTATTTTTATTAATTTTATCAAAATTAAAAAAATATTTAACTATAAGGCTTTTTACAATAAACTTACACTTCTTTTAAAAAGTTATTTTATATGTTTTAATGATTAATTTTTATTCTTATTTTTACTCTTAAAACTTTAACAAAAATTACTAACAAACTTGTATTGTAAAATGAATAATCGTGCTTAAAATAAAATGAAAACAATTTATTAATTCATTATAAGTTTATTATCAAAAATGGCTTTTATAACAACAACATTGAAAAAAATGTTTTTTGCTAAGCCTTTTTAAAAATAGTTATTATAATAATTAATATTATTATTTTTAAGTCTTCATTGAAAAACGGAAAGGAAAATAATGAAATTAATTCAAGTTGAATCACATGGTTTTAAATCCTTTGCTGATAAGGTTACATTAAAATTCGACGGCGGTGTTGTTGCAATTATTGGACCAAATGGCTCAGGTAAATCAAACATTAATGATGCTATCAGATGAGTTTTAGGTGAAACTAGTTCAAAAGTTTTACGTGGTGATAATATGGAGGACGTAATTTTTGCGGGCTCAAAAACAGAAAAGGAAATGAATCGCGCAGAAGTCATACTTACTTTTGATAATCGTGATCGTGCCGCTAATATTCCCCATGATTTTTTTACAATTTCTCGTGTCTTAAATAGAGGAAAAGGTGCCAATGAGTACTATATAAATGGCGAAGTAGCAAGACAAAAGGACATTAAAGAAATTGCTATGCAAAGTGGCATTTCAAAATCATCATTAGCAATTATAGGGCAAGGAACTATTTCTGATATCGCTGAGGCAACACCAGAAAGAAGAAGAGAAATTTTTGAGGAAGCATCTGGAACATCGATGTATCGCTCAAAAAAACAAGAAGCATTGCGCAAATTAGAAAGAACGCAAGAAGCCTTAGATCAAATAGCAATTGTTGTACAGGAATTAGAAAAACAAATAAAACCATTACAAAAACAGGCTGAGAAAGCAAAGAAATATAAAATAATGAGCGAACAACTTAAAGAAGTTGAAGTCTCATTGTTAGTTCACGATTTTATGGCTCATTCAGAAAAGTTAGATGAACTAAACGCTAATTCAATGATTTATAGTCAAAAAAAAGAGGATCTTGAAATAAAAATCAAACTTTACAATGATATAACAAAGCAAAAAAACGATCTTATGATCGAACTCGATGCTGCGATTATTAATCTAACTTCTCGCATTGATGAAATAAGTAGAGAAATTAATGATTTAGAAATAAGATCTGCTAGGGAATCAAAACAACGTGAAATGCTTATTAGTGGAAGTATTGAAGCAAACGTAGAGCAAAAAAGAGAAGCCCTAAAAGACGAATTAAGTAGCCTAAATACAAAAATTTCACTTTCTAAAAATTTTATTAAACAACAAAAAGAAAAAATCAACACCATTAATCAATCTATCTTAAATATTTCAGCTCAAAAAAATGACCTTAAAAGAGAACTGGATAACGACAAAGAAAAGCTACAAAAAATAAATTCAAAATTAGATTATATTCATGAAGTAAAGCAAAGCAAAAGCAATTTACAAAAAGGGACAAAAAATATTGTTGAAAACTCACATTTATTTAAAGGATATAAGGCTCTAGTTTCAGAAATTATAAGCGTTGATGCTAAATTTGGCCTTGCTATTGAAACAATTCTAGCAGGAGCCTTACAACATATAGTTGTTGATAATTCTGAAACAGCTGTTAAGGCTATTGAATTCCTAAAAGAAAATAATGGTGGTAGAGCAACTTTCATTCCATTAGCGTCCATAAATCCTAAATACGTTTCAGAACACCATATTGTTGTAGCCCAAACTCAAAAAGGATTTTTAGGTATTGCATCAGAGTTGGTTTATACTGAACGTGAGTTTGATATTTTAAGAAAATTTTTATTAGGTAATATCTTGATTGCAGATAATATTGAAAATGCTAATAGATTATCACAGCTACTTGAAAAACGCTATATGGTTGTCACTCTCGAAGGAGACATAATTAGAGTTGGTGGTGTTTTAAGTGGAGGGCAAAAAAGCGACAACATATCAGCATTTGGCCTTGATGAGCAAATAAAAAAGATTGAATCACTGAAACCAGAACTGTTAAAAATAATTTCTGAACGACAAACAAAATTAAATGATCTAGAACAAGAAATTCAAAAATTACTTAGTTTATTCTCAAACTTAAGCCTTAATCTATCAAAACAAGAACTTATACAAAACGATGATTTGGCAAAATTTGATGAATTAAGAATTCAATATGAAAATATATCAAAAGAAAAAATAAAAGAGTTAGAGACTGTTAACATTGCATATGAAATTCAAAAACTAGTACTTGAAAGAAGCCATCTTTTAACAAACAAAACTTCTCAAAATGAATTATTACAAGTTGCTAAAAAAGAGTTTGCAGAAGCAAACGCAAAACAAAGCGCGGCTAATAATGATTTAAATAAACTCATTAGTGAAAATGCTATCCAAATAGCAGAAAAAGCAAAATCAGAAGCAGCTATTAATTATGCAAAACAAAGACTTTCAGAACAATATAATATGCTTTTTGAGACAGCAAAAGAGTTTTATATAGCAGATTTAGATTTCGAAATAGCAAGAAAAATTGTTTCTGATTTAAAAAATGATATAAAAGATCTTGGCCATGTAAGTTTAGACTCAATCGAACAACTCAAAGAAACAGAGGATAGATACGATGAAGTCAAAAAGCAAGAAAAAGATATTGTTGAAGCAAAAACAACAATTGAAGAAGTTATTAGCGAAATGGATAAGATAATAATTGAAAGAATAACCAACACCGTTGATCTTGCGAATAAGGAAATAAAGTTTGTTTTCTCAAAAATGTTCGGTGGTGGAATGGCAGAAATTAGATACACAGATCCAGAGAATCTTCTAGATAGTGGAATTGATGTTGTGGCACAGCCACCTGGCAAATCTATCAAAAATTTAAAACTTTTTTCTGGCGGTGAGAAAGCACTTATTGCAATTTCTCTATTGTTCTCGCTATTAAAAGCAAAGCCATTGCCATTATGTATATTAGATGAAGTAGAAGCTGCACTTGATGAAGCAAATGTAATCCGTTTTGCAGAATTCTTACAAAATCTTAAAGAAAAAACACAATTTATCGTTATCACCCATCGTCAAGGCACAATGGAAAGGGTGGATAAACTTTATGGTGCAACAATGCAAAAAAGAGGTGTTACAACTTTCTTTAGCGTAAACTTAGCTGAAGCATCAAGATTAATTGAAAAGAATTAAATTAAAGCAATTAAAAAGATGCAATATAGATTTGTTATGTACAAAAATAGCAAGATAAAAAAGTAGACATTCCTCCTATGAGGTGTCTACTTTTTTTAGGCACTATAAATAATTAAAATAAATTTAGATTTGTGTAATTTCTATTCTCAAATCTCTTACTCAAAAAGTAAGCAAGAGATAAATTTACACAAAATTTACTACACTACCGGTTTGCTTTAAGTGCTGGCGTTGATTCTTTAAAATGAAGGTGATCTGAATTTTTTCTTCAACGGAATGTATATTTAATCAAAAATTCATCTGTTTCTTTATTATCAAAAACCAATCTAGTCAAAAGATATATTTTCTCAGATTTTTCCTCTTTTTTATAATGATGTGTCTGTGCTTTATATTCTAAAACGTAATTTTGATTTTTGTCTCATCTTGTTTCTTTTTCACCTGCGTTAAAAATGTTTGTAAAAATTTTATCCATATATTGTGCATAAAATGCATTTTCTGTTTTCTTTTTAGTTTCAGGATTTTTTAACATTGCAATAACTTCGGCTTGAGTATGCAAGGCAGGGTCTAATTTTTCTTTATCTATTTTTATTAAATTTGAACCTCTATTTAATTCTGCGATAAGCGTTCACAATTGTGTTAGTGCAATATTGTAATTGTGCATTTTATGAATTTTTGGGTTTCTTAATAAAGTGTAATATTCATCATTTTTATTTTTTAATCAAGTTTTATAGGTAATTTTTTCACTTAATTCTCGAATTGCATCTTTACGATATTGAATTAATTTATTAAAATCTCCGTGGGTAATTTTTTTGCGCTTTATTTCTTCTTGGGTAATAAATTTATTTTGGTTAAATAATACAAACTTATCTCCAAATTCTTTTAAATCTACAAACCCACCCAACAAAGGTTGTAGCATATTGAAATATCTATCAACGTCTGCTTTGTCTTGCAATAGTTGTTTAATAGTTCTCATTGCAGGATCAGCTGCTTTGTAATATTCACTTATGCTGTTTTTAAAAGTTTCAACACTAAGATTGTTAGAAGTAAATAATGTTTCATCATAAACAAAAGATCTTGTTATACCATTTCATTTATTTTTAATATGTTCTTCAAAGGTATTTAAAATTTCTTCTTGTTGTTCTTTTTCAAATAAAGATAATGTTATACTGTTATTATTACCATTTAAAGAGGCTTGTGTGTTATTTTTTAAATCGGAAACAATGATTTTGGATAATTGTTTTAAATATTCTTGTTGTTTTTGCTTTTGTTTTTTACCATCGATAATGATGTCTTTATTAAAAATAATCTTATCAGTATTTAATGGATTTTTATTTTCTTCTTCTAATAAAAAAGAAAATCTAATTCCTTTTCCCTCTTTTGAGGGGTCGTATTTTTGATATAGATATTGATTATAATAATTATTAACTATCTTTTGAATTTGTTCATTTGAAGGCTCATTATAATCAAAAATAATATCTGGAGCAATGTTTTTGAAAGCATTCTCGTCTAACTTTATAGATGGTTTATGAGGTTTTTTATCATCTGTTGAAGGATTCGTTTGTTTTTGTGAATTTTGTTTTCCTATTTGTCTATTAAAATCCTCTTCTGTAATCGATTTATCGATAGAAGGTTTATTCAATTCTTCTTTATCAAAACCTAACAGTTCAATTGATGAAGGTGTTTGGGGTGTCTTTTTTGGTTTTTGAGAATCTTGCGGATTAACTGGATTTGATGGGTTATTTGGTTTATTTGGTTCTTTTTTTGTAGCACAAGATATTGTCATAATAGGAACTAATAATGCAGATGAAGTTCCTAAAAGAAAAAGTTTAGATTTTTTTGTCATCTTATTACTCCTTAATATAAAAAATATTTATTGTAATATTATATATATATATATATATGTTGCATTTTTATGCAATTTTGATACGTAAGACATAACAAATAAAAACAATTCATTTTTTAAAAAGATTTTAAAGTCAATAATCAATTATTAAAAATATATTCTTATCTATATTTTTGTAACAAAAACCAATATTTATTGAAGCTATTTCTATGATTTACTTTGCGTTAATATTTTTTTAAAAATTAATAAAAATAAAAAAGACTTGAATTCAATAAAACTTTCAAGTCTTTTGTTTCATCAGGTTTTTTAATTTTCTTATTAATTTTTAAATTTAATAAGAAGTAACTACTTTTTTAAGGGTATATTTTTAAGGGTAATGGTGGTATAATTAAATATATATTTTTTACATTATAGAGGTATATATGTACGGTCTTGTTTTTTATCTAAAAAAAGAATTATTAATTAGAGAATATGGAGTCGGCGAGGAAAATTATAAACAAGCATATGAAGAAATAAGGGATATTTTAAGACACTATGGTTTTCACTGATTGTCAAACAGCTTTTATTTCTCGCGTTCAATAAATAATTTATTACAAATTACAAAAGCCTTACAACATATAAAAACTATTCCTTGATTTAAAAAATCACTAGTTTCGCTTCATGTTTTTAAAATGGAAGACTTATCAAACTTTACTGAATATATAATTGATGAAAAGTAAGTTTTTGACTTACTTTTTTAAATTTAAATTTTATTAAGATTTCTTTTCTAGTAAAACTAGAGTTTCAATATGTTGAGTTTGTGGAAACATATCGTAAGGCTGTACCTCTATTAATTCATATCCGAAACTTGTTATATTCTGTAGATCACGAACTAATGTTTTAGGCTCACAACTTAAATATATTATTTTCTTAATATCAGAATCCTTAATTGATTTAATAGTTTCTGAATCTAAACCTTCTCGAGGCGGATCAAAAATCACTAGATCAATTTTTTCTTTATTTAAAATAAGCCACTTATTTGCATCATCATTTATTACTTCGATATTAGAAATTTTATTTTCCTTAATATTTTCCATAGCCATTAATGATGATTTTTTGTTTATCTCAACCGAATAAACCTTATGACATTTATGCGCAATAAAGCAAGCGATTGTGCCAACTCCACCAAAAGCATCCAAAACATTCAATTCATTACTAGGTATTCAATCACTTATCTTTTTATATATATTATTCATAACCGTTTCGTTTATTTGATAAAAAGTATCATTAACAACATTAAACACTAATTTTCCAAGTTCATATTTTATGCCATTATGATTTAGCAAATTAATCCACTTATTAGAAGTTGTATTAAAGAAAGTTACTTTATAGCTTAGATTGTCCTTTAATAAGGCTTCAAATAATTTTATATTTTCAGGACTTAAATCTTCCTTAATATGAAGAATTATTTCAATACAACAAAATGAGCTTTTTGGCGATCTTAAAGTAATTTTAAATGGTTTAACCTGAAATATAAGATTTTTAAAATCTTTTTCAAAATCTGTTTTTGGACTAATTAGCACTTTTTTATAAAATTCCCTAATTGCAACAACCGCAAGTTCCATTTCTGTTTGCTCAACTAGATCATGGCTATATTTTTTAAAAAAACCTATTTTTGGACCTTTTTCATCATATTTTATTTGCAACGAAATTTTATTGCGGTAAAACCATTGGCAATTTGATTCAAGTATAGGTAAAACTTTTGTGTAATTTAAATTTCTTTCAAATAAATTCTTAATAATATATTGCTTAAATTTTAACTGGTTTTCATAATTAATCCCAGCTAGTGGAGTAGAACCTGTTTCATACAATAAAACTCTTGAAGGTTCCATTTTTTCTCTCAATAATGAACAAGTTCTATATTTTTTTACTTTTGCAAAACAACATTTTTTAGAGCAATATGTTATTTCGATATCGACTTCTTCATCAGGCAGTAAATTATAAACAAATATAGGAATTTTAAAATCTCTTATTATCCCTAAACCTTCATATGAAAGACCTAAATAAAAGGGTTTTGATTCATTTTTAACCCATTTTAATATTTGTCCTTCTTTTAGTTCGACTTTTCTACTATAACCCATTTTTCACCTTTTTTTACTTTCCTAAACAAAATTTATTAAACATATTATCCAATAGAGATTCGTTATCATGCTCTTTGTTTAAAATTTCTCTAAGTAGTGACCATGCTTTATTAATATCAAGTATTACAATCTCAGGGCCGAAACCTTTATTCATACTTAAAATCGCATTATTTAATTCAATATAGCACTGCTTTAACAAACCTAATCTTCTAGTATTATAAATTAATTCCTTGTCATTATAATCAAGATTTAAATAGTTTTTTACCAAACTATTCTTTAACTCTCAAATATTTTTATTTTTTGCTGATGTTAATATATAATCAGATGAAACTTTATCATTTAATAAATCACTTTTATTCAATACTGGAATATATATTTTTCCTTTTGACATTTCTTTTATTAATTCATCTTCTTTGTTTTCTTTTTGACCTGGGTTAAATAAATGGACAATAATTTTTGCTTCTTTAATTGCATTTAATGAACGATCTATTCCGATTGATTCTATTTTATCTTGAGTTTTTCTAATTCCTGCAGTATCTATTATTTTAAAAGGAATTCCATTTATTTCATAATCGCCTTCAATAATATCTCTTGTTGTTCCTTCGATATCTGTAACAATTGCTTTTTCTTTATTTAATAATAAATTTAAAATTGAAGATTTTCCGGTATTAGGTCTTCCGACGATAGCCACTTTTATTCCATTATATACATCAGTTGCAAATTCTGATTTTTTTATTATTATTTCAATATATTGTTTTAAATTTGTTATTAACTTTAAAAGTTTTGTTTTATCCATTTGCTCAATATCATTATATTCTGAGTAGTCAATGTTTATTTCTATAATTGAAATAATATTAATTAGTTGCTCTTCTAATTTATTAATTAATTCATTATCTTTATCTTCAAATTGATTAATAGCAATTTCTGCTTGTATATTAGTTTTTGCATGTATAAGAGAATTTATAGCTTCTGCTTTTTCAAGACTAATTTTGCCATTTATGAATGCTCGTCTTGTAAACTCACCGCGAGTTGCTAATCTTGCTCCATTTGAGATTATTAAATTTAAAATTTTATTCGTAACAATTATTCCACCATGAGCATTTATTTCGATTGTATCTTCTCCTACATAATTTTTATTACCGATAAAAAAACTAACTAATACTTCATCTATTTTTTTGTTAGTCATTGGATCTATTATAAATCCATAAGTTATTGTTTTATCTTTCCCGATTTTTCCTGTATAAATTTTTTTAATTATACTTATTGCCTCAGGTCCTGATATTCTTATAATTGATATCGCTTGATTAATATTGCCAGAAGAAATAGCTGCTATAGTATCATTGTAATAATTAATATTCATAGAATTTTAATTATATTAAAATTATTAGAAAATAATTTAAAATAAAAAAGAAAAATATATGTTTATTCTTTTGTTTAATTAATAATAAAGATAATAAATGTCGATAAGTCGAAAAAAATAAAAAAACCTTAATTTTAAAAGAAAAAAAGTTTTTTTAGTGTCAATTGTTTTGTTTTTTATTTGCTATTTAATAACATTTCTATTCTTTGTTACTTTATTGCTAAAAACAGAATTATTTTTTTAAAAAGCATTTTGTTAATTAATGCTATACTAATATAAGCAATGTGGAAAAAATGTAAATATTTTTTGTATGTTTTTTTGATAATAAGTATTATGCTATTTATCTTAAGTTTTTCGATTATGTTGCCAATAATTATTAAACCTTTTTACTATTATCATTTATCTAATCTGGATTACAAAAATATCAAATTTAATAATGGTGAACTAAATTATGATCAACTTAAATTAGCATATAACGAACTTTTTGATTATTTAGTTTTATTTAAGAAATTTGGAACTGGGAAATTAGATTATTCATCTTTAGGGATGGCGCATTTCGCAGATGTGAAAAGACTGATTTTAATAGATTTTATTATTTTGGGTTTTTCTTTATTTACAATTCTTTTAGTTTTTTTAATATCAAAATTTACAAAAATAAGAATAAAAATTATTAAATCTTGTTTTATTGCTTCGACAATTTTACTAGGGGTGCTGATTATTGTTATAGGGTTGGTAATTAGTAATTATGATGTTGCTTTCCGTAAGTTTCATGAATTATTTTTTGCTGGTAAAACAAATTGAATATTTGAACCTTCAAAAGATGAAATTATTAAAATTTTACCTTCTACTTTTTTTAAGAACAGTGCTATTTTTATAGCATCAGTAATTATTTTTTGAATTTCTCTTTTTATTTTTTTACAATTAATTTTATTTTTAAAACGAAAGAGAAAACAATCTGTTTTGTTACATTAAAAAAACCTCCTTCTTTTTTAAAATACAAGAAGGGGGGGTTAATTATCAAATTTTTACTCTTTTTTTCGGGCTTAGGAACATTTGGTCAGACTCTGATATTTTAAAAGTCTTATAAAAATCGTCAGAGTTTTGTACCTGAATGTTTGTTCTCAATATAGCAGGAGCATGAACATCAGAAGCTAATAGTAATTTTTGAAGTTCAGGTCTTTGTTTAGATCTTCAGGTGATAGCATAGTTTATGTAAAAATGTTTTGGGTTGTAATCTTTTTCGCTTTTTGCTGCTTCAAGGGCACATGATAACCCACCTGCATCTGCGATGTTTTCGGATACTGTTAGTTTTCCGTCACATTTACCAACTTCTGTTTTTTTATTATCAAATAATTTAACCATTTTTTCAGCTCTTTTGTTAAATTCTTTTTTATCATCTTCGGTTCACCAATTTACCATATTACCCACTTCATCAAAGTTAGCCCCATTATTATCAAAGGCATGTGATATTTCATGAGCTATAACTGCCCCTATACCACCGTAGTTTGAAGAAGAGGATTGTTTTGAACTATAAAATGGAGATTGTAAAATGCCTGCTGGGAAAACTATTTTATTACTTGAAGGGTTATAATAAGCATTAATTATAGCCGGAGACATTGACCAAAGATTAATATCTTTCTTTTTACCATATTCAGCAAATTTTGCTTTTTGAACAGCCATTGTGAAATTAAGGGCATTTGTTATTAGATCATCATAGCCATTATACTTTTGAACAATAAATTCCTTATAAAAATCTTCAATAATTTCTGGGTATCCTACATAAACGCCGATTTTAGAAAGTTTTAATATAGCTTTGTCTTTTGTTTGTTTTGATAGTCAGGTGTTTTCTTTTAGGCGGTCCTCGTATATTTTGACCATTTTATGAATCATTTGCTCGACATTCTTTTTGTTTTGAGGACCAAAATATGTTTCACCGTAATATTTACCAAAAGGCATAGAAAAAACGTTATCAACAACAAATTTTACGGCTATTTTTTTCTTGCTAAAAGGTTTTCTTTGACCACTTAAAGCTCTTGAAAATTCCCCGGAAATTACTAAGCTTTCATAATCTAATAAGCGAGATAATTCAATTAATGATGAAATGTATAGAAAAGCTTTATAAAGTTCAAAATTTTCTTTTGTTAATAATTTCGAATAATTGTCAACTAAATCTTTCGAAACGCAAATAACTTCACTAATGCTATCATTGATTAATGAATTCAAAATATTAGATAAATTTATTTCTTTTATTTTTTTATTGAAATCATCAACTTTTCTAGGGTGATAAATGTTAGTTATAATTGCTCATTCTTGTGCTGAAAGAATATATTTTGATGCCTCGTTATCTCATAGGAGAGCTTTGTTAACTAAATCATTTGCTCATTTTTCATCATTATTTACTTTTAACAGCATTTTTTTAACCATATTAACTCAAATTCTATAAAATGAGTTCTTTTTTTCTTCATCATTATAATAACTTTTTTCTGGAAGGATAACAGAAGGGGTCGAAACAAAAAGGGTTTGTTTTTCGTGGTTTTTAAAATCTGTGTGTATAAAAAAAGGAATAGGAACTTCAAAATTTCTTAAGCATAAGCTAGTGTAGTTATTTTCAATATCATTTCATGATTGATATGACTCTATTTCTTTTAGTATTGGAATAATAGGCTTTATTGAGTGTTTTTTTCTATCGTTTCAATTATTAACTAAATTATAAAATTTAACCATTTCTAGAAGAATTTTATTTTCAGTTATTTCAGATGAGTCGATTGATCATTTTGTTATAAGTTTAGTTTTTAATCTTGTTAAACTTTCATCTAATCTTTCAAACGTGCCGACTGAGGTTTTGTTATCAGCAATTTTATGCTTATTTAATCATTCTCCATTAATTGCCTCAAAAAAATTTTCTTTAATCTTAGCTTTATTCATAATTTACCTTTCAAATTTAATGTTATTTTTTTCTTTCGCTTGAGTAAAACATTTTAATTTTTTTGTTAAATAAAACTTTTTTATAGTTTTTGAAATCTAAATTCTCAAAAACAATTGAGATTTTTAAATGCTCTGCCTTTTTGAGTATAAGACCAATATATAACATTGTTTCTGGGTTATTAAGCATTTTGGTAAGCGACTTATCAAATCATATAATTCCCACTCATTTACCAATTAGTGAAATAATATCATTATTGATTTCGGTTAATTTTATTCCTATAGCCGCCTTTGGATAGTTTTCTTTAATTTGTTCTATTTTTTTCTTAACTCTTAACATACTTTTTTTTGAATTAATTGAAACTAATTGGACAAAGGAACGATCAATTTTAATAGAATTTTCAATACTTTTATTATCAATATAATTAAAAATAAAATCTTGTATATTTAAAACTTTTCCATGAATATCTTGTGATTTGATGTTTTCATATATTTGCATAAAAAAATTTTTATAAATGTCTAAGGAAGCTATGATATTCTCATCTTTTATATTTAAAATTTCAAATTTTCTTTTAATTAATAATAAATTGAGTTTAGTATTTTCATCGCCAAAATTATTTATAGACACAGTTTTAAAATCAATATTATTACTTTGTTTTATTTCATCAAGTGTATATTCATATTTTTCTTTAAAAATTTTAAAATCTTTGTTATCTTCTATGTTATTCGGAATTCAATAATCAACCATAGGTGTAAGTGTTTTGACAAAGTCAAAGACCGTTTCATAATACAATTGATTTTTGTTGGTTAAAAGCTCATTGTTAAATGAAAAAAAGGTAGAGTAAAGATTTTTGTAAAGAGTAGCAGTGTTTGCAAAGATTTTAGTTGCATAGTAAGAATGGCCGCTTTGAAATCTATCAGAGGGAAAGACGAAAAAAATCTTATTTCAATCAAGAAAAACCTTGACGCCTTTTATTTGATTATAAACGCAACTATCTTGGAAAAGTTTTATAAAGTTATTAATACTATTAATATTTTTTATATTTAAAATAAAACCACATGCTATATATTTGCTGCTTGGCGAAAAAAGGTAAGAAATGTTGGTGTTTAAAGCTTCGAAAACTTCATTTTTAATAGTATCGTTTCTGTTTCAATTAACTGTCATAAAAGCTTTTTGATCATTTATAAAATTTATTTCAAAACTAACCTTTGTTTTGAATGTTGAATGTTTGTTATGTGTTGTTTCAAAACTAATAATCGTATTCTCTTTATTTTTTAAAGCACTTAAAAAAAGAAGTTTATATTTTTTTTCTAAAATCTCACATAAGTCATCTAATTTCCTTCATTTATTATTTAGAAGGTTTAATTTTTTTATAAATGTGGGTTCATTTGAAATGTTAGGAATACCATTCAGATGTTTAATTCTATTTTGTTTCAAATCAATTTCTAAACAGAGGAAACCACTTTCGTTTTTAATATTGTTTTGTGTTCTTATTAAAAATAAAATAAATCAAAAAGAAAAAATGAATATTATGGAAGAGAATGCAATAATTCAGATTAGCAAATTAAATTAACTCCTTAGTCATTAAGGTCACCATCTCATTTTTTAATTGAGTGATGCGATTTTTCAAATTGTTTTGTGGTTTTTTGTTGTGGAAAGGTTACAGTAATTATTGAGTCAACCATATCAATAATTTCACCGCGTCCATAGATTTTATGCATTATATAATCTCCGACAACTAAATGGCTATTGTTTTGGTGATTTTCTTCAGCAATAGAAAAATCATTTGCAAGTGTTACAGAACCATTTTGTTCTTTTATACCTGCCTCTGATAAAAACCTGCTACGTTTAGTAAAACCAGATCTATTAATTGCAAATGAAAGGAAAAGCTTTTTCTTAGCTCTTGTAATTGCAACGTATGCAAGCCGTCTTTCTTCTTCAAGACCTTCAATATTTTCTTCATGTGTATTTGAATTAGTTAAAAATGTAAAATCTTTACTTGGTGAAATAGAAATTGCTCTTTTTAGAGGGAATAAACCTTCAGCAAGCCCACAAATAAAAACATAATCAAATTCTAATCCCTTAGCATTGTGCACTGTCATCAATGAAACAAAACTTGTTGCATCGTTTTCGACGTCTCTATCTGTTATTAGTGTAATTTCTTGTAGATATTCATCTATAGTACCGTGGGAATTGTTTTTTTCCCATAACTCAATAGCATTTATTAAACTTTGAAAATTTTCTTGTTTTGATTCATAATCTTCTTCGGAAATTTTAAATGTATCAAAATAGTTTATTTTTTTATACATAAACTCTTTGAGCGTGCTGCTTATTGAATTAGTTTTTAAGGCTGCTCTTGCTCACCGAATATCATTAATTAGTGAAGCTAATTTTTGAAGTGTAGTTGTTGAAATACTTAAAGTTTCTTGCAGTTCATCAATATGCGCTTCAATTGCATTGAATAATGTTGTACCTTTATTTCTTGCAAATTCAATTAACTTATCAACGGTTACCTCTCCAATTTTTCTTGAAGGTTTATTTATGATACGTAGAAGCATAATTTCACTACCATCATGAATAACTCTTAAGTATGCTAAAGCATCTTTAATTTCTTCACGTTGATAAAATTTGATTGAGCCAAAAAGCTTGTATATTGTACTTTCTCTAATCAAAGCTTCTTCAATTGCTCTTGAGTAGCTATTGGTTCTAAATAAAATAGCAATATTTTTTAATTGCACTCTCGAACGTTTTAATTCTGAAATTTTTCGTGCTATTCACCGGGCTTCAGCTTCTTCGCTATGACCACAGTAAAATTCAACATCTTCTCCTTCTTCATTTTCTGTGTATAAGTTTTTTTCTAGTCTTAATTTATTTTTAATGATTAATTTATTTGCGTGATAAAGAATTTTTTTAGTTGATCGATAATTTTCTTCAAGTTTAATTGTGATAGCATCTGGATAATCCTTGTGAAAATTAATAATTATATTGATATCAGCATTTCTTCAACTATAGATTGTTTGGTCGGGATCTCCTACAATTGTTAATTTATTTGTTGAACAAAGTTTTTGTAGTATTTTGTATTGAATAATGCTTGTGTCTTGAAATTCATCAATTAATAAATAGTCATATCGTTTAGCCCATTTGTTGGCTATATGCTCATATTTTGGATCATAAAAAAGTTTGTAAACAAAAACTAGTAAGTCATCAAAATCAAGCGCTTTTGATCGTTGCAATCTTTCTTGATAATGCTTGTAAATCAATTCCTTTGTTTCGATAGCTTTTCTTTCTTGTAGAGATAAAGATGTATCAATATTTTCGTTTTCAATATTTAAAAATTCAAATAATGAATTCTTTTTGTTTTGAATGAATGAAATGATTGAACTATAACTGAATTCATTATTAGATATTTCCAATTCATTATAGACTGATTTAAGGATTGCTTTTTGGTCTATTTCGTCAATAATTTGGAAATCGTTCTCATAACCTAGCAAATGAATTTCATATCTTAATATTTTTGCACAAATAGCATGGAAAGTACTTATGACAGGAAGTTGTTCAGGATTATTAACCATTGTGATAACGCGCTGTTTCATTTCATTTGCTGCTTTGTTTGAAAAAGTTAGAGCTAAAACGCGTGAAGGTTTTATTCCCAATTCATCAATTAAATAAGATATTTTATATGTTAAAACTCTTGTTTTTCCTGAACCAGCACCAGCAATTATACGAAGTGGTCCGTCATTGTATTCTACTGCTTCTCGTTGTTGTTTATTTAGTTTTTCTAGTTCTATCATCTTCACCCCTTATAATTAAATATACTTTATAATTATAACCTAATTAAACCTATTAATATTTAGTAATAAAAAATAGCCTTAATTTTTGGCTATTTTGTGATATTGATTTTAGGAAGTTCACGTTTTTTTGGTTTAATTTTAAACGTTAAATTTTCATCTTCAATAATATCTTCATATCTATTTTTTCAAACGGTTTTTGTTCGCGATAATTTATCATTTCAACTTAGTCTTGTTGATGAAATACCAGAAATAATTAGCAGTATTTGAAGATTTATAGAAATCGTAGCTAGTGCTGTTGGTAATATAACAACAAGCTTTTCAACATTATTTAATTTTCCACCGCGAGCAGCTTTTAAAAATGCATCAGTAGACATTAACATGAAACTCATAAAAACAAAAATTCATAAGAATGCAAATAGTCTTTGCCGATCAAAAATAAATTTGGAAGTTCTTCTTTTTTCTTCATCGGAAAGAATTTTGATTTTACATATTAACATTCCAATTGTTTGGCCTTTTAGTATTGTTGGAATAACAATGTATTCAAATATACATAAAAAAATCATCAATAATAACCAAAGGCGAAAGTATATTTCTTTTAGTGTGGTACTTTGTGTGCGAAATTCAGCTTTTTTGTAATTGAATATTATAAAAGAAGTTGCTACAATTAAAACTATGAAAATAAGAAGATCAATTAATGTAGCTAATAATCTTATTCAAAAATTAGCCTTAACATTTTGCTTTATGGTCATATAAATTTTTTAATAATGTGGTCTCATTTTTTACTAAAACCAGACGTTAAATCATAAAGTTTTTGAATATTAAATTCTTTAAAAAAATGATTTGCTTGGAGTTGCTCTACTCAAAAAGGTCTTAGTATTGAAATTTCTTGAATAAGAGAGTTTTTAATGCTAATTAGTGTTTTTTCATCTAATGGATTCTTATTATGTTTTAATGAGCCGACAATTGCAGCAATATAATAGCAATAATTTAGACATTTAGCCAATTCAAGAGCATTTTTAGTTTCAATATCTATTGTATTAAAGGAATTGAATATATTATTTCAATTGCGAGTCAAGGATTTAGGGTTAAAAATTAATGGATTATCATTATTATTAATGATTCATGTGTCTTCAAAAAAAGCATATGTTTTTGAATAAAGAAGGCTTTGAAAAACAGGATTGGGTGAATATTCTAGATTGAGATCCTTTGTTTTAGGTAAGAAAAAAACTTTCTTTAAAATATTTGTCTTAACAATTGAATTGAACATAAAAGGGCTAGTTAATATAAAAGGTAGTTTATTGGTTTCTAAATTGACTAAACCTAACATTGATAAGTGGGCTGACTTGAATAATAATTTGTTTATTACTTGGTTATATCCGGGAACTTGTATGAAATCTGCTTTTTTGGGCGAAGATTTAATAAAATTATCAAATCTTTGAATAAACTCATTTTTTAAATTGGCATATGAGTAAAGAATGAACGTATAAGGGGTTTCAATAAGATCTAAAGCTTGTTTTATTACAACATCGAAATGTTGATGACCCGAATTAAAGATAATTTTTAACCTTTCGCCTAGTTTTGATTGTAGTTTATCAATTTCTATATAATCCTTTTCTTTTGGTCTATCAAAGGTCAAAATGATATTAAAATTTTGTGATTTTTGTTTATAGATATTGTAAAAAATTTCATTTAGAGGTATTTTTACGTTGTAAATAGGAATAATTATAGTTAGATTTTTTTTCATTAATATCCTTGTTACATTTTAATTTGTCCAGCAACTCTTGGGAAGGGGATGACATCCTTAATGTTAGCAATACCTGTCACATACATCACTAGTCTTTCAAAACCAATCCCAAAACCACTTGATGGTGCATATCCAAATCTACGCAAGTCTATGTATCATTGCAAGGGTTCTTGTGAAATTTTTAAGTCATGCATTCTTTGAACAAGTTTGCTATATCTTGATTCTCTTTGACTACCGCCAATTAATTCCCCTATCCCTGGAACTAATAAATCAAAAGCTGCAACAGTTTTGTTGTCATCATTTTGGTACATATAAAAAGCTTTAATATCTTTTGGATAATTTGTAACAGCGACTGGCCCATTTACAATTTTTTCAGAAAGGAATTTTTCATGTTCTGAAGCTAGATCCATACCAAAAAAAATGTTTTTTTCTTCAAATTGGTCGCTAAAAGGTTTAAGTTTTTCAACCACATCTTTATAATCAATAACCGTTAGTTTGTTATCAAGAAATCTATTTAATGTTTCCAGTAGATCAGGATTGTAAGATTGCAATACCTTCATTTCATCTAAATGTTTGCTTATGGTGTTTTTAATGACAGTTTTTAATAAATCATCTGCAAGGTTAATAATATCCTTTAATTCATAAAAAGCAACCTCAGGTTCAATCATTCAAAACTCAGCTAAATGGCGTGATGTGTGCGAATTTTCGGCTCGAAATGTAGGCCCAAAGGTATAGACCTTCTTAAAACTAGCCGCATATGCTTCAGCATGAAGTTGCCCCGTAACTCCTAGGAATGCTTTTTGCTTGAAAAAGTACTCTTTTGTTTCATCATCAACCAACAAAGTTTCGCCAGCTCCTTCACCATCATTTGAAGTGATAATTGGTGATGCCATGTAAAGAAATTCGTGTTCTTGAAAATATTTGTGGATTTCAAAAGAAAGAGTATTTCTTATTAACATTATACTTTTAAATAAGCTTGTTCTATTTCTTAAGTGAGGAATTTCTCTTAAAAAATCAAGTGAAGTTTCTTTTTTTTGTATAGGAAAATCGTTGTCAACTTGATTGATAACAATTAATGTTTCTAAAATAAGTTCAAGCGGTTGTTGGGCATCTGGTGTGAGGTGAATAATTCCTCTAGCAATTAATGAGGTTCCTAGTGAAATTTGCGCGACATTGAGTTTTTGAATCATTTCCCCTTTAACTACTATTTGTAATGTTGCAACAGTACTCCCATCATTAACAGTTAAGAATCTAATTTTTTCATTTCCTCTATTAGAAACTAATCAACCTTTAACCTCAAACTTTTCATTTTCTCTTATTGTTTCAATGTTTTGTAATAACTTTTTAATTGTCATAACATTGCTCCTAACCAATTCTTTTAATCTAATTTATAATTTATAATTATACTTAAATTTTGTTACTATTTAATTTTTGATAACATTATTAAATGTTTAAATGTTTTTATTCTTAAATTTAAAAGAAAAAATAGGATTAACCTATTTATGATTTTGTTGCTTCGAAATAGTAGGCTGCAATCTTTGTTCGCAGGTTGTTTTCGATAATTGGATATGTGAATAAATGATAATTCTCATTTGTCGAGGGTTGCTTGAAAATAGATTTGGCAATTTCATCATTTCCAAAATACCATTCATCTAAAAATTTATATGTTAAAAGATCTGTTGGTGTATATGAAATATATTCAAAGTTTATTAGTTCACCTAAGTCGCTTTTAGTAAAAACTTCTTCAAAACTATCTGAAAAAATATCTGTTCCCTTATCAGAATTATTTCTTATAATTCGTAAAAATTCAATATTATCCTCAGTAATTTCACTTCTAAAACTTCTTAAGAATTTTTTTCAATTTTCTAGATTGTTTCAATCAATGCTTTTTAATTTTTGTGATTTTGAAAGAAGTTTGATAATTTCTTGTCTGCTATCACTGTTGAAAATTAACGTTAAAGTATCGATGGAGCTATTTAGGTCTTCATTGGTCAGGAATTTTTTTAATGTTTCAAAGAAACGCTTTTCTAGTAATTTCAATCTTTTTTCAATGCTCTCGGCCGATCTGATAATAACGTTGTTGTTATTATATATCAAAGAGCTAATGCTATCTAAAAATTTGGAAGTGTCTTCATCACTTAGTTTATGGGATATAATTCAACCATCAACAAGGTAATAATTGTTTTTAGGGCGCACAAATCTAATTGTTCCTTCTTCAACTGAAGCAAAATTATCTTCTGAATAATAAGCGTCTAAGGCATCGCCATTATAAATAACTGATGAATCTGAGCGTCCTTGTTTTGGTTCAATAAGGTAGTTAAGCAATTCTAATCCATCGCCACTTAGGTGATTATATGCTGTGTTTTTAATATCATAACCAGAAGAATTTTTGACAAATTCTACGAAAGAATCAATTGCTAGCTTGTAATTATTCTCGTTAAAGTCAAAGAGTTTTCCTTCTCCATTGAAGGTGAATAATTGTTTTCAATTTTTGTTGTCTCGTGATTTATAATTAATGGCCCCAATCATTAAGTTATCAACAAATGCATTAGTTCAACCAATATGTTGATATTTATTTTCCTTTAGGGTATCAAAAATTTGATTTCAATCGAGTTGCATTGATTTGTTTTCTAATTCTTGAATTGAGGAATTGTTTAGTGTTAAATTAGGTCTACTATTTTTATTAACATTATATGCAACTCCTTTGTCTTGCGCATAATACGGTATAAAGAAGTCATAAAAATGTTCTCATTGGGCGCTAGTATTACTTTTTCAAAGTTTTTTATTTTTGTCTAAAATAAAACCTTTTGAATCTAATTCTCGTTTAGGCAGGTTTACTAGCTTATTGTATATTAGATTATCAAAGTTTTCAAGGTGTTTTCTAACATTTTCTGTGTAAAAAAACTTTCTAACATTTCAGTCATTGGCATCACTTTTTCCGTATAATCTAGCAAAATCAACTTTTCTGACTTTTTTTTCTATAATGAGTTGTGCTGTTTGAAAATCACTTCCAACACCAGCGATCGCTTTGTCTTGGGTTAATGCTTGGGTAAATTCGTTGATTTCCTTGAATTCTTTATAGTTGTAGTCTTTTTTTAGTTTTTCTTTTATAGAAGGCGCTAAATAAGATTCGTAATTATAAATACTTGGCCGGTACTTATTTGAAAGTTTAATTGAGATTGCAAAAATAAAAATTATGGTTATAACAAAAAAGGAAAGTATAAATATTAAGACCTTAAAAATTCTTTTGTTCAATTTATAAGACCTCCTTATAAAAATCCTTTTGTGCTTGTTTTTTACTTAAAACTAGGGATTTTTTAGCTAATTTATTTTGTGTTCCTTTAAAAATAATATATAGTGTATTTATAAATATTACTATTAGAAGCGATATTGCACCAATAGCCAGCGATCATGCCTGAAATTGACCTTCATACAATTGTGTTCCTAACGTTTCCGTATTAGAAACAATTCTTGTAATAATAAAATCATCAAATGACAAAGTCATAGTCATAACAAATGTAAAGATTATAGATCCTAGCATATAAATAAAATATGTTTTAAATCATGTTCTGAATTTTGAATATCCCAAATCCTGACTTGCTTCAAAAATATTTTTGGAAAATTTATCACTTTTAGGTAGCATTATTAAAATTCCATATGGAAGACACATAACAGTATGTCCAATAATAGATCTAAAAAAACCTTCACTCGTTGCTTTTAGGGTTCCAAAAAATAAGAAGTTTAGAACAATAGCAAGTGTCAATCCTGTAATAACGTCAGGATTTATCATAGGCACATTTGAGGTTGCTTGCACAAAAGATCTTGCCCCTTTATTCTTGTGTCTTCATAGAGCAAAAACAGTTAGTAAGGAGATACTAATAACAAGGACAGAAGTTGCGATCCCAAGAAGAAATGAGTTAACAAATGCTAGACTATGTGATTTAGAAAACAGTTCCTTGTATGCATCAAAAGAAGTTCTATTTCAAGTTGTTACTGAAAAAATTCCTTTATCTGAAGGAGAATTAAAACTGTAAATCGTTCCAAAAATTATTGGTATATAAAGAAAAGCAAGAATCACAAAAACATATGAATATTTTAAAAAGTTTTTAAATTTAGTCATAATTTCCTCCTTGTCTTTTTTTTCTAATTAAGAATGGTATTCCATAAATGATTGCATATATTGATAATAGAACTGCAAGAGTGATAATAACTAATGTTGAAGAATTTGCTAAATCAAACGGGTTGGCTGTGTTGGCAAACTGGTTTATTAGGTTACCAATTAGTTGTTTTTGACTGCCATTTGGTAGGAGTTTGTCTGAAATAATAATAGAGGTTGCAGATATCATTAAAACAATTCCGAAACCACTTAATATTGCTTTGGATGTGTAAGGAATTATAACTTTAAAAACTGTTTTAAATTTTGAATACCCTAAATCCTCCGAGGCTTCCAAAATGTTATTTGGCATATCTTTAATAACCTGGTACAATGGTAGAACCATGAATGGTAGATAAAGATAAACCATACCAAAAACAATAAAGAAATTGTTATTTAGCTGATTTTCATCAAAAATTGCCGAGAATAAACCTCTAACTGCTAAAGCTTTTGATATTGTAAAAATAGCTAAGGGACTAAGAATTAGAGTTAAACCCAATATTTTAATAATCTTATATTTAGATCTTGAAACAATATATGCATACGGGAAACCGATTATTAGCGATACAGCTGCAGCAAATAATCCAGTCAGCAGAGACCTTCCTATTATTACCCATGTTGAAGGTTTTAGAGCAATTTCTCAATTTTCTAGTTTTGTTTGTCCTTCTAACGGTTTAAATGCATAAATGCATACAAACACCATAGGTAGGATAATAAATAAAACCGCAAAAACAACATATGGAACTATAAATGTAAATTGCAATTTTGACATCGGTGAAGAAAGTTTTTTGATTTTTTTTACTTTTCTTGTACTAGACTTCATTTGTTTGACCTAATTCATTTTCTAATAATTCAAGTTTTTTATCTTTCTTCATTAGGTGGATAGCATCAATATCCCAATCTAAAAATACCTCTTTGCCGACAGCGTATTTTGAAGAAGTTTCTACATAAATAATTTTATCCTTACATTGAACCTCATAATTATAGTAGCTGCCTCCATAGGTTGATTTTATAATTTCTCCCGTTAGCTTAGCTTTTGATTTTACTCTTGTTATAATAATATCTTCTGGTCTTATTAGGGCATCCAAACTTTCCCCGGGCTCAAATTCGTCATGAATAGTGTCAAAAGTCCTTGACATAAATTTTACCTTGTTTGCTTTTATGAAAGTAGCGTTAAAAAAGTTTGAATCTCCAATAAAGTTTGCTACTCATTTATTAACTGGAAAATCATAAAGTTCCTTCGGAGTGGTAAATTGTTCTACTTTTCCATCACGAATAACAGCAATTCTATCGCTCAGTTGCAGTGCTTCATTTTGGTCATGAGTTACAAAAATAAAAGTAAGTTTCAGCTTTTGTTGAATGTCCCTTAAAAGAGTTTGCATTTTTTCTCTTATTTTAGCATCAAGAGCACTTAATGGTTCGTCTAATAAGAGAATTTCGGGTTCAATAACTAGTGATCTTGCGAGTGCTACTCTTTGTTTCATACCACCTGATAAAAAGTTAACGTTTTTCTTTTCGTTGCCGCTTAAGCCAACTAGATCCATAATTTGTTTAACTTCTTTGTCCATTTCTTCATTAGTAATTTTTCTAGTTAGGTATCTTTTTTCAAATGCCTCAGTTTTTAAGTCAACATAGTTTTCTCAATATGAATATTTAAAATCCATATCATCAATTCATTGCTGGTATTTTTGTTTCTTTCTTTTTGAAAGCGATGAATTATTATTTAATTCTCTTTCATATAATTCGAATTCTTTGTCGAGATTTTTCATTTTTTGATCGGCAAATTTTCTTCATTTTCTTCTTTGCAGTGTTAATTTATTATGAAATGATTTTGGAAGATTTTCTTTGTTAATTCTCTTAAGTCTTAGACCATATTTAATATTGTTTTCAACATTTAAGTGCGGAAATAGGGCATAGTCTTGGAATATAGTAGAAACATCCCTTTTATGTGGAGAAAGATCCTTAATATCCTTGCCATGAAGTTTAACTTCTCCACGAGTAACCCATTCAAAACCACCAATAATTCTTAAAATAGTAGTTTTGCCAGATCCAGAAGGTCCTAAAAGAGTAATAAATTCACCTTTTTCGATACTAAGATTGACATTGTCTAAAACTAGTTTGTCTTCAAACTCTTTAACAACATCAACAAGTTCAATGATTGCTGAGTTTGTCTTTTTAACTTTCTTTTTTTCCATAATTATTCCTTTCACCATTATGATTTGGTTATTTGATAATAGTAATCAATCATTTTTGTTCTCAATTCAGGATTGAGCGGCTGATATGGTCTAAAATTTATGTCTTTGTTTTCTTTTATATCAAAAATAGAAATTGCTTTTTGATCTTGATTTTTATTGCTATCAATGAAATAAGTTTCTAATAAAAAGAACTTTATAGTCTTAAAACTAGGTGTGTAATTTATTACATCAAAGTTTGCAACATTTTGTAAATTTTCGTTTGAAAAGGCATTTCTAAAAAATCTATAGTATTTTTTATAAAATGATAAATCAATGTCTTTTAATGATTTGGCAATTTTATTTTTATCTTTTTTGTTAAAAAGATTTTTTTCTATTTCTTCTTCTGAAATCCCACTATTTTTAATTTCTTTATAAACATTATTTATGTATTTATTATATATTTGTTGGTAGCTTAAACTAACATCCCCAAAAACAAGGTTTTTTAGTGTTTCTAGAAGAGCGTCTGATTCTTTATCATCTGTGTCTTGTGAAATGATTCATGCATCAATATTTTTATATGTATTTTTAGGCCGAACAAACGATATATTATTACTTTGATTTAAATTTGCAAAGTTATCCTTTCCATAATAAGCATCAAGTGCATCGCCATTATACATTATTGCAACATCAGCTTTTCCACGTGCTGGCTCAATTATGCCCGATACAATTTCCTGTCCATCAGTTATAAGTTTATTTCTTTTTGTGTCTTTTATATTGTTGCCAGTTGAAACATTGACAAATTTTGCAAAGTGATCAATAATATTTTTGTAGTTCTCTTTGTTTAAATCCTTTCATTTTCCGAATGAGTTTTTTTGGCTTCCATTGTCAATTAGATTTTTATAAAATTGACCAATCATGGCATTGTCAAGAAATCAATCAGTTCAGTAAAATTTTGGATTTTTATATTTTTTTGATAATGAATTTATTAGATCAAATCAATTTTTTCCGTCTTTAATATCACTAAAATCAGCATTTTCCTTAATATTATTTCTTGTAGATTTTGAAATTTCTGAATTTTCAGGATTATAGGCTATACCTTTGTCAAGAGTAAAATAAGGAATTAAAAATTCATAAAAATGGTCCATACCTTCTTTATTATCTGCTTCAAAGCCAATAACTTCCTTATCTTTATAATAAAGAAAAGGTTTAAAGTTTAACTTGTCAATTTTATTATTTGGATTAATTCTCTTTATTTCCTGTATTATTCAACTATCAAAAAAATCAAATTGTTTTTTTACGTCATTAGTATAAAGATTTAATATGATCTCTTTTTTATTTTTTGCATCATAATTAACATCAAAAACTTTTTTAAAATTAATCTTTTTTAATTTGTTTTCAACGATAAGTTGAGCTATTTGATAATCAGAATTTACCCCTGCTACAGCTTTTTTATTTTTTATTGCTCTTGTAAATTCATCAAGATTCTTAAATGTATGATATGAATAGTTTTTTTTGATCTTGTTAATAGTATTTTTATTAAGGTATGATTCATAGTTATAAATACTTATTTTATAAGGGTTGCTTATTTTTAAAAAAAGTATAATAATAAAAACTACAAAAATAATGCTGATTAAAATAAAGAGGAGTGAAAGCTTTAATTTATGAGTTATTTGAATTTTCATTTTAATATCCAGCTTTCTTAATTTTTTCCTCTTTATCCACTCAATCCTCATCAACTTTAACTCTTAAAAACAAATTAATAGGATGTTTTAAAACACTGGCGATTTTTTCTCTTGAGGACATTGAAATTGTTTTTATTTTTTGTGCCCCTTTACCAATTACAATACCTTTTTGTGATTCGCTTTTTACATAAATAGTAGCTGAAATTGTATACGGAATTGTTTTGCTATCATTTTCTTTAAATTCATCAATTAGCACAGCGATTGAATGCGGCACTTCATGATATAAATTTTTAATTGCATATTCTCTAATAATTTCTTTAGCTATAAATCTAAGAGAGACATCGCTTAATTGGTCTTCCTCAAAAGGCAAATCATCTTCATAAGAATATTTTTTAATTTCATCAATTAAATCAATATAGGATTGTTTATAATCTTTGCCAATACCCAAAACGGTATTAATTCCTAAACTTTTTAATTCATGAGCTTTTTCATCTAATTTTATTTTGTTATCAATTAAATCAATTTTAGTTATTATTGCTATTATTTCGCTATCTGTTGTTTCCTTAATTTTGTTAATAATAAATTTATCGCCTTTTCCTATTTCTTCATTAGCTGGCGTTAAAAATAAGACAATATCAACAGCCTTCATTGTTTCATAACTTTTTTGATTTAGTTTTTCCGATAATAAGAATTCTGCCTTGTGGACTCCAGGGGTATCAATAAAAATTATTTGGACTTCATCATCATTGTATATACCTTTAATATTATCTCTTGTTGTTTGGGCAACATTGGAAACTATTGCTAACTCAAAATCTAAAATGTTATTTATTAGCGTACTTTTTCCTACATTTGGTCTTCCTACTAAACCAACATAACAAATTTTTTTCATTTATAAACCTCATAAAAATTTTTATTAATATCTAGTGATGTTTAAACGTTTCATAATGTTTTCTACATGTGTATTCATAACTAAAGTTTCTGCTTCTGTTTGGTGGTCAAAACCAAAAAGGTGTGCAACTCCATGGGCAAAAATATAGCAATATTCTCTTTTTAAACTATGATTAAATTTTTTTGCTTGTTTTTTTATTTTTCATGGCGAAATAATTATTTGACCAAGCTCTAAATTTTCAAGAAAATCTAACTCATTAGCTGCTTCTAGTGGGAAGCTTAAAATATCAGTTGTATAGTTTTTGTTTCTATGCAAATTATTAAGTTTTTTCATTTTGAATCTATTAACAAAAAGAAGGTCAACAGACAAATCTTTTGTACTATTAAACTCTACCTTTGCTTCATTGAGTATATTGCAAAAATCTTTCTCAAATTTAAACGTGCTAAAACTGTTATTTTTAATGGTTAATTTATTCATAAAAATAATTATAAATTAACACAAAAAAAATGAAAAAAATTGAATTTTATTTTTTTAGAAAAATAGTTGGGGAATTTTTTAGTAAAAATCTTTTATTATGGCTTGTTTCAATAATAATAGAATTTTCTTGTTTTTTACATATTAATCTAGATATAAGTTCAAACATTTGCTGTGATAAAAATTCAAAACTTTCATCAAGCAAAACCAATTGATATTTTTTTATTAATAGAGGCAATAATTTTATAATTTGTTTTTGTCCCATAGAAAACTTATTTGAGTTTAAAAGTAGATTAGAAAATATATTTATATTTAGCGAATTTATAACACTGATGAAATCTGTATCTTTTAATATTTTTTCTTTTTCCTTATTATTAACATCTGAAAATAAATATGTATATAAATCTATGTTTGGCATATTAAATTCATTGCCTGAAAAATAAATTTTTTCCTTAAATCAAGACTTATTTATCTCTTTGATTTCAATATTATTAAAAATAATTGACCCTTTGTAATTTAAATAAAAACCACTTAATAATTTAAACAAAGTACTTTTTCCGGAACCGTTTGGGCCTTGCAATTTCGCACCTTTATCAATAATAAAATTCAAATCATTTATTATATTGTGACGTTCAAATCCAAAGCAAAGCCCTTTGAATTTAATTGTTTTTAAATCTATTATATTATTAATAGAATTTCTTAATCTTGATTGTGGAATATTGATTATAAAATTTAATCTAGTTGAACCGTTCTTAAAAATTTTTCATCCTATAAAAAATTCTTGAAGATTATTGCTTGGTTCAGAAATAATTGTTTGTATTTGCAAAATAAAAAATAATTGGCCTAGGTTAGATGTTTTTTGTAATAAAAAAAAGCAATAAATTATTATTGTGGTTATCAAATTTAAAAACCTTAAAATTAAATTTTTTATTGAACTTAATTTATTAATATTAAGATCAACATTTCTATAACTTTTTATATTGCTTAAAAAACTTTGTTTTTCAAAATTTTCTCACAGCATTAGTCCATAAGAATCTTCATTTTTTACTATAAACGAAAGTTTATTTATTTCTTCAACGCTTTTTTGTGTTAGCTTTTTTGATAAATGGCTAATTTTATTGTTTATAAAATAGCTAATCAAGGTCTTAATTATATTAACAAGTATTACTATTAATATGAATTTTATTTTTATAAAAAATAATAAAGGTATAACTAAGATAATAGAAAATAAAAAGGAAGAGATAAAAGAAATCATAAACGATAAAAAACCGGCTATTGATTCAATTGATAGATATCTTAAGAGAATTTCATTCTTGCTAATTTTTAAAATTTGTTTGTATTCCGCTCCTTCAACGCTATTTATAAATTGTTCTTTTATTGTTGTTGATATTAAATTTTTTAATTTTGTTAATAAAAAATTATTTAATAAGGAAACAACAAGCAAAACCATTGAAATTCAAAAGAAAAACATTATTGTTTTTTGTCCTTCTGATATTTTTATTTGTTGAATACTTGCAAATATATTTTTATTAATAAATGAAAGTAAAAAATTTAAAAAGATAGTAATGAAACTAAATAGGACGCCAATGACTAATGACTTTAAATTAAGTTTAAATTTAAAAGAAAAAAACTTTTCATAAATATTTTTTTGATTACATTCTTGCTGTTTTTTAACTATTATAATTAGGCCAGTAAATTGTTTTTTAAATTGCTTAATCTCTATTTTTCTTTTTCCTTTTGTTGAATCTAAAGTAAATACAAAATTATCACTTATGTTTTCAATAATTACATAATGTAGAAAATTGTCTATCTTTGAAATAGCAATTAATGGAAAAGAAGTTTTGAGTTTTAATATTTCTTCTCATTCAATTTTAAATGCTTCTGTATGGAGGCCAATTTTACTAGCCAACAAACAAAGGTTGGTAATATTAATCCCATCCTCAGAATAGGTTGATTCATATTTTAAAAAATTTATATCAACTCATTTTTTTCAATAAAATTTGTGTAATGATTGTAATACATAAAGTCCACAATCTTTAATATCTTCTTGGAACCGAATTTTCATATATTCAATTGTTTCATTATTTAATTTTAACTATGTCTAAATAAAGAAAAAAAAGAGAAATTCTAATTACTTAACAACATTAAAATTTTAAATTTTAGTAAAATTAATAATTATGAAAAAATCTAAAATTAAAAGAAAAATGTTAATTTTTTCTTTATTAGGATCATTGGGCGCGATCTTAGCTCCCTCTGTTTTATCAGCGGCTTGCACGTTTGATTTACCGGTTATATCAATTGTTGATGATCCAAATTTTGTTAGCATAAATGAAAAAGGAGAAAAAATAATTAAAAAACGTAGTGCTAGTTCATTTTACGAATTAAATTCAAAACGTTTATTCAATCCAATTAGCCAGTTTGATGATAAATATAGGCTATTCACAAATGATAGGAAATTAAATAATACACATGATACATCTCATGTTTATAAGATTAAACCTGATTTTCAGTTTTTAAAATTTGCTAATTTATCCGGTCAATATGATTATCGCCTTTTTTCATTTAGATATGATGAATTAGTCGCAAACATTCCTGGCGCTGCTATTCCCAAATATTCTCAATATAAACATAACCCTAAGGCAGTTTTTATTATGTTATATTGAATTAGAAAAAATGTTGAAGCAGCACCTAATTTTATTAATGATGTTATTAGTCCATCAAAATCTCGATTTCCAGAATCTCGCCCTGAAATTGAAGAAGCACCATGAGCTTTTGTTAGAAATACTTCACCTTCGTTAAAAGGTTTTTGACAAGATGTTACTGAACCATTAGTTTTACTTTTTGAAGAGGAATAATTATGAAAACAATAAGAACAAGATACGCCCCAAGTCCAACAGGTTATTTACATATTGGCGGTGCTAGAACCGCTCTATTTAATTATTTATTTGCAAAACATTTTAATGGAACTTTTATTTTTAGATTAGAAGATACTGATGTTGCCAGAAATGTCGAGGGTGGGGAAGAGAGTCAGCTTGAAAACCTTGCTTGACTGGGTATAATACCAGATGAAAGCCCGCTAAAACCTAATAAAAAATACGGCAACTATCGACAATCTGAAAAATTAGCAATTTATAGAGACATTGCTAATAAGTTAATTGCCAAAGGTTTCGCGTATAAGGCATATGATAATTCACAGGAATTAGAGCAACAGCATAAAGAACAAGAGGAAGCTAAAATTGCTTCATTTAGATATGACCCTAATTGATTGAAAATTTCTGATGAAGAAAAGAAACGCAGGGATGAGAATAATGAATATTCAATAAGGCTAAGATTGAAAAAAAATACTATTTATGGATGAAACGATTTAGTTAGGGGTTGAATAGAAGTTAATAGCGATGATATTGGTGATTTTGTTATTATCAAGAGCGATGGTTATCCGACATACAACTTTGCCGTTGTCGTCGATGATCACCAAATGGAAATTAGCCATGTTCTAAGAGGCGAAGAACATATAACAAATACGCCTAAGCAATTAGCAATATATGAGTCTTTAAATTGAACTCCTCCTGTATTCGGACATTTAACCATTATTACTAATATGGAAGGTAAAAAACTTTCAAAAAGAGATAAAACTTTGAAGCAATTTATTGAAGATTACAAGAATGAGGGATATAACAGCCATGCAATTTTTAACTTTTTATCTTTATTAGGTTGAACTTCAAAAGATAGCCAAGAAATAATGAGTCATGAGGAATTAATTGAAAAATTTGATCCAGAAAGGTTATCTAAATCACCTTCTAAATTTGATATAGTTAAGATGGATTGATTTTCAAAACAATATATGAAAAAAGTGGAAAACCAAGAAATTATAAAATTAATTAATTCACCATTTTCTGACGAATGAAACAATTTATTTGTTGAAACTTACAAGCAATCAGCGTCAACAATCAATGAGATCAAAAATAATTTAAAAATATATACCAAGCCAAAAGATAATACTACATTGGTGATATCCAATATAGATGTTGTAAAAACATTTAGTAAATTATTGCATCAAAATGATTTTGATATTCAAAACATTCAAATGTGTATTGAACACACAAAGCAGGAATTAAATGTAAAAGGTAAGGATTTATTTATGCCTATTAGAATTGCTGCAACATATGAGGAGCATGGACCAGAATTAGCTAAGGCTATCTATCTTTTTGGCAAAGACATTGTATTTGAAAGACTAAAAAAATGAAGCTAAAATATATTTTAATTTCAGAACAAGAAGGCGAAATATTAAGCAAAGTGGAGACTGATTTTGTCGATTTTAAAGAAAGTAATAGCACTGAATTTACACATATTGAATTTACTGATGAAAAAGTTATGGACTGTATTTTAGATATTAAAAATGATGAAGTAAGAATCTCATATGCCGGTCAATATTTAGAAATGAAGCAGAATGAATTTGTGCCCAATAAACTTATTGTTTCATTTGATCCAAAGAATAAGACAAACAACATTCAGCAAATTCATATTGATATATATTTAATTGAAACAAAAATATCTAATAAAGAAATATCATTTATGTATGATATTTTACAATCAAAAAAAATTCTTGTAAGAAACACTGTTAAACTAGTCTTTGAATAAACAAAAAATCTAATCGATAATTCCGATTAGATTTTTATTTTTTTATACTTAAAGTGGGAAACACAGGAATAAATTAAATGTGATTCCTAATAATTAGGGTTAATTTTAGAAATTCTACAATACCTTAAGAATGTGAAAATTAAAAACCTTGATTTTGAAGATAGTTTTAAAAAGTTTATAAGAGGGATTTTGTATTTTTTGATAATCCTTGTGTAAAAAGAAACTATACACCGTTTTCAAATAAAACTGTTTTATTAAAGCCTTTAAAGAAATCATCTTGTTTAGATAAAATTTTAAGATTTTGTCTGAAAGATTTTTCTTGGTTTGGATATAACTCTTTATTACTTCCATCTATTAAATTATGTTTTGGTCCATAGAATAAATCATTGGAATTTTGAACTAAGAAAGTAAAGGCGCCTCATTTTGTTGTATCTTTAATGTTGGGGGTTAGTGCTGAAAGAGATGAATATATTCCAACAGGCATTCCAAATTCATTTACAGCAAGAGAACCACTTGCCCCATAATATAAACTGCTATTTAGAACTTGTGCCTGCACACCGATGCCATATGATATGGTTTTTTCAGATAATAGATTTTCGACTGGCGCACTACTTAAGAAGCTTTTATTTGTGAAAGTGTAATCTTCGATTTTTATGTTCTTAGGATAGTTTTTTCAGAAGTATTGATTATTTCCACTATCATTATCAGAAGGGAAACCTGCTATATATATTCTTTTTGCATTTGGACTTAAAATTTCATTTTCGCTATCAAGGTTTTTATATTGTTCCTTGTGAAGATAGGCTGAGTAGTAGTCATATGTAATATAGGGAACTTTTGATTTATCATGGTTAGGATATTGCTTTGATGAAAATAATGTTACATCATTATTAATACTGTTGATGCCTTTATTAATATGTTCTAGTAATTTCTTTAAATCTTGATTTGTTTCGGCTTGTTTTTTAAGTTCGTTGAATTTAATTTTTATAGCAAATACAGCAAAGTCTTTTCCAATTCTTTGAGTTTTATTGATATTAGGTTGATAGTTTGGATGCTTCTTTAATATTTCTTCATTTGTTTTCTTATCAAAGAAGTCCGTTGCGACAAAAACAGTTTTTGGATTTGAAAAAATTTGATCTCCAACAAGTTTTACATCTCTTACATCTTTTTTATATTTTTGATCATTTGAATTTATAAAATAGCTAACAATATTTTCATTGCCTTCGTGTTTTCCTGACTCGATAGGTTCTAAATTAGCATCACCCAAAGGTATGCCAATACCAAATGAAACAACTCTAGCATCTTTTTGCTCTTCGCTAGTAAAATATTCCGGAAACGTTTCTTTTAATTTATTGTCTAATGCATTGTATGCATATTGATATACATGAGCATTTGTTGCTATATATAACATTAGTTCTTCAGAATTTTCAACTCCATTTTTTCAAGCATAATCAAGTATTCAACCAGTTCCAGTTGATAAGAAAGGAATTTCATCTTTATCTCTTTTTCCATCATCAAGACTTTGTGTAATGGTATTAAATGAAATAGCAAAAGATCTGTCTAATATTTTTCTATATGCTTCAGTTTGTTTTATCCCTAACTCCGGTTTATTAATTGCTGGTTTTGGTTTTTGCAATCCTGGGAAGTTTGGCGGTATTATAGGGAATTGAGGCAATTGCGGGGTGCTATTGTCTTTTTTACTATGCGGATTTAATGGATTTTCCGGCGAAGATTGCTCTTTAGAAATTTCGGGTTGCTTAGGTGTTGGCAACGGTAACGGAATTGGCTCTTGGTTTTCTGATTTTTTGTTTGAATTTATAGAATCAGTATTTGTATTATCATTATTTTCTTTTTTGTTATCATCTTCAGACTTCGATTCATGGTTTGGTTGTTTAGTTTCGATACATGAAGTGGTTAACAGTGCTAATGTAGGAATTCAACTAAGTAATAATAATTTCTTTTTCATATTGCTCCTATTTTTACTTATTATTTTTTACAATAATTTTATATTATTTTTTCTAATAAAATAATTTAGGTTTCCTTAATTTGGCCAATCTTGTTTTTTACACAATAATTAATAAAAATATTTTAGTATTTAAAAAATATTTAAATAAAAACATAAGTATGCTCTTTTTTAAAAAAATAAAACATAATTTTTTGTTGTATTAAAATATGTGTTATGAAATCAATAATAAGAAAATCTTTATTTAATAAAAAATTAAGTTTTTTATCGATCGGGTTATGCATAGCAATTAGTCCTGTTTTGATATCATGTGCTAATTCTAATAAAATAGATGATAGTCAGCGACAAAAACCTATGTTACTTAATGCTTCGCAACTATCAAGCATTAGAAATGAATTTGTTTTTAGGTTATCTGATGAAGCACAAAAAGAATATAATGCCGAGCAAGATAATGCAATGGCGAGATTTATTCAAGTAATAGAAAAGCTTAATAAAAAATACAATAATAAGAAACATGATGATGGTGATAAGATTGCTAATGATGTTGAATTTAAAAAGTATTTTTTTCTTCATAAACCCGATATAACAAAAGTTAGCAAATCTCATCGGATTGATATTAGATTTAAGGTTGATACTATTACGAGACAGATCGATTTATTTTATGATGTAATTTGTTTTGATTTACGTGTTAACGAGGAAGTTAATGCAAAAATCCCAATGGAAATTGATTAAGTTTTTTCTCTTAAGTTTTTTATTTATTTTAATAGCTTGCAGTCAATTGGACTACAAGCTATATTTAATATTTTTTTAGACCTATAGTAAAAGTTAAAAGAATTCTTGTTGGTTGTTTTCTTCAAGATTAGAAATTATTAAATCAATATTAACGTCAAGATTTACATGGTTGATATTGTCATAAATGAAAATTTTTGCCTTGTGATATTCATTTAGGAAGTTTTTAAGTTCTTGTTTCTTTATCATGGTTGATATTTGCGCTAGTTTTTCTTTTAAGGCAATCATTAAATTTTTAATTGGTATTTTTTTAGCTGCGTAGATGTTATCAGCAAAATCCTTGTTATAGATATATTGTTTAAAATCATCATCTAGTTTGCTAGTATATTGGTCTTTTGTCAGTTTTTTTAGGTTATCATTATCAAATTTGAATTGTTCTAAATAAAAATTAAGATTTGATAGAGATTTAATAGCTGAATTAAAAAGATTGTAAAAATCATCAAGCAGTCTTGAAAAATCATTGAGTAATTCAGGTTTTTTGTTATGTCAAAAAGAATTGTAATATTTTGTTAGCCCATCCTTATTTTGACTTATACTTTGCTCTTCAATTAATTCTTTTAGTTTATCCTTGACTATATCATAGTTTTCAAAAAAGGTATAGTAAGCATAATTAAAAGTCCGCATTGTTTTTTTTATTTCTAAAGCGGTTTTTGTTATTTTTTTATCAAATTGCATTTCTAAGGGATTGAGATCTTCATTTGCCTTAAAACCTTGTACATTTTTTGACGATTTTATTTCGATGCCGCTTGTTGTGTTGCATGAGATAGTTAGTAACCCGATTGAAGGAATTAATAGGGAAGCTAAAATATTATATTTTTTCATTATAGTGTCCTTTAGAAACAATTGTAAAAACTGGTGTTTCGTTACTAAACTCAAATAAATTTTTTACTTTTATATCTATATAGTAAAAAGGTTTCTCGCCCTTGTTTTTGTAAAGAAAATCTTTTTCTGAGTTAAATTTGTAAAAATAAAATTTTAAAGTAGTTTCATCTCCAACGGTTTCATTTTTGGCTAATTCTATCTTTTTGATTCCGCTATTAAGATTTGAATTTTGAATTTCGAGAGCATATGCAAGAAGGTAATTGTTTAAATAAGCAGTTAAGAGTTTTAATTGATCCTGTGTATTGCTATTCGGATTAACAATGTGTTTTTTTCAATTTATTAAGGCATAATTTATTAGCGAATTAAATAAGGGGTTATTAACAAAATCATCTAGTTTTATGCCGTTGAAGGTTGGTTTTTTTTCTTTTCTATATATTGCATAGTCGCTACTTTCTAATTTATCAACAGCTGCCAGCTTAGTTGATATAGCCTTTAAAAAGTGTCCATGGTCGTCAAAGTTTGAACTTAATAGTACGTAGTCTTTTGTTGTTTTATCTTTTTTAAAAACCCTAATAATCATTTTGATTAATTGGCTAGTTTCATAGTAATTTGTAAATTGAATATCTATTACTTTATATTTTTCATCAATATTTTTATATATGTCTGGAATATCGAATTCTAGGTAATCTTTAAAATTAGAAAATAAATATACCAAACCTCTTGAGTTTCAATAATCGATGCTATTATAGCCTTTGATAAATGAATTTATATCCTTTCCTAGGTTTATGTTTTCATTTTGTTTTATGATTAAAAATGGATTTTTTACATAATCATTAAATAAAGGTAGTGTTTCGCTAAGACCATTATTGCCAACACCGAACTTTTGTTCAGTGGCATAATTTCTAAAACCATTAATATAAAAGGTTTTATTTTTAATTGCATTATTTACAATGCTTTTATCATCAAAATCAATAATGTCTTCAATTTGAAAACTAATAAAACTTTGGTTTGAAAAATCATTTTCCTGAACTCTTGCCTTTGTTCAATCTATGTTAATTTTTTTAATATTAAGGTCAAATTTATTTAAATATAAAATAAGAAAATTAATAAATGTATTTCTAAAAATTTCATTTTCAGGCCTTAATCAAGAACTAGCTTGAATGAATTCATTGTTAAAAATATTACGCGTAATAAAGGCTTCACCTGCTTTATTTAAAAGGGAATTTTTATTCATTAATCCACTGTTTGTTTTTATATCGTTAACAAGACGAAATATTACTGTTTGAAAATCAAAAAAATATGGATCATAAACGCGATAATAATCTGTATCTTTGTTTTTGTTAGCAAGGAAATAAAATCAAAGGTTAGAATATCCTCCTGCTTTTCTTATTTCCTTAAAGTCATATTGAGTAAATAAGTCATCAAAATTTTTAAAAGTAGAGTTATTTGTCCGTTCTATTTTGTAATTATCATATTTGGTTCTTATTTGTTTTCACGATTTTTGCAATTTGAATTCTGGTTTAAATTTGAGAGTGGGGTTAAATTCTAATTCATTGTTATTTGTAACCTTTTTAACTTGACCCAAATATTTTAAATAAGTTTTGCTAGATTGGTTTTGATTAATAAAAATGGGTTCAAAATTGTGCAGTGATGCTAGTTGTTGAGCGTTTAGTTTTGATAAGTATTTAGTGTTAATTTTTGATTCATCAATTAGAATTTTTTGTTGTCTTGCGCATGATATAGAAATAATTGGAAGCGCTAAACTTCCAATTATTCCAGCAAGTATTAATTTACTTGTTTTCATATTATTTATCAATAGGTAGTGTTAAATCTACAAAACCATGCCCTTCAGTTTGCTTTCCATCCAAACATTTAATTTTAAAGAAGTAAAAAATATTTCTTTTTTCGCTATTATAACCGAAGTAGCATTTTACATTATGGTTTCCAGCAAAATATTCTAAATTAGGAATATAAACTTTTATGTATTCATTAAAATCTGCATTGCGTAAGTCTTCAGGTGTAAAAAAGAATTTATCTTTATCATCTGAATCTTGATTTTTAGAGAATCATTTTATAATTTTTTCTCATAAACCATTAATATATTCATCTCTTGCAATATCGTCAGTAAGGCTGCTATACTCATCCCTAGCTTTGTCAGTCATAGTGAAGTTAGCGTTAGCAATTGTATCATTTACTTTAGCTCGCAATTCTTCCCCAATTAAAGAACCATCGCGATTAATAGAAGCATCAATGCTATTGTTTTGTTGAACACCGCTATCTTTTTCTTGTTTATTTGTAGTTTGACTACAACTAGTTAGCAAAATAGCTCCTGTAATAACAGGCGTTGCAGATAAAAAAAGTTTCAATATAGTCTTCTTCTTTTTAAATGTTTTCATAATCTAATACCTCTTTTAACATAATTATAAACTTTTTAGAAAAGATATATAAAAAAATAAAACACTGAAATTTTGGAAAATATGCATTATTTATTAAAGCACAACTAGATTATATTTGTCAAACTGTTAATATTTTTATTATGTAAATCTTATATTGGAAAACGAATATTGCTTAATTTAATTAAGAAGTTTGCATCATGTTTTTTTAAAAGATATCTTAATTTTAATTGAAAAATCGTTATTATTAATATATTTATTATAAATATTTTTTTGTTTAATCTGGTCGATTTTTGTGTATAAAAAAATAATATAGTTTAAAATATATTTATATTTTACAAATTGCTGAATGTTATTTTGTACAAATATAAAACAAATTAAGAAAGGAAATAGTTTATGAAACGTTCAATTAAGGGACTAATTGACATGGGGGGGGCGCTAACTGGCATTGCACTACCAATAATGGCAATCTCATGTTCAAATCCAAATAATCCAAAATCCACTGATGAAGTAGGGCTAAGAAATACATTTACAAATTTCTTGACTACTGTTCATGGTAGAAAAGCAGGAGATGATAATAACTTTAAAAAAGCATCATTAGCAACGACAACTCTTAAGTACAACCCTAAAAAACTTTTGAATGATGGAATAAAGTTAGAAAAAGATAAAAGATTAACAACAGAAATAGTTGAAAAGAATTTACTATACAAATTTGGCGAAAAAGTAGATCAAAAAGTTAATAATTATGGTAGCTATTATGCATATAAATATTTAGTTAAAGAAATCGCAGATATGGGTTATACTAATTACACTCCAAATGGAATCACATATCCTAAATATGAACATAAAAGAACTGTGCAATATGATGAAACCAAAGATAAAGCAATAGTTGATTCAATGAAGCAAAATTTAAAGAATGATGGCTTCTTTACACAAGGTTTTTTATTTGCATTTAGTGGTGGAGGATACAATAATGTGGGTAATAATATTGTGGTAACAATTAACCCAAGTGCTAAATTAACTGATAATGGTAAAAGAAAAATTAAAGATTTTTACATTGTTTCTCACTACGACTCAATGAATAATGTAGGACCAAAAGGTGTTTCATGAGGTGCAACTGATAATGCTACCGGTGTTACTGTTAATTTAAATTTATTAAAGTATTTCTCAGATCCTAAAAATAGAGATAATCTAAGTGTTAGATTACATTTAATTTTTGTTGATGGTGAAGAGCTTGGAAAACTAGGTTCAGAAGCATTCGTAAAACAATTCTTAACTGGCAAAAAAAATGAATTACGTGATAATTCTTTAGGAATGATTAATATGGATACAGTTGCAGGCGGTGATTATATGTATATTCACTCTCCTAATACTGTTGATGATTTGAATGACGTTGGCAAGGTTAAAAAGGATGAATGAAATTTATCTCCATTACTACGTAACCACATCAACATGCTTTCAAAAGAAAGAGCTAACAAAATAAAGGATGCTGATCAAGAATTAAAAATTCATCCGCAATTTGTTAAAACCGAATATAAAGAAGGTGAAACTGGAGACTGATCAGACCATGCTCCATTCTATCAAATCGCTAAATTACCAGTGGCTTATGTTGAATCAACAAACTTTGCAATTAAGGCAAAATCAGGTTTATATGATGGCTATGCTCAAACTATTAATCCTAAGGCTTGGGTATTAAAAGACGGTAAAACAATAGAAAAATTAAAAGAAAGAAAATTAGAAAATGGCCAAATTGTTCATGATTGACCTGATGGATTAAAGAAAGAAGATTTTGCGATCCTTGGAGATATTTGACACAGTGATTTAGATACTCTAAAATGGGTTAATGATAACATTGGTCCAAAATTTTATAAACAACTAGATACTGTATTTCAAACTTTAAAGGCAACAGTAACATCATTACATAAAATTGATGGCGATAACTTTAGTTACATTAAGCTATAAGCTAAAAATCCTTGTTTTCAAAAAACATTACCTAATTACTAAGCAGGTAATGTTTTTTGTTTAATTTTTTTGATGTATACTTGTCTTAATTTTGAATAATGATTTACTAAAATAATGTATTATTTTATTTATGTTCAATTGAAAATACGTGTGAGTTAATTTAATAATTTTAATACTAGGTTACTTAATTGGCTCGATTAATATTAGCATAATTATTTCAAAAAGAAAAAATCGTGATATTAGAAATTTTGGTTCAAAAAATGCAGGTGCGACAAATGCTTTAAGAGTCTTTGGTTTTAAATTTGCATTACTTGTTTTTTGCTTTGATATTTTTAAGTCCTTTATTCCCACAATCATTGTTTTTGCTATCAAAAAAGGAGTAAATAGTAATTTTATAATTCCTTTATTTGCAGGTTTGGGAGCATTAATTGGACATATTTTTCCTTGTTACTTTAATTTTAAAGGTGGCAAAGGTGTTGCTTCATTTTTTGGAATGATTTTGGCATTTGATTTTCCAACATTTTTATTGCTTGTATTGGTTTATATAACCTTAGTTTTAATCATAAGATATATTTCAATTTCATCCGTGGTTATATCAATTATTTTTGCTTTTTATTCATTTATTCCTTATTTTTATACATCTTGAATTCTTTCGTTTATAAACCATAATATTCCACTATGATCACATAGTTACATTTTAGTTTTTGCTTCTATATTAATTTTGTTGAAACACATTCCAAATTACATTAGATTATCAAATAAAGAAGAAAAGAAACTTAACTTATTTAGTAGTAAAATTAGCAATTAACTTTATAAAGTGCTAAAATAGTGCTAAAATATATATTATTAAATTTTAAGGAGGTGTTTTTTGTTTTATGGAATTAAAGGCACGCCACATAGAAATTTTTAAGATGATTGTTGAAAAATTTTTTGAGACAGGAGAACCTGTTGGATCTAAAAAATTAGTTGAATCAAAACACTTGACTTCTTCATCTGCAACTATTAGAAATATTATGTCTGATCTTGAAAAGATTGGTTTTCTAGAAAAACCGCATGTATCTGGTGGGAGAATACCTTCAACTAAAGGCCTTGAATACTATACGAAATATATTGCATATAATCCAAAGAAGTTTTTTAATAAAAGTTTGAGTGATATTCTTGTAAAGAAAAGATTGAGTGTAGATTCTACATTAGATGAAGCTGCTAATTTGATTAGTAAAATGGCACATTTTACTGTTGTTGCAACCTCCAATAATAAAGATGAAAAATTAAAAAGTATTCAATTGACACCTCTTGATACGTCTTCAGCAGTTATTGTTATTGTTACCAGTAGTGGTAATGTGCAAAATAAAATTTTTGATTTTAGCGATGATATTGCTTTAAATGATTTGAGAATTGCCGTGCGACTATTTAAAGAAAGACTAATTGATACGCCTTTAATTGAATTGGCTGAAAGAGCTAAGGCTTTGTTACCTTTATTTAAAGAAAGAATAGGCAATTATGAAAAAATATTAGAAAAGTTTGTAAAAACTATTTTCGTTTTTGAAGAAAAGATTCAAAATAAAACCTATAACAAAAACGCAATGATTTTATCAAAAGATATATCTCGTGAAGAATTGGTTGACTTATTAGATCTCATCGAAAAACATTCGGTATGATCAATGATTGAAAATAATTTGGATGAAGACAATAAAATTAAGCTTGATTTTTCAAGAGAAAATTTAAATATTATTAGTAAAAAAATTGACTTTGAGAACGATAAAAATATTAAGGAAATCTCAATTATGGGTCCTAAAAATATTGATATTGATGAATCATTAGAAACGTTAGACATATTGGCAAAAATAGTGCAAAAAGGAGATAAATAATGTGAGATTTTAAAAAATACGAAAAAGTAAATTTTGAGCTATGTGAGAAAGAAAATCACAAAGAAAAAATAACACACTTTTCATACGTTTGAGATTATGATGATGTTGATCCTATTATTAATGAAATATTAAACAAAGGTAAGAGTGAAGCTGACGATTTACTTAGTTATAGGATTAAGAAAAAAAGTTATGTTCTTAAATTGGTTTCAGTCGTTGGCCTAGATGATTGAACAAAAAAATTAATTGAAAAAAATATCATTCTTACAAATGAACTTTCAGAAAAAAAAGATAGAATTAAATCTTTGGAGGAAACTATCGAAAAAATTAACAACGAAAAAGAGGAGTTAAGAGTTAAATCAATAATCGAAGCTAATAAATTTAAGGATGAGGTTATTGCAATTCAAAAGAAGGCCCAAGACTTAATTAGTGATCATAAACAAAAAAATAATGATCATCAAGAAAAACAAATTGCTGAAGCAAAGAAATATGCGCTTCAATCTTTTATGGAAAATATAATTCAACCTATAAATAATTTTGAAAAAGCAATTCTTGCTGCTAAAAAAATTGATAATGATACATTGAAAAATTTTATTGTCGGATTTCATATGTTATATAATCAGGTTGAAAATATTCTGTTTGATTTTGGATTGAATAAAATTATTCCAAATGTTGGTGATAAGTTTGATTCTAATATTCATCAAGTTTATGAATTGGTTGCATCAGATTTAGAAAAAGATACAATTTTAGAAGTAAAAAATATTGGTTATAAACTAAATGATAGAACTATTAAACCGGCATTAGTTATTGTTTCAAAATAATTCGCTATTTTTTCCTAAATTAGCAAATAAAAATAATAACGTAAATAGAATTTAATAAAATGAAATGAGGAAAAAAATGCAATTACCTTTTATACCAGTTAAGAAGCAGATAATACTGCCACAATCAATGGATGAAATAAGAGTGGGAAAGAAAAATTCGGTTCTTGCCTTACAAAGTGCATTGGATAGTAAGGAATCTAATAATAAGATATTAATAACTTTTATTAAGGAACAATATATAAATGCCGAAGTAATTACCTCTTCGTCAATGCTAGAAGATTATGGCATTGTAGCTCTTATCAAAGAATCATCGGAAAATAAAGGTGTTTATAAAATAAGCCTTGATGCAGATAAAATTGTTAAAATTAATGAAATTCATTCGTCTGATACCAACCCGGAAGCACCGCTAATATATGCTTCATTTGAATACAAAAACGAAAAAGGGCAAAAGGTCGATATTGAAAAAATAAAAAATTCTATTGAATACTTAAATAATTTTGTTTTAAAACTTGAACCGCAAACAGATAAAAATTTTTCGTCAATTTCTAAACAGGTATTTAACTTTGAAAAAGTCAAAGATTTTGCAATGCAAATGAATTCACTGGTTAAATATAACAAGGAAGAAAAAATCGATGAATTGATATGAAAAAATTTTGCAATTATTAGAGAAGCCTTTACTCGAGATGAACTATTAGGTTTTTTGTCTTTAGATATTTACGATCTTATTAAAAATATCGCCGATAGATTAGCTTGAAAAAAAGAGTCAACAAATATTGACATAGAAATAACTAAGAAATTAAATGAAGAAATGGAAAGCTCACAAAGAGATTTTCTTCTTCGTGAAAAGATGAAGCAGTTAAGACAAATGCTTAATGATGAATCACAAAATAATGCCGAAAATATGGAAAAAGACCCAGAAACTAGCCGCAAGTTTCCTAAATATGTAATCGAAGCATTGAAGACTGAACAAGCTCGCTTGGCTGCCATGATGGCTTCGAGCCCAGAGGCAAATATCTCTAAAACATACATTGATTTAATTTTGGCATTACCATGAAGAAAAGTAAGTAAAGAATTAATTGATATAAATCATGTTAGAGAAGTTTTAAATAAACACCATTTTGGACTTGAAAAACCAAAAAAGAGAATTTTAGAATTTATTTCAGTTCTTACTCACAAACAAAATCAAAAAGAAACTGGTGATTATTTGCCTATTAAAAATGATTCTGACCATTTTATTGATACAAAATTATTCGTTCATAAAACTGGTGATACCTTGAATAATCCAGTTAATAATATCCCTATTTTAACCTTGATCGGTCCTCCAGGAACAGGGAAAACCACATTAGCAAAATCCATTGCAGAAGCTTTAAAAAGAAAATTTATCAAGGTATCGCTTGGTGGTGTAAAAGATGAAAGCGAAATTAGAGGGCATAGAAAAACCTATGTTGGGGCAATGCCTGGGAAAATTATCTCCGCTATTAAAAAGGCAGGTGTTTCTAACCCAGTTATTCTTCTTGATGAAATAGATAAAATGTCTTCTGATTTTAGAGGCGACCCAACTAGTGCTATGTTGGAGGTTCTTGACCCTGAACAAAATGCTAATTTTCAAGATCATTATCTTGACCTTGAATATGATTTATCAAAGGTTTTATTCATAGCTACTGCCAACTATTTTGATTCGATCCCACCTGCATTAGTTGATCGTGTTGAATTACTAGAATTGTCAACATATACCACTGCCGAAAAATTAGAAATAGCTAAAGCACACTTAATGCCCAAAGTTTTAGAACAGAATTCGCTTAAGGAATCGCAAATCCAAATTGATGATGAGATTATAAAATTTATAATTCTTTCATATACAAGAGAAAGTGGTGTCCGTGAGCTTAAACGTTTATTAGATAATATAGCTCGTAAAATAGTTGTGAAAATATTAGATAATGAAATTAAGGATGAATTTAGAGTTTCTAAAGATGTTGTTGTTGATTTCTTGGGCCCAATTAGATTCGAAGATGATGAAAACGAAAATAGAGATCAAATCGGTGTTGTTAATGGCCTTGCATACACAAGCTTTGGTGGTTCTACACTAGCCATTGAGGTTACTACATTTCCGGGCAAAGACGGGATAAAATTAACCGGTCATTTAAAGGAAGTTATGAAGGAATCTGCACAAATTGCCTTAGGTTATGTGAGAGCAAATGCTGAAAAATTCGGAATTAATTTTGATTTTGATAATAAGGCAATTCACATCCACGTACCAGCGGGCGCTATTCCAAAAGATGGACCATCAGCCGGTGTTACATTTACTACTTCTATAATTAGTGCGCTAACTAGAAAACCAGTTCCCGCAAATATTGGTATGACTGGCGAGATAACGTTGAGAGGTAAAGTATTACCAATTGGTGGACTGAAAGAGAAATCATTAGCTGCATGTCAATTTGGAATTAAAAAAATATTTATTCCATATGACAATATTAAAAATTTAGTTGATGTACCAGAGGAAGTTAAAAAAGAAGTTACTTTTGTACCTGTGAAGTATTATGAAGAAATATTTGATGATATCTTTAAGACAAAATAATTAGAAAAAAACCTGCTTTAAAGCAGGTTTTTTATTGTTTATTTTATGTTAACTAGATACTTTAATGTTCTTATATATTGATTAACAAACGACGATTCGTTATCATATCATGCATAAACTTTGTATAATTTTTTGCCATCAACTTCTAATGCTTGAGTTAATTGAGCATCAAATATTGAACCAGCGGTTGAACCAATAATATCACTAGAAACAATAGGATCTTCAGTATAGAAAAAAGATTCTGAACTTGCATTTTTCATTGCCTTATTAATTTCCTCGACAGTTGTATCTCTTTTAAGCTCAACAGTAACATCAATAATTGACCCTGTAATAGTTGGAACTCTTAAAGCAATACCATTCATTTTACCCTTTAGCGATGGGATAACCTTACCTATCGATTTAGCCGCACCTGTTGTGGTTGGAATCATATTTGAGGAAGCAGCTCTCGCTCTTCTTAAATCTGAATGAGGTGCATCTTGTAATCTTTGGTCCGCAGTGAATGAGTGTACAGTGGTCATGAAGCCTTTTTCAATACCGAATTCATTTTCTAAAACATTTAGAACAGGTGCTAGACAGTTTGTTGTACATGATGCTCCAGAAACAACAACATCGTCTTTTGTTAAAATATTTTCATTAACTGAATAAACTATAGTTTTTACATCCGCACTTTTTGAAGGGGCCGTAATTAAAACTTTTTTTGCTCCAGCATTAATATGCAGTTGGGCTAGTTCAGTTGTTAAGAATCTACCTGTACCTTCAACAACCACATCGACTGCCAATTGTTTTCAAGGGAGTTGAGCCGGATCTTTTTCACTAAATATTGGAAACTCTTTACCCTCCACAATTATTGATTTTTCAGTGTTTGAAACACTAAATGGAAACACGCCATGAGCTGTATCGTATTTTAATAAGTGTGCTAATGTTTTTGCATCAGTTAGGTCGTTGATTCCAACAATTTCAACATCTGCATCATTTCATATTTTTCTAAAGATTAAACGGCCTATTCTACCAAAGCCGTTAATTGCTATTTTTGCCTTCATTTTATTTATACTCCATAAATAATAAAATAATTAATTTAATATTAATAATTATAATTCTAAAATAACTTAAAAAAACAAAATATTAGGGATTTTATAATATAGATAATTCCTTAAATTGTGTTATATTCTTAAATATTAAAATTTAACAAAATTAGCAATTTTGTCTTAAAAATTATAAATTCTATATTTTAAAAGAAAAAAATATTTTGTTTTTTGTTATTAAGTATTTTATTATTACAAATAATTATTTTTCAACTTAAATTAAGCTCTAAAAAAAAAAAAAAAAAACATTTTTTAACCCAAAAATGAATTATTTTTTTAAAAAAAGCGCTTAAAATAAGCAAAAAATGCGAACTTAAATAAGTATTTATTTAAAAAATATGTTTTTTAGTTTAAACTATTAAATGAATTTACAAAAATTTTATTGTATTCAATAACAGTTAAATTTTCAATTTAAATAATGGAGGAGGGCAAAATTATGGACAATGTAAAGCCTGTTCATTTAGCAAGCGAAAAAGCCATAAATCGAAAAATAAAGGTATCAATAATCATTGGAACAATTTTTATTCTTTTATTTCTTGCTTTGTTAAGTGTAGCAATAGCATATTTAGCAGATTACTTGGTTTACATGAATACAGATAGTGATGGGCTATTATGAACCGTAGCACAACGCAGTAAAGGTTTATTTAACTTGTTTGGTTAAATAATAAAGGAGGAAACATGAATGAAAGAAATTTAGATTTAGAAAAGAAGCATAGAAAAGTAAAAAAAGGTGTTATTGTAACTTCTTTATTAACTGCAATACCGGCTATTACCTTAGCTGCTATTGTTCCTTTTCTTCATAATACTGAATATAAGTCAATAGATACAAAAGCTCATGATGACTTGGTTCAAGAGCAAAAGAAGGCTAGAATATTTTTAAATAAGTATGATGAAATGCTTTCGGAGCAATCAAAAAATAAATTACAAACAGCAATTAACTATGCAAATCAATTAATCGCAAATAAAATTAGCAATCAAACAGCTGATGCTGTCTCGGCCATTAGAAATATGCTTGATCAAAGAAATATTTTAAAAAGAATGGTAAGCAGTTTAATGCTTGTTGATTCAAACAGTACAAAAGTAGCGCGTGATGCTATAGAACAACTAGGCAATTTAGTTAAGTCACCAGATTTAAAAAATGAGTTTAATAAACAACTAGACATCTATAATGCTAGTCAGCAAACTTATGATGATAAACAAAAATTTGCTGATGAGGTTGAAAAAATAATTGCTAAGCAAGACAAGATAGCATTTGATCTAGAATTAAAAATGAATGTTTTTGTCCTAAAGAATATTCAAAAAACAGATAGACTTAATATCAGTATTAAGAATGTTAAGGTTCTAAAATTAATTGATTTTATCAACGGCAAACTTGAACAAAATGTTTTATCTAGGGATAGTGTTGTTGATGTCTTGGATACATTGTTTACAACACAAAGTAATGATTTATTTAAAGATGAATCAATTAATAATGAAGCTGAAATTCAAAAAATTTATTCACAAATTGTTGAGGCAAAAAATCAAGTTGCAACAATGGATTTAGACTAGACAATAAAACAAATCATTTATGATGAACTAGATGCTATTAAGAAGTTTGTAATAGAAAATAAAGGAAATCTATCATTTGAAGTTATAGGACTGCAAGATTCAAAAAAAATAACGGCTTCACAAGTTATAAGTGACTATATATCAACAATAATCAACAAAACATCAGACTATTTTGGCAGTGATGAAACTACCTTAAACAAGGTAAAAGACTTAATTGCACAAGCAGATAAAATTAAACAACAGGTTGATAGCAAGTTTATTGGTGCTATTGATTTTGCTATTATGCAAGCAAATAATAAGGTTAAAGATACAGACCCTTCAACCAACAAATTAAAAACTCCAGCATATAAAATTCATTCCGATTTATATAGGGCGTTAAATGAAATAGCTATTGCGAATAAATTACTTAATGATGCGAAGGAAGAAATTAATAAAATTCAAGATGCAAATTTTAAGCAAGCACTTATTGACAAAATTGAAAATCAAGAATTCAAAAGTAGTGCCGGTTTCTTTGAATATGTTTCAACTATAAATCAGATATTAAGTGATATTGACACTAATAATACCCTTAAAAATTTCTATAAAGAACAATTCAACATATTATCTAAACAGTTGAAATTTACATCCGGAAAAAATAGATACAACAAAACTTTTGTAAATGATGATTCTACGCTTTTAAATGTGCAACAAGCACTTTTGGCTATTAATGAAATTGACTTTGAGAATACTTCTCTTGCCGATTTAAGTAGTAAATTTGAGGAATATAGCGAATATGAAAGAATTGCCAACAAGAAGGAAATTGAAACTATTATTGAAGGAATCGAAGGCGAAGTTTCAAAAATCGTTAATATAAATAAATATTATCCAACCATTAAAAAGACATGAGAGGAATTAAAGTCTAAATTATTAAGTTTAGCTGCCATAAATTCAACAGCAACTCGTAAAGAAATGTCTGTTTTTGAAGATGAAAAAGCCATTTTACCTAATGGTCAAAAAGCGATAGCGGGTGGTTTAATCAAGGAAGCTCTTGATTTCTTTGATGTTTCTAAACTTTCACATCAATCAAGCCCAATTTTTGAAGATAATAATAAATTATTAGATGATATAAAAAATGAATGAAAGGATAATCCTGATTCTCCTGTTGCAAAGGATCTTGCTTTTAAAACGGCCCGCATTTCTGCCGATATTAAGCTAGTGATGGAAGATGATAAGCTAACATTAGAACAAAAAGAAGCAGAAATTGCTAAATTAAAGAAGTTACAAGATGAATATGCGAAGAAGGTTGTAAGTGCAAAAAAATTGGAAAATACCAAAGATGAAACTGCCCAAATTTTAGCAATTGTGAAAAATAAGGAAAAGGTTAAAACTTATCTTGGTAAGGAATTAAATGAAATTCAAAAACTTAAAAGATTATCTGATGAAGCACTAAAAAATCCGACAGAATATGATTTGGATGATATTCAAACCAAATTATCAATAGCATTAAAAGATTTTGAAAATAAGCGTTCAATTTTAGAATCATCAACACAATCCTCAATTATTGCACAGTTAATTGATGACACATTTTCATCTCGTCGCGAAGAAGGCAAAACAACTCCTGTTGAAGCTAAATTTTTAGCTAAATTAGCTGATTTGCAAGCCGAGGTAGATGCTATTAAAAACGAAAAGAATTTATCGGAAAAAGAAAAGAGCGATAAACGTCAACTTTTAGCTAATAAGTTTGATGTTTTGCGTGAATCAATTGAAGTTGCGGCAACATTTGAGCTAGCTATTAAACAACTTGAAATTGAAAATAAAGAATCTAAGAAAGTTTATCAATCTTTAAAAGTCGATTCAACTAATGATAACTTGTTTAAAACTATAGAGGCTAGAGATCAAATTAGAACCATTGTTGCTAAACTTGGGGTTTTAAATACGGAAACTGATGGATTAATTGAAAAATATCACAATATTGTTGATAAGGAATTATACAATCCAGAAATACATAATAAGACATGATTAGCGAAACAAAATATAGATATCGCTGGTCGCACGCAAAAGATTAAATTAGAAGTTGCTAAGGATAAATTAATTAAAGAAAAAATATTATTAGCAAATAATAAACTTGCAGACACAGAATTATTTAATAATTTAAAAATTAATAATGATCCATTTGCATTAATAAATGGTGATATTGAAATATTTGAAAAAGCTAGTCAAGATGGGCTTAATAACATTGATAAGGTTCAAAAAAGTATTGATGAAATGAGTGCAAGCATTACATCTATTCAAGATGAACTTAAAGTATTGTATAGTGATTTGATTAAAGAATCAGATGAAGAAAAAGTTAAAGATATTAGAAGCAAAATTGAATCAAAAAATTTCCAAATTGAAGGTATTTCGCAACGCATTACCTTTGCTTATCAAAATATTATTAACGATACAAATCGAACGGTTGCAAAAATTGCTTCACAACATGATTTACACGAAAAAACTAAATCATCAGCAATTGAATTATCAAAAGTTGATAAAAACAAATATTTGGAACTATATACAGCTTTTACACAAGTTATCAATGTTAATAGAGGTTCGCTAAATGATACATTAGCAGAAATTAATGATAAGATTATTGCCTTAAATGAGATAAATGCAAAAATAGAAATTTCTAAAGAAGTTAAAGATGCTATTGTTCGCCTGCAAGCCGTAAGAGATAATCAATATAAAAATGAAGCAAATGATAAGTCACAAAGATATATTTTTGAAAAAATAGATAAAGAAATTGAAGAGGAAATTATTCAATTTAGTACCTATATTTCTAATTATCGAACCACCAAAGCAGATCTATCCAATCAAAAACAAAGAATTGAATATTTAATTAATCAACATACTGTTAAGAAACAAGAAATTCATAGTCAATTTGAAGATGCTAAGGCTCGTTTAGAAAGACAAATCAATAAGTTCCTAAATGATGAACAAACTGAAAAATTTTCAGTTTTGGTTTCAAATCCTAGCCTAAATAGTGGTTCAGAAATTCAAAAGTTAAAATTGAAATTTGATGAATTAGTTAATAAAACAAAACCTATCCCATCAGATCAAACAAGTAAATCTAATTATGATAAAGCCAAATTTGATGACTTAAAAGCATTATCTTCGAAAGTAGATATTAGTTTTAGAAAAGATGAATTTAAACATACTAAATCATTGGTAGATAGCAAACTAGATAATTTAAAAAATAAGATGAATGAATCGCCAACTATAACTCTACAAAATAACATAACTATTGAGAATTTTATTTCAAATATTAATGAAACTATTCTTCATGCTGATAATGAGGTAACACCGAGAGTTAATGCTATCGATGTGAATGATGTCTTATCTGAAACTCGTAGAATTGAAACCTTAGGAAACTTGATTGATGAACAATTAGCTGTTTCAAAAAGATTATTAGAACTAAAAAATAATAGAAGCACTGATGCATACAATCGTTTAGTAAGTGCTCTTGTTAAGTCAATCCCTGGACAAAGTGCCTCGACAGCACTAATTGAGGATAAAATAACAGAATTGCGGAATGCTTTTGTTGAGTCCGTACCTTTTGAACAATTAAAACAAAATCAAAAGGAAAGATTTGATGCATTTAAAAAGGAAGTAGAAAGCAAGGTTAATACACAAATTCACGATGCTAAAGTAAAAGAATCATTAGTTGGGACTGATGGTTTAATTTCGGAATATGTTAAAGAACTTGAAGCAATTACATACGTAGATGATAAGGCTAAATATATTGGAGAAGTTAATGAAGTTAATAAAAAACTGCAAATTGTAAGAACTAATTTTAAAGCAATTTTATCATTAGCTGAATCCGTAAAAGAAAATGAAGATAAGGTAGCAAAATTAACGGTAGCAGATGGTCCAATTAAGGACGTATTTGATAACCTAAAAGAACAGTTTAAGAAGCAAATTGATGATGCCAAAGCTTCATATAATGATCCTACAAAATATTCAATTTTAAGCCAAAAGAAAGCCGATATATCTTCATTGGTTGTAAGACTAGAAAAGGTTATTGAATTAAATAATAATATTAAAACCTTAAAAACAGAATCAACTCAAATGGCCTATAGAGAAGGTAGAAATACTAATGGTGCTGCGGCTGCTAAGGAAAAGCTAACTAGATATGTAGGAAAATTAGAATCATATGCAAAAGATGCAAAGGTAAATAGTGATTTAAACCAAATGCAAATTTTGGATGAAATAGTTACTAAATTCAAGAGATTAATTACAAAACAAAAAGACATTTTATCAAAATATGATTCACTTGGTGAATGAAATTTTGACAGTCAAAAATATGGCTATGATATTGATCAAAAGAATCTAGGTCAAATTGTAATTGAATCAATTCCAGAAATACCACAAGATACATTTGCTCCAATAACTATAACTTCAAAAATTGATAATGCAACCAAAGTACTTGAAAGCCAACACCTTGCCTATCAATCACTTTACAATACAAGAAAATCTGCATATGAAGAAATTAAAAAGGCTTTTGATAATGAAAATAATATGCTAACAACTTCTGATAAGTATAAAAATCAAGATCAGAAAATATTTGATGAACTTAAAAAAGATAGGACGCAAAGATTTAAAGAAAGATTATTAACCATTTCCCAAATAATGAATGCCACTGATATTAATGCAATTGATAATATAAAATCAGAGGTTTTATCATCACACTCTTTATTTGATAAATATGCTGATTTAGCTGTTGTTGTTGCACAAGCTAAAAAACAAGTAGAAACTGGAAGAAATGCCACAAATAAATCTGATGCTTTAAATAAGGCAATTCAAGTATTGGAAAATGAGTTTAATATTGTGGAAAAAACATCAGCTACGCAATCAAAGGATAATTTTTACTTTGGCGTTTTAATTGCATTAGAAATTGAGGCAAAGCACAAATTAATTGAAAGTAATGCTAAAAAGATAGATATTTTAATTTCTTATTCTGATAAATTGAGTAAATTGAATAGCACAAGTGAAATTAGTGAGGAAGCTAAAAAACCGCTAAAGAAAATTCTAGATGATTTGTTAGTTGAATTAGGTAACCGGGACGCTATTGATGTACGTGGTTTAGAAGCATTAAAAGAAACATATTTAGATGTTGGAAAAAATAGCTTTGAAATTAGTTTAAAAAATAGTATCGAACTAAAAAAAGCTATCACCGCTGCTGAAGCATTTATTCCTACAAACGGTGATAATGATTATAAAACTAAGGAATCGCAAGCGATGCGTAATTTATATCAAGCATTGCAACAAGCTGTTGATGAAGCTAAAAGTAATATAAAAGTTGAACATCATAATGAAGAAAATAAATTAGCTTCTATATTTAAACTTACTAATCAAACGGAAAGTGTAATTCAAAAACTTAAAGATCAAAAACGTGAAGAATTACGAGAATTAAAGGCACAAATAGATGAAGCAAATAATTTTATAACATCATCATATTCTAATGCGGGTAGCGATAAAACAAAAACTCCTTTACAAGATACATTTACAAATGATGCTGTTTCATTATCGGTCGATACTACTTTAGATACACTAGACAATATTAAAGGTGCTAATGAAAAATTATTAAAGGCCAAAAAAGCTCTTGAAGATCAAATTAAGGCAATTGTTAAATATGAAAAAAATCATCTAACTCTTGTTAAAGATAGATTAGATTTATATGTTAAATTATTTAAGTCACAACAAGTTTCGATAGATAATTCAAATAATAAGCAATTAACCCAAGAGCAATCAAAAAAACTTAGTGTTCTATTTAATCTTGATAAACTAATTGATAGCTTTGAACGTAATGTTCAAAAAGCCGGCCAAATTCTAAGCAAGGATACTTCAAACTATAAACTAATTTCACAAGAATTAAGAAATACAACTAATACCCTCGAAAATGATTATCAAACAATTAAGACTTTAACCAAAAGTGCATCCGAACAATTAAAAACGCAAATTAACTCATTTAATGAGGAAATGAAGCAAAATAGTTCAAGTACGAATAATGTTTTTGGAATTGTTAAATTATTAGATGAAAAATTAAATACCTCAAGTAGTGATAATATTAATGGCATTAATGAAATAAAACAAAATATTCAAAAAGTCGAAGAAGCAAATAGCGCACTTCCTGCTAACTTTAATGATCTTGCAGTTCAACAATTGAACATTAATTTTAATAATGATATTAATAGTTCGAATAATGCAACAATAAAAGATGATTTTAAAAAATACTATGAGGCTATTGAAAAATTAATCAAGGCATTAGAAGCTATTGATACATTGATTTATGGTTCAAGTGATTTAAATACAGCCAAGCGTTCACAAGGTAATTTAATTAACTTTTACACAGAAGTGGTATCAAAATCAGATTTTCAAAATATGTTAAGTTTAATTGCTGGAGATCATTTTAAACAGAATAATTCATCAAATACTGTATTTGCCAATATTATTAATTTATACAATACTATTCATAATTCCGCTAAGACACAAATGCAAATTACTGATACTGCTTTAACCAATAAAAATGCCTCTATATCCTCAAAACAAGAAGCATTAAAAGGTATTTTTGCTAATTTGAATAATTTAAATACGTGAATAAATGATCAAGGAAATAATATTTTCTTATTTGATTATATCAATCGCAATGGTGAAGAAAAAATTAGAGAAGTAGAACCTAAATCTACAACATTATATGAAGATTTTATTGAACAAATTAATAAAATCAGTAATCATTCTAGTGCCATGGAACTTGATATAACACAAAATAATGGCCTATTAGATTTATTTGATAAATTTGGAATTTTAAAAAATATCGGCAATTTACCTTACAATACAACTAACGTTAGAGTATATATTACCAGAGCCGCCGCATCAAACCCATGGGCTCCTGAATTCTTGCAAACCGACACTTCAACAAAAAAGACAAAAATCAATTTAAAAGTTGTATATAAAAAACCAACATCACATTCAACGCAGAACTTCTTTAATGATGTAGCAGATAGAACGCTTACATATAATGATGTTTGAATTACATTTAAGACACTATCTTTATTTAGAGTTACTAAAAACGATTTGGGAAGTGAATCTAATACAAAAGAACAAAACAAACAATTTATTAATAGCCATAAAATATTCGAGGCCAAAAAAGCTGGATGAAATAATAGAAATATGAATGTTAACTTAATGAATGCTATTGCAGAGGGAGCAAATAAGCACTTGATTAATCACGATATTAAGTATATTCGTGAGGATGTCACTTTTACTGGTAAACAATGAGATGATTCATTATTTAACAAAGTACAAAAACCAGAAAATCTAGATTTATATAAACTTTCATTAGAAGATGCTATGAAACAAGAATATGCAAATTTCGATCTTTCGAATTCGCATCCTAACTTAAAATATAAAGTACGACTTAAAGAAGAAGGATTATTATTTGATAAAAACGGCGCCGGAAGGAAATATAAACATGCTAAGTTGCCAAACGGGAAAATGTTTTCGTATTGAACACAAACAGGTGCTGACCTTGATTTTACATCCAATTATTTTAGAAATTGGATACCATTTGGTTATACAATACCGGTTGTCTTCGAAGAAAACAATCGACAAGATTTTGGGGTATTGCATATTTGATATGAACTAAAAATTGATAATAATATAAATCAGAATAATGCGTCATTTAAATTTACTGTTTCAGGAAAAGCAGAGTGACATTTCTTTCCTCCGAAAGATGAAGCTGAGAACAATCAAATTAATATGAATCAGTTGGTTATGGAAAACCCTGATAATATCAATATTAAAGCCTATGTTTTTGCTGAAATGTTTGCAGCAAAATGAACTGATAAAACTAAACAAGCAAATAATTCTAATAATAAAGGATATCCAGTTTATAGCAATAATAATCCTAACGGTAGACGTGGTGGTACTGAATGAAATGAGCCACAAATTATTAAAGCATATGATCATTTTGATTTCATGGTAAGGATTCATGAGGATAAAGAAGGGGATAAATAATGAATAGAAGAACAAAAAAAAGAACAACCGCCGTTGTTATGGCTACAATTGCCACTGCATCGACATTAGCTGCGGTATTTTTAACCAAGCATCATAATGATTTTGTGGCCTCAGAAACCAATAATAGATTATTGAAAGAATTTGAAAAAAGTAATTCACTTTTTGAAAAAGTTGTCAAAAAACTTTCTCCAAGTCCAAAACAAATTAAGGAACTTGACAAATTAATTGATGCGGTAAAATTAACATTATCTAACCCCAACTCAACTGCTGTTGAAAAATTTATTTCCCTAGATGACATAAAAAATGTGCAAAAAGATTACATCATTAAGTATGTTAAGAGACTAATAAGTAATAATGAAATCAATAAATATAGTATAAAAGAAATTGAGGAATTATTAAAGGATCAGGCATCAAGAATTAGAGAAATAGACATTAAAAATCAATTTGATTCTATTGATCTTACTGATTTAAAAATCGGTCTTTCTTCTTTTGCAAAATTAAACAAAGAACAACAATTTAATTGAATTAATAGATACAGTGAAACATTAACAATTAAAATTGAATTACAAAGAAGTTTAATCGAAAAATATCTTTTAATACCAAGCAATAGCTTTGATGAAAATATTGTTGAATTAAAAAAGATGCTTCCTACAAAAGCATTACGTGGTGATATTGAACAGGTTATTAATCAAATTGAAAATGACTTGTTATTTAATGATTTTAGAATTAATGATATAGCTATTAATAAACAATTAGTTGAAAATAAAATAATGGATACAAGAAGTACAACTAAGCATGGAGAATTCAATGATTTTTATCAAAAAACAATTAAAGATATTGAAAAAAGTATTGATGCAAACATTTTATTTATAACTTCTGAAATTCTTAAAAAATCTATTAATAGACAAACTGACAAAGATTTATCTGAGCAGTTAGAGCTATTAAGTAACAAAATACTGTTAACTAATTCTGTTTTGCAAAATAAAAATGTTTTTGATCAAATGATTACATTTGTTATAAAAAATAAAATGATTTTGCAAGAAGAATTAAATGAAATACTTAATTATCAAGTAACCAAAAATTATATTAACTTGGTTGAATATTACAACAATATAGTTGCAATCAAAATTGATAGTTCATTAACCATAGCTGATTTGCGATTAGCAAAAGCTAATTTTGATATTTATGAAAAAGCCTTAAATGATCAACAATTATCATCGGAACAAATTATTAATGAATTTAAGCTTTTTGTTGAATATGTAAAAAATGTAAATATCAATAATCTAGCCAATCATTTTGGAGCAATTCTGAATGAAAAGGACTATAAGGTTTTAGTTAATACAAATAACTTTGAAAAAAATAATAAACAAGAAATTATTAATAAAGTTATTGATTTCATGAATCGAATTAATCATATTCAATATTTGGATAGTTACATCACAAATATTATTAATGAATATTCACAAGTACATAAAAACAATCCTAGATTATTAAATGAACAAGAATTAAATATTGTTTTAAATCAATTAGCAGAGGTAGATAATGCTAATATTAATGATGTCCAAGATAAAATATCAGATATTAACGATTCGGTTTCTACATTAGTTGAAACTAGATTAGAACTTGCAAATATCGCCAAAGAAATTGATGATACTATTATTAATATCAACGGATTTAATAGTAAGAATAAAGAAAAATATTTAAGCAAAGATGTATTGCAAAAAGCAACAGATTTAAAAAATCAGATATTAAGCGAAAATATTATTGCTAATTTAACAACACAACAAATTATTGAAAAAAAATATAGTATAAGAGAACAACTAAGAACCCTACAAAAGGCTCAGTTAGATTATTTACAAAAAGCGACATCACTTGAAATTGCAAGATTAAAGGATTATGATTTATTAAGTATTACACAGTTAACTAGTGATAAACTGAATCAAGTAAAATCGCAAAAAGTTGACATTACCTTACTTGCTAAAATATTTGATAAATTAAACATTGAATCTAAAAAAATTACATCAATTAATTACAATCCAATAATTTCAAAAGATATCCTTAATCAAATTCAAAAATATAAATTAATTGCTATCCTCGAAACGACGTATCTGCAAAATAATGCCGCTCAATCACGTATGGACGTTGAAGATTATACATTATTAACATTTAACCCAACTAATGAGCACCCACATATTTATACTGATTATGAACAAACACAACTAGATAAATTAAGCAAAACTAAACAGGATCTTACTGATCGAGCTACAGAAATTAATAATTTATTAAAAGAACTATCAAACGGTAATAGTGTCGATACACAAAAAATAAACTCATTTAGTAATACTAAATCAGTTGAAGATGTTATTGAAATAACAAGTAATATTCAAGAAAGTGCCAAAATAATCAGAAAAGTTAATTCCACTCTCAATGATCTTGATAAGCTTATTGATGAAATTAATGGTGATGATGATATTAAACATCAATTTGTGCAGGATTTTGCAGAAATCGAACAAATTAAAGCAGATATTAAAAAAGCGCTATCTGCTACACCAGTTGATTTTGCTTTGGTTAATAGATTAAGCCAGGAAGCTGATAAAAAACTTGTAAACCTAAGAGACAAGTGAAAAGATAGTAGTCTTGAATCGCAAATTAAAAGTATTGAAAAATTAATTAATAAAAATTATCCACACCAGGATGCATCGGAGCCTGTTTCCGAGGGAGAATCATCGCTACGTTATGCCTATAATGAACTGTTAAATCAGTCGCGTCAACAAGGTTTAACAAAATCGGAAAAAGATGAGATTCTAGATAAGGCTAATAAAATTAAGGCAATGATTCCTTATGTAAAGGATATTGAAAATAATATTGCAAGATATGAAAAAATATCAGATGAATATAATGCCCATATTGATAAACGATCACGTGTTCCTCAAACAATCGCTTCCGCAGAAGGAACCAAAAATGAAATTGATTTGGTAATTAGACAAATTGCTAACATTAATAATTTACCTGATGTTGCAAAAGTAGCTGATTCGGCAAGACTATCAAAATCTATTAATGATGACCTCGATCTCGCTTTTCATAAAGATCAAATTCGTGCACGAAACGAAGCTATTCAAGCCAAAACATATCCGATATCTGCTAATTTAAAACCAATTGAAACAAAAATAAATGATGCTATTAAACAATTGGATGCATATGCTAAAAGCAAGGAAACTACAACATCAGATGTCACTGCACTTGATGCTGTAAAAGTCTTAACAGGACAATCTGAACTTGTTGATATTACTAAACGTGCTATTTTAGAAGCTGATAAAATCAAAAATTCACCTTCATTAGTGGAAACAGAATCAGCTAAGGATGCAAATGCTTTATTAGATGAAATTGAAAAAAATTTACCTGATCATTCTGACACAATTGAATTAATCGGAAAGAAAAAGAAAGCTATTGAGGATGCTATTGTTATTGCACAATCAAAACACGAATTACGTAAGATTGTAATTAATGATTTAGTTAATGTTTTAAGTGAAGATCAACAAAAGTATAGAATCCTTGAAGTTGTTAAGAATAAAGTTAATGCTGCTAAGGAAATATATGAAAAAATTCTTTCTGTCAATTCTTCATCAGGGGGTGAAGCTTATACTCCCGAAAGTCTTGCGTTGAAAGTTGAAGAACTAAATGAATTAGTTAAGAAACTTGCTATCGAACGTGATGATCTCATTAATAAATATAAGGAAGAAAAAGCAAGAATTGAACTCGAGGTTATTCAGTATGATAAAAAGTCATATCATAATCTAGCTAAGCCCGATGCCTTAACAACCTTTGATAATTATGAAAAAGCCCGTCAAAAATATGTAATGGATATTAATGATCCTATTAACTCAACCATTGAATCAATTAGAGAAAATGAAAGAATGATGGCTGCGGGTTATCATAAGGATATAGTTTTAATCACTCTGGAAAAATATAAAAATTTTGTAAAAACAAATGTCGACGCCCTTCATTCTTCATCGGAAAAGAATTTTATTAAAACTTATTCTGATAGATTTTTAGCAAGAATAAATAATCAAATATCAATTGATATCGATTTTCCTATAGCTCAAAATTTAATTGTCAATATTAATGAGATGCTAAAATTCCATGTGTTGCAAATTGGCGTAGCGACAGAATTAGATTTATACCAAAAGGATTTAGATTCAGATGTCAAAACACGCGCCATTGCTGAACTTAAGGCATTATTAAGCGATGAACACGCACCATTAGAAACATTAAAAATTAAGCAACAAAATGAATATGTTCTTAAGGAATTGACTCGTATTAAAGAAGAAGCTGGTCTGAGAGCAAGAAACAAACAAAAGGCAATTGGTTTATTGCAACACTTTGAAAACTTCCGTGCCCTTCCTGGATTGAATAATGGCCAAAATCAAAATCGTGTTTTAGTTAATGAAATTGCTAAGCAAATTTTTGGCACTAAAATAATTGAACTGGGAGATCTAGCTGATAATAGCCTAGCAACAAATTCTAAGGAAGCTATTGATCAAATACTATCATCAAACTTGCAATCAACGACTAAGGCTCAACTTTTACAAGTTAAAAATCGAATTGAAACTATTGAAAAAATCAAGGAATATTATGACATACTCGCTTTAATTATTGGTTCTGCCGAAACAATAATTAGCGCTGCAGGTTCTGCAATTAATGATACTGTTAATTCATATATAACGCAAGATTTAAATCCTTTATTATCACAAGCGAGAGATTTATTTAAAACAGTAAGTACAGATAATACAAAAACATCAGATGAATTGGCTGAAATAAATAAACAAAAATTTGTTGATTTAATTAAAAAAATTCAAGTATCAAAAGAACGTATTTTAGATGTTATCGAAGTCACAGAAAAGATTATCGGTAAGATTAAAGATATTAATAGTGATCTTACATTTTATGATCTTGAATCAATCAGTGGAACAAGAAATAATGACAAAATTGACAGTTGATTGAACTCATTATTAGCCGAAGCTGCTAACAATCTATCTGAAACAACGGATTTACAAAAGTCTCAAAGAATTCAAAAGGTTAAATCAAAAAGTGAAGAGACATTAAAATTAGTTCAATTGTTAAAACAAGTATCTCAAACAGTGGGAATATGAAGACTTGAACGCCAAGGTTCATCAAATTACGATGCAACGCAATTTGATGAAAATAAATTAATCCAATTTATGTGAAATGCCTTGCCTAATATTGGACAAAATCCTGAAAAAGAACAGATTACTAAATATATTAATGAATTAACTACTAAGGTTAATGAACAAACGAAAATACGTCAAACTCGTAAAGACTTATTTGATGCTATTAATAACATTAAGGGTTCTGCAGTATATCAAAACGCTAAACAATATCTGCCCCTAATAACATCATTAAATAATCAAATAGATGATATTATCGATGCATCAACTAATAAAGAGGAAACAAATAGCGTAGAAAAGTTAAATGAAAATCTAAATAAGGTTAATAACCTAAAAGCATTTTTATCTAAGTTAGTCGAACTCGCCTCAAAAGCAACGGAAATTGAACAGTTTGTTAGTGCTTTCGTTCCTTTGGATGTTACTGTGAATACAAATAAGGCTGAGTTAGAAAATGAATTAGCTACTGTTAAAACATTATATGAAGCCAATATTTCATCAGCAGACCAAACTGAGGAAGCATCAAATAAAATTGATAAGAAAATCAAGAAACTTGAACTTCTTAAAGCACGTTTAGAAGTTTATCAACAGCTAGCAAGTGTTAAGTTAAAAATTAAAAATGATACTGTTATTATAGCGAACGAAAAAGCAGTAATTAATAAAAAAATTACAGAATTTGAAAATGAATTAAAACAAGTCCAATTAGATGAAAATACTGATCCTAATACATTTGCAAACTTAGCACAAAAGTGATTGAATGGAACTGGTAATGATTCAATTGAATATGTTTTTGCCAACGCTAAAACATTAGCATACAAATACCAAGACGCCCAAAATATTCTTTCTTATAAACAAACAGGATTAAATGAATTACTTGATTCTGAGGCTGTTAAGGAAGCTTATAATCAGTTGCAGACATTAATTACGGAATCAAAGCAGTTAAACTCTAATACTAATAATGATGAATTAGCTAAATTAGCTCAGATAAAGAAGATTCAAGATAAAATTGATGGTATTGTTAATGAAAAAGTTAACTCAGCAAGATCTCTTCGTACTAAAACTAGCGAGCTTCATACTAAATTATCAAAACCAGGCCAAAATGATGTGCTATTACCAACATTTGAAGCAAATGCTGTTAATTCATTAAACATTAATAATGTGAAAACCAAAGATAATACTTATTCTGAGGCAGTAGAAGCAATTAATAAAACTAATACCGCTTTGAGAAAAGCACTTGATGAATATAAGAAGCAAATTGTTGCTACTTTTGATACCCAACAAACACTTTTAAATACCGAGTTTCAGAAGCTTGTTGATTTCAATGCAAATATAATTAATGATACATTATGGACACAAGGCGCTAAAGATAAACTAATAAATCTAGTTCTTGTAAATTTAAAGGTGCATATTAGCGCCAGCTATAATTATTTTACTATATTTTCAATTAGTTTTTAAAAAATTAAAATTTTGACATTAACATTTTTTTCTTTTACGTGTGAAATTAAATGCGTGTGAATCGCGAGCGCGCACACATACTTTAAAGTACAGGGGGAGAGGCGCACAAAAAACCTTAAACAGGTGTGCTTTTCTTCCCCTTGCATTAATAAATATATTAATGCACTGTTATTTTTTATAGAAAAAAATTGTTTAAAAAAATATATTTTTTATTAATTTTTGTTAAAAATTATTTACAAACAACTATTTTTTAAGTAATTATTATATATATTTGCATATATATAATTTTCAAACACTATAAACTGGATAACAAAAAGGACTAAAAAATAAATATTAAATTATGGTGCATTTATAACCAATTTTAAAGTTATTTAAATTATTCAAAATTTTTAGTAAACATACATCAAAACTATATATTGTTTCATACGTTTTTAATTGGCTTTTTTATTAAATGTGATATAAAAGCTTCTGCATTGTTATTAATAAAAAAGTCAATATTTTTATCATCAATTTCTGTTAGCCCATAAAAATTATTATTTATATATTTGCACAAAGAAAATAACAAGTTGGAACGATTTAAACCTAAATATTTTTTGATTATACTCTTATTGCTATAAATAAAATTAATTAGTTCATCATATTTTTTATTGTGCATAAAATTATTAAAAATAAGTTTTAAATCTAGATTTTCTTTAGACTTTAATTGTTCTAAACCATACTTTAATTCAGCAGAATTATTAAAAATTGCATTAATTTTTTGAAATAGATGAAATCTACATAATATGTATTTAGCCTTTATTTTCTTTGCTAAATTTGAAATTCATTTTGCTCCATCACCAAGCAGAATTAGCTTGCAATTTTTATCATAATATTTTTTAATAACTATATTTATTTGCTCGATTAAATATGCAAAACTTATCTGTTTTTTGGTTGTTGAAAAGATAAAAAAATGATTCTTATTTATTATTATAAAATATAAAAACAAGGGTTAAACCTTGTTTTTTTATGTTAAATTATTTTATTTTTTTCTTGCCATATCTTACATAAATTGCTCAACCAGCAAATACTAACAACCCAATAAGAACCAATGATAACGGAATAATTCAAGCTAATCAAATTTTTTTAAATCTAAGCGAAGGAACCTTAAGTTTATCGAGGGGTTTAAGAGTATTTTCACCACTTTTTTTAATTAAAATCTCACCCTTTTCATTAATAATAATTTCATCCTTTGGATTTAAAATGATATTATCACTTGGATTATTTTTATTTCCATTTCTTGGTCTTAAAATGATATCTTTATCAGGCTTGTTTGTACCATTATCTTTTGGTACAACTATAATTTCCTTATCAGGTCCAATAAGGATTTTATCTTTTGGATTTAATATTGTTTCATCATCCTTATTTTTGGGGTCGCTATTTTTTGGTTTTTTAATAATGTCTTTATCAGGACTGATAATAATTTTATCTTTTGGTCCAATAATTTCTTCACCCGCCAAATTTTTTCCATAAATTTTAAAACCTGTTTTACTATTTTGCGCAATTTCTGATTTATTGCCTTTTTTTGCAATAAGTAAAATTTCTATATCATTTATTGTTGAAATAGTATTTCCATCTTTAACTTTTTCATTATAAATAAAACTTTTTAGTATTCACTCATTCTTGCTATCTTCATAATCATAAATTTGATTTTTAAGTCCGCCGTTTATATACACATTCATACTAATAATATAATCTTCTTTATTTTTTAAATTTAAAGCTTTAACTTGTTCATTATTATTAATATGATTATTAATTACTTCTTTAATTTTTGCAATTTTTTGGACTTCGCTTAGTTTTTTGTTGCGATAAATAGCTAAATCACTTATTTTAATTTTGCTTAATGGAAAAGGTTTATTGGCACTTGGATGTATGTTTTTTATTTGTATATTAAACGAACCATCTAAATCAAGATTATTAGCATTAATTATTAAATTTAGTGGTCTTTTATAAAATAAGATTTCCAATATGGCTTCACTCAATTGTGGTTCAACTAAAAAGTCGCCAAGTTCGATACTATAATTAGTACTTTTTAAATTTGTTCTAATTTGATTATTTAAATTAGCGATTATTTCCGCTTTTATTTTATCTAATATTTTTTTCTTATCATAATAAGAATTAATGTTATCTACATCAACATTAATTGTAAAGTTAGTTCATCTATACTCATTTAGATTATATAGCGCTTTTTTAATAGCTTTAAAGGCTTTTTTATTAGTTATTCGATAATTTTGCCCCACTACTTCGACGTTAAGCAATTTTTGGGCATTTTTAGCCCTAAATGCACTAAAAATTTTATCAGGGGCAATATTATTAATAACATAATCTTTAGCATATTGCAAATTATTTATAAATGATAATTGACTTTTTACATAATCTATAATTTCTTCTCTAATTACATCTGGTTTTGAAGCATTTAGTTTTAAATCAGCAATATTCAATTTACTTATATCAAAAGGTTTATCAGCACTCTTATTTATATTCTTAACAATCAAGGTTGACTCTCCCTTTGCTATCGCTAAGTATTTGGCGCTTGGTCTTATTTTGACAACTAATTCATTTCGACTAAATAACAATTTTAATTGGTCATTTTCAATACCACTAATAAATAATCTTTGGTCTTCTCTATTATTGGTATAGTAAAAAATTTCCTTTGTGCTAGCCCTAAATGTTTTATTAATTTGTTCAATTATTTTTTTCTTAAATTCTTCTAATAATTTGTTTTCTTTTTCAGGTGTCAAATTATCAACATCATAATCAATCTCCATTTTCTTAAATTTAATATCATCAAAGTTAAATTTTGAAAGATTAATAACTGGAAATAAAATTTTTGTATAAGAATGATATGGCAATCTTGGTCTTACAATAACTTTATAAGGAAAATATGTGCTACTTTCATCATATGTTTTATTATGAGCTAAATCCCTTGCAAGTTCTTTGAGATTTTCTATTTCATAATGAGTTCCTAGTACTAATTTTGCATTATATTTTGCAATTTGTTGCTTAATCATTTCTGTAATTTTTTCTTCAATAACGGCTTCTTTTTCTTCATTATATAAATAAATTTTTTGCGCATTAAAACCAGCAAAAATTTCAAACTCGTCATTATAACCAAATTTAAATGTTCCCACAAATTCAGGGTTATTTATGTAATATTTATTTTTATATTTATCTTTTAATTTAACACTTATTTTTAAAGTTCCATTATTATAAAATAATAATGGAGTGCCTAGTTCTAAATAGCTATATTGTTTTGGATTATTAACAATATTTTTAAAGCCATTTGTTTTTATTTCGTTATCTACTTTTTGTATAAATTCTGTTCCACTATGTGATTCTGCTGCTAAGATTTTAAGTTTAATCGTGTTTCAATCTAAAACGATTAAATCCTTATTATTAATTCCATTATCTTTTTGTATTTGGCCTTGACTATTATCTTGTGAGTTTTTAGAAGAATCCTTAAATTTAAATTCATAATTTCAAATTTGATTATTTAAATTAAATCTACTATCAGCAACCGACTTAAATAAGCGTAATTTTATACCTTGTGTTGCTTCATCAAATTCATAATTAATCAAGCCAACATAATTAGAAAGCTCAAAATTGCCTAACTCCTTAATTATATTTTGTATATTTGACTTATATTTTTCTTTAAATGCTTTTTTTAGTTCTTCAAAATTAGCATACTTATAATCTCAAATTGAAAAATCAAATCTAGGTTTTATATCAATTGTTGGCTCTTGATTTGTAGCTAAAAAAGTTATATAAGTTTTTCAATATTCAACAATTTCTTCATAACTTAAAGTTTTAGCACTATCTTTATCAACCTTGTGATTTTTAGTTATATAGTTTAAGAAAAATAAACCCTGCGTTGTATTTCATAATTTATTTACAAAAGTTAAGTCCCCTTTTATTTCACTAAACAATTTATTATTGACACTTTCGTCATCTCTACCATCTATTAAAATTAGTTTATACGAGCTAACTTGTTGCTTTGCTGCAGAAGTAAATAGATATAATCCAGGCGTAGAAAAATAAGAAAATCCAGAAGTTTTAGTATCCAAAAAATTTGGTATTCATTTCTTTTGCGAATCATCCAATTTATAAACGATATATTGAGTAGTTTCTCCCAATAATTCTTTAATAGCTCCCTTGGAAACAACCGAAGCTTCGGCAATTGTTCCTTTATCATATGAAGCAATCACACCATTTGTTGTATGTAACAAATTTTGTGTTAATGGTGGTAGCATTGTATTTTGATAATAATTTCACATCTTATCTTTTGGATAATCTGCTTCATTTATCTGATATTTTTGTTTAAAATCTTTATATAAATAATTATCAAAATAATCTTTGGTTATATTAAAACCAAGTTTTGAAAAATCAATTCATACCAACTCTTTTTTTGTACCAGTTTTTTTATCTATCAGGGGATCATATTTTGGATTTGGAATATAATTGCCGTTTTTATCTAATTTTTTATTTCCATCTTTATCTTCAAGATATTGCGTAATACGATCTTTTTGGCTTCTTATCTTGTCTGGATTTCAAGCATATCATTTATAATCCTGACTTTGTGCTTTCGAATCAATAATAATTTTATAAATATAAGTATTTTTTGGCTCCTTATCAATATTTATATTATTAAAAACTTTGACCTTGATAATATACTCATTCTTTTTTAATTCTTCTTTTTCTTTAGCGCCACCTTCATTAATGTCAATGGTTGAATTATCATTGGCATTAGCTCTTTGGTCATAGAGTGTATATTTGAATTTTTGTTCTAAAACATCAATCTTAATGTTATTAATTTCTAGTGCTTCATTTTCCTTTTTAAGAGCATTAAAACTAACATCAACTGGGGCATGATAAATTCAGGTTCCTAGATTAATTGTTTTTTTATCTTTTGATATGCCTTTTTTACCATCGTTAACTAATACACCTTGATCTGTAATTAAACCTGAGGGATTATTTGGACTTTGTGCACTAAAACTAACATACTTACTTGGAATTATTTCTAATCTTTTTGGCAACTCTAGCAATTGTGCTTTGTCTGAATTATTTCAACTAATCTCAATGTTTTTATATAAATATTGCTCTTGCTTTGTAGTGTTGTTTTCAATCAAAATATTAAAAGCCTTAGAATTATTTTTTGATATTTCTCAACGAATAGAAAACCCGTCATATAAGTTTGGATTAAATGTCTTACTAAATCACTCATTTAATATTTCTTGGTTTGTTTTAAAATTTTGCAACTTTTGCGATGGTATAGCATTTATTGCTTCTGCATTATAATCTTTTTTTAAAATTAATTTATTATCACTAGTTTTTTTGACTTTTAAAAGCATCCATAAATTTTTGTTTAAAATAATTGTATGCTTTATCATTACTATCTTCATAATCATAAACAATAGTAGCAGTAATAGTACCTTTTTAGCAATTCAATACATTTCCTTTGATTTTATGTTTTCATTAATTCTTTTGTAATATATTTCATCAATTGTTTCAGAAACGCTAAAACCACTAATTCTTATTTCTTTTATATAAAATTTTTTCACATCGTGAAACTGTTTATTTAGTGTATATCTCAGATATGCATCTATCCAATCATGAAATCAACGCTCATTATTATATAAATTTGTTAGATGCCCAATTGCCCTAAATTTATCAGGATTTTTTTTAAAATTTCTATTAGTTATTTTATGGTCTTCGTGATGGCCACGTGAAACAATTTCTTGTTCAATTCAATCACTGTCATATACTAATTTTGCTTTTATTGCGTTTCATAGCTCCTCAGGGCTGGTGTTGTTTTGATTTGCTATTTGCTTTACTATATCAAAAAAATTAGAATGTTCTCTATCTGGCAAAAAAGGCACATCGTTTATAACGATATTGCCTTTTGTTTTTGTCTCTATTTTTGACAATTCTAATGGCACTTCTTCGAAATCGATGGTACTTAATTTGGCTAATATTTTCATCTTTTGAAATTCTTTTCAATTAATCAAAGAATTAGATTCCTTATTTTTAATTACATCTTTAATAGCTTGAATTCCTCAACCTACAAATCCTATTCCTAGTAAAGCACTAAAAGTTATTAAGAATTTATGTCTTTTTTTCATTCTTTCTCCTTTAAATTATTGTTTAGATTTGAAAAATATATCTTCAATATATTCTTCGTTATTCTCTTCAATTTTTTCTTGGCTTTCCTTTAATTTCAAAACATTTGCATCAATTTTGGCACTAAAATCATTTTTAATTAGGGCAAATAATTTTGGTTCTAACTCAATTTCTTCAGTTGTAAGGCTTTTGTATATATCTCTATCTTGTGCTAATAAGACTTTTCCAAGCAACACATTTAAAAGTAAATTGACTTTATATTCAATAATGTTAAGTTTACTTTCTTGGATTAATGCACGTTTTTCTAACTTATTATAAAAAGGGCTAAGCGAGGCAAAGATCGCTTTGGAAAATGCATACCTTATTTCATTTCTAAAATTTTTTATTGATTTAATTGCTTCTGATTCTAAAATGCCCTTACGCACTAAATTATTAATTTCTTTTTTGTTTAGCTTTCCCGAATATCTAAATCATTTTCTCATTTTTTTAAAATTTAAAATATCTTCTAAATTTGTAAATCGAAAATAACCCCTTACTTCTCCATTTTTATTAGTTTTTGGTCTGCCCCCTTTTTTATTGCGTAAATCCGTGCTTAAATAGTCATAATCAATTAAATTATTTCAATCATTATCTGCATTTTTATAAAAATCTATTAATTTTGCTACTTGTTCTTTATTTTTTGGCATCTACTCTTCACTCCATCTTTTACCATCTCCTTTTTTAAATATTTGCATTGCTTCAAAATCATTGTAGTAAGTTTCCAAAATAAATCTTGTTGCATTATCAACATTAAAAATCAATTCCCCAATTCCGGCTGTGGCTAAAAACATTTTTTCGTTTTTAGTTAAACCACCCCGCAAACGATACATCTCATCTACTAAGTCAATATCTTTTTGGTTAAGTTTAAAAATCCCTGTATAAGCAAGGTTATCAAATAGCGCTTGCGATAAACCACTTACATTTAAGTTTTGTCTAAAATCACTTAAATTTTGTGTTGTTAAAATTAATGAACCGTTGTATTTTCTTATAGTTTTTACAGTATCAAATAAAAATCTCAGTGAGGCCATATTTTGTGGGTCAATAAATTTATGAGCTTCATCAACGACTAAAACAATCTTTTTTATTTTTGTCTTTATTAAAGAAATAATTGTTAGTAATTCGATTCTGAAACAAAAACTCAAAATTAAATAAAGTGCTGCTTGCGTTGAGCTTGTTTGGTTCTTAACATCTAAGTTATAAGTATCAAGAATATTTAAGTCATTATTTAAATTAATGTTAGTGTGGCCATTATATAATGATTCATATAAACCATTATTCATAAAGTCATATAAAATTAGTAATTTAAGTTCATTAAGTTTATCTCTTAGCAAACTTTCTTCCAAGATATTAGCAAATTTAAAACCTTCAATAAATTCACAAAATTCAGTCATTGTTGGATAATCACTATTTTTTAGTTTTGATAAATCATTTTGTGTTTCATAAAAGCCTCTTTGTTTATAAAACGCGCTTAATACAATAGTTAACACTCGCAAATGTTGTTCGCCTAAATCACGATATAATAACGTAAAGAATTCTTTGATCTTTTTAATATTTTGATTAATAATAATCGTATTTTTTAATTCTAGTGCTACATCATCAACAAACATCATATCTAGTTGTAAAGGATTAATTTTTGTTTTATCCCCACGACCTAGTTCAATAATGTTTCCATTTAATTTATGAGCTAAATCGCCATATTCCCGCTGCGGGTCAAAAACAATTACTTCGTTATTATTCATAACTTGGTTCCAAATAAATTTTTCTGTTAGTGCTGATTTGCCTACCCCTGATAGTCCTAATAACGCCATTGAAAAAACTGGTTCTATCTTTTGTTTTTTAAAAATATCAAAGATAACAGGGCTACCGGAATTGATATTAAATCCTAATAAAAAGTCATTTTTATCATTTAAATCATTATTAATCCACATTCAGCCAGGAGCAATATTGCTTGAAATAATTTCTAAGTTGTTTTTTAGATAATCATTTCTAATAAAAATTAGTTGAAGCGTAAGCTTCTTTTGAATAAATAAATTTGGATTAATATTAGCACTTGTGGCATTAAAGTTTTGTTTATTAATTTGTTGTTGCTCTTTTAAATCACCCAAATCATTGGCCTTATTAATTAATGTTATTGACATATTAAAGACATTCATATGTTGGACATTTATTTGCTCGATTAAATTATTAATAACTTCTAGTGTTGCATTCTTTTTAGATTGTTTAAATTTAGATTTTTCACTTGATGAGTTTGCTTCAATAATTAATGAAGTTTTATCTAATAATTTTTGTTTTTGAGTTTCATTAAGGGGGTCTAAATTCATCACAAACGTCGCTTGGCTATCAGCCATTAGTTTAGTTCAGCCTTCACTTAATACTAAACTATTAAACTCATTAAAGCTTTGGAATGATAAATAGTAGTCATCTATCTTTACATAACTTTTTTTAAACTCAATTTGTTTTGGCTTTAACAAATTAGCTAAATTATTTTGTGTTGGTGCTAATAAATTATCACTATTGTTTTGTTTTTTAAATAACAAAAACTTTATCGTATCTTTAAATTGCTTTCATTTTGATAATTTTTTAGTTCGAATTTCATTATCATTAATTTTATGTAACATTTTGTTTTTTTCGTTTTTATCTAAAAAGCTAATGTAATCTGCTTCATCAATATTTTTTCCAGTTGAAATTGTTAATAAGTTTAATAATTCAAAATTTTTAAGTAAGGAAATTTTTAACTTTGTATTATAAAACATATTTATAATATCTTTTTGTCTATCTACTAATGTTTTTTTATCATTAGCATAAATAACCAAATAATAATAATCTGTATTTTTTACGTTGTTTAAATCTAAAAAATCATTTAGATTATGACTATAATATCCCTTAATTGTTTTATTATTTTCAATGCTTTTAGAATTTAGTATATTTTGCTTTATTAATTCAATATTTTTATCTAACAACATTGGTTCTGTTTTTTTAATAAAAGTAATTTTAAAATCAATATTATTTAAAATATGTGTTATTTGACTAAAATATGTTTCCCTATCTTCAATATCATCAGTAAAAATATCATAGCCCCTTATTTTAAAAGCTGATATATAAGTGCTTACTAATGAACCCTTAACTCTTACAATATCTTCACTTTCTAATGCTTCATAAGGAATTAAATAGCTAGTATCAGCATTCTTAGTATCTGACTTGTATTTTTTGACTTGTATTTTATATTTTAAGATTCTAATTAATAAAAAGTAATAGCGACAATTATGCTGCGCACTTTTAAACATAATTCAGAAAGTTGATAAGAAACAGCAAATTGTAATTAGTAGCCTATAACCAACATTTAATTTATTAGTAGCAAATCCAAGAGCAAAACAAAAACCTAAAATTAGAAAAAAAATCCCTAAATCTAGTAAAGTAAAATTCTTAAATATAGTTAGCTTATTTGTGCTTAATTTTTTATTTTGTAGCATTTTTTTCTCCTATATTTATTTCTATTTAGTATGTCTTGCTAAAAAATCAATAGTATCTCATTCAAGACTTTTAGCTATTTTCTTAGCTTCGACAACGTATTTGTGTCTATCATTTTCTAAATTGTTTAGTTCTTTCATTTTTACTTTAATTTGCTCATTAATCATTGCGTCATTTTTATTAGCACTGCTTAATTGTTCTATTTCTGCTCTTTTATCGCTTATTGCTTTATTCATTGTTTCCACTCTTGCATTGGTTGCTTTTCTATAATTATCTGGACTAGATGTTGCATACTCCATTCAACTTTTGTTGTTGTTTAGTTTGGTCCCCTTCAAAACTTGCTTGTTTTTTAAGCGCTTTAAGGTTTTGATTTTGTGCTTGAGCATTTCCTTTATTTTCCCAGCATTAGCAAAATTATTTGCTGCTTCTGTACTCATTCCACTTTTGCGGGCACGCATTTTATTAATACCTTGTCCAGCTTTGTTTATTCCAGCTCTACCTAATCCTTTTGCTAGACCACTGATGCCACCTTTGGCTGCCCCACCTAATATTGTTTTGGCTGCCCCACCAGCAAGACCACCTACGGCCACACCGGCCCCAAATTTGACTAAACCATTAGCAAATTTAAATCCATTTTTTAAGGCACCAAAAGCATCTTTAGCATCTCCATCTTCAACAGTTTCGCCAACAAATCCAATAATAATTTTAGATAATGATTTTATTGCAGCTGCTGCCCCTAAATAAACTATTAGTTGAAGTAATATTTTCGTCCCAAAATCAACATTATTAAGCCCTGTTTTAAAATATTTTCCAATTGCAATGATAAATATTAAATAAAATTGTAAGGACGCAATTTGTGTTAGCATTCCCAAATTCTTTTTGAATATAAATCTCTTTCCATTTATGAATATTTTTTCCCCGTCAGCGATTGAATGCGCTGCCACAAAAGGACTAATGATAAATAAAAATAATAAATGGAATGACTTAACAACAACGCTAATTGCTATTCCTCCAATAATAAATAGTGAGCCTCAACCTACGATCATATTAACTACAAACTTAACACCTAATTCAATCGGGCTAGAAACTGCTCAGTTAAATCATTCCCCAAAATTTGGACCATAGAAGTTTCCATTACTTTCTAAATGACCTTTAATTGAAGGAAATTCAGCATTAAGCTCTTCGTACATCTTTTGAATAACACTTAAATTATTTTTACTATCATCTAATGTCAGTGCTCTATTGATTAAATCAAAACCAACTGTCATTAATAAATTAAAGAAAAATAAAATAAGTGGTATGAGTACAATTATTGCTATTGCAGGCAAGACAGCTCGTACGGAACTTTTAATAGATATTTGTCCTTCTTTGCTTTCTTTCCCGCTAAATTGATATTTAATTATTACAATTAAAAAAGCTATTACTAACAAGGCAATGCTTATGATTACTGCCCCTAAAAATGCTGCAGGTACAGCATTAACTCCTAATTTAGTTGGGTCCGACGTTCCAAAGGCTATTATTTGAAAGAATTCAAATCCAAAAAATTTAATTGCATTAAAAATGCCATTCAAGATTAAAAAAGGTAAGGAAATAAATACAGCTCATAAAGCTGAAAATATTAGATATAAAATCGGCGAAAATAAGGCGACTGCAAAAGCCATTTATTCCTCCTTTTATTTTTTTTATAAAAGCTTATTTTTTTCCTAACTTCATCCAATAACGGCTGCTGCAATTCCTAAACCAATTCCAAAGACTGCAAAGATTGCTATTGCGATACCACAACCGATTCATCCCCATCTAATTTTTGTTCTTGCTTTTTTAATTTCTTCTTCATCTTTTACATTCTGTAATTTAATTCCTTGATAAATAGTATTAACTAGTGCTCCAATAAAAGCGATAAATAATAAAATTCCACAAACTACCGAGCCCCAAGTTCCTACTAATTGCATTAAATCTTTTCCCTTGGTTTTAATAGTTTCTAAAACTCTGCCGCTTTCATCTATATCTCTAATAGCTGTTGCTATTTTGCTTAATTTATTCATTGTGTATTCTCCTTTTATTTATAATGTTTTTATTTGCACATATAAATGCTTTTTTAGTTGTTTTTTACTTTTTGTTTAGCTTTTTTAGTTTGAGCTCTTTCTACATTTCCAATTCTTGCTCATCTTCGAGCTCTTCTTCTTGTTCTTTTGACTCTATTTCATTACTATAGCCTTGCCTTAATTCATTATCTTTTTTAAATCTAATAATTCTTCTAACTTAAATTCTTCAAGATGTTCACGATATAAACTTAATACATCATTATAATCTAAAACGTTAGCTTCTCCATATACATCAATTTGCACATAATCATAATTATTTTTGGATTTTATTGCTAATAAATATTCAGCAACATCATAAATATAAGGACTATTAATTCCATTATGCATTAAGCTCTCGTTTAATATTTCTTTAAAAGCAGAAATTTCCATAATGTTTTCATCTGCTTCAAATTCCTCAAGACTGTATCCTAAACTATCTGATTGTTGTCCTAATAACTCTTTATTATTAAGTAGTGTTAATAGTTTCTTATACTCATTTAAGTTATCTAAATTTCTCTCACCATTAATCAATCTTTGAAAAATTTGGCTATTAAATTGATTGTCATTATCCATTAGTTCATTAATTTCACTTATTACTTTTTTATAAGCTTCTTTTTCTTTGCTGTTGCTAAAACTATTTAAGTAGCTATTAAAAATTTTTATGATTTTTTTATCTTCACGATATTCTCCATTAATATCGCTTTCATTAGCAATAATTAAACCTAAATCATCATATTTAAACATATTTTTTATCTTTCTTTCGTTGTGTGTTTAAAAATACAAAAATAGATGTCTCTATTTTGAGGCATCCTTTTTTGTATTTGTGGATAGTTTTTAGTTAAATAAGTTTTATTGCATTTTATTCTTGCTTAGCTTCTTTATCTTTTTTACTCTCAATAAGGCCGTCATATTTTAAATCTAAGCCATAGTTATTATGCGCTAATCATTTTTCTAAGCGACCATAAGCTTCTTGTTGTGTTGCTGGTTTATACAATTCCCCAATTTGTATTTGGCCTGCATCATCTCACTTATTAAATAAATATTTTGAATAAATGTGTCTGTGTCGTCAACGAATTAAATCATCTTCATCTTCTCAATAAGGTATTTTTTCTTCATATTGCATTCAGCGCAGCGGAAAAACAAATTCATTTATTAATTTAAGAACTTTATTAAAAACTCAAGCCGGGTCGTAATGTCTATCGCCATCTGGTTGATCAAAAAATCAATTTTTAGTCTTTCCATTTTCATCTAGTTCTAAAAATCAGTAATTATATGGTGAAATAAATTCTATTGTTTGTGCATATAAAAAAGAGATTTTTTGTTGAGTTTCAGCACTAAGCTGTTGCTTAAAACTTTCATCAGGGTTTTTAACATCTTGTTTTAGCGCTGCTAATAGTTCTAAATATACTCTTAGAAATCTTAAGGTTGTTTCTGCTAATTCTTTGCGTTTATTAATTGGATTTAAAATTTTATTTCAACCTCAAATTTTTTCATTTAATTTTTCTATTGCTTTTTTAGTGTCTTCACTTAAATTTTTAAAATCTTTATCATTATTTTTAATTCTACTTTTGCTAAATAAACGATAATTAGTATTATATCCTCATCAGGATATATTATTTTTTCATTTTGCCTCTCTAAAAGCAATTTCTGGCATTGTTTGACCATTTATTTCTGTTCCATATAAATTTTCTTGACTTTCCTTTGTTTGCTTTGCTAAATCAGAATTATGGTAAGTATCATAAATCTCTGCTCCAATAAAAACTCTTTCTAAATCACGATGAAATGTTGTTATCGCATTTTCGTATGCTTTTTCTACTTCGTCCCTTAAGCTTTTTAAGCGCGTATCAAATTCATCAGATGTTATTTTTTGGCCGTTATCATTAGTTAGTGATGCTAAATTCATCGCATAAGCAAATAACTCATCTGGACTATTACCTTCTGATAAACGTGTTGAGTATTCCATCGCGTTTTGTTTTTCTCATTGTGCCCGTCTTGCTTCATCAGCAATATTCATTTGTTTCTCAATTTTTTCAATATCTTGCGTCAGTGTATTGCTATTACCTTGTTGTTCTTCTGTTTTTGGTAGTGGCAATGGTTTTATATTTAATCCATTAGTATTTGGAGCTGGTTTTGTTTCTCCTGGATTATTTGGTTTTGGTTTTGGACCTAAACCTGGTGTTGGTTTGTTTGGTCTTGGCATTTTATTAATATCTTCAAATGCCCAACAGCTAATTGATAATATTGGTAATGGTGCAATTAATGTTGTTCCTAGACCTAATAAACTAAATTTTAAGGCTTTAGATTTTTTCATTTTAACATCTCCAAAATTGTTTAAAAAAATATTAAAATATTTTTTTTATTATAAATATAATTATAACATGTCTCTAAAAAACCTTTAATCATTTTAGTTGTATTAGCACACAAAACTCGTTACTTTTCACTTCATGAAATAAATTTTGCGTGTTTATTTCTTCTAGTGCATCCTTGTAATATTTAAAAGTTTTTATAATTTCTAATGGTTCATCATTTTCTTTTACTTTTACCAACGCAAAATTCTTATCTTTAAAATTTGTTTTTATTCTTGTATTAGACATAATGCTTATTTTTCCTTAATTTATTCATTTCATAATAATTTCATCATTATCTGTTTCAAAATAATCTAACTTCTTAGTGTAAATGCGCTCTAAATACTTCAAAACTAAATAAAGAAACTTTCTAACTGCATAAAGTGAAATTCCTAATAAATGTCCAATTGCCTTGTCTTTGGTTTTATAAATTTGCGCCCCTAACTTTATTGCTATATAAAATAATTTTTCTATTGTTGATTGATATTTACTATTTATTTCATTAGTTGCAATAAATTCTTTAATTAAATCATTATTCATCTAGATAGCAACCTTTTTAACATTTTAGTTTTATAAATCTCATTCTAAGGAATTATCATCTTCTTGTTCTTCTTGCGGTGGCGTTGGTCTACTAAAACTATATTTAGACACATATTCGTTATTATCTTCTATTTTTGTTTGTGCTTCATTTTCGGGTTTAATTAATATGCCTTTTTCAATTAGTTTTCTTGGTTCTAAGCATTTAATTTTTTCAACCTTTATTACATTAGCATTTTCTTTAATGCCCTCTTTATTAGTTTTTTTATAGCTATGATATTCACCTTCAATTAGTACCATAATACCTTTATTTAAATATTTATTAACATATTCTGCCTTTTTATCTCAGGCCATACAAGGCACATAGTCAACTTGTGCTTGTTGATTATTAGTTTTGGAATGAACTAATCTTGGAATTGCGATTGTAAATGCACTAAATTCGTGTCCTTCCTTTGTTTGGTTTTGTTGTGGTTTATTTGTTATTCTTCCAGCAATCATTACTCTATTCATAAAAACATCTCCTTAATTTTTTGTTTTCTTTTTCTTATTTAATTAATGTATTAAATTCAAATAACTTATCGTAATTTATTAAATTATCTACAACTCTATCTAGCGCATTCCCAATTAAACATTTTTCATTATTTATAAATCAAGGGTCATATAGTTTACTTTCTATCTGAAATGTTTCTTTTAAAAGTGCAAAAGCATTTAGCTCGTCTTCTATTCCTAGCATTCGTTCTAAAAAGTAACAATTTAAAATTGCAACAAAATAAATTGGTCTTTTCTTATTTGCTAAAAAATCTATATAACTTTGTACTCTTATTAATGCTCTTAGATTAGTTAAATTATCGTTTGTTTCATTGAGTGCAAATGAAATTTTTTTATTAAGGTTATATTTATTAATTGTAATATTCACAATTTTTTTAGTATTTCTTAAATACTGCTTATAAATACTGATATTTTGATTATTATCTTTGATTATTTTAAACATTTGATTTAGTATTAGTTTTAAATAACCATTATCTTTATGTTTAAATTTTGTTAAACAAAACATTTTTTCAAATTGTGCATCAATTATGGTCATTCGTCCCTTAATATAATCATAAATTTTATTTATATAATATTTTTTAAAGTCTTCAATTTCACTAATACGCTTTAAGCTAAATTTTGATAAATAGCTTATAAGGCTTTTTTTCACTTCGTATTCTCCTTTTTTAATAATTATTCATTTGAAATATCATTACTATTTTCGCTATATGTTTTAATGCTAAAATAAAAGGGTTTAATTTTGGTTATTAAAAATTCCTTTAATTGTTTTTGTTCTATTAAAGTTAATGGGATTCCCATTTCAATTTTTTTTGAAAAATGCTTAAACATTCTCTGCTCAGTTAAATCTACAAACTTTCTAACAGACATTCAGTTGAATTCACAAAACTTAATTAAATCATTTATGCTAATAGAAATATTTTCTTGCTTAGCAAAATCATTTATAGCATCATCCCTTTCTTTTTCTAGTGCTTTAATGTCAGCTTCAAGTTTCATTGTTTCTTTAATTAGATCATCAACATTATCAGGGGCAATATTATTATTTAAATCAAATTTATTAAAATCAATACACTTAATTTCTACTTCTTTTAAATGGTTTAGTAAATGGTCAGTACCCTTATTAAGACTATATTTTAAATATTTATATGCAAATTCAATTTCTAATAGTAAAGCCTTCTCTTGCTTTTGCAAAATTAGCACTTGGTTTTTTGGAAGCCTTTGCAACTCTGCGGTATCAATTCCAAATTTTTCCTGGCTTGAAATAGTCTTAGATGTATTATTTTGACTTGTTGTAGTTGAAGTCTTATTAATTTCTTCTTTGCCGACAAGGTAACTTATTTCTTCTAATGTTTGTTTATTATTAATTCCTCCTAAAAAAATTCAAGAATTAAATACGTCCTTAATTGTTTTGGCTGCATTCTCGTATTTATTTTCTAGTTGATTTATTGATTGAAGCACACACGCAAAAAAAATTCCTCTACCTCGTGATGCAGATAATTTAGTTTGTATAGCAGGAATTGGCGGTAAATTACCAAATTCATCTAATAAAAACAATAAATCTCTATCTAATTTTTTGCTATCTTTACTTTCTGCAAAATGTATCGCCTCTTGATACAACTGTGAAATAAAACTTAAAATAACATTATTTCTTGTTTCATCTTGTTCTGGTATTTTAATTAATACACAAAATGGTTTATTTTTATGTTGTGTAAATAACTCATTAATTCTTATCTCATTAGTTGAAATTAAATCGTTAAGTTTAGATTCTTTGATATAAGGGCTAATAGCTTGCACAGCAAATCCCATATAACCCGCTAATTGCTTTGAAGGGGTTTCGATATAGAAACTAAGCGAAGCCTTAACGTTGCGAGCTGGCTTTATTAAATTTCCCCTGTTAAATAGTTTATTAAATCAAGCCCCTTTAACAAAAGTATTTTGATTTAATAATAAAAAAAGATTATTAAGATTAAAGTCCGCACTTGTAAAATTTTCTTTAAAGTAATATCCCATTAAAAGCAAGGCGCATAACAAGTTGTATAAAATTTCAACTCCGCCTATTTGTCAGCTTCCATCCGGACCACTTAAATTTCATTTATATAAGTTGTAAACTAATAAATCTATTTCTTTAAAAGCACTATCAAAATCGGGAATATTTGGATCTCTAAAACAAATGTCTCATATTGAGCCCAAAATATTAAAACCCATTGAATTCTTAATATTAATTAAGTCTAAAACTTTGACATCGTAGCCATGATTTTCTAATGGTTTAGCAAAAATTTGTGTTAATTCTCCTTTTAGATCAGTAATAACCATATTTGGCTTTTTGTCTTTATTTAACGACATATTGTAATAAATGCTTGGAATAATAATTTTTTGTGATTTACCAGCACCAGTTCCGCCAAGAATAAGTGTTTGGTTTTCTGTTAAAATGTAACCTTTTTTTAAATTAGCTTTAATAATTCAACCCGGTTTATCATTATGTCCCTCTTCAAAGGGTTTGTTAACTACATAATTTTTTAAATCATGTTTATCCCCAAGATTTTTTGGTTCATTATACATTCAGATATTAGTATTTTTGTTAACTCGTAATCTAAATTTACGTCTCAATAATGGCAAGAATATAAAAATACATAATCACAATAAATTAAGACCAACATAACAGCAAATAGTAATTCATCAATGCGATTTAAAAGCCTTTCACATAAAAACTAAAACATTGTTCTTAAAAGCAAAACCTAAATTTTTATAATTATCATATAAAAAATAAGCAATAAATAGTCCTAGAAATAAACCTGCGTTAAGAAATATAAAACTAGTAATTGCAATCTTTTTATTTATACGCTTGATTTGTTTATTAGTCATTTAATTACTTTTCCATTTCTTGGTCTAAATCCATATGCAGATATTTATAATAAATTTTTAATCCTTCTATTTTTCTACTAAATTCTCTCTTTGCATCTTCAAATTTTTGCTTAGCAATTTCTCATTTAGAATTGTAATTATAAAAATTTTGTTCTTGCGTCCGCTTGAAAAAATTGATATTTGGAATATTTGGTAAATACAAAACTTTTTGTGTTTTAGCTTCAACTAAATTTTTAATTCGTGAAAGAACTATATTAGCTAGATTAACTTTTAATTCTCTTTGTTCCTTTTGAATTAAATTACTAACTTGCTTTGTTTCCGTTTGTTTGTTAAAAGTTTGCTCTAAAAATAAAGAATGATTATTAAACTTAGAATATTCATTCGATAATGATTTATCATTCTTAATTATTTCCATTACTAAATTATCTAGTTTTTGCTTAGTTGTAGCATCCAAGCGACCATAGTTCCATACATTTGCACTTTTGCTTTGAAGAATATCATTAACTAATTTATCTGTTTTATCAATTTTTATCTCAGGGTTTTTAAAACTAGTTCTTAAATTCATTTTTAAGGAACGTATTTCCCCACGGTTTCATAATATTTTTTTATAGCGTTCTTTTTCATTAATTTTATTAGTTAATATTGAACTAAATAGCATATACTCACTCAATGGTATCAAACCTTTTTGCTTATAAACTAGTTCGTTAGAATATTTATTTTTAAATTGAGGTTCTCTTTCTCAAAACGCTAAATGTATATGTGGATTTTTTGTATTAGCGTGCATAGCATAAATAACATTTAAATTTTTTATATTTAAATTATTTCTAATAAAAAAGCTATTTAAATTTTCTTCTAACAATTCGCTAATTTCGTTTATATCAAATAGTCTTTTTTCTATGCCCAATTGCCCAAATGATAATTGTGTATCCCAAATGTATTGCTTATCATTTAATTCTGCTAACATTTTTTTGCCAAATTTTAAATCAATATTTTTAAATTTTAAATCATTAGAATCTAAAGAATATAAACCGCTATTTGTTTCTTTAATTTCATTTAATTTATTTCATTCTTTAGTATGTTTATTAAATCAAAAAATTGCTTCTTGGTTAGTTTCAAATTTTGGAATTTCACCAATAAAGTTATAACAAGCTTGAGCTCTAGTTATATAGTCGATATATTTACCACTTTTAAAATAATTGATGGCTTTTTTACCAAAAGCTCGCACTTTTTCATTTTTAGAATTTATGTCTATACCACGAACAAAACCAGATTTATTATTTTGTTTAAAAATTATTTTTTTCATTTTTTAATTATTTAAATAGTTTCATTAAGAAAATCATTAAACATTGTTTTATCTTCAACAGTTTCTATTTTATTTTTTGTTTCATTTAATTCATTTTTTAAATAATTTGGAACATTAAGAGTATTTAATTCATTTTTAATATCTAATGTCTCAATTTCTTCATATTTTAATTTTGTTGCCTCTTCTGATAAACATTCTTTTTCATTATTAACGAAGTTTTTATCATAAGTATATTTTTTGTTTGCGCTTAAAAAAACATTAGAAACAATAATATCAAAGTGATATGTAATTCTTTTTTCATCATCTTCGAATTTTTCATTGCGTTTAGAAATTTTTCCTATTACCAAAAGGTTTGGTTTATTTTTTATGTCTAAAGCATTTATGAAATCAGCATTTTCTTCAAATGCAAAGAGTTCAAAAAACTCACCATTTACTAATAGTGTAAAAATCAAAAAATTAACTTTTTGCGCTGTTGTTTTATTCAAATTTGTTTTTGAAATTAAAATACCCCTTAGTTTTACTTCATTCATTTTTCTGTTTTTCCTTTTTATATTTTTTAGCATTTTTTCAAATATTTATTTATTTATTTATTTATTTATTTGAATATATATTTAATAATTCCCTTTACTATTTCTTTATGGCATATTTTTGCCCTATTATTATTACAACCTTAAATTTATATGTTTAAGTAACCTAATTTTTAAAAAAAACATCATAATTTTTGCATTTTATAATAACGAAAATAAGCTTGTTTCAAGTTAAACTATTTAATAATTCCCTATTAATCAAAAAAGCTTATTTTTTATATCTTAAAATATCTAGTTGTTACAAAACTGCTTTTTTCTTTTAAATACATTTTTTTTATTTTTATAGCTTCATAAAAATATAATTTTAAATATTTGCATATCAAAAATAAAGCCTTTTTAATTTTAGCCTTTGTCAAATTTAAAAAATTATTAGTTATAACAAATTCTTTTTGGTATTTTTTTTTATTAGTAAGATTCTTTATTTTTTTAGCAGCGATTAAGGCGCTAAAATTACCAGCAAAAAACAGCATTCAATCAGCTTCTGTTTCTATCTTATAAAAAACTTCAACATTTTTTTTATTCGAACTTATTAAAGCATTTTGATTTAATGAATAAAACTTTCCTTTCAAATAAATTAAGTTTAATTTTTTTAATTCTTTTAGTGCGTGTCTAAGCCGCTCTTCTGTAATTCCATATCCCCTCAAATCGCTTAATTTAAAACTGCTAATTTTTTTTCTTTTTTTTAATAATAAAATTAATATATAAACTAAACTTGCATTTTGTTTTTTTTGTAAGATTTGCATAGTTGATAATTTAATGCTTAATTTTATTTTTCTCGTCAAATCTAAAAAAGCTGAAAAACTGAGTTTTAAATATTTTTTACTATTACAAATATTTTCGAAAACAAATCTTCTATTATCGTTTTCTATTTCCTTTTTAGTTCAATTTCCTTGAATTTTTTCCTGTTCATTTAATAAATAATTTGAAATTCTGCTCATATATACCTTCTATCTTTTATTAATTAACTTTTTTAAAATAGTGATATAATTATGAAAGAGTATTGATTCGTCCTTAGTGGACGATTTTTATTTAACTTTTCTATCCACTACAAAAAAGTAGCCATTTAGCTGGCTACTAATTTTTAGATTTTAAATTTTGGGGATTTGTTAAAAATATTTTTAAGGCACCTTAAAGTTTATAACAACTAAATCTAAGAAATCTAAAAACCTCTATTGAAACGTTTATTAATCAAAATAAAAACTTCAAAAACACAGTTGATAGTAAATATATTTCCATCGGTTCAAAAAATTCTTTTATAAATGATTTTATAAATTTAAACCTTGAAAATATCAAACTAGCAAAAGAAGCAAAGCAAAATCTAACACAAAAAATAAAAGATGATATTTCTCAAATGATTGAAGATGGCACTGGTATTATTTCAAAGCTAACTACTACTTTTGATAAATATAATTCTCAATTTTCTAATAATGTTTCAACTAAATTGTTTGAAAAAGCAGGGTTTGAAAATTCTAATAAATTATTTGATGAATTAAAGCCAAAATTTGAATTATTAAAACAAAAAATTTCAACAATAAAAACTACTGAATCGGCTCCTGATTTACAAACTTATGCATTTGATACAAAACAATTGATAAATGGATATGATGAATTAATTAATGAATTTAAGTCAGAATTCAGTAGCCTTTTAAATAAACGTAGAGATTTAACAGAAATTTATCAATTGTTATTCAAAACATCAGTTAAGTGAAAAAATAATAACAACAAACTTACTGCTCTTGAAACTAAATATTCACAGGATTATGAATCATTAAATAGTGAAAAAGATAATTTAGTTAAGGAAAAAAGTGAAGATATTATTAATGACTTATTCTTAGTTGAAAAAACTAATACCGCATTAAACAATATTGAATCTAAGCTAAAAGTTTTATTAGATTGAACTAATACAAATAGCAAACTATTTTATGAAACTATTTTAGGTGAAACTAATTCAAACGATCAAAATGCTAATAAAACTAAACCATATTACCAAATTTCTGCTAAACCAGGAATTACTAGGGAAGAATTTGATAAGAAACTTGAAATAATATTACCTAATGATTCATCAAATGAACTTGATATTACAAATCTTGATGGATTTCTTGAATTATTTGATACATTTGCATTTACCAAAATTGATAGTAATTCAATCTATAATCCCTTAAACTTTAAGGTTAAATTAGTCAAGGATTCATCAACTAGCAAATTTATTAAACCCGGTAGTTCAAGCATTACCGAGAAAACCAATAATCTTAAATTACGTTATGAATTTAAACCAACAAATTTAGAAGTATTTAAGGAATTTTCAGGATTTTCTGTTGAAAAAGATGTAGATATTACATTTAAGACGAAGCAAGATTTACAACTTCAAGCGGGAACCTCAGGATTATTCTTTAAAGATTATAATAAATCTAATCTAGGTAAAAATACTAAACAAGTTATTGGTAAAGCTGATGAATTAGGTTGAATGCAAACAACTGCTGAAGAAGTTAAAAAACAAACTATTAAAACATTTAAAGAAGCATTGGGCCTTAAAAATTCTAATGATGCTGTAATTATTAATTACAAAACTAAGGAAATATTTGATTATAAGAATGCCAATAGTGCAGCTAGTGCCACCGTTACTAAGCGTGATGGTTGAATAGATAAAGCTAACTTTAATATTAAGTTTCAATTCCCTGAATTTGATGTTTATCAACAATCTACATCAGTAACATGAGAATCGGAAAACCAAGTTTTAAGAATAAGAGTTATTAATGATAAATTAATTCAAGTGGAAGCGATATTACCTGGAAAAATATTAGTTGGACCACAAAATTATACTCAAAACCAACATACCATCGTGGACACACAAGGAAATAAAATTACAAATGCAAGTAATCAAACCTACGATCCTTCGAAAACGATGCCTGTTGCTGCGATATATACATTAAGATTAGATGTAGATTATGATCAAAATAGTAAGGATGTTTCATTATTTATTAATCGTTATGAAAGTTTTAATGTTGCCAAAAATAAAGCATTACAAGATAGTTCAATAACACCACTTTCTACATTTACAACTAATTTTAATAATAATAAAATGGAATCTACCATGGCATATGTTTGATCAAATTATGACTTTGCTAAATGGCTGTCTACTCATCCTACAAGTTGGCAAACACTAGATAATGCTGATAGTAGTAATAAATCGCCACTTGATTACCCTAATGACGGATTTAGAAAAAGTGGTGGCTCAAATAAAGAATGAGATCAAATGTTAGGCAATGACCTTTGAGTAAAAAATACAAGATCATCAGGGACTTATATATGAACAAATAATGATCAACAACAAATAATTCAAGATAGCGAAATTGAAAAACTCGCAGTAGTTTATAACTCTGGTATTATTAATTTTGAATTTAAAGATTTAAAGAAATAATGCTTAATTTTAAATCAAAACCTATAAGCTGTAAAGGTTTTGGTTTTTTTGTTTTAACTTTGTCAATAGATCCCTAAATGTCTAAAGAAAAAAAATCAAATAATAAAATTACACCAAAATTTGGTGTAATTATTTATGATATTTAATATTTTTCTTAATGGCTAACCCACGATAAATTTGTTCAATTAACATGATTCTAAATAACTGATGTGGGAAGGTCATTTTTGAAAAACAAATTTTATTTTTAAATTTTGTTTCATCTACGCCATTTGACCCGCCAATAATAAAAGTTAGATTATCTTCAATAAGTATATTAGAAAATTCCTCACTATTCATTTGTTTTCCTTGTAATGAAAGATAAAAAACTTTTGAATTTTTTGGTATTTTTGCTAATATTGCTTCAGTTTCCTTTGCAATTTTAATATCAATATTATCATTAATAATTTCTTTAATTTCAATTAAATTAATTGTTGCTAAAAAGTTTATTTTTTTTAAATATGAATCATAAATTTTCTTAATATCTGAATTTAAAGAACCAACTGCAATTAAGTTTATTTTCATTTTTATTTTTTATTTTTTGCGGTTATTTAGATAGAACATTAGCATTTGTATGTCAGAAGGGTTAATTCCACTAATTCTTGTTGCTTGTCCAATAGTTGAGGGTCTAATTTTTTCAAGTTTTTGTCTTGCTTCTGTAGCAAGATTATCTACCAAGGAATAATTTATATTTTCAGGGATTTTTAGATTTTCCAGGCGAATCATTTTTTCAGCAGCTGTTTCTTGTTTTTTAAGATATCCAAATAGTCTTACTTGAATTGTTAATTCTTCAATGAAGGGAAAATCATTTCCTAAGATATCTATTGGGTCTGTCTCAGGATTGGCAAGTAACTTAAGGTAAGATTGGCCATTGATAACGTTATATTTAATGCCTAATTCACTCTTTGAAGACACATATTTATTTTTAAGTTCTTCAATTGTTGTTTGAATAAGATTATATTTATTAACAATTTTTTGATATTCTTCTTCTTTTATCATTTTATTGTCATAAGCATATTGGCATAATCTTTCATCAACATTGTCATTTCTTAATAATAATCGATATTCTGAACGACTTGTTAACATACGATATGGCTCTGTGGTACCTTTGGTAACGATATCATCAATTAAGACACCGATATAGGCATCGCTTCTTTTGATTTCCATAGAAGGCATATTTTGAATCTTATTTGCCGCATTAATTCCGGCTATTAAGCCTTGGGCCGCCGCTTCTTCGTAACCACTTGTCCCATTAGGTTGTCCGGCCGAAAAAAAGTTTTCTAATATTTTAGATTCTAGCGATTTATATAAATTAAGTGGATTAATAGCATCATATTCAATGGCGTATCCATATTTTTGAATTCTGCAATTTTCTAATCCAGGTACTGATCTAATCATTTCATCTTGGACATCGACAGGCATTGAAGTAGATAAGCCGTTAATGTACATAATGTCACCTTTTTTAGTTTCTGGTTCAAAAAATATGTGGTGTGTTTCCTTGTCTTGAAATCTAACAATTTTGTCTTCAATGCTAGGGCAATATCTTGGTCCGATACCAATAATTATTCCAGAATATAATGAACTTTTATCAAGGTTTTTTAGTACTATTTCTTTGGTTTTGGCTGTTGTATGGGTTAGAAAACAAGAAGTTTGTTCATCTAATTTTATATTACTTCGCTTGGAAAAACAAAGTTCAGTTTTATCTAGAATTTCTCTTTCTACTTTTGTAAAATCAATACTATCAGTATAAATACGACAAGGAGTTCCGGTTTTTAATCTTTGGATTTCAAAACCATATTTAGCTAAATTTTTGGATAGAGTTGAACTATTTTTTTCGCCGTCAGGACCATCGTTTTTAATATCAGTGCCTCGTAGGATGCGTGAGTTCATATAGACACCGGTTGTCATAATTGTGACTTGTGAGTGTATATCGCCGTGTTTTAAAGTTTTAACACCAACACATTTTTTGTCAACTATGATTAGATCAGAAACTTCATCTTCAATTAAAACAATATTATTTTCTTTTTTTACAGCATTTAGAATTATTTGTGAATATTTATCTTTGTCTATTTGGGCCCTAAGCGATCAAACAGCTGGACCTTTTGAAGTATTTAACATTTTAATTTGGATCATGGATAGGTCGGCAAAAAAGCCCTGAACTCCTCCTAGGGCATCGATTTCACGAGTAATAATTCCTTTTGCCGATCCACCAATCGATGGATTACAAGGTAGCATTGCTAAGCGGTTAGTATTTAGAGTTATTAAGGCTACTTTTAGATTTCTTTTTGCTAGTGCAAAAGTTGCTTCGATTCCGGCATGACCACCACCTATTATGATAGCATCATACTGATTGTTCATTTATTAAGTACTATTCTTTAATATCTTTAAGTATTTTTTCAATTCTTGCAGCTTCAGGCTCAACTTTATCAATTAAAAATACTAGTTCTGGTAATTTTTTATATTTTCAACTTTTAGCTACAACTGAACGAATAAATGGCGCCATTGAAGTCACTTTGTCAAAGTATCTTTCCTTGTCTTTAAATAAGGTTATATATACTTTAGCATGTGATCCATCGTTTGATAAAATTACGTCGTTAATTGAGATGTTTGTTACATCAAAATCTTTTAATTCAAAAAAACTATTTCCAATTAATTCTAATAATAATTGAGTTTTTCTTTCATGCATAATTGCGTTCATATTATACTAATACATCCTCATAAAATTTTAATTCATCATCTATATCTATTTTATCAAAATCTTTAATATGGGTACCAAAATCAAAGCCTTTTTCGACAACTTTAACATCATTTTTTTCTCTTTTTAAGGAGCTTATTGAGCCCTTAAATATACTTTTGCCTTTTCTAATTACTTCAACTTTGCAAAGTTCTTTCGCTTGTCCTTCAAGCATCATGCAACCTGCAATTGTTCCTACTTTCGAGTAGAAAAAAAGTTTTATAACAACAGCCTGTCCAATTAATTTTTCTTCATAAACTGGTTCTTTTAAGGTATTGATAATTGCTTCTATTTCCTCAACAATTTTATAAATAATGTTATGAGAAACAATTTTTATTTTTTTAGTTTCAGCTAGTTTTTTAATTTCACTTGATGTGCTAATGTTAAATAGATAAATTCTTGAATTAGATGCTTCAGCTAAGAGTAAGTCTGCTTTAGTTAGTTCTCCCGCTGTTGCTCTAATAACATTAACAGAGATTTCATCATTTTTTAATTTAGATAGCGTTTGTTTAATTGCTTCAGCAGTCCCCTGCACATCGGTTTTAATAATTATGTTTAAGGTTTTTTGTCCATCTTTTATAGTGAAGGAATTTCTTTCACTTAATTCTTTTTGTTTATTAATAAAAGATTTTTCTTCTGCTAGCTTCTTAGCAAATTTTTCATCACTAATTACAATAAATCTATCACCTGATGAGGGATTCTTATTGAGACCTGTAATTATGCAAGGTGTGCCTGGTAAGACTTTTTGCAATGGTTTTCCCTCGGTTGAGGTTAAGCTTCTAATGTTTCCATATTGACCACCAGCGACAATAAAATCTCGAGGCATAAGAGTACCATTTTCAACAATAACCGTTGACACTACCCCTCTACCTTTATCAATCTTTGATTCAATAATAGTTCCAAAAGGATCGCGATTCAGATTAGCCTTTAGGTCTAGTAAATCAGCTTGAAGAAAAATGGATTCTAATAAAGCATCAATATTATTATTCATCATTGCTGAACCATAAATGAATTGGTTTTCGCCTCCTCATTCTTCACAAATAATATTATGCTCACTTAGTTGGCTTTTAATTTTCTCAGGATCTGCATTTGACTTATCCATCTTATTAACAAAGATAATAATTGGCACATTGGCAGCTTTCGCATGATCGATGGCTTCAATAGTTTGCGGTTTAACTCCGTCATCTGCAGCTACAACAATAATAACAATATCAGTTACCCTAGCCCCTCTCGAACGCATTTCAGTAAACGCTTCGTGTCCAGGGGTGTCAAGAAAGGTAATTTTTCTACCATTATATTCAACTTGATATGCACCAGTATGTTGGGTAATCCCGCCAAATTCTGTTGAAAGAATGTTACTTTTTCTAATTTGGTCAATTAGTGTTGTTTTACCGTGGTCAACATGGCCCATAATTGTCACAATGGGAGGGCGTGTTGAAAGGTCGTTTGGATCATTAATAACTTCAAGTTTATCAAATAAATTTTCAGCATCAACTGATTCTTCTTTTTGAAAATCAAGATTATAATGTAAACATATTTCCGCAATTTCTTCTTCATTTAAAAAGGTGTTAATATTTTTCATTATTCCTTTTTTAAAGAAGTAGGTTAAAATTTGCGCAGCAGTTTGGTTAATTTTTTGGCTAAATTCACAAACTGTTAGTGGGCCTGTAAAAATAAATACACCATTTTTGACTTTTGCCTCTACAACGTTTAATTTTTCTTTAATATTGTCTACATTTGAAATTCTTTTGTTACATTTTTGCTTAGCCATATATTCACCTCATTTCATAATTTTTTATAAATACAATCATCAATATTTTGTCTAAATGCTTTATTTAGTAAATGCTTTTTAAAAAGGGTTTCGATTTGTTCCTCATTATCTAAACAGTATGTTCCTCGACCACCTAGTTCAATGTTTGGATCAAAATAAAATTCATTATTAATTTTTGCAAATCTAACTAAGTTTTTTATAGGATAAATTTTTCCATCAACAATAGATTTACGACTATATTTTTTATCAATCTTCATCATTTAAATCACCTAAATCTAAATTCTCTAAACCAGCACTTAGGTCATCATCTTTTTTGAAGTCCTTCATTTTTGTTTGAGTTATTTTTTCATAGTCGGCTTCGATTTTTGCTTTGTCTTTAATTTCATTTTGTTTAGTGTTACCTGAGTATACATCTAAATCTTCCATTTCTTCGTTTTCTAATTCATTTTGCATATCAATTCATGTTCTTTCTATTTCCTCATCAGAAATAGATTCATATAATTGTTTTTCAAAAATATGATCTGTTTGTTGTGCTTTTTGTCTAAGCTCAGCTAGGTCTTGGTCAAATTCTGATATGTTGAATGTATTATCAAAGAATGATTCATTGGATTTCTTAGAATTTCTATGATTGCTAATTGGTTTTAGATTTAACTTTTGACCTACATATTTTAATTTAGCTTCTTCTTCAGTAATATTTGCATTTTTAAATGAATATTTTATTTGGAGTTGGTCGGCTTGCGCTTGGCTAATTATGTCCAAGCGGCTTCTTGTTAATTCTGAGGCAAGTCGAACATTTTGCCCTTTTTTACCAATTGCTAAAGTATGTTGAGCATTAGGAACAATAACAATAAAACTATTGAACTGTGGAGTCGAATCTTCTTTTTCGACAATATCAATAACTCTTGAAGGACTAACAGCATTCATTACAAATTTCTTTTTGTCCTCATCATATAATACAACATCAATTTTTTCGTGGTTTAGTTGTTTCGAAATAGCTTCAATTCTAGCTGAATCTGTTCCGATTACTGTGCCTAATTCTTCGAGAGCAAAAGGTGCTTTTTCTGTTTTTCTTATAGCAACTTTTGCTCTTTCCCCTGGTATTCTAACAACCTTAATAATTTCAATAAATCCCTCAGCAATTTCTGGTATTTCTTGTTCGAATAATTTATTTATTAATTTAGATTCAACTGAGGATACTAATATTTGTGCATTTTTAGATTCAGGTTTTACTTCTTCAATATAAACATCTAACAAATCGCCGGCTTTTAGATTGGATAATAATCTTAAATTGCTTGTAGATGGTGGCATATAAGCAACAGTTCCATCACGAAATTCCATGAGTGTACCAGTTTTGGTAATATTTGTTATTTTAGCTTTAACTATAGTACCTATTAAGCTACTATATTTATTAAAGGTTAATTGTTTTTCCAATTCTCTAATTTGTTGGTTGAAGATACTTAGAATTTTTTGATAATCACGTTTATGGAATAATTCGAAATCTATTTCCTCGGCAATGATATCGCCCTCCTTAATATCTGCATTAATTTTTTTAGCATCGCTTAAAGCGATTTCAATGCAAGGGCAAAAATTATCTTTGTCTTCATATGTTATAGGGTCATTAGTAACGATTTTTGTATGGTTTATTATTTTAAACTGTTTCTTATCTTTATCAATGATAAATTCTAATTCAGCATCAGGATCATATTGACTAAAAATCACTTGTTCAACAGCTTTTTTAAATAAATCAACTACTGCTTCTTCATCAATATTTTTGATCTGTGAAACATTATATATAGCACTAAAAATTTGTGTTGCTTTTAGTTCCGAATCAAAAGTTTTGGTATTCATTTTTATCTCCTTTTTTATATCTTATAATTACAAAAAGGATCGGCCTATGGCCAACCCTTTTTAATCTTAATTAAAAACAGTATAATAAAATTTTAATACATTAATTTATTTTCAAATAATTTTTCCTTGAATTTTTGAGTTTACTTTATCAATATCAATAATTTTTATATTTATGTTATCGCCAATTGAAACTAGTTCATTAGGATGGTTGATATATTGGGAATTTTCCTTCTTCATATTGCGAATATGAATCAAAACATTTTCCTTTAGGCCAATATAGGCAAATACACCGAAGTTGGTAATATTTTGAACCTGGCCAATAATTTCTTGGCCCAGTTGGATATCACTAAATTTTAAAATTTTGTCATTAACAATATATCCTGGTTTATCATCCCTTATGTCCTTTCCGGGTGCTAATAAAGAATCAATAATTAGGTCAATGTCATATTGATTTGCGCCTAGGTTTTTAGCTAATTCATCTTTATTAGTTGAAAGCAATATTTCCTTATCGATATTTTTTAAATCAATAGCTAATTCTTTTATTATTCTATCGGCAAGTTCATATAAGTCAGGGTGTATATTTGTCTTATCATAAAATACATTAGAATCATAAATTCGTAGAAAACCAACTGATTGTTCATAAGCTTTAGGGCCTAAACCTTTAACCTTTTTAAGATCAGTTCTTGATTTAAATAAGCCGTTCTCATTACGATAATCAACAATATTTTGTGCTAATGATTTCGAAAGGCCAGAAACATACTCTAATATATATTTGGTTGCGGTGTTTAAATCAATTCCAACCATATTGACTGCCTTTCCGACTTTGAATGCTAATTTTAAAGATAATTCTTTTTGATTAACATCATGTTGATACTGACCTACCCCAAGAGATTTTGGTTCAATTTTAATTAGCTCATTCAAAGGATCTTGAAATTTTCTGCCTATATTAATTGCTGATCTAAATTCTAGTTCTAAATCAGGAAATTCCTCTTGCGCAATTTTTGAAGCCGAGTATACAGAAGCGCCTACTTCGCTAACAATGGCAAATTTAGTGTTTTTGTTTAATTCTTTTTCTCTTCTTATTTTTAATAATTTATCAATAAATTCTTCTGTTTCACGGCTAGCGGTTCCATTTCCAATAACAATTAGATCAATCTCATATTTGTTAAGTATTTCATGCATCTTTTTGACTGCATTTAGAAATTCTTCTTTTGAGTTAGTGTGTGGATGGATAACAAAACCTTCTAAATATTTTCCATTACCGTCTAGCATCGCGCATTTGCAGCCGTTAGTATATCCAGGATCGATAGATAAAATATTTTTATTTTTTGTGGCTGGAGAAAGTAATAAATCTTCAAGATTTTGAGCAAAAATTTCAATAGCTTCTTTTTCGGCACGCTCAAATAAATCTGTCTTTATTTCTCTTATTATCGATGGAAATATTAAACGATCTAGTGAATCCTTTATTGCTTCATTAACAATCTTAGCTGTTCTTTTGTTGATGAAAAATTTGTTGTTTAGATAATAAATGATAACTTTTTCATTGAATTCAATTGTATATGAAATGATTTTTTTGTCTTCGCCACGAGTAATAGCTAATACACGATGGTTAGGGATATTTTTAACCTTCTCGCTATAGTCATAATATTGTTTGAATGTTTCTTTTTCGTCATCCACACTTTTCTTTTTTGTTACGATAACACCGTAGTTTATAAGTTGATTTTTAACATATTCGCGAACTGAAATATCTTGTGAAATATTTTGAGCAATTATATATTTAGCTTGTTCTAAAACTTGTTCAACATCTTTTAATGTATCTCCATTAATATATTTCGAAGCTTCTTTAAAAACATTAAATTTTTCATCCTTATTTGTCATAATAAGCTCAGCAAGTGGCCCTAATCCTAATGCAAGAGCTTCGGTGGCTTTTGTTTTTTTGCCTACCTTAAAAGGTTCATATATATTTTCAACTTCCTGCTTAGTTATTGCATCATCAATTTTTTTCGATATTTCAACATCAAGTAGCTTTTTTTCTTCAAGAATTTTTTTAACATATTCTTTCCTTTTTTGAAGTTCTACATCATATTCATAAAATTCGCTAATATTTGCAACTTGTTCTTCATCAAGACCACCGGTCACATCTTTTCTATAACGTGAGATAAAGGGAATTGTAGCACCCTCTTTTAATAATTTAAGGGTTTCACTAACCTGCTCATTACGTATATTCAATCTTTTTGCAACATTTTTTATTGATAAATCAATCATAATTTCTCCAATTTTTATTTATTATCTTTAGTACATTAATTATAAAGAAATTATTTTTTAATAGGTCTTTTTAGATTTTTTTTAAAGCAAATTAATTTATAATTTTTAAGAATTATTGAATTGTAGGAAGAATAAATTTATGTTAAAAATTGGCATTATTGCAGAATATAATCCATTTCATAATGGTCATATATACTTAATTAATAAAATTAAAGAAAGATATCCAAATTCGAAAATTATTGTTGCCTTGTCCTCTAATTTTACCCAACGTGGCGAGATTGCTTGCGCTCCTTTTGCAAAAAGGAAAAAAATATGTATGAAATATGGTGTTGATAAGGTTGTTAAGCTAGATTTTGAAACTTCAACACAGGCAGCACACTTTTTTGCAAAAGGCTCAATTGATATGTTAGATAAACAAAAAATTGATATTCTTTTTTTTGGAACATCCGATAGCGATGAAATAAAAAAATATATAAGTGCTGCCAGGTTATTGGATGAAAATGCGGGTTTATATAACAAAAATGTTAAGTTGCTTTTAAAACAAGGAAAATCCTTTATTTTATCCTGTTATGAATCGTTAAAACTATTCTTAAAAGAAGAAGAAATTCCACAAGATATTTTGGGCTTTGAATACACTAAATACATATTAAAAAATAAACCTCATATTAAACTTGATTGTATTAAAAGGTCAATTTCACATCATTCCGGGGAAACAAGTTCAATTTATGCATCAGGAACAAAATTAAGAGAAATGATAAAAAATAATGAGGATATTTCAAATTTTTCTCCACTAAAAATTAAAAGAGTTAAGAGGATTGAAGATACATATAAAAAATTCCAAAGAATAATAAGACATTGGTCACCACAAAGAATCGCCAAAATTAAACTTGTTAGTGAAGGGATGGAAAATTTATTTAAGAAAAACATTGATGCTTTATCCTACGATGAATTTATTGATTCTTGTACATCAAAAAGATATACAAAATCACGTATTAAGCGAACTTATTTGTATGTCTTAAAGAAGTGATTTGCTAAAAAAAACTAGTATATTTTTAATTTTAAATTAAAGCGCAATTGAGGAAAAAAGTTAATTCTAAATTGGATGCAGCAAGTTATTAATACCTCTAGGTATTATTTTTTCATTATTATTGTTTATCAGGGTAATCATAGGCACTTCAGGCGCTTAGAAGGTAAGAAGATACTGAAATAAAGATCACATTTTTTATAAATCATAATTTAGTTTATTAAGCTAAATATTTGAAAAAATATAATAGGTTATAGATTTGAAATTTAAAGGATTTATTTATGAGTGACTGGCTATTTTGATGAAGCAACATTTGTGCGAAACAAAAAAAGTCTAAACAAGGTCATTTTGTTTCATTTGATCTATCGCCGGCATTGTTTGTTTTTACTTTTATTTTTGTTGTAATGTCAGTATATACATTTGTTGCAATATAGCTAATGTTGGTCCAGGTTTTGCGTTAATTATTTTAATTATAATCTAATATCTATAGACCTACAATTATTATATTATTAATATTTTATGATAATGCTCTTAGTGAAATTAACAATGAAATCGTCACTATTTCTGAATTTCAATAATATAGACATTGAAGCAAAGCATTATGTTTATGTTCGAATATAAACTCTTTATTTTTGTTAATAATTGTTGACTTTATCTTGCTAATATTAACACTTGTAGGTTTTATTATCTTTTTTATTTTGGCTTCAAAAGCTTAAAAAAATTTGATTCAATTTATTTAAAATATTTTTTTGAATCTAATCTAGATGAAAAACTTAAATGAGATTTTGTAAAAAAAACATTCAGGTGTATTTTCTGAATGTTTTTTGCCTTCAAAGTCTATGAATTATTTATTGCAAATTTTTAAATTCTTCTGTAGCATTAACTAGTGCTTCAGCAATCTTTTCTTCTTTCGAGGAATGGCCTGCAATAACAAAATTTAACTTTGATTTGTTTAGATTTTTATGTAAAAGGTAAGCGCCTTCTGGTCTGCAATCCATATCAAATCTACCATGAATAATTATTGTTGGAATATTTCGGATTTTGTCAATATTTTTTAATATATAGTTATCTTCTAAAAAAATATGATTAATAAAATAATGATTTTCAAGTCTAGCTAATTCTAAATTGCTTTTCTTATTAGATAAAATTTCTTCTATTTCTGTTAGTGGATTCATCGTTATAAGCCCGAGTTCTCATTTAGCTCAATGGTATGCTGCATTGTATGCTAATTCAATATTTGGGCTATTTAGATACTTGTGGTATGCCTTGATTAAATTATGTCTTTCTTCAATTGGAATAAAGTTGGAAAATTCTTCATATGCTTCAGGAAAATAGAAAGAAGCACCTTGCTGATAAAGGTGATAATCGTCTTCTTGGCGCCCTAAGAATACACCTCGCAAAATCATACCCAATACATTTTGAGGGTAATTAATGGCATAAATAAGTGACAAACAGGATCCTCATGAACCACCAAAAAGTATCCATTTATCAATATTTAAGTTTTTGCGCAACTCTTCAATATCGCTAATTAAGTTTAGTGTAGTATTTTCTTTTATTTCGGCAGATGGCATAGATTTGCCGCAACCTCTTTGATCGAATAAAATAATTCGGTAATGATTTGGGTCAAAATATTGGCGATTTGATTCAGAAATTCCCCCTCCTGGACCACCATGTATAAATAAAATTGGTTGACCATTTGGGTTACCTACTTCTTCATAATATATAGAGTGAATATCGCTTACTTTTAAAAAACCAGTTTTATATGGTTCAATTGGTTCAAACATAACAATTTCCTTTTAGATAAAATATTAGTACTTAAAATTATATTTTAATATTTTAAAAAGTTAGAGGTTTAATGCGCCCCTAACTCTTATTTTTTATATTAAATAATGTTTGTTTATAAAGTTAATTATTTCTTGCAATTTATTTAAATCCTGTTGAATAAATCCAGATGAGTTTAAGTGCCCACCGCCTAGAAAATAGTTTGCAACTTTTGATACATCATAAGTAGTTTTTGATCTAATTTCACAGCGATAATCACCCTGTTTTCGTTTTAATAATGCTAGTGAAACTTCGGTGTTAGATACTTCTACAAATTTAGCAACAAGAGGTCTTGCGATATCATTTGAAACAATTTGATCAACAATCATATATGTAACTATTCCTTCTTTTTGGGAATTGTTTATTGCATTAAAAATGAATCTGTTTTCTTCCGCATTAAGTTGCATTTTTTTAAGTAAAAGATTATAATCTAGGCCTTCCTTTAATAAAAATTCCATACATTTAAAGGTTTCTTGGGTAACATTTCTCTCTTTGAAAAATTCAGTATCAGTAATGATTGCCACAGCAAGGCCTTCGAGAACTTTTTTGTCTGTTTTTAAATTTAGTTCCATAACAAGTTTGGTCATTACTTGTCCGGTTGCAGGTCAAAAATCACCACCAATTTCAAATAATCATTCGCCTTCCAAAGGATGGTGGTCAATTTTAATTGATTCTTCGGTTTTGACTCTTTGATCAAAGATTCTATTCTTTGTAGATGTATCAACAACCACCTTTAGTGAGTTATTAAAAAAGTCATTATCAACTAATGAAATTTTTTCATCTTCCAAGAACAATAGGTTTCTTGGATAATCGCCGCCAGAAATTCTTACATTCTTATTTTTTAGGTTTATTTTTATAAGATGCTTGAGTGCGACTGCAGATCCTAGGGTATCACCATCTGGTTCAACATGAGTACATAATGTTATATTATTTGCGTTTTTTAGATATTCTCAAAATTTAATAAATTTTTGCTTCATATTTTCCATAATTTAGGCCACCGTTAATGAATAATTGTCAAAATAATGATCAACCGCAATTTTGGCGGATTTTTTAGCTATTTTAGATTTCTTGAATCAGTTTTTCATATTTGCTAGATTTTGAATTGTTCGCATATATGTTGTTTTATAAACATTTTTAACATCATTTTTAATTTTAACTAATATTTTTTTATATTGATTTAAATAGTCTATTTTATTTGTCATTAGCCTTTTATAATTTTTTTCATCTGGAATTAAATCATTTTTTAATCAATAATTGTATATAAATAATTGATCCTTCTTGTGTTTTGCAATCATATATTTTGCATATCTTGTTTCATTTTTGAATTCCTCATTGTTCACAAGAGCGACGGCAAGCGACTTAATAATCATATTTTGCTTAATCAGTTTTTTAAACCAAACATCTTGGCCAAAGAAGTATCCAGTTGTTAGTTTTGAGCGAATGATATTTGAAATTTGTTCAATTGTCAATAATACAATAATGGTAAAAATTAGGTATGATGAAAGCTTGTCTCAGTCTTCAGTTTTGGATGAGTATGTACTGATTTGGAAACCAAAATCACTAGCTCCTACGGCGCCAATTACCACTGTACTTTTGAAGTTAATTTCAACTCTATATAAGAAGTTAGACAGAGATTGCGGTAATATTGATTTAATAACAATAAATTTGACTTTTTGAAATCATGTTGCGCCTAGTGAGTCTAAGGATTGAAACACCTTGTGTGGAATTTTTTCAACTGACTCCATAATTAGTTTTCCAAGCATACCAATTGAATGTATCCCCAGTGCCAAAACCCCGGCAAATAGTTTTGAGTCTTTTGACAAGATTATAAAAAGGATGGCAAAAGTGAACGCTGGTATAGCACGAATAACAATAATAATCAATTTAAATGGGTAAGAAAAATACTTATTAATATTTTTTGCGGCGAGAATTCCTAATATTAGTGCAAAAAACAAACCAATGACTGAGGAAGCTATTGCCACTAGTAGAGCCGAAGCCCCTAATGGTATAACACTTGTTTTTGATGTTTTTCAATTGCCACCAAACAATGATCAATCCGGATTGAAAAGCTTATTAATTCCATCTTTGAATTGGCTAATTTTTATACTATTTCCAATTTTTCATTCAATTTGTGTTAGCGAAGCAAGGATAAGCGCAAACACAAGAATAATGACAAAAATCTTGAATATATATATTTTTGACTTTTGCTTTTTAAGCTGTTCTAATTGTTTTGCAAATGGAAGTTTTTCATCAATTTGAGGGTGCTTTTGAGAATATTCTAAAATGAATTTTTTAATCATATAGTTTAATGCTTCGATTATTATCATCAAGGCAATTAACACTCATAAAACAATTGACATATGCGATAGGTTATCTGTTATGGCGTATTGATCAGAAAGAAGTTGTCCAATTGTTGATATTCCAACAATTGATAAAATAGCTGCAAATCTAACAACCATTTCGAATGAGTAGAATCCATATGATACAATTCTCTTTATTAAATAAGGTAAAATTGCGCTTTTAAAGGCAAGAGTTTTATTATTTCCAATTGCTTGCGCTCCCTGAAATGCACTTGTATCATAGGTGTCTAAGTCTTCATATAATCATTTTGTCATTAATGAGCTAACAAATATAGCAATTGAAAACATTGCCGCTAATGATTTTGAAAATAAGAAGAAAAAGATAAATGCGAATACAACTGGGGGGACTGCTCTAATTATCGACATTATTATTCTAAAGGGAAGATAAATTAATTTATCTTTAATAATATTTTTAGAGCTTAATAATGCTAGCGGTACTGATATAAAAATACCAAGTATAGTGCCTAATATTGAGTATGAAATAGTAGTTCATAAATAGGATAAGCTGCGCAAGAAGGTTGCATAAGGCGTGAACTCTGCAGCTCCGATTTGTGCTTTTTTATTAGTCTCAAAAAAGTGCGAAATATGGTTTCAAAAAGCTTTTCAGTTTTGAAAATCAGGTTTAATAGCAGCGATTATTATTACAACCAAAATAAAGATTAGTGCACCACCCAAGATTTTGAACCAAGGGAACTTTTTAGTTACCTTTTGGCCATTGATGTCAACGAATTTAGGATTAAAGTAATTTGTTACTGATTCACTAAATAATTTTAGTTTGCTTTTATATTCAATAGGACCGCTAGATTTGCTTTGCTGTTTATCCATTTCTAGATTTCCAATTTTTTAATTTTTTCTTTAATTTCATTTTGAATAATTAGTCTTTTTCTACGGTTTTCATTGAATTGTTCTTCATCAAATTGTTCCAATTTTTTTCCATATATTTCTTTTAATTGTTCTAAATTAACTTTATCTCAACTATCATTAAAAATAATTTTGCCTTTTTTTACGCCTATTATTCGATCTGCATATTGTAGGGCTAGATCAACATGATGGAGATTTGCAATTATGGTAATTTTTTCAGATTTGTTAGCTATTAAAAAACCATCCATAACACTTTTAGCCATAATCGGATCAAGTGCCCCTACAGGTTCATCTGCAAGAATAATTTTTGGTTTTTGGGCTAGAGTACGTGCTAAGGCCACACGCTGCATCTGACCGCCTGATAAATCTTTTGCTAAATCATAAGCATTTTCTAGAATATTAACTTTTGCTAAACATTGATATGCTAGTTCAATATCGCTTTTACTATAAATTCCAAAAAACGCTCTAAATAAATTCATTTGTGGTAATCTTGCCGAGAGAACATTTTGTAGTACAGTGATGTTTTCCACTAGATTATAATTTTGAAAGATAATTCCAATTTTTGTTCTAAATTGTCTTAATTTTTTTCCTTTTAATTCATTAACATTGTAAGGCCCAACCGTTAATTTTCCTGAGGTAATGGTATTTATTTTGTTTACTGTTTTAATTAGTGTGGTTTTTCCGGCTCCCGATAGACCAATAATTGCAACAAACTCGCCTTGATTAATTGAAAGATTTACATCAATTAAGCCCTTAGTTCCATTAGGATATGTTTTTGATACATTATCTCAGTTTATATTTCAATTATTATTAGTATTTTGTTGTATGTTGCTAATACTTTTTATTTTTAGATTTTTATTCATAATTAAGTTTTATATTAAATTAAATTTTTATATTATTCTAAGAAAGATTTAAAGCCTTCAAAATGTTTTTTAAATCATTGTTCAGGGTATATATATGAGGCGGCTGATGTTGTTGAAGTATAACCATAAATTACATAATCCCTTACTTCTGATCATTTTAGTTTTCAATTAGAACCTTGTTCTTTTAGGGCTTTAATAACAATTTTGTAAATTTCAGAATCTTTGCGAACATAAATATATGAACGATAGAAGCCAACGGTTGGAAGTTCTTCTCCTGTTGCCAACGAATCAATATGTGTTTTTAATTCATCGTTGTATCCGTTTGTAGTTGAATTTGGATTTTTAGATGGTTCCTTGTTGATATAAAGATTATTTTTATTAAATATTTTGTAGTTATTAAATGCTTCAACTAGTAGTTTTTCATCATTAAATTTAGGTGTTGATGGATTCTGCTTGCTTATATATGGGTCAATAATTTGGACATTTCTACCAGCTTGAATAATAAAGCTAGAATCTCCAGATAGCTTAGCTCATGTATCGACGGGTAGAAAGGCGACATCGATCGATTTAGCTTTCAAAGCTGTCGCAGCACTATTGTAATCACTTGAAACACTAATTTCAATATTTTTGATTCCTTTTTCCTTTATTCATAATTGTAGTTTCTCTGTTGCTTTTTGTACTAATGCGGCATCAGAAGAAGGGATGAATTGAATTTTAAGGTTTTTCTTTTCATCAACAGTTGTGAATTTACTTGTTTTTTCATCAAAGGAAATATATTCACTATCGCCCTTAGGAATAACTTCATAGGCTTTTTTTGAATCTCCATTTATGTTGTAAACGATATTTGCATCAAATCCAACTGGAGCATAGCCATCATGGTTGTATATTTTGAATATACTTTGGATCTTGTTATTTTTATCTAAGTAAGTTAGATTGCTTTCTTTGCTAGAATCTTTATTATCTTTTACTTGTTTGTTTGATTCTTTTATTGCAGCAATTAAAAGTTGTTGAAGAGCCTTAATATCGCCAAGCTTTAAGTCAGATCTCGCCTGAACACCATCATTTGAAATGTGCGATGTAGCCCCAATAACTGCCAGATCATTAGCATGGTCTTTAGCATAAAAACGAGCGTCTGATCATGCCCCGGCAACAGTGATTGATTTGTTAGCTAGTTTTTGCATAGCATCAGCATAGCCCTGGGTTTTTATTGCTTCGACATTGGAATCTGTTGTACATTGTGAAGAAATTAGACCTATAGCCATCGGAAGAATAGAAGCACTAGTTATAACTGAAGGTAGTAAGAACTTTCTGATTGATTTTTTCATTTGTTTTCCTTTTTGTGTGGATTTTCTTTAATATAAAGTATTTAAATTTACAAACGAAATTATATTAAAAACTCAAGGAGCAATAAAAAAACACTTATTAGAAGAGTTTTTTTAAAAAAATTAACAAGTATGAAAAAAAATAAATTTTTTGTGGTGAAAAATTATATTATAAAATTAGTTTTTTTATGAAATTACAATTTTTTTATTTTGCTGCAATTTAACGTAAATGTTAAAAAAAGTTATTTTATAAATTTTGTGTAATCCCATTTGGTTCGAAAATTTAAGATAAAAGTTTAGTGTATTAAAATTGCAATATTAGCAATAGTAAAATCTTCAAATTTTCGCTAAATTTTAATGATAAAAATAAATATTTATATTTGTAATTTATAATAAATATGTTTTTTAGAATGGAGAATTCATGGAAGATAATAAAAAAATTGAGGTTTCATTAGGCCTAGATTTAGGGATTGGTTCAGTAGGCTGGTCACTTGTTAATAATGAAACTAACGAAGTTATTGCGCTAGGTTCTAGATTGTTTGATGAACCTAATTTAGCTGAAGATAGAAGAGCACACAGATCTCTTAGAAGAAGTATAAGAAGAAAAGCTTTAAAGAAAAATACTTATGCAAAATTAGTTATTAAATATAGCAAAATGTTTAATTTAGATTTAAAATCTGTCGAAGATGTTTTAAATATTTATTTAAAATCTTCACAAAAACACCCACATATTATAAATTTAAAATATAAAGCATTATCAAAAGAAATTTTATCAGAAGAATTAATCTGAATATTACACGATTATTTAAAAAATCGTGGTGTATTTTATGAAATAGAAGAAGAAACCAAAGATAATAAAGGCGGCGATAAGAATAACAGTTCATTTGCCGAATTTAAAGACGATTCAAAATATCCAAGCGAAATTGAAAAAAAATACTTTGATAGATTTGGATTTGTCAAAAACATTGAGGCAAACACAGGCAATTTATTTACTAATAAAAGATGAGTTGCCGAACTTGAAAAACTTTTCGAAGTTCAATCTAAAAAATATGATCAAAAATTATTTAAAGAATTTAGTGATAATTATCTAAATTTATTTAAATATATACGTTCATTTGAACAAGGGCCTGGCAATATAAAAAGTCCGAGTGAATACGGAATTTTTCAAAGAGATGAAAATGGTGAAGTTATTCAAAAATATACTGTAATATGAGAAAAAACCACTGGAAAATGTAGCGTGTTTAAAAAAGACAATAGAGCGCCTATTAATACACCAAGTGCAGAAATGTTTAATTTATTACACAATTTAAACAATACAACTTTCTATATTGACGAAAATTCACAAAATAAAATAAATCTAGACAATCAAGTTAAAAAAGATCTAATTTTAAATTGATTTAATTCATTTAAAAACGATAAAAAAGTTAAAAACATAGATAAAAAATCAATTATTAAAGAAATGAAAAAAATTAATAATGATTTAACTACGAATAGTTTTAGCAATGAAGATATCGATTATAATAATCTAAATATAACAAATGAAATTTTAAATATCTTTGTAAAAAATAATTGTATTGCTTCAATGTTTAACAGTGAAAATTTATTCAATGTAATAAGAGACTTAGATAAGCTATATCAACCAATATTTTATAATAGAAGTATTGATAACCGTATCAACAAGTTAAACGATAAAGAATGTATTAAAGTATTCAATAAATATTTATTAAATGACAGTGATATTCAGAACACGATAAAAGATATTGCTCAAAGTTCTAAATTAAAAGGAAATAAAACACATTCACTTTCATACCGTGTTTTTGAACATACGTTGCAGGCATTGTTTGATGAAATTACCAATCTAGAGTCATTAAAATGAAATAAAGAAAGTGATTTATATAAAGCAGTTAGTGAATATAATAAAGAAAATGAAATTAAACTAATTTCAAAAGAACAAACTGGCAAATATTTACAAGCCAATTTTTTAGACGATTTAATTGTTTCTCCAGCAGTTAAAAGTTCAATTAGAGAAAGCGTTAAGGTATTTAACCAAATTATCAAAGAATTTGGAAAAAAATATTTAATCACAAAAGTTGGCCTAGAAATGCCAAGGGATAAAAACGGTGAAGAAGAAGCTAAAAAAATCAGTGCTCAAAATAAACACAATAAAAAAGTTAATGATCTAATTGAAGTGGCAGTAAAAGAAAGAACTATGGATAATTCATTCAGTATTTCAAATTGCTCAGATCATACAAAATTAAAGTTATTGCTATGATTACAACAGGACGGAATTGATTTGTATTCTCTTCAAGATATTGATTTAAGAAAAGTTTATAAAGATCCAGGATATACAGATATTGATCATATTCTTCCTCAAAGCAAAAGTTTTGACGATTCAATCAGAAACAAGGTTTTGGTACTAAAAGAGTCAAATAGGCAAAAGAAAAATAAGGTTCCTAAAGACTTTTTATCAACCGAAAAATTTGAAGAGCTAAAAAAATGGTTATATGTACATTGAAGATCAAAAGCCGATAAATATACTTCTAAAAAAGATAAAATCAAAGATTTACCTTGATTTAAAACATACGATGAATTAATTGCAAAGTGCAACAATTTATTGCATGACACACTTTCTCAAAGCGATGAAATAGAATTTGCTTCTAGAAATTTAAACGACACGCGTTATGCATGTAAAGAATTTTTAAGTATTTTAGCAAACTATGCTAAAAATCATGACAATCAATTCACAATAAAACCTATTAGAGGTAAATTTACAAGCATAATTAGAAAATTAGCGAAGTTGGATAAAAAGAACCGTGATGAATTTGATCACCATGCTATTGATGCTTCAATATTGGCAATTGCAGCAAACAATATGAAAATGAACCATAATAAATGAGCAATTTTGGAAAACTACTACATTGACAAAGACAACAACATTATTGATAAAGAAACTGGTGAATTTATTTGTAAGCGTTCTGATTTAACTGTCAATACCGAGGATATAACAGATAAAGTAAAAAAATCGATAGGTGAAAATAGACAACAAGAAATTAAATCTAAAGTAAGATTTACAAGAAAATTAACGAAAGATCATAATATCGAACTATTTAATGCAACTTTATACTCTTCTATCAAAGATCCAGACGATGAAAATATAATTTATAAAGTTGAACGTAAAAGTATCTATGATATGAAAGATTACTTCGAAAAAGAAGATAAACACGATAATGTATTAATGTTCAGAAGTCACCCTCAAGAGTTTAATAAACTTAAGAATATATATCTAGAATATAAAGGTGAAAAAAGTCCTTTTGAAGTTTATATGAATGATTTACAAAAAGAATATAGTGAATTAATTTCAGAAGAGTATAAAGATTTCTGTAAAAATAATCAAATTTTATTACTCGTTGAAAACAATAAAGTCAAAATGGTTAAAAAATTGAAAATAGTTAGTGATAAAAAAGATATTAACAATGTAGCTTTAAATAAAAATGATAGCAAGTCATTTAAAGAATCATTTAATTGGGTTGCGCTATTGATTTATAAAACAAGAAAAGATAAATATGCTTATATCCCGGTAAATGCAAAAATCTATACATTTGATAACAATAAAAAATCTGATTTTTCTTTAGAAGAAATTTACAATCAAAAAGAATTAAATAGAATTAAAAAAACATTAGACATTCCAGAGGAAAATAAAATAATTGATGTCTGATATAAAAATACGTTGTTTAAGAACGCAATCGATAATCAAGTCTATTATTTATGCGGCGCAGTTTATAGTTCTCAAACTATTGAGGTTAAATACATTTCAAAAAGAAATGTAATAAAAAATGGAGAAAAATTAGAAGAAAAAAGGCTAAGAATTAAAATTTCTTCTTTTTTCTCGAATTCAATAAAAACAAAAAATAGAATAATTTAAATTTAAAGGTACTGTAGATAATTTTGTGTAAAAATCTCCAAACGCAAATATTTTAAGTTTGAATATTTGCGTTTGGAGATTTTTTTAATATGCCAAAAAAGATATTAAAATGCTAAGTGCAAAAGAATTATATGATAAATATAAATTAGCAACTCAGGAAGAGGTTTGCGAAATTATTAAGCAAAATACTAAGGATCTTATTCAAACAATGCTAGAAGAAGAGATGAAAAAACACCTTGGTTACGATAGATATGAGCATGGAAAAGCGATAAAAGATAACTATCGAAATGGTAGTTATTCTAAAAATCTAAGATTAAATTTAGGTGAAATTTAACTTCAAGTTCCGAGGGATAGAAACTCTGAATTTGAACCAACAATAGTTCCAAAATACCAGTATGATATTTCCAAGATTGAAAGCCAAATTATGGTCTTTATTCAAAAGGAATTTCAACGAGAGATATCTTTCAAACTCTTAAGGAAATGTACGGAGTTGAAGTTGATGCTACTTTCGTTAGCAGAGTAACTAATAAGATAATTCCACACATAACAGAGCGAAGAAATAGACCTTTAGAAAAAAACTTATGCCATGGTTTTTATTTATGGAATAAGGTTAAAGTTAAAGAAGAAAATAAACTTGTTAAAAAGTCAGTTTACATAGTTATGAGATACTCTTTGGAAGGAAATAAGGATGTTTTGGGGTTCTCTGAATCGGGGAATCTGAAAGTGAAAAATATTGAATTCAAGTACTAAATGACCTAGTCCAATTTAATGAATTTTTTAAATAATATTTAAAATTGCAATGTAATTTTTTTGCTTAGTATATAAGCAGAAAGAAGAATATGAAGAAAATAATCGATGTTACGGAAAGTGAATATTTATCACTTTTTTTAGGAAATTTAATTATTAAAAAAGAACAAGGTAAAATTACAATACCAACTAATGATATTGATAGTATTATTTTCGAAAATAATAAAACAACAATATCAATACCACTAATTAATAAATTTATAAAAGAAAAAGTTAACATAATTATATGCAACGAAAAACATCTGCCTCAGGCGCAAATTATTCCGTTTGATAATTATTATAATAACAAAGTATTTTTATCTCAATTAACTTGAGATGAGAATTACAAAGCCATAACCTGAAAAAATATTATTAAATTAAAGATTTCTAATCAACTTAATTTGTTAGTAAATTTTAATTTAGTTAATGATGAAGATTATCAAAAATTTAAAAATTATATTTTAGATGTCAAAATTGGTGATTTATCTAACCGCGAGGCTCATGCGGCTAAACTTTATTATAAAAATATTTTTGGAGCTGATTTTAAAAGAGAAAGAAATAACTTTGATGATGATATTAATGCGATGCTAAATTATGGGTATACGATTTTACTATCATTTTATAGTCGGGCAATTAATGGGCGTGGCTTTGATAATCGCATTGGCGTTTTTCATAAAAGCTTTAATAACCCTTATAGTTTAGCATGCGATCTAATGGAAATAGCTAGAGTGTTTATTGACTATGTTGTATATCAGTATTTAATCAAGAAAGCTAATTATCAAGAAGTGAATTGAAAAATTTTTAAGCAAATGCTATATGAATTTTTTGATGAGCACATTAATGTCAACAATAAGCATATAAGAATTCGCGATTATATTGATTATTCAGTTAAAAAAATATTAGAAAATTGTTCATTAGAAGAGTTAATCATTGATTGAAATTCAAAGTAGATTTATGCGAATAATTGTTATGTATGATATTTCGATGGACGATGATAATATCGCTTATTATAATAAATTTAGAAATGAACTAATCAAATTAGGTTATAGCATGATTCAATATTCAATCTATGTTAAATGTATATCAGCTCACACTCAATATCCTTATGAAAAGGATAAACTAATAAAAATCGTTCCAAAAAAATCAAATGTGAGAATTTTATTAGTAACAGAAAGTCAATATCAAAATATTGAAATCATTAATGGCGAAAAATCACTAAATGAATATTACTTGGATAAAAAAATATATTTAGAGGTATAAATTATGTTAGAAATAATAAAATTTAGTCATCTTTTAGATTATGACTATCAAGGAATTAGAGTTATTGAAAGCAGTAACTCTTTAGCTTTTTTAGCTATGTTAATTAATCATGAAAATCAAAATAATCAACCAAGTCTTTTAATTAATAATAAAGGCTATTTTGTTAATGAAAGTATTATTATTAATCCATTATCAAAAGTTATTAATATCCTTAACTTTAGCAGTAAAAATAGTTTATATAAAATGTTTATAAAAGACAGTAGAATTGATCAAGAAAATTTAATCAAAAGTGATTTATTATCTGAAGTATTAAATTTTTATACAAATTTAGTTGCTGAAGATTTTATTTATCTTAATTTAGATAAATCAAAGTTAGTTAAATTTTTATTCCAACTAAATGATCAGAAATTGATTAATAAAGATATTTTATTTAAGTTTTTTGATTTAACAAATCAATTAGATAAGCAACTTGTAATTATCACTAATTTTGATAATATCAATATTAGCGAGTTGGTTACTTTTACTAATAAATTTAACTTTATTATATTAACTAACAATATTTGAGATATTTGTAATAGCTTTGAAGAGTTGGAAGTTTGTTCAATTTTTGATAATAAAACATTTATCAATATTGATAATGTATCTCTAATTAAAGAAATACTTATGCAAAAATTCAATATTGATGACATTGAAAAAATCAAAGAAAGTAAAACATTGCAAAATGCTATAAAATCAATCATTTTAGATTAATTTTTAATCAAATTTGAACGTTTTTATACAAGAATTCATTAAATTGTAACAAGAATGAGCCACCTAACATATATAGTAAAATGTTATAGGTGGTTTTATTATGCGCAAAATAGAATTAAACTATTTTCAATTAAATAGAAAACGAAAATTATTAGATGTTATAACTACATATTCTGATTTAACAAATAAGCAATTATCCTTAAGGGCAAAATGTTCAATATCAATCAAAAAAAGATTAAAACAAAAATTAAAAAATGCTAAATTATGCAAAAAAGAGGTTAACTTAGCACATAGCAATCAATGAGGCGATAGAAAAAAGATTTACAATAATGATTTAATTATCAATTATGAAAAAAATATGAAAGCAAAAAATTAATTACTGGAACAAAAATAGTTCTTGTAATTAATATATGTCTTAGTGTTTGTTTTATGAGAGAATAACTAATGTAAAAATATCATATAGCCAATTAACAAGAAGACTTACACAAAGCGGATTTCTAAGTGCTTTTGCTCATAAGAATACAATAAAAAGACAAAGAACTTTTGCAAAAAATATATACCTTATAAGCCAAATATTTTGCCTAAAAAAGATTGCAAAACTAAACATAACCTCAAAAAGAAAATTAGTAAATATAGGTGAATATGTTGAACTTGATGGATCTATTCATTTTTATGTTGATCGAACCTCATGAGCAATTGCTGCATGTAACGATGTTTCAACTCCAAAAGTTTTATCACTTTATTTTGATAAAAAAAGCGTAAATCAGTAAAAGGTTATCAAATTATTATTCAAGATATGATTAATGAATATGTGATACTAAAGATAATGATTAGTGATAATAGAATGAATTTTCATAATAGCCTCGAATCTAGCGCTATTTTGTATGATGCAGTCACAAAATTAGGTACTGAATTTATAACAACATCAGTATCTAATGAAAAACCACATATATAAAGTTTTTGAAGAATTGCACATAATTGAATTCCAATATTCTTAAAAGATAGAAATATTAAAACAAACCAAGACGCTAATAAATATAGATACAAAATTATTGCAATGCTTAATGATATAAAAACAAGAAAATCAATTACCGATTCTGAAAAAAATGAATTTAGAAAACCAAACAGTGCAACTCTTGAAGCTTATTTTGATTTGCCAATTAAAAGACAAATTTTTAATGGAATTGTAACATTTAAAAATAAAAAATATATTCCTAAAAATGAAAAAAATCAAAAAATAAAAGTCACATCAAAAAAATGATGCAACTTTTATGATCGAGCAGATCAACAATACTATTTTCACATAAACAATAAAAGACATAAAGCTTTTGAATTGAATGAAAACGACATTCAAATGTATGAGAAAATACCATATAGTAAAAAGCTTCCTCTTGGAATATCGGTGGTTAAAAAAAATGTGAAACATCAAGAAGCCGGATATTACTACAATCAAATGTTATCTAAAAAAACAGAAATTTTAGAATCTTTTGTTAAAACTGGTCTTATTTCATAAAGAGAAATAGATTTAATGCGATCAATTAATGAAGATTTATAAAAAAATAAGAAGAGACATAAATTTTATAAATTATTCTATTCCTAGTAGAGCTTTTTTATATTTTTTATTAGAAATTATTCAAAATGTATACTTAAATAAGTTCAAAATATTTGTGGCTCATTTTTCATGCTAATTAATGAAATTTAAACGTTTTTACACAAAAATGACATTTTAGTACTATACTATTTTTAAGCAAGGTTAGACCTCTGCTCACTTAAATCTACAAACTTTCTAAATTTTAGTACTATACTATTTTTAAGCAAGGTTAGACTAATGCCCTCAATTCTACCAAATGGTTGTGATTTTAGTACTATACTATTTTTAAGCAAGGTTAGACTCATACCAATCAATCAATCGAAAAAAGTGCATTTTAGTACTATACTATTTTTAAGCAAGGTTAGACAATAAATATAACATCACAACCTAAAAGAAAATTTTAGTACTATACTATTTTTAAGCAGGGTTAGACAGATTGGCAAAGCTTTTTATAAATTATATAATTTTAGTACTATACTATTTTTAAGCAAGGTTAGACCTCAACTTATATTATGAAAATAAATTACTGATTTTAGTACTATACTATTTTTAAGCAAGGTTAGACTCAACTACAACAAGTCAAAATAATACATCTATTTTAGTACTATACTATTTTTAAGCAAGGTTAGACATAGAAGTTGTAACATTATTAAAAATATTTATTTTAGTACTATACTATTTTTAAGCAAGGTTAGACATTATTCTTACAGGATCGAGAATGTTGGGTATTTTAGTACTATACTATTTTTAAGCAAGGTTAGACTTTTTTATTAATATTAATTGTCTTCACATAATTTTAGTACTATACTATTTTTAAGCAAGGTTAGACCTAATTTATCTGTTTTGTCAATTTTTATCTCATTTTAGTACTATACTATTTTTAAGCAAGGTTAGACATAAAAGTTGTAACATTATTAGAACTGTTTATTTTAGTACTATACTATTTTTAAGCAAGGTTAGACATAAAAGTTGTAACATTATTAAAAGTGTTTATTTTAGTACTATACTATTTTTAAGCAAGGTTAGACTGAAAGGGAAGTGGAAAGGGGATTTAGTCTATTTTAGTACTATACTATTTTTAAGCAAGGTTAGACTTTTTACTATCATCTAATGTCAGTGCTCTAATTTTAGTACTATACTATTTTTAAGCAAGGTTAGACTTTCAGTTATTGCTAATCCAACTGGTTATGATTTTAGTACTATACTATTTTTAAGCAAGGTTAGACCATTAACTCTGTAGTCTGTTGGTTTGCTATATTTTAGTACTATACTATTTTTAAGTAAGGTTAGAATTAACTAATCAATCTTTTACTGATTTACGCTTTTTTTTATCAAAATAAAGTGATAAAACTTTTGAGGTTAAAACAGCGATACATGCAACAATTGCTCATGAGGTTCGATCAACATAAAAATGAATAAAGCCACCAAGTTCAACACATTCGCCTATATTTACTAATTTTCTTTTTGAGGTTATGTTTAGTTTTGCAATCTTTTTAGGCAAAATATTTGGCTTATAATATATATATTTTTTACAAAAGTTTTTTGTCTTTTTATTATATTTTTATGAGCAAAAGCACTTAGAAATCCGCTTTGTGTAAGTCTTTTTGTTAATTGGCTATATGATATTTTTTCTCTCATAAAACAAACGCTAAGACATATATGAATTACAAGAACTATTTTTTGTTCCAGCAATTAATTTTTTGCATAATTCAGCATTTCTTAATTTTTGTTTTAATCTTTTTTGGTTGATATTGAACATTTTGCTTTCAAGGATAATTGCTTATTTGTTAAATTGGAATATGTAGTTATAACATCTAATTTTTTGTTTTCTATTTCATGAATAATAAAACCACCTATAACATTTTACTATATATGTTAGGTGGCTCATTTTTGGTACAATTTAACGCTTTTTTTATGAAATTACAATTTTTTTAAAGAAATTAGCTACCATTGTTTTAAAAACTTCTTCTAAATCATTTTCATTATCTTTTGAATAATAATATGTAGTTAGTAATTTTGTGTTTTTACTCAAAAGATCCTTTGTTGAAGAAATAATAATTGGTGATTTTTTTTGTATACGCGTTTCAAATATGTTAATTAATAAGTCAAAAAATCATTGGGATTTCAAACCTAAACTAAGATTTGCAATGAATAATACATCAACATTATTCAAGTAATAACATATTGATTGTTTTTCTTCTTTATTTGATGATAGAAAATTATATAGTTCATTAGCATTTAAAAAGGCTACTGTCTTGCCTTGGCTAATTACATTCATTAGAGCTATATATTTAATAATATCATTGCTTATTGTAAAATCGGTTCCTCATAATCAAATGTTAAAATCAAAAACGCCTTTTCCGGTGATCATTGTTCTAAATTTAGCTCTAATATCTTCACTAGCAATAGTTTTAGGTAATGAGTCGATAAAAATTTTTGTTGTTTTTTTTAAAGCAACAACATCAGACGAATTGTTATTTTTTTGAAAATATTTCTTAAATATTGGATCTAACTCTGTGATTGATGTTAATCAGAATTTTTCTAGTTGTTGGCTTCTTATTATCTCCTTATCATTACTATAATCTTCAGCCAAAAAACCATAAATATCAACAAACAGCTTATAGTCAGGCTTTTTATGATTTTTGATAACTGAATCATGATATCTTTGTAAGATACCCATACCCTTTTTTATTTGTTTTTCATTAAGGTTTAATCTTTTAATTTCTGTTTGAATAAAATCCTTTGAAAGAACTTCATTCCTTAATTCATCAATATTTATTTTTTCATTAGGTGATAATATTGAATCAAAAATCTTTTTCTCCATTATTTATTCCTTTTAGTCATCTCATGTTAGTACATCGTTTAAATCATCATTAATATTATTATATTTTTTACTAAATAAAGAATAGCTATTATTTCTATTTAGAGAAGCTTGACATAATTCATTATCGATTAAATATGCATCATATAAGTTTCTTCTTGCAAAGTCATTGGCTATTTTTAGGATGTAATTGCATATAATGGCATTATTTATAGAAATTGAATATTTTATTATATTGTTAATAGCATTATCCTTAAAATTTAATGACTTTATTTTTTTTAGCATCAAAATTTGCGATGGACTGAGTTCTTTTCTTGTGTGGTAACTAATATATTCTTCTGAAGTGAGATCTTCAATTAATTCATGTTCATTAATAATTTTAAAATCAAAGCAATCTTCCTGCTGCAAAGAAATTTTTTCACTAGAAAAGACCTCAAAAAAGTTTTTTGAAACATTATTAAATTCTGTTTCATCATAATAATAAAATGCATTATTCTTAATTAAATTATTATATAAAACTTCACCTAATTTATTTTTTAACAAATTAGCGATAAGGGAATTTTTTACAATTCCATTGGCACATAGTGGTTTTATTAATTTAAATAATAAAGTGCCATCTTTGTCTTGCAGGGTTTTAATTAGACCTAAACCCTCTAATTTATTTTTAGCATCTTTTATTTGGTTTATCGACATAACTAGAAATTCTGAAGTTTTGGCTAAATCATATTTCTTTAGTCTATTTATATTATATAAATCATATAAATGTTGATAAAAAGCAACACCCAGACTTCCAATAATAGGAGAATAGAAGGTTCTTAAATTAATTAAATCTTTTGAAGAAATATCAGCTGAATTATCAACCAAAAATTTAATTTGATCCATTTTTATCCCCCTCTTGTTTATATATTTGTTTTTGCATAAAATTAATTTATGTTAAAACGCATTTTTACTTGATAGCAAAATTATTTTATGGGACTAAGAGAATGTTTTGTCTTATTTTTATTAGTTTTTTTGGGGCTAAGTATTTTTAGTGTAATTTATAGACATCGTTAATAGCCTTTATCATCTAAATTTAAGAAAAATTTATAAAAAAAATTCAGTTTTCTACATGAAAATGTTTAAAAAAATAACTGTTTTTGGGTTAAAAATGGCTAGTTTTGATTACTTATAAAAATATCTTTTTGATTTAAGTTGAATTCTATTATTTTTATTTAAAAATCATCATTATAGAATTTTTATTTAATATTTTTTTATATCCTTTCAACGTCTCTAATTTAAAATTAAACTTAATATTATTTTATAATTAAACTATGAAATTAAATAACCTACATCTTAATACGACGTTTTCTTTTTTAGAAAGTACAATAACTGTTGATGAAGCAATAAAACAAGCTCTTAATAGTGGTATAAATTATCTTGCATTTACAGAAAAGAATCATTTTTTTAGCTTAGCTGAAGCTAATAAAAAATGCATGGAGAATAACATTAAGGCTAATTTCGGGCTTGATGTAAAACTAATGATTGATGACCAATGATACCAATTTATCTTGTTTGCTAAGCATCAAAAAGGTTTTGAGATCCTTAAAAAGCTATCTTATCAATTATTAAATAATGAAATAATTTATCTTAATGATATTCTTGATTTTGAAGATGATATTGTTATTATAGAAAACCCTATTTTAAGCTACTTTAAATTAACTAAAAATGTTATAAACAAATCGAATTATTATATAGGATTCACAATCATAGATATTGAAAAAAATAAAGAATTTTGTTCTTATTTTCAGAATATTTTGGTTGTAAATAATTTTAACACAGTCGATTTTCAGGATTTTATGATTATAGAATTACTGAATAAAATGAATAATAAGACAAATAATATATTGTTTGATGGTACTTTGTTTTTTGATGTTGATGATGGAGATGGCTTGATGAATAAATTAGTAAATAGAACTAATGCATTTGTTGAGTCAATATATTTTGAACATCAAAAAAATAAATATAATTTGCCCTTTTTTAAAAACGAACAAAACCTTGATTCAAAAGGTTATCTAAAATTTTTAATATGAGAAAAAATTAAAAATAATAATAAAATCAAGGCACTTTTTGAAAACCAAGCTTATAAGGATAGACTATTAAAAGAATTTCAAATTATTTCACAATTAAGATTTGAGGATTATTTTTTAATTATTCAAGATTGAATCAATTGGGCTAGAAAAAAAGGGATTTCAATTGGCCCTGGAAGAGGTTCTGCAGCTGGTTCGTTGGTTTCATATATTCTTGGAATTACAGAAATTGATCCAATAAAATACAATCTTATTTTTGAGAGATTTCTTAATCCTAAAAGAATTTCAATGCCCGATATTGATGTCGATGTTCAGGATGACCAAAGACATGAAATTATTAATTATCTTGTACAAAAATATGGGTATGAATGTGTTGCTAATATTGTAACTTTTTCTGTTCTAGGTAAAAAATCTGCGATTAGAGATGTTTTGAGAACTTATAAAGATGTATCTTCCGATAAAATAAATCAAGTTTCAAAATTAATTTCGTCTGATGACAGAAGTTTATTTGAAGAAGCAAATAAAAATACGGCATTTATTAGTGCTTTGCAGCAAATTAAACCAACAGATAATTCTTTTGCTAAGAACGTTATCAACCAAACGTCGCGAATTTCTGGTTTCTATCGCCAAACAGGAACACATGCCGCTGGAATTGTAATATCATCAAGGCCAATAATGGAGCTTGTGCCGACTTTTAAAAATATTGATAATTTTCAACAAACGCAGTTTAGCATGGAATACCTTGACTATTTTGGTTTAATAAAGATGGATATTTTAGGCCTTAGAACCCTATCGACAATTAAGCAAATTGAAGATGAAGTTAAAAAGAAAACAAAAAAGGATATCAATTGAGACATTATTGATTATAATGATCAAAAAACATTTGATCTTCTTTCACAAGGAAATACTTCCGGTATTTTTCAAGTGGAAAGTCCTATAATGATTAAGGCCTTAAAGCAAATTAAGGTAAGCACGTTTGAGGATATTAGTGCTATTATATCATTGAATAGGCCAGGACCAATGGCTTATGTATCAAGCTATGCAAAGAGAAAAGCAGGTATAGAACCAATACCAAGCATCTCGTTGGAATATGATGAAATTGTTAAGGATACATATGGAATTATAATTTACCAAGAACAAATTATGCAAATAGTTCAGAAAGTAGCAAATATGACTTTCGAAGAGGCTGATTTGTTTAGAAAAATTATTTCAAAAAAGAAAGCTGATGAAATGAATGAGATTAAGGATTCATTTATTGGGCAAGCAACTAAAAATGGATATAGTTTAGAAGTGGCTAATAAAATTTTTAGTAATATTGAAAAGTTCGCTGATTATGGATTTAATAAATCGCATGCTGTCGCTTATTCAATGCTAACATTTAAAATGGCTTATTTAAAGGCAAATTTTCCATTAGAGTTCTATAGTTCGTGCATTACAAGTTCAAATGGAGCCCAAGCGACGATTTCAAAATATGCAAATGAAGCAAAAACCATGGGCATTCAAATTGTTAGTCCAGAAATAAATCTTTCAACAAACAAGGCAATAATTTCGGATAATAAAATAATTTTACCATTAGGTTTAATCAAAGGCATTGGTCCCGAGATAATAAGGATAATTATTAATGATCGCAAAGTAAATGGCCAATATAAAAATTTCTTACATTGTTATTTTAGCTTGTTTAAAATTAAAACATTTGGTAAATCGACATTAGAGACATTGATTAAGGCTAATGCATTGCGAAATTTTAAATTAAGTCAAAAAACAATGCTTGAAGAGATTGATTCATCTTCGAATTCTAGTGTTTTTGTACAACAAAATTTATTTAAAAATACAGTTGATATTGTTGATAAAATCATTAATTGTGAACCACAAAATGTTTATGAAGATGAAACTCAAATAGTTGAAAAAAATGAAATTGAATTGCTTGGCCAAATATACAATTATTCAACAACACAAAACTACGAGATTGATGGTAATAGATTAATAGATACAAGACCTAATAATGAGTATGTAATGATTGTACAATGCGTTAATGTAGTAGTTGGAAATGATAAAAATGGTAGACAATATCAAAGAATTGATTTTCAAGATTCAAGTTTTAAAGTAGTTGCTTTTATGTTTAGAGTTGATCCTGAGCTATCCAAACTTAAACGCAGGCTTGTAAAAATTAAATTTATAAGAAAATTAGATAATAAAATTATTTTAAGAAATTACGAGGTAATTAAATAATGAAACAAAAAATATTAATTATTGATGGTACTTATTTAACGTATCGTTCTTATTTTGCAATAAATAAGAATAATACTTATTTAACAAACGCAGAAGGCGTTTCAACAAGTACAATATTATTATTTTTTAGAACATTGTTTAATCTTATTGATGAATATTCGCCATCGCATATTTTTATAGCATTTGATGCAGTGGGAAAAACTTTTCGTCATAATTTATATGAGCATTATAAGGAAGGCCGAGCAAAAATGCCGAATGAATTTTATAATCAAATGACTATAATAAGAGAATTACTTACATCTTTAAATATTGTAAATATAGAAAAAACAGGGGTTGAAGCAGATGATTTAATTGCCAAGGTATGTTTTGAATATCCCTTGATTGAAAAGATAATTTTTTCAGCTGATCAGGATCTTAATCAATTAATTAATGAATATACTTCAATAATTAAAAAAACAAAAGAAGGAATTGTTATTTTAACGCCAAAAAATTTTAAATCAATTTATGGTATTAACCCTAATCAAGTAGTTGATTATAAGGCCATAGTCGGTGATTCAAGCGATAACTTTTTTGGTGTTAAGGGTGTCGGGTCTAAGACAGCTATAAAACTTCTTGATCAATATCAAACCCTCGATAACATTTATGAAAATCTAGAAAATTTATCATCTTCTAGGCTTGCGCAAAAATTCATTGATTATAAATCTATTGCATTCAGAGATCAACATATTGCTAAATTAGTTACTAATTTTGAATTAGAAGGTATTAAATTAAATTTATTAGATATAGCGAATGTTGAGCTAACCCTTGACGCCGTAAAAATTATTGACGAGTTTCAACTTAATTCAATAAGAAGAGCATTTTTTAATAAAATAAAAATTATTAATTAAAGCCCTATTTCAGTAAGAAAAAACGCACAAACAAGGTGCGTTTTTAAAGTTATTATGAGTTATCCTTCTTGGTTAATTCTTCTTCATATACTTCTAAATTTCTTTGGTGTAGTGATAGTTTTTCTTGTTTTTCTTTAATTTTATCCTCACTAGCATTTTTCATAAAGTTTGGGTTATTAATAAAAGTTTTATTAAATTCTATTTCTTTTTTCGTTTTTTCAATTAACTTTTTAAGTTCAATAATTTCGTTTTCCTTGTCTTCTTTGCTTTGTTTAATGAAAACCTTGGCAAAGGAGGTTTGGATAGACAAGTCATTATTTTCGCCAATAACAAAATTTGACAATTTAAAGATTATTAGTTGTTGATTTTCAGAAATATCGAAGTTTTCGATAAAGTAGTTTAATGTAATGTTTTTAGATATTTGTTTTTCTTCACGATATTTTCTAAACGTGGTAATTAGTTCGATTAGGTTGTTTATTTCATTTGAATTAAATGTATCTTCAATCGTGTAGTTGGCAAGTGCATTATCTCAAAGCTCCTCGTTGTATATTTCTTGAAACAAATAATCTGTAACAAAAGGCATATATGGTTGAAGCATTATTAAGATTTCTCTAAATAAATAATGAATAAAATAATCATTTTTTTTGAATTTTAAAAACTCTAAATATCATGATGAAAATTTATTGATCATAAATTCTTGAATATGTTTATAAACAACGGTGAATTCATAGTTTTTCATTGCTTCATCAATTTTAGATGTCATTTTTAAAAATTCTAGTAATATTCATTTATCGAAATTGTCTAATTTTTCATATTGCAACTCGCTTTTAATATTAATAGGAATATTTTTTATTAGGCGACCAATGTTTCAAATTTTATTAATAAATAACCTTGCGCTTTGAATTTTTTCATCTCCAAAATTAATATCTAATCCAGGTGTGCAATTAAATATTAAAGACATTCTCAAAACATCTGATCCATATTCGTCAATAACCTTAATTGGGTCAATACCATTGCCAAGTGATTTAGACATTTTGCGTCCGTGCGAATCCCTTACTAACCCATGTAATAAAACCTCTTTAAATGGTATCTTGTCCATAAATTCTAAGCTTTGAAAATACATTCTTGATACTCAAAAGAAGATAATATCATATCCTGTTACTAATAAACTTGTAGGAAAGTATCTTTTTAATTTTTCTGATGATTGTGGTCAGCCCAAAAATACAAAAGGCGCTAATGCTGAGCTAAATCAAGTGTCTAAAACATCGCTATCTTGAATTCATTCATTACCAGGTTTTTCAGTTTGTACTTTAATTTCGTTGCCTTTGTATCATACCGGAATTCTATGACCTCACCAAATTTGTCTGCTAATTGTTCAATCATGAACATTTTCCATTCATTTGACTAGATTATCCTTAAATCGTTTAGGTATTATTTTTACACCTTCCATAGAATCTAGATTTTTTAGAAGTTGTTCTGAAAGTGAATTCATTTTCACAAATCATTGTGGTTTTACTAATATTTCGATTGGTTCTTTGGTTCTTTCACTATAACCAATATTTGAAATAATATTTTCTGTCTTGTAAATAAAACCTTTTGTTTCAAGATATTGTGCAATTTTTATTCTTGCTTCGAAACGGTCTAACCCCTGAAACTCCTTCGCTAATGAGTTCATTAAACCATCATCGTTAATACACTCGTTGATGCTAAGACCATAGTTTTTGATAATTTCAATGTCATCAATAGCATGAGCTGAAACTTTCATCGCCCCTGTCCCAAAATTGGGATCAATATTTTCTGAACTAATAATTGGAATTTCTTTTTTGGTTAATGGATGAATTACTGTTTTATTTTTTAGTGAATTAAAACGTTCATCATTTGGATTTAAAGCAATTGCAACATCGGAAAACATTGTTTCAACACGGGTAGTAGCTACAAGCAAGTAATTATTCTTATCATTTTTAAATGGATATTTAATGTAATACATTTTTTGATTAGTTTCAGTGGGTATTACCTCAATATTAGATAATGCGGTTTTTAGCTTTGGATCCCACAGAATTGCTTTTGTATCACGATAAATCAATCCTTTATTATACATATCAATAAAGACTTTTGCAACCGCTTCCGATGCATCCTTATCAAGAGTAAATCGTTCGCTATTATAATCAAGTGCTAATCCAAGTTTTGCTCATTGGTCGTTAATGTTTTGCGAATATTCATCTTTTCATTTTCAAATCTCTTTAATAAATTTTTCTCGTCCTAGTTGATATTTATTTCTTCCGCTCTCTGATAATCTTTTTTCAACAACGGCTTGTGTTGCGATGCCTGCATGGTCTTTACCAGCCACTCACATAACATCAAATCCCTTTATTTTTTTATATCTAATAATTGTATCTTGAATATATGTATCTAAGGCGTGCCCGATATGAAGCTTTCCAGTTACATTTGGAGGCGGCAAAATTATTGTAAAAGGAGGTTTTTTGATATCATGTGTTGAAAAGGTTTTCATATCTATTCACTTTTGATGGCGTCCTTGTTCAACGAGTTTGTGATTAAAATTCTTATCCATGTTATCTCCTAAATTTGTAGCAATGTTTTGTATACTGAAATCAATAATTTTCTCCTCATCGTAATTTCTTTTATCCTTAATAGCTTTTTCATTCTTATTTAATGAGCGATCAAATGAAAAAATATCTCTTATTTTTTTATTCTGAGTGTTATCTTTGTTTATTCATTTAGATAATTGATTTCACTTGCAACTTATATAATGATCTGGTTCAATTTCATATTCAAAAATATTTTCAATTTCATTAATATTATCAATAAATTCTTCATAGTTAGATAATAGGTAATCATCTTTTTTGTCTAACATTTTTTTAACAACTGGATTTATCGGGTTGTCTACAACAATGTTTGTTTTACCTCTCTCAATAATTCGCGAGTTTATCATTATTTGCAAATCTGTTGTTAACTTGCTGGCCGTTTTTATATCACTTAATAAGTAAATCCCGATAGCTTCATTTTCAAGAATGTATTCATTTATTTTATTAAGTACTTCGATTTGGTTTTTAGCATCAATTTTATCAATGTTGTTTCCGATTACAATTAAGCTTGGATTGTTGATTAAAATTTTACTTAGCTCAAGAGCAATTTTTTCATCCTTAGAAAGATAAGACAATTTCATAGTAAGTTTGTCCAACGAAAGGTTTGCATTTAAAAGGATTCTATAAATATTGGATTTAAAAATAATTCTTTTCATTGCTTCTTCAGCGTCGCTTGTTTCAAAAATTCTTTTATAGATTAGAAACTGATTAAAAAGATTATTAAGTAAGAAGTTTAATTCTTTTAGATTAAAAAATGCTCTTAAAAAAGGATTCAAAAAGGTTAATTCTTGATTAAAATCTTCTTCAAATTCAATTTTATTTAATGAGTGGAGGTTGGTTAATAATTCTTTTATATTTTTAAATATTTTTTTAGCATTTTCTATATTATTTTGAAAAACATTTGCTAATTTCGAATTGTAATTTTTTGTTTCATCCCTAATACTTTTACCGATATTTTCAACATTTCAATGAAATTCTGCCTGTTTTTCTTCAAACTTATACTCGTATTCCTTGATTGTTGAAATATCAATATAATCACTAGTTTTCTCATTATTGTCTTCTTTGCCTACAAGTAATAAGCTTGGGGAGTGATTTTTTTTATTCTTTAGCGATTTAAATCTTTCGATAAATGAACTAAAATTGTTGGTTATCATTGAATTAGCAATTAATTTTATTTGCTTTTTTAATTGTGTTCTAGTTCAGTAAGTTCCTAATAAACTAATTTCATTGATTATATTTTTTCTCAAATCATATAAATCATCAATAAACGAAAGTAGGGAAGTGCGATTTAGAAGCGAAATTAGAAAGAAATGTTTTGTTAAAAAACGCTGTATTATTTTATTAATATAATATCTACCATAATAGTGATTAAAAGAATCAATTTTAAGATTTGTTTTTAAATGAAATTTATTTAAAAGAATTTCACTGCTGAAGCTTTTTCTTAATCTAGAAAAATATTTATTATTTTCCTTTTTAACTTGTTTTTTTTCTTTTAATTTGTCTATTATTTTTTTTATCTTAGTTAGTAATTTACTTTTAAAACCATGATTTGAGTTTATGTCTTTTTTGGAACATATTTCAAGATAATTAGTTTTGGCTTCTTTATATTCATTATATTGCATTAACGACTTTCCAGAAACATAGTTCTTTATTGTTTGCTCTATATATGTAAAGAAAGATTGCTCATGATTTTGTATATTTTTTGCGATATTATGAATAATGCCTGAGAGATTTTGCATTAGTAAAATTTGGTCATTTTGATTTAATTTATTAAGATTTTGCGCATTATTTTTTGAGAGTATTAATTTTAATTCATTTACTAATGGTTCTAATGAGTATTGAAGTTGGTAATTTGTTTTAGAGTATTCTAATCTAAAATGGTATCTCGAATCTTGGTAGACATCTTTTCAACTATTTTTAAAGATATTATTAAATGAGCTAGTAACTTTATTTTCTTTTATATAGTTTTTTAGATAAGCAAAAACAGTTTCTTCTGATTTTGTTTCAAATAGCTCATCGCTTTCAAAGCCATATGCAAGATTATCACGGAAATTTTGGTTTGAATCTATCATATAGAAATTTTCATCATCTTGTTTAAATTCGATAAATCCTTGAAAATCCTTGATTTTATTATCTCTATCTATCAAGAGATTGAAAATGTTTTTTTTAGATTGAATATTATCAGCAATAATGCCTAAAATACTGCTTTTAGAAAGCTTAAAATTTAAATCATTAATAAGATATTCGAATGAGTAATAATTGTTTTTTTTGATCTTATTTATTTTTTTTAGTTCTTGAACTCTAAAACCAGTAATTTTTTTCTTATTCATTAGAATCTGTCACCTTCCTTTGTTTTAACTAGTGATGCAACAACTCTATATGTTGCAAGTATGACAGCTAGATTAAAGAAAATCTTAACAGGACCCGTTAATGTTTGACCAGTAAAATTAACTCAAAAATCAGTTTTTAATGTTTGAGTATCGGCTCATGCGAGTAACACGGTGTTTGCCAGTTCTAGTAGAGCACTAAATGAAATAATAGCCATAACCTCAAGGAACGTTTGGTATTTTTTTCTCACAAAAAGGCGATATATAACAACAAATAAAATCATTCCAATAAAACCAGATGTCGTTAGTAGAATATAAAATGTTTTATTTTTAACAAAACGATTGTGTTCGAATATTGAATTGTCAAGTTTAGAAAATATAGTTACAATGATTAAAATTTGCAAGGATAATAGCACTAAAGTAGAAATAAATGAGAAATTCATCATTGCCGTAGGTCTTGGCTTGTTCTCTAAAATAATGATTTTAACTTCATAGAATGCAATTTTTTCTGAAAAATATTGTAAATCTTCAGAATTTCCTTTTGCAAGTGCTTCAGCAAACTGAATTTTAAAAAATTCTACAATTTGTTTATATTTATATATTCGGTAGTTTCTTGAAAAGAAAAGTTCATTTATGTTAAAAAAGTAATATGATGCTATTCCTGGAATAAATCCGGCAATAGCCACTGCAATAGTATATAAGAAACTATAATATGTAGGAACTAGAGCAAATGAAATGAAATCTGCCAATACTCCTGTGATCATTCCGACAAACGGTCCGAAAATAAAACCTGTAATTTTTATTGGTAGTCCTATAAAACCAAATTTAAATGATGGTAGGGCGCTAATTGGTAAAATTCTTACTGAAATTAGAAAGAAAACAACAGAGATGGCAATTAAAACACCCACAAAGGCAATTCTCTTTGGGTTTCATTTTTTGAATGAAATATTTGTTTGTGATCTTAGCCATCTAATATAATGACTCAAGCCGCCTGGTAACTTTGAATTCATGCTTTTCCTTCGCTATCTTTTTAATAATAATTATATTATTATATTCTGAAACTACTTATAAAGTATGGTTATGCTTTGCTAATATTTTCTTGAAAATCACTTATTTTTCTCGAGAATGGGTAAATTAATAAAAGTTTTATAAAAGCTAGAATTAACTATTACGCCAGTGTAGATAAAATACGACATAACACTTAGTAATAAAATGATATACATAAATGATGCGACAACACCAAATTTCTTATAATCAAATACTGAGGTTAGAGATCCAAAAATTAAAATGTATAGGGTAGTTGGCACTGTTACTATTAGTGCGCCGGGATTTACATGTGAAAATTTTAGTTTAAAGTTAGGTGCAAATTTAAAGAAAAATAAAAATGCTACATATGTTATTATGGGTAAAAATAAAACTGTTGGAATTCAAAAAATAAGTTGAAATTCTCAGGGTAACATTTTAAGTGTTGTTGTGTGATCAACATTAATACTAAACACATTCTTTAATATAAAGTTAAGAAAAGCTGATGTAACTAATAAAAAAACTACGAGTAATACTGTGATAATTATGCTTGTTATAAATCCCTTGATTCGTGTTCTCCACATTGAGGATGAAGTTTTTTGTTCGTATAGAGCATCAAATGATCAAATAAATTTGCTATAGCCCTTTGATGATATTCACAATATAGATATGGTAAGAAAAATAAATGCAGCAATTCCGCCTGGGCTACTTCAAATTTCTGAAAATGCCGGAATAACGTTTTCAATACCGGGAATTAGCTGGCCTAGAATTGTGACTTTGATAACAATCTCTAACTGAGAATTTATTGCTCCAATAATTCCTATAACTAAACCTAGAGTCGGTATAAATGAAAGAAAAAGGTACATTGCGTATCCTGTTGGAACAAAGGCAAATTCATTTGAGTTTATTTTAGCATATGTCGATCTAACTATTTCTTTTCCTTTTACTTTCGAACTTCGCAAGTAATTTGGAATAGCAACAAAGAGAATCCCGTATATAATCGCCTTTAAAGCCTTTTCAAAAAAGTTTTGTTTATTTTTATTTTTTATTACTTGTTTTGCTGAAATAGAATTAGCATTATTATTTAGTTTTTTTTCTTGGTTTTTATCATTATTTCAACCGGTCTGGAGTAAGTTTTTATTCCTTTTTTTCATAAAGATCCTTAATTATTTGGCTTAGCTCAATTGCATTTGCTTTCCCAGCAGTTTTTTTCATTACTTGGCCAAGCATAAATTTTGAAGCTCTGTTGAAATTTATTTCAAATTCTTTGTTTAAAGTTGGGAATTCATTTAAAATTTCTTTAATAATATCTGTTAATGAAATTTCCTTGTGTTCAATGAAAAGGTTATTTTGTTTAATTATTTCATCAATATCATTGTTTTCGTTTTGATTAATTAAAATACTTAGGATGGTTTTTATGCTGGTCTTTTGTATTTTTTCATCTATTGCATATTGAATGATTTTTGACATAACATCAATATTTAGTTTTAGCTTTGATAATGACAAATTATTCTGATTTAGAAATGAAACGATTTCGGCAAAGAAAATATTCACGCTCTTCTTAAAATCTGTTGTGTTGAGCATATCAATGAAACTTGCATATTCCATATTTTCAATTAATTGCATAATTTGAACATTATTTAACCCATATTTTAGATAACGCATTTCTCTTTCATATGGTAGTTCTTCAATGGTAATGCTATCAACAAATTCTGGTTTTAGTTCGATACAAGGGATATTGGGGTCTGGAAAATATTTATAATCAATTGAGTCAGATTTTGAACGCATTGTTATAGTTTTTAGTTTAGATTCATCAAATCTTTTTGTTTGTTGCGAGAAAGTTTGGCCGCTTTCATAACATGATGTTTGCCAATTATATTCATATTCTATTGCTCTTTCAATATTAGAAATTGAGTTTAAATTTTTTACTTCAACTCTTGTGTTTAGGTCATTAGTTCCTTTTTTTCTAACAGAAATATTTAAGTCAACTCTTAAGCTGCCTTCATTCATTTTGGCATCGGAAATGTCAAGAGCTAGCACGATTTTTCTTATTGCATCAACATATGCAACCGCTTCTTTAGCACTATGAAGAACTGGATTAGAGACAATCTCGATTAACGGAACACCTGAACGATTGTAGTTTAGTAAGGTTTGATTGCCTTCATGAAGAGATTTAGCTGTATCTTCCTCTAGGTGAATTCTCTCAATCTCAATATCTTTTCATTCATTATTGACTTTAATTTTTATTTTTCCATTTTTGCCAATTGGATTAAATTGTTGTGTAATTTGGTAGCCTTTTGTTAAATCTGGATAAAAATAGTTTTTTCTATCAAAACGAATATTATGGTCGATTTCCATATTTAAAGCTTTTGCTAATTTTATTGCCTTCATGATGGCTTGTTTATTTACGATCGGTAATGAACCAGGATATGCTAAATCAATGTGCGATACATAAATATTAGGGTTGGATGTATAAAGATTAGGTTGTGATGAAAACATTTTAGTTTTTGTATTAAGTTCAATATGTATTTCAATACCAATAACTAATTCTCAATTTTTATCCATTTATTTCTCCTAGTTTTTTTTCAAAATATAATGCTTGGCTAAATAACTTTTTGTCATTATTTCTTTTTGTATCAAAAGCAATATTGAATGGTAAATGGTTTTTTAAATCAATACCAAGTTTCATTGTTAATGATGGATTCCCAACTAGATTTGCATAAGTTAAAATAAAATCTAAATATGATTTATATTTTGATCCATTTTTAATATTGGGAGCAACATCATTAGAGGCAGGATAAACAAAAACATCAGCTGTGTTATGAATATTTTCAAAATATTCAACCAAGACTCTTCGCATCTTTTTGGCTTTTACAAAGTATCTAATTTGATTATTGGCTTTGAGAAAAAAAGATCCTAGAATTAGACGTGATTGAACCATTTTGCCCAGATATTTTGATCTGGTTTTTTTGAATGTATCAATCCAATCCTTGCCTTCTTCTCTTAATCCGAAGGAAACACCAGTAAGATTGGCGAGATTTGAAGATGCTTCTGAAAAGGCGATTATTTTGTAAACTACATCTATTGAGTTAAGAAGCTTTATATTTTCTTTAATTTTAATTAGTTTAATTCCATCTTTTTCCATCACATTAAGAAAGTTTTTGTATGATTTAGCAATTTCTGGATTAAGTTTATCAAAACAATCTAAATAGGCAATAGATTTTGGCTTTTCTTCCTTAATCTCATCATATTTAAAGCTAAGATCAATTGAAGTTAAATCATTTTTTAGATCTTGCTTGTACAATATTGATGATAATTTTATTAGGTCCTTAATGTTGTGTGTAAAATAAGCCACAGTATCTAATGAAGAGGCAAATGCAAAAAGTCCATATCTACTTATTGCTCCATATGACGGTTTAAATCCAATCTCGCCGATATTTGAAGCAGGTTTTCTTACGGAGTCTCCGGTATCTGAGCCAATTGCAAAGTCAATATCTTTACTAAAAGTGGCAGCAGCACCTGACGATGATCCACCAACTAGATATTCTTTATTTAAAGGATTTTTTATTAAACCAAAGGCAGAATACTCCCCCGATCCCCCGAGACCGAATTCATCAAGATTTGTTCTAGCAACACATGTTGACCCATTTTCTTCGAGCAATTTAATAACACTAGCTTTATATCCAGGTCTGAAATTGCACAAAAACAAGCTCGAGGCTTTACATTCAACATTTATGTCAGCATAGTTATCCTTTATTGTGTATATTGTATTGGATAGTGGAAGACTACTATCATTTAATTTAGCATCTTTGAAAATGTAGGATATAGCATTATTATCATCTTGTAATAATTTATCAATTATATTTTGAATATTTTTATTCTTCATGAACAACTCTTTTCATAATAACTAGATCTTCATTGCTATTATATGCGTTTTTAAGAAGTTTTTCTTTGTCGATTTTAGTGCAATCGCATATTTCGTCGTCTCTTAAGTCATTAAAAGAAATTTTAGATTCATTGATATGCGATAACGGTTTTATATTGACTAGATTTATTTCATCAAGATCAGTTAGCGATTGGTTAATTGAGTCTAATAATTTTTTGGCCATATTAATAACTTCATCAGATGGGTCTAGTAATAAATTATTTGCTATTGTTTTTAGTTCTTCATCGTTCATTTTTGGTCCTTTTTATCAACGCGGTTGAGATATAAAAATTTGATTATTATATTCATTAAATTCATCAGGTAAATTTTGAAATTTTATTGAATATGAATGCAAATATAATCTTTTTGCTTTTTTTCCACCATATTTAGTATCTCCCAAAATTGGAGATTTTAGATATTCAAGAGTAGCCCTGATTTGGTGCTTTTTTCCTGTAACAATTTGAGCGTAACTACGGTTTCCTTCCTTGAAGAAGATGGTTCTAGCTTTTATTCCAAAATCTGGATTTACTCGCATTTTTTCATTTTTAATATCTTTTTCAAGGCGTACAGTTATGTCAAGCTTTTCTTCGTTAAAGTCTGCAACAAATTGATAAATTTTTTCAAAATATTTTTGATACTCATCAAAAACTACTAAGGTTTTATAGTTCTTTGCATATACCACTAAACCACTAGTTTTTTTATCAATTCTGCCGATTGATGCCGGTACAAAAGAAGAAGTTTTTTTAAAATTTAGATATTTATGAACTTGGTCATCTAGGCAATTTTCTTCTGAATGCATTGCGATGTTTATTGCTTTATCAACAATTAAAATATTTTTATCCTCATATATAACTTTAAAATTAATATTTGCAGTATTTCTCTTTTTTGGTTTTTGAATTTCAGAAATTCCATAAACAATAATTTCATCGTCTAACTGTAATTTATATTGCTTATCGTTAGTTTTAACTCCATTTACTCTTATGTCTTTTTCACGGAAAATTTTTTCAATTCGTGATTTCGGGATATTGTCACATACTTTTAATATGTATTTATAAAGAATACGATCCACATCATCTTTTTTTGCTCTAAATTTATTCATTATATGTTTCCTCTACAAATAATTCATTATTGGATGCGTCGACTCTTTGAGAATCAAATAAGTCAAAATTTTCATCAGCCATTTCTTCTTCGATATTCGAGTAGCGGCTAAATTCAGGAAAAGGAGGAAGTTCAGCTAGTGTTTTAATTTTAAAATAATCATAAAATTTGTTAGTTATTCCATAAATGATGGGATTACCTGGGGTTTGAGCTACACCTACCTCCTCAATAATTCCTTTTTCTAATAAACTCGCAACAATTCCGTCACTAACAACACCTCTAATGTTTGAAATCATTGAACGAGTTACTGGTTGTTTATATGCAACAATTCCAGCTACTTCAATAGCTGCATTTGAAAGTCTTTGTTTCTTGACAATTGTAACTAGTTCAGATATATATTCCTTTACAGCCTCAACTGTAAGAAATTTATAAACATCATTGAATTCATAAACCTTAATACCATGATCTTGGTTATTAAAAAAAGTCTTGAAATCTCTTAATATTTTTCTGCCTTCTTGGATGGTGTTTAATTTAAAAATATCTTTCACTTGTTCCGAACTTAATCCTTCACTTCCTTGAACGAATAGTAGTGCTTCAATTATTTTATTCTTCATATTCTATTCCTTTTTTAAATTTGATAATACCTTCATCAACATCTTGCTCTAAAATAACAATTTGTTGTCTTGCAAGATCCAAAACGGCCAACATTGTTATGACAAAATGGCCTATTGTTGGTACATTAAAAATCTCATTAAACATAACCTCATTTTTATTAACAAAAAGACTGATTATTCTCTTTTTTTGTTCCTCAGGATTTACAGCAACTGTTGATATAGTAATATTTCTAATTAATTCCGAATATGTTCGTTCAAACATTTTTCTTAATGTTATAACTAACTTCGAGCTATTAGAATGTCCATCAAGAATTGTTGAATCAACTTCTTTAACAAATCCCTCGGTTTCTTCTGGTTCTTTTGAAAACAAGTTTTGTCTTTGTTCTTCTTGTTTTTTTAATATTGAGGAAATTTCCTTAAACTTTTCATATTCCGCAATTTGTTCAAGCAATCTTTTCTTTTCTTGTTTGATTTCTTCTTCTGCTTCTGGGTCTTGTAATAACATCCTTGCTTTTAATTGAACTAGTGTTGCAGCCATAACTAAATATTCTGATGCAAGATCAATTTCATAACTTTCTATGTGTTTAATAATTTCCAAATATTGAGCAGTCAATTCAATTAAATCTACCTCAAAAATACTAATATTCTTTTCTCTTATTAGTGTTACTAAAAGGTCAAGTGGACCATCAAAATTAGAAAGTTTAAAAATATGTTTATCGCTTTCGGTACTTGTGTTTATTTTTTTGTCATCTTCTGAAGATAACTTACCTGATTTTGGTGTGTTTGTATGGTTCATAATATTGGTTATTCTCTATTTTCTTTTCGTAAAAGTATTTTTTATGGTTTCATCTGATGAGATATTTTGATCTTGATATTTGCTTGAAACAATATTTTTAACTCAGTTAGCAAAATCTTTTTTATCTAGTGTTTGAAATTGCTGAGGTTTTATTGAAGGGTGAAAAATTACCTTAACAACAAGCTTTCCTTGTCTTTTATTATCAAGAGCATTAGCTGCATTATTTATTGTTACTGGTACAAGGGGAATGTAGGTTGATTGAGCTGTTAGAAATACACCACTATTAAAATGAGCTATCTTGCCATCTCTTGTTCTAGTTCCTTCAGGGAAAATAACACCACAAGTTTGGTGTTTTTTAACATATTGCCCAAAATCTCTTAGAATTGCTAACGCTTCCTTTGGCTTTTGTGTATTTATGTAAAAGGTGCTAATTAGTTGACTAATTTTGTAAATTGATTTCTTTTGTTTAGCTTCCTCTCTAGCAACAAATGTCATTGGTTTTGATTTTCTTTCGCCATTACCATGGTTTCATAAAGCTGAAGCAATAATTAAAGGATCTAGATAAGTTGAATGATTAGGCGTTAAGAAACAAGGCCCACTTGGAATATTTTCAAATCCTTCAACTTCAACCTCGACATTCAGGTGTCGCAAAATATTTGAACTATATTTGTGGATAAAATGTTGTTTTTCCACGTCTTTATAATAATCTGGCATTGCTCTATTTCTTTTTGCTTTTGCCAAAAGTCTCACAAAGTTGTGTAGTAAAGGAATAAATCTAAGAAATTTTCTTGTTTTTAGTGTCATAAGTTTTTCTCCTTGTTTTATTTTTTAGGATTTAAATGCAACAGCAACAACATAACCATCTTCACTAGTTGTAGATAATTGGTAATTGGCATATGTATATCTTCCAGCATTCGTTTTTTTGATTAGTATGTTTTTAAAACTAAATATTGAATTGTCAATTTTGAATATGCACTCTTTTAATGCTCATCTGGTTGCTAAAAATATTGGTTTTTTAGAGTCGCTGATTTTTAAATATTCTTCAATTTCAATTGGGTGTAAAATTTTTTTAATGGCGTTGGTGGATATATTTATAAACCTATTAATTTTAGCCATATCAATTGAAATCATAAAACTCCTTAATAAATAATTATTAATTATAATTTAATTAATAAATATTATGATTATAAAAGGAAAAAAATACCAAGCTATTAAACTGGTATTTTGCTATTAATTATTCATCACATAGTGGATCAAATGGAGAAATCGTAAAAATAGGTTTATTAAATGATTCAATTATTTCTTTATCTAAATATTTCTTATCAACAATAGCCATGTAATTATAATCAGTAAATCATTGGTCACTCATTGATCAAAAACCTTTTGATCCTCGATCGCTTCCTCAACTATTTTCTACCTTTCAATTAATTGCTTTTCCTTGGGAATCTAGGTTTACTCCTACCATATTCATTGCATGAGCAATTACTGAAGCTCTTGATTCGAATTTTTCAGCTTTTGAGAAGTCTGGCGTTTTTGTTAGTGTTAGATCAAAATTGTAAAGTTCGGAATCTAGGATGCCCTCTCTATTTCCAAATGTAGAAACATCGCATCCAAATCATACTGGGTCCCCTGCTTTAATTTGATTAATCATAACTTTTTTCATTATCTCGATATCAATATTAATCATTGTTAAGGGAGTACCGCCAACCATATTATTGCATAGAGGGGCTTGGATGACAGAATTATGTGGAAACTTATTTCTCGGATCAGATACAAGAGTGATTTTTGTTTCAATATGTTTGCTTAGGTATTTTTGATAAAACTCAACTGGCGTCATTTTATCTAATGATACATATTTTTTATCCTTATTCATATATTCGAATTTGAATTCCTTTGGTGGTTTACCTAATGATTTTACTAAAATGTTATAAACATCTTCTAGTGCTTTTTCTTTTAGTAAAGAAACTTTATTTAAATCATTTGTTTGCAAAAATGTTTGTCTAATCTTAGCAGTATAAGCCTTTAATCTTCAATTAATTTGTTCTACCATTTCACTCGTGGCTTCAGAACTGAATGATTCATTCATTGCATCTTTTGTTACAATTCCATATTTCTTAATAAGATTTGTAAAGAAATCTCAATAGCCACCATCTGAAACTGGGTTAGTATTAAAATATCTAAATAGGCGATCTTCATTCTCTAATTTTAGTCCTTCATTTTCAATTCAATTTAAGTAGAAATTTGCCTTTTCTAATTTATCAAAGAAATGAATATAGTTTTGTGAAAGTTCTAATGATTCAACATTAAATTCTTCCATTAGTTTAGTTCTAATAGAGTTTAAGCCAGCAAAAATTCAACATCTTCCTGATGCTTTTTGATTAGTAATATTCCCTACTTTTGTTTCATGAGAAAAAACAAAATTATGTTTTTTTATTGCCTCATTGTTTATTGAGCTTTGTTTTAATCCATTTTTAAAAATGGCTGATTCAATAATTTTGTTATTTATATTATTTTCATAATTTTCTTCAAACTTGTTAATTAATTCAAAATTAATTTCTGACATATTTTTATATTTTCTCCTTATTTTATTTAGATTATTTTGATTTGGTACAAAATTCCGTCACTCTTATAATATCTTCAAGTTTACCAATAAACGTAATTAGGTCACCATTTTCTATTTCAAAGTCGCCGCTAGGAAGAAATCAACTTTCGCCTCTTTGAATTAATGAAACTGATACGGAGTATTTGCTTCTAAATTCTGTTTCTCTAATTTTCTTGCCAATTATTTCATGATTTTTAATCCCGACTTTTGAGCTAACAAACCCATCTTGAATTTCAGTAATACATTCCGAAAAATTTGTCAAAGCATTATCTGAAACTAGGATAGCTGTTTTTGTTCCTGCTTCTTCTTCTGGAGAAACGATTCACTTGACACCAATTTGTTTTAAAACACGTGAATGACGAGAATTTGATGCTCTTGCAATTACTGTTTGCACACCTATTTCTGCTAGCGCTGCAACAATTTCAATGTTGTCTGATGTCGCAACGATAACGACATCAAATTCCTTAACATTAATTGATTCAAGAGTTTTTTTATCAGCACAATCAGCGACGTAAATGTTTTCAACTTCATCTTTAAATGGTAGAAGGTGTTTTTCATCTTGGTCAATTAGTACTAATCGAATATTGTTCGTTCTATCTAAAAGAAGTTTTCTTACAACCGCTTGACCAAAACGGCCAATGCCGATTACACAAATTTCCCTTGCCTTTTTAAAAAGTTTCATATTTTCTCCTAAACTATTTTGATGATTACAAAATCATATACTAATAAATTTTAAGACTTTTATATTTAAATAAAGTAAAGTAATTTCAAAAAGATAACCCTAGCAAATGATTGAACTATTCAATCTAGTTGTCTGCAGATATAAATTATTAAATTTTTCTTTTAAATTTAAGTTGCCTTTTTAAATTTTAACATTTAAATTTTTTTAGTCAATTTCACCAAAAATATATTTTTTTACCTTTTGCTATATAATATAGCAATGATAAAAAAGCATCATATACCTAAAAAAACTAATATTTTCCTAAGATTTTTACGTAAGCTTGGGGTGGTAAGATATATTTTTATAATATATATCTTATTTACTATTCTTATGTCACTTTTGTTATTCTGAAACATATCCCATAAGGCCGATATAAAGGAACCAGTTAAATATATAGATGCACTTTTCGTATCTTCATCAGCATTTAGCGACACCGGGCTAACGCCATTAGTCACATCCGATACATTTAATACCTTTGGCCAGTTTTTGATTGCCTTAAGTATGGTTGTTGGCGGAATTGGAATATTTACATTTAAGATTTACATTTTTCAATCTATATTGGGTTTGAGATCTAACATCTTTAGCAATATGGTTTCTCAAACAGAAAGAGGTTCTATAACTGTTAGTGAAACAAGAAAGATGATTAAGATAGCAATTTCGTTCTTAATTATTACAACTGCTGTTGCTTCATTTATCTTTACAATGCTTTTATATTTGAGACCAAATTCAAATTTTATAACACAAGAGTTAAAAGAAACTAGCCCTTTATTGTTTAATAATAAAGTCGTTTTGAAGGCTAATGAGATACCATATAATAACTTTCTTCAATCATTAAAGTATGGAATTTTTCATGCGATTAGCTCAATAAATAATGCGGGATTTGACTTGTTTGGAAATAAGAGTTTACAACCTTTTTATAATGATTATGCTTTTCAAATAGTGACAATAATAACCTTTTTGATTGGCGGAATAGGCTTCCCGGTGATCTATGATATATGAAAAAAAATTCAATCAGTCAAGTTAGACCAACCACATCATAGATTTAATTTATTCACTAAATTTACAATAATAACTTATCTAATTACTACTGTATTAGGTTTTAGCATAAGTGTTATATTGGAATATAGTTCTAAATCAGAAACTACTTTTTGATATCAAAAGGAATATGGAACTGTGGGCGACAAACTATTCGCTATATACTTTCAAGTTAGTTCAACTAGATCTGCTGGTTTTTCAACTGTAAATTACTATAATTTTACACACTCAACCGTTTTATTACATAGCATCCTTATGTTTATCGGCTTTTCACCAGTTTCAACTGCAGGTGGTATTCGAAATACAACAATAGCAGTTATTTTTCTAAGCATAGTTACAATGATGACTGGTCGCAGTAGAATTAACGCCTTTAAGAGACAAATTGGTAAGGAAACTCTTATTAAAGCAGTCAATGTTTTTACTCTATCTATTGTCTTGATATTTATTGTATCAATTGTTAGTTATTCAACTCTTCCGACTCAAACTAAACAAATTGGTGATGTTAATTATCCAATTATTTTTGCAACATTTGAAGCATGCTCAGCTTTTGGCAATACTGGTTTGACAACAGGACTATCTTCAAATTCACACAACTTGCATATTGCTGGCAAATTAAGTCTTATTTTTATCATGATAATTGGACAATTTGGTATTCCTCAGACTATCAAAATATTTGGTCGAGGAAGAAAAGCACCAGAATACTATCAATATATCTATGAAGATGTATCGATTGGTTAGGAGGTTTCGCATGAAAACGAAAGAAATGATTAAAAAAGTTACTAAAATAACTGCTGGTTTATCACTTGGATTAGTAATCCCAATTACTTCTATTTCTTGTGATAATAAAAAAGCACCAGATCAAGCAAAACCTAAAATTCAAAAGAAAAATATTCAAAAACCAGTTAGCGGAAAAATAAATTATGTTGCCATCGGTGATGATTATGCGGCTGGAAATAATAATAGTTTTAATGCTCATAGTAATAACTTTTTTAGCAAAGAAGATAATGAAGTATACGGAATTTCATATGCCTCATATTTAGCTAATTCAATCTCGCTAATCAATGATGATGAAACAATATTAAATAGATATGAAAATCTGGGTTTATCTTATTCTACTACTGATGCTTGATTGCATTTATTAAAACCAACCAATACTAGCAATTTAAATGAATTTAATGAGGTAATAAATCTAAATAAAAAATTAGGTTTGTATAATGCTAATTTGAATAGTGAAAAGGTTATTAGTAATATTAAAGAATCAAATTTTATAACCATTTCATTAGGATTTAATGATATCTTTAAGAAAGATGAAATTTTGTCATTAGTATTAAGACAATTTAAAGATAAAAAAGAAGAAAATCAATTTATTGTAGGCTATAATAAAATTATTTCAGCAAGAATTGCACAATTGTCAAAAAATTATACAGAGATAGTTAGGGAAATAAAGCAAATAAATCCTAATATAAATATCAATCTAATTGGATATAGTGCGCCTTTAATTCATACTATCAATATTCAAGGTAATTTTCAAAATAACGTTTTGAAAACAACAACAGATTTATTGAATAAAACAATTAGCAATATCGCCGACAGTGAGAGTTTAAACTATTATAGTTTTTCATCTGAAAATAGCATTTATGAAAATGCTGAACAATTTTCGACTGATTATTTAAGTATCTTTCCAAGTGTCAACGGTTATAAAAAACTTGCGCAAGACATATTTGCAAAAATGTCTACAAATATTACAGAATATAATTCATTATTCAACAACAATGAATTTTCAAATCACAATAAAGCAATTTCATTTATAAAAAAAGCAACAACAATTAAATCATTAATTTTTGGAGTAGTTGGAAATAATGTAGATACATTTAAGAAACCGTATCCATTTGAAAAAAATTCAAAAAATAGTAGTCTTATTGCTTCTGAATCAAGCAATGTTTTTGCTCAAACTGTTTTGGCTGAATTTAGTAGTAAAATAAAAATGCTAAATAATGAACAACTTAAAACTTTTATTGATAACGTTCTTTCAATTATTGGCATTAATGATAAAGAGGCAAAAACATGATTTAATGAATTAATAAATTCATTGATATCTAAGCATAAAAATAAATTAATAGTTTCATTATTTGAACAGCTGTTTGATTCAGTTTATGTTCAACACTTTCTTAATAAGGCAAATATCAAGGTTTCGCAATTATTGGCAAAAAAATCCCCTCAAAATACTTTAACATCTGAAATTAGGAAAATTCTTACGCAAGAATTTCAAGATAAAAACAGCATATACTTAATCTTAAAATCAGTATTAAATTCTAACTATTTATCTAAAATCGAAAATAAGGTTTTTATTAGACAAAATTTAGCTTCATTAATTAAAATATTATTTTCAAACAAATCTATTAAGCAACTATTTCCACAAGAGCTATTGCCATTATGAGATAAGAAAACAATGGATAAAAATATAGTTGTAAAATTTGATAATCTTGTTAATAAGGCAGTGGATAATTTATTAAGCAAAAGCGAATTATATTTTGCTAATACTAATTTTGATGGTTTTATAAATGATATTTTGAGGGACTCTAAGAAAGAAATTATTTCTCTATTTCAAGCAATTGTTGATTGATTAACCAAAGATAAGGGATCTCTAAAAAAGATTATTGATAAGATTGCAACCTCCTTAAAAAATGTTTATAGAGTGCCACAAGAAAGACTTGATGACATTAAATATTTCATTCAAACAACAGTGGAAAATCTAAAGGATTTTAAGTATTCATACGAACTTCTTGATCTTTTTGTAGAAACTACACTCGATTCATACAAAGATAATAAGTTGTTAGATACACATTCATTTATTAAAGCATTTGTTAAGGGGTTGCTATTTAATACAAAGGATGCCAATAAAAATAATCGTGTCTTTTTTGCTCTAATTAGCAATGTTCCTAGAACGCCTAATATTGATCTTAATAAATACTATAATGGAATAAAATATCTCGGAGTTGGATTAGCGCAAGCGGAAAATATAATAAATTCAAATAATATAAGTAACCTGCTTGATGATCAAACAAGAGAAGCTATGCTTACATTGCTTAGAAATATTGCAAATAATTCTGATAACATTTTGAATATAACAGGTAAGAACTATATAAAAGACTTATTTTCATTATTGATTGACGATATCACTGCAAAGGGTAGCTTATTTAACCAAATTTTAGATAGACTTGGGGACTATGTTGTTATACATCCATTAATTAATTTCATTAAAAAACAAGGTTATGAGAAACAAATACTATCAGCAAATCCCGAATTTAATAATATAGAAGAGTTTGTAAAGTCTAGTTATTCTTCATTATATAAATCAGTTAATAATAAGATAATTATTGATAAGCTAAAATTTTTGGTAAATGACATTGTTGATAATGGTAAGCTATATGACAAAAGTTCACTATTTGCTTTTGTTGTTTCAACCTTAAAAAGAGTACAAGAAAATGGATTGATAACATTAGTAGAGACTTTATTGCAACAAATATCGAGTAAGGAAAATACTAAATTATTAGTGAATGTTCTTACCTCATACATTAATTCATCGTTAAATGTAAAACTAACCAATGTTGAAAAAGAGCTGATCGAAACTTATATACAAAGCATTTTAAGAAACATTAAGGATTCAAACTTATTTAAACACTTTATTGATAATTTTAAGAAGATAACTAAAAAAATTGATATATCAAAAATCGACACTTTTGATAAGCTGGGTTTATATCTAAAAGAAGAATTAAGCAATCTTTTGATTGAATCAACAAACCCCGGTGCAATACAAATGTTTCTTGATTTTTTAAGCCTAAAGAATACAAAAGAAAAAGATGGATTTAACAAATTTATTAATGTTTTATCAATATTTTTAAAAAATGAAAATAATGTTGATTTTATTCTTGACAAGCTAAATCTTAAAAAAATTGTTGCGGATATCCCTAAAAAGATTGATTTTGCAAAGCTGCCCCAAAATGTTAGAGATGATGTTAAAGGGTTATTAAATAATGTATTGGCATTAATAATTAAAAAATGAGATGACAAGATAAATCCAAAAATTAAGGAATTAATTAAAAATTCAGTTTCAAATGAAAAAATTAAAAATGTAAAAAATTTAAATGAATTATTTTTCTTATTAATTAATGAAAATAAGGAATTTTTGAAGGAATTTATTTTAGACATAATAAACAATGTTATTTTGGTTAATCAACAAAGCGAGCAAAAAACTGTTGATATAGTTGTTTATTTAATTTCTACTCAAATTAATTACACAAAATTAAGTGTTAATGAACAAGGAAACATCAAATCGATAGTCAAAAAAGCAATTGCCTTTGTTAAGGATAAAAAAATATTTGGCCCATTGGTCGAAAGTTTATTAAATACAATGACTTCAAATATCAAGAAATTTGGTATTGATTTTAATAAATATGACTGAGCAAAAATTGTTGACTTTATTGATGATTTAGATATTATAAAAATTGTTGAAGCATCTGAGGATTTCTTTATTAACAAGATATCAAAAGATGAGCTAAAAACATTATTAAAAACTCTTCTTCTGAATGCTGTGCATCTTTTTGCTTTGAACGAGAAGTCAACAAATGATGAATCTACAGCATCTTCATTGCAAGAACCAACTAAAAAAACTATTCCAAACATTAATGTTGAAAAAATTTTAGGTATAGTTCAAAAGATCTTGAACAAACTTTCTTCTGAAAATAAGAAGGAATTAATACCTTATTTAGTTGATGCTATCTACGATCTAAAAGAAAATGAAGGTTTTAAGAAATTCTTATCTGATTTACTATCTAAATCTCTTAAAAATGGCAATCAGACAGTTATTAAGGAAATATTAAATAATAAAGGAGATTATTCACTATTAGCTAGTCTACTTATTAACAAGTCATATAGCCTTTTATTAAACGAAGAAAATAAACAAGGTTTAGTTTTAATTTTAAATAGTTTATTTGCCGATGACAAACCGATAGTTTTAGATGCAAATAAACTTGTGATTAAATTATTTAAAAATGTTAAAACAAATAATTTATTAAATTTCATTAAAACCAATTTAGACCGTATATTGGGTGATGAGGAATTGTTGGATGTGATTGCCAGATATCTAATTAGTTTAGTAAAACAACAAGTAAACATAAAATTTAGTGGCAATGAAGATCTAATAGTACTTAATTACCTAAAATCATTATTAAAATCTATTCCAAATAATCCTTTAATCCATAAATTAAAGAAGAATTTGGAAGAAAAACTCAGCGAATTAGCAGATACATCAAGTTATATTGATTTTCAAAAAAAATTGAGCGACGCCCTTAAACAAACATTTAGTTTTAATAAGAAAAATATAGAACAAATTTTTGATCTTTTAATTATAAAACAAGACAAGAAAGCACTAGGTGAAAAAAAACTTGTAGAAACTTTAAAAGTATTGTTAGGCAAAAAAGAGTTTTTAGAATTTATTTTAAAAAATATTAATCCTAAACAATTGATTAATAATATGTTTGATAATATAAATTTATCTAATTTAAATTTAGGAGAACATTCAAAAGGAGCTCTTACTTCAATAATTAAAGACACGAAAGATCTTATTAATCTAAAATATAATGATCTTGTTTCGCAAAATATCAATGAAATTATTGAAAAATTATTGCTTGAGGATGTCCTAAAGAATGTAGATTCTTTTGAAGGCTGATTTAAGAATTTCTTCATAGTTAACGAGGATTGGATAATTAAAAAGGTAGACTTAATTCTAAATGATATTTTATTATCAAAAGAAAGCGAACAATTAAAGCAATCAATTGCTAATTTCTTAGTTGAATTTGTTGCCGAAAAACTTAATGGCATTGAATTTAAAAACGGCCAAAAAGAATCGCTAAAAGCAATATTTAACAAGGCAATTAATTTCCTCCCAGATCTTAATATAAGCAACGCTATAACTAAATCTGTTATTAAATTATTAGTTAAAAATATTAACCAATATCAATTCAATTTTGAGAAATATAACTTTAATAGTGCGTTCGACCTTATTAGCATATTTAATAAAATAAACATAGATAAGTTAGACCAATTCTTATCAGGATTAGACTCGCATGACTTAGCTAATATTATTCTTTTAGTTATAAATAATTTTGATAAGCTAGAGTTGCTTTTTACTACTCCATCTGTTACTTTGCAGGAAAAATCAAAGAATAAAACAATTGTTGAGTTCAATAAAAAAGAGGGAATTAAGATAAATATAAATGATATTTTTAGATTAATTAAAGTTGGATTTTCAATTTTAAATGCCTCTGATCGCGAGTCTATCAAAAAAGAAATTCCTAGTCTAGTTCAAAAGATACGTAAATCTCCAAAAATAAAAGAGTATGTAAAAACTAAATTAGACTTTTTAACAAATCTTATTTTAAAAGTTGACTCAAACGCTCAAGATTTTGCTGACAAAACAAAAGAAAAGATTATTGAATTTATCTTTGATAAGGAAGATACTAAGGACCTTATAACTAACTTTATTAATACACTAATTTCCTTAGACCAAAAATCATTAGAGAATATTCATAATATAAATGAATTAATTAAGAAACTTTTGAACCTAAATAAGTCTTCGATCAGTGACTTTATTAAAAAAATTGTTTCTAATGCCACTTCTGATGAAGCGTATATTAATAGTTTAGTTAAATTTGTGTTGAATGCAATTCATTCAGAATTAAAATTTGATTCAACTAGCGACGAGTTTGAAAATATTGCTAACTTGGGTACCAGAATTATTAAAAATCTAGGTAATAAAAATATTGTATCAGACATAATAAGTAAGCTTTTTGTGAGTCTTGTTGACATTGATATTATTGACCCAAAGGGCCATTTTGATCAAAATATATTGATATCAAAAATAATTTCAGGGTTAAAGAAAATCGATTGAAAGGCTTTATTTACATCCCGAAATATAGAGGATATGTTTAAATCACTTATTGGAAATAACATATCAAAAGAACAGTTAGTTAAAGAATTTAGTTCTTTATATCATTATTTGGAAAGAAATATACCAAAATTGACTAATCAAATAAACAACCAACATACAATATCTAATAACACTCAAAATGTGCTAAATCCAGTTATTTCTGATGAACAAAAAGAGTTTTTAAAGAATATTGAAGGCACAATATTCAATGTATTAACTGGCTTGAATGGTTCTCTTGATTCTAGCGAAGCTGTTGGCAAGGAAGCAATAATCGAGGTTGTTCATACAATCTTTAAAGACCAAATTAAAAAGATAAAATGGCAAGAAATAAAACAAGATTTAATACCTAAGTCCGAATTGCAAACTATAGTTGATAAATTTGCAGACAAACCAATTTTAAAAACGTTAATTAGCGATGTTATATCTGATTTTCTAACAAAACCAAAAGTCCAAGCAACAAATATTGGCGAAATAGTAACTAAAACATTAGAAAAAGTTTCACAAAAATTAAAAGATAATGTAACAAAAGTGCTGGAAGCAGTTGTTGAAGACGATGATTTAATGAAGATTGTTATTGGTCATGTATTAAATTATTTAAAATTGGAAAATGTTACAGCCGAAGACATTTCATTTATCAAAGAATTAATTAGCGCTATTTTTAAAGAATTAATCGAAACTGATTTTTATAAACGAAAAGTTGTTAAGAGAACTATCGATCATATTGTTGGCTATAGTAAAAATTTTTCAATATTTGAACCAGTCAAATGACTCCTTGATGCCATTGAAAAAATTAAGGCCGGATTTTCATTTAATGATCTTAAGATTATTGCTTCTTTTGTTGGTGAAACTAAGGCTATTAATGGTGCTCGCTTGATTAAGCTTATAAATCTATTATTTGGAAAAAGTAATTTAAAGGATTCGGTTTTATATAATGGTTTGCGAAACATTAATATGAATCCCGATCCAACAAAGCGTACTAATATTAATACTCTACTTGATTTTGTAAGTATTGGACAATTAAGCAATTCGACTTCAACGAGCAACATTCAAAATGATGATCCAGATAATATTTCTCCCGACCTTGATGCACTGTCATTGATTAATGAAATCTTTAAAATGTTAAGTATTGAATATTATAAGAATCAAAAAACTCAAGATAGTAGTTTTAAAGTCAGATCTAAGACACCTGAATGGCAGGCGTTATATCGTTTTAAGGTGGCGATTGATTATATTCTTTTTGAAACATTTGGGCGTGAAACAGATATTGCTCAACGTGATGTGAGTCAAAGAAAAATTAATTTATATACAGGTGTTCGTTCGTTATTATGAGAGATTCAGGAAGGAACTAATATTTCGGCCATTCCGTTTTTAAGCTCTAAATTTTCAGGTATGCAAAGCTATTTTACAAAAGATATTGATCGTCGTCAATTTACTAATTATGCAGTAAGCGAATCTGGTTTTTGATTTGTCAAGTCATGAGCTTACTTTGATGATAGTAATTATGGTCCTGAATCAATTACTTATTTAATTACTAGTTCTGGTTATAATGATAAAGAAAAGGGCAATTTAACTAGATTTAAATATAAAATTAGCGAGGCCGGACAAGCATATGAGATTTCTAAAAAAGAATATATCTTACTAACTTTAAAAGAAGGCGGTTATGGTAAATTTATGAAATTAAATAATAAACGTTCGAATTCATCGTGGTCTGGACTTGATAAAATTGATCCTGAAGATTTCTATTAGGATTTAGCTAAAAAAATAAAAATAGAGTAAAATAATTATGCACAGCCAACTGCTGCATAATTATTTTATGTAGAGGAAAATCCGCTCTAGCACTTGCTGCGATGCAAGTAGTGATCATGCTAGGCCAAATAAGCCTAGGCAGTTATTTAAATAATTGACGACTAGTGCAACAGAGACGAGCTTATTTAGTTAAGGTGCAACGATGTAAACTCCATGAGTTAGAAACCCAAATTTTGGTAGGGGAACCTGATTAATATAAATGAATAAAGATCGGGAAGCATATTATTTTAATATGTTTAGATAAATAGTTGGCGCTGTTAATTTACAGAACAAAAAGCGGTTTATCGTGCAAAAAGGCATTTTGTGCCTTTTTATTTTTTTATGCACAGCATTTTTAGGCGTTGATAAATTTAGTCTAATTTTAAGAACTATATAAAAATTAAATTTATAGAGATAAAAGCGAAAACTAAAGCCTTTTATCTTTTTTAACAAAAAATAAGTCACTAATTTTCATTATTTGGTGAATTGGGTATCTACATTATATTTTGGAATAAAATTAAATATGTAGGGATGTTAAAAAGGAACAATTATGAAAAGAATGAAATTATTATTACCTATACTAACTATAACGCCTTGTTACTGGAGATTATAATTTTGTAATAAATAATAAGAAAAGAGATAAATTAGAAAGAAATGTTTAACTATAATGGAGTTAAACATGATGGGAATGAAATGAATTTTTTACTAAAAGAAAAGGGGTATATTAAATAATGAGTAAAAAGAAGAAAATAATTATTGCTATTGTAACTATTTTGGTTATTGCTTACATTATATTTGTAATATTTGGTTTTGCTTCATCATTAGAAAGAAGATATACAGAATATAAATAATGGAAAATAAAAACAATTCTAAATCAAAATGAATAGCAATACTAACCATTTATACAATATTTGTAGTTTTATTTTTTATTATAACACTTCTATATACGCAGTATTTTTTGGATTATGAAGCCCGGCAATCTTATCCTCAAGTCATTAAACATGAGGAAGCAGTAGCAATATTTTGATATAGTGGATTTAGAGCCACAATTTTAGTTTTAGGGATAATATTAATCACATTTTCCGTTATCTTATATATATGTTTTAAATCAAAAATAAAAACTATATCTAAAACGAACACAATAATAATTAATATATTATTTGCAATTAACATAATTTTATTATCGATATCAGTTATACTAGATGCAACCTTACTCAATGCAATTGATGTTCTTTTATGAAAACTAAAAAGCAATAAACCGACTGAATTCTTAAATCCAAAGCACAAAGCCATTTCGATAATTTATTATGAAAATCTAGAAGTATTAGAAGCATTTCTATTTCTATCATCATCATTATTTGTAATTTTATCGTTCCTTAAAATTTACTATTTCGCAAGCGTAATTCATAAAAATTATTTATTAAAACAACATTAGAATAGAGACTACAAAAAAGATTTGAAATACACTAGAATAGGCAAATATAAATATTATAACGTCATTTAAGTATACTTTTTGTTGTGTTATTAGCGAAATTTTAGATAAAAATTGGAGATGTATTTTATATAGCATATGGAATTTCATCTTTTTATAAAAAGGCATTTTTGTGTCTTTTTATTTTCACTGTTTTTTCCCAATTTGGTTGAAGAAATCATCTTCTTAGCATATTATGTTTATATGTGGAGGACGAATGAACGAAATACTATTATATTTTATATTTAAATACAAAGGTGATTGAAATGATGTTTATAAGGCAATAAAAAATAAGGAAGAAATTAAAGAAGAAGAATTTGATACATTTAAATTTAAAATTCATGAGAAAAATAAAAAATTTATAACTATTTTAGATGATGAATACCCTAAACAACTTTTAAATATAACTAAGCCACCATTTGTATTATTTTATGAAGGAAATCTTAATATCTTAAAACAAAGCAATAGGCAACAATGCATCTACTTAACAGGATCATATGAAACTAAAAATATAATTGAATATATAGAAAAATACAAAAATGACAATGATAGCGTGTTTATTAATTTATATTGGACTGGATTAGAGCAAAAAATCCTAAAAACATTTTTGAAGCGTAATTTTAAGGTTATTATATTGCTTCCATGTGGAATTGAATATGCTAAAAACAATTTAAATTTAAAAGAATTTTTAAATGATAACTGTTTAATTATATCCGAATATCCTAGTGAATATCACATAACTAAAAATGCATTTTATAGTAGACAAAGAATTAACGCTTGTTTATGTCAAAAGATAATTTTGCTTTCTTCATTGGAAAAAAAATATAACGGAACAATTAATGAGTTTCTTGACCAAGGTAAAGATGTGCAATGCTTACTCTTTAGAGATCATTTAAGTGAAGATCAAAATATTGATTTAATTAATGAGGGGGCCACACTTATAAATGATAATAATCAAATTTGTTAGGACTTTTATATATCATAAAGATAATTAAAAACTAATTTTGTAATAAAATTTTTAATGTAATTAAAAATATGGAAATATATAAGAAAAAAATAAGAAAAAAGGAGATTTTATGACACCTCATATAAATGCTAAAGAAAATGCGTTTGCAAAGTTAGTTTTAATGCCTGGTGATCCCTTGAGAGCTAAGTATATAGCTGATAATTACTTAGAAAATGTTGAATTAGTTTCTAATGTAAGAAATGTCTTAATGTATACTGGTTTTTATCAAGGAAACAAAGTTTCTGTGTGCGCTTCCGGGATGGGTGTTCCATCAATCGGAATTTATGCATATGAACTATTTAAAGAATATGGTGTTGAAGCAATCGTTAGAATTGGTTCAGCAGGATCGTTTAAAGCAGAATTAAAAAATTATGAAATCGTTCTTGCATCATCTGCATATAGCGAAAGTACAGCTTTTAGAAGTTCAATTATTAAAGGAGATAAAAATAATATCGCAATACCAAGCCACGACTTGAATGAATTGATCTTAGATTATGCTAAAAAGTTGGGAATGGATGTTCATTTTGAAAGAATTTTAAGTGAAGATGCATTTTATACAGAAAAAACTATTAGCGAAAGAATTGAAACATCTGGTGGTGCGGTTTGTGCAGAAATGGAAGCATATGGTTTATTTACTGTTGCTGAAAGATTAAACAAAAAAGCTGCAACATTATTAACAATTTCTGATAATCTAGTTACAAATGAATTTACAACTAGTGAAGAAAGACAAAATTCATTTAATGGAATGATGAAAATTGCTCTTGCACTTGCTAAGGATTTTCAATAATGAGAATAATTGATATCATAAATAAGAAGGCTAATAGAGAAGAATTAACAAAGGAAGAATTAGAATTCTTTGTTGAAAACTATGTTAATGGAAATATTCCTGACTACCAAGCTTCAGCCCTTCTTATGGCAATTCGTTTAAATTCATTAAATGAAACAGAAACATCGTATCTAACTAATGCAATGATAAATTCGGGTGACACAATTGATTGGTCATATTTAAATACAACTATTGTTGACAAACACTCAACGGGCGGAGTTGGAGATAAGGTAAGTATTGTGTTATGTCCAATACTAGCGGCGCTTGGTCTTACAGTTGCTAAAATGTCTGGCCGTGGCCTAGGACACACTGGCGGAACATTGGATAAACTTGAATCAATTTCCGGATATACGATATCTCTAACGGACAATCAATTTAAGACTGTTGTTGAAAAACATCACATTGCAGTAGTAGGACAAAACGAGAGACTAGTTCCAGCAGATAAAAAGATTTATGCACTACGTGATGTTACAGGCACTGTGGAATCCATACCCTTAATTGCTTCATCAATTATGTCTAAAAAGCTAGCAACAGGTTCAAATTGTATACTTTTAGATGTTAAATGCGGTAATGGGGCATTTATGAAAAATATTGATCAAGCTGAAAAACTTGGTAAATTAATGATTGAAATAGGTAAAAAATTAAACAAGAAGATTGCAGTTGAAATTACAAATATGGAGAAACCTCTTGGCCGTGCTATTGGTAATAAAATTGAAATTCTCGAAGCAGTGGATACTTTAAAAGGTATGGGTCCTAAAGATTTTACCGAAATTATATATTCATCGGGTGCTACATTGCTTACTATTTCAAATAATGCTAAAGATGAGCAACATGCCAGAGCAATGATTAAAGAAGTTATCGCTAATGGTAAAGCATTGCAAAAATTCAATGAATGAATTAAAGCGCAAAACGGAAATGTTGATGAAGTTTATGAATCTAATTGATTTAATCCAACATATAAGTTTGAAATCATTTCACAAAATGAAGGATATCTAAAAATTAATTCAGCTATTGAATTTGGATTAGTGGCCATGAAACTTGGCGCTGGAAGAAGCAAAAAAGAGGATAATATTGATTTTGATGCTGGTGTTTATTTAAATAAAACAACAAATGATTTTGTTAAAAAAGGTGATGTTTTATTTACTTTATATTCATCTAAACCAATCGATGAAAAGCTATCTAATGATTTAATAGATAAAATTGAGTTTGGTTCAAAACCTTTTGAAACCAAAGAAGTTCTAACTAAATTAATGTAATTAAAAAACAAAAAATAGGAGAAAAAAAATGCTAAATAAGTTAATTGATCATACCTTCCTTGGTCAAGCAGGAACAACAAAAGATATAGATAAATTAATAGAAGAGGCTAAAAAATATGACTTTAAATCTGTTTGTATAGCGCCTTCTTATGTTAAATACGCAAAAGAACAATTAAAAAATACTGATGTCTTAATTTGCACAGTTATTGGTTTCCCATTAGGATATAACGTTGCAAGTGTTAAAGTTTTTGAAACAAAAATCGCTCTTGAACACGGTGCAGATGAAATTGATATGGTTATGAATGTTGGGCGTTTTAAAGACAAACAATATGAATATGTTCTTAATGAAATTAAAGCAATTAAAGAAGTTTGTGGTAATAAAGTTTTAAAAGTAATTATTGAAACAGCACTACTAACAAATGAAGAAATTGCTAAAGCAACTGAAATAGTATTACAATCAGGTGCTGATTTTATTAAAACGTCAACTGGTTTTTCATATAGAGGAGCAAGTTTTGAAGATATTAAAATTATGAAGGAAGTCGCTAAGGATAATTTATTAATTAAAGCATCTGGTGGAATCAAATCACAGGATGATGCATTAAAAATGGTTGAATTAGGCGCTAATAGACTAGGTACCTCAAAATCAGTTACAATTATCGAAGGTAAAGTAGATAATAGTTCAAATTACTAGTTAAAAATTTAACAAATAAGTAAGGACAAAATATGGTAAAAATTTTTCAACACCCTCTTATCAATGCTAAGTTGACAAAGATGAGAGACGAAAACACCACTCATAATGAGTTTAGGCAAAATCTTAATGAAATAGCATCTTTAATGGTTTATGAAATGTTAAGAGATTATCAAACTAAGCCGTTAGAGGTCAAAACACCAACAGGTTCAATTTTTCATGGCGAGCAATTGGATAAGGAGATTGTCATTATTCCTATATTGCGTGCTGGTCTTGGTATGGTTAATGGTATATTGGATTTAGTACCACAAGCTCGAGTTGGTCATATTGGAATGTATCGTATCGAGGAAACCACACAAGTAGTTGAGTATTTTTTTAAAATTCCTAATGTTGAGAAGGATAGCTATGTAATTATTGTTGACCCAATGTTGGCAACAGGTTCATCGGCTTGCGATGCTATTAGTAGATTAAAAAAACAAGGTTTTATAAACATTAAACTTATATGTTTGGTTGGTGTTGAACAAGGGATTAACAAGGTTAATATTGAGCATCCTGATGTAGATATTTATTTAGCTTCAAAAGACGAAGAATTAAATGAAAATAACTATATTCTTCCTGGTTTAGGAGATGCTGGTGACCGTATTTTTGGAACAAAGAAATAGAAAGAGAGACTATGTGTCTCATTTTCTATTTTCTACCTTATTTTTAAAGAAAATAAATATTTAAATTTTGAAGAAAGGAAAAAAATGGCTTTTAATAAAGAATCAAATAATAGAAGATTTTTATTTGCTCTTGATCTTGATGGTACATTGTTAGCAGATTCTGGTGCTGGAACTATTCACCCTAAAACAGAAGAAGCAATCAAGAGAGCTATTAAGGAAGGACATATTGTATCTATCATAACTGGTAGACCATGAAGAAGCACAATGCCGGTTTATCAAAAACTTGGATTAAACGCTATTGTGGGTAATTATAATGGAGCTCATATACATAATCCTGCAGATCCATTCTTTATACCAACAATAACATATCTTGATTTGAATGAGGTTTTATACATTTTAGGTGATCAAAAAGTTAAAAAAGAAATTTCAAATTATGCTATTGAAGGGCCGGACTGAGTTCAATTAATGCATAGAGATCCGAACCTAGAGAAGGTCTTTGGTTTTAATCAAGCTACAAAATTCCGCGAATCAATAAATTTGGAAAAATTACCCTTAAAACCAACAGGAATAGTTTTTGATTGTCAACCTACAACTGATGTTCTTGATTTGTTAACATATTTAAAAAGAAGATATGGAGATCTTGGCGAATTTTCATCTTGATCAAAAGGTGAAGGATTAAGCCCTGTTTTTGATATTACATCTATTGGAGTTGATAAAGGTAAGGTTATTTCTTTAATGATGAGATATTACAACATTGATATTGACGATACCATTGTAATGGGAGATTCATATAACGATCTGAGCATGTATGAAATCGGCAATGTGGGGGTTTGCCCTGCGAACGCTGAGCAAGCAATTAAGAAGGTTTCGACAGTTGTGATGCCTCAAACAAATAAAGAAGGAGCTGTTGGATACTTTATTGATGAATTCTTAGATAATCCAGATAAATATATTGAAATGGCTAAGAACCTAAAAAATGAATCAAAGAAGAATTTAAAAACTGTAAAAGCCGATAATTTTTATAATAAAGACGAAAAATAATATGATGACAAAAGATTCTGATTATATTGGCGTTGATGAAACGGGAGTAGGCGATTATTTTGCTCCTATTGTTTCAGTTGCTTGTTTTATTCCGGAAGAAAATATTCAATTAATTAAAAATCTTGGCGTTAAGGATAGTAAAAAACTTAGTGATTCTAAGATAATGGGGATTGCTGAATACATTATTAAAAATAATGTTGTTTTGTTTAAGGATACAACAATGAGCCAGAAGGGTTATAATAACTTGATTAAGTTTGGAATTAATAATAATGCAGTTAAAACTCTTATTCATATGAATTCAATTGATAGATTGCAGAATATTGTAAAAAATAATAAAAAAGTTGTTATTGACCAATATACAACATTGAATAAGTTCAATGAGCATATAGCAAACCTTTATAATAAGAATCTTATCAAGAAGAATATTTTTGAGAGAATTAGTTTGGTACAAGAAACAAAAGCTGAGGATAAATTTTTATCCGTGGCTTGCGCTTCCATTTTAGCAAGATATATTCTTCTTAAAAAGATGGAAGCTCAAAAAGCTAATTATGATGGCTTTGATTTTATACTTGGAGCAAGCGATTTGGTTATTAAACAAGGAGTTAGTTTTGTGAAGAAATTTGGGATTTCTGAGTTATATAACGTCGCAAAGTTTCAATTTAAAACAACAAAGAAAATTCTTGAAGAACTAGAAAAATAGCTGTGTTTTGTGTAACTTAACCATAAAATTTATATATTGAAAAAATCCCTATATTTTCTAGTAAAATAATTAGGTTAAAATATTTTAATTTTAAAAAATTATTAACAAAAGGGTGAGACTCCTTGGCCAATATAAAGGCCCAAAAGTCCAAAAGGAGAACTATAATGTCAAAATATGAAATTATGATTCTAGTTAACCCTACATCAACAGAAGAAAGTGTTAAAGATTTAGTATTCTCAGTATTAGATGAAAAAAACACAAAATTCGAAAGATTAGAGAGAACTGAATTAGCGTATCCAATTAACAAATTAACACGTGCAACATATTTCTTGATTTTAACAAGTGCACAACCTGAATTAATAAAAGAATTAACAAGAAAATTTAATATTGATAAGTCAATTATTAGATCATTAATTATTAATTTAAATTCAGAAAAAGGTTTGAAGCCAAGAAAACAAAGAAGATTTACAAAAAGAAATTTTGAAAATAGAAGATCATTTGATAAAAATGAAAACAAAGAAGCAACATCAAATGATAGAAGAAATGAACAAAGAAGACCATACATTAAAAAACAACAACCAGTGGCTAAATAGTTAATTTTATTTTATTGGAGGCAAAAGTTATGAACAAAGTTATTTTAGTCGGAAGACTAGCTTCAAAGCCATATAAGGGGATTACTGCTTCAAGCGTTGAATATTCAAGGTTTACAATCGTTGTAACTAGAACATATTCGACGCCTAACTCTGAACCTGTTGCGGATTTTATTCCATGCGTAGCGTGAAGAAGCAATGCATCATTTATTAACAAATTTTTAGATAAAGGGTCGTTGATGCTAGTTGAGGGAACTTTCCAATCAACAAGAACAACTGATCAAAATGGGCAATTAATTAATAATTATGTTGTTAGTGCTGATAAAATACAATCTCTTGAATCGCGAGAAGTTACTGAGGCTAGAAGAAAAAATAATTTTAAAGAGTTTAGCATTTCCAATGAAGAAAATAACAAGGTTCCAACTAGTGAACAAGCATCTACGGAACATACAAGTGATGTTGATGATGCCATAGATGGTTTGAGTTGAGACTTTTAAATAAAGGAGAAAAAAATGGCGAGAATTGTTCGTAAGAAATTATTCGTTCGTAAACGTCCATGTCAATTTTGTTCAAATAAATTACCTGTTGCTTATGTTGATTATAAAAATGAAGAACTATTATCAAAATTAGTAAATCTACAAGGAAGAATTATATCTTCAAGAATAACTGGAACATGTGCTAAACACCAAAGAGCGGTAGCGTTGGCAATCAAAAGAGCAAGATTAGTTGCTATTTTGCCTTATATTGGTCCAGTTAAAAAAGAATTTGTTAAGAAGGAAGCAACCCCAAAACCAGTGGTTGATACTACAACACAGGAAACAAAATAAATTTATTTTATAAATAAGTGCACACGAAAGTGTGCGCTTTTTTATTGGTAAAATTGAATGAGAGTTGCTTTTAAAACACCATCATAGAATATTCTTATAGTTTTTTAATTTCAATTATAATTAGTAATATGAAATTAAACCTATCTAATCAGTTGCGCCCTAATAATTTAGATGATTTTGTTTGTTCAAAAATTAAAAGAAACCTTTTCAATTCTATAATCAAAAATAAAGATCTTTCTTCATTTATTTTTTATGGTAAACCAGGTTGTGGTAAAACTACAATAGCTTCAATTCTTGCTAATCAAATGAATGTTAATTATGATTTTTTTAATGCTGCTATTGATAAGAAGGATGATTTACTTACAAAAATCAAAAATAATGACATTTTAATAATTGATGAGCTACATAGATTAAATAAAGATAAACAAGATATTTTGTTGCCTTACTTAGAAGACGGTTTTATTACCATTTATGCCACAACTACTGAAAATCCTTATTTTAAAATACAACCAGCATTGCGTTCAAGAACTCATATTATTGAAATGGATTTTCCAACGCAACAAGATATTAAAAAAAGACTACAACAGATATCTATACAAATGCAATTCGACTGATTAAAAAATGTTGAAATACAAGATTTTATTGCCACACAGGCTAACGGCGATTTTCGAGGAGCCATAAATATTGTTGATCTTATAAGTAAACTTAGCACAAGTGATAATATTACATTGGGAAAAATTAAAGAGTTGGTCCCCTCAATAAATTTTGCAAGTGATAATAATGCCGATAATCATTATGATTTGCTAAGTGCTTTTCATAAGTCATTGCGAGGTTCCGATCCTGATGCTGCTTTGTATTGAGGGCTATTAATTTTAAAAACTGGGGACACTAGCGATTTATTTCGTCGAATGTTATGCGCCGCTTATGAAGATGTTGGGTTAGCAAATCCAATGGTCGGCCCACAAACGCTAGCAGCAATTGAAAGTTTCGAGCGATTAGGATTACCAGAAGGTTATTTGCCGATTGGTTTTGCAATTCTTAATATTTCTTTGAGCCCCAAATCAAACTCAGGATATCTTGCTATACAACAAACTAAAAAAATATTGGAACGTAATTTAATTTATCAGCCTCCTTACTATCTTAAGGAATTTAATTTGTCTGCAAGTTTTAAAAAAGAGAAATATAAGTATCCTCATGATTATCCTTATCATTGAGTCCAGCAACAATATCTGCCCAATGAATTGATAAATTTAAAGACATATGAATATCAAGGCCAAGGTTGAGAAAAGAAAGTTAAACAATACTGAGAAATAGTTAAAAAAAAGGAGAACAATAATGTTTAATTTGGATAAAATCAATAATTTAGAAGACTTAAAAAATATTAAAAATCAATTTAATAATTCTCCTGAATTAAAACAATTAATGGAGCAATTAAAAACAGCCTCTAAGGAATTAAAACCAGAAATAGGTAAAAAAATTCAAGAATTAAAAAAACAAGCAGAAGACTTTTTTGATATAGCAAAGGATAAACTTAATAATTTAGAAATCCAAAAACAACTAGAAAAAGATTTTGTGGATTATGCCACTCCTGTTGAAAATGAAGGTTCAATTCATCCCGTTAATCTTGTTTCTCAAAAATTTAGAGAGTGGCTTTTATTTAATGGTTATATTGAGCTAAGTTATTCTGAAATTGAAAATGATAGATATAATTTCGAGAATTTAAACATTCCTGCATCACACCCAGCGCGAGAAATGCAGGATTCCTTATATTTAAATAATAATGAGCTTTTAAGAACACATAATACAGGAATAAGCGCTCGTGCACTTGAGAAATTTGCTAATAAGGAATTTTCACAGTTTGCCATTGGTAAGGTTTATAGAAATGATGAAGAAGATAAAACACATACTCACCAATTTACACAACTTGATTTAGTGAGCGTGGGTAATGTTTCCTTTGCGTCATTAATGTATACATTGAAAGAAATGCTTTCTTATGTACTTGAGGAAGACATAAAAATTAGGCTTCGTCCATCATATTTTCCATTTACAGAACCTAGTGTTGAGGTTGATATTTTTTTTAAAAATAGATGAATTGAGGTTTTGGGAGCAGGCATGTTAAATGATAAAGTTTTAAAATCTGCTGGTTATACTAATATGATGAACGGGTTTGCAGCTGGCATTGGAATTGAAAGAATTACAATGATTAAATATGGTATTGAAGACATTCGAGAGTTATATACCAATGATAAAAGATTTTTAAATCAATTTAAATAGAGGTTTAAGGAGTTAAGAATATGATTTTTTCATTTAAAACATTATGTAGATTAGCTAATTTACAAACTCATACTATCGAGGATGTTGTTGAAGCAATAAATTCAATTGGTTTTGAAGTGGAACAATATTATAAATTCAGTGATGTTGAAGGTATAAAAATATGTCATGTTACAAATACATACGAGAATCCTCAAGCCGATCGTTTAACAGTGTGCGAGGTTGAATATAGTGACGGACATAAAGCTATTATTCAAACAACTGCAACCAATATGAAAAAAGGTCAGTATGTTCTTTCCTTTGTTCCTGGTTCGAGAAGTAAAGAAATTATCTTTGCTCCAAGAAAAATGAAAGGCATTACTTCGGAAGGTATGTTTGTGAGTTTGGATGAATTAGGTTTTAATTCGAATGTAATTCCAGAGGAATTTGGCAATCAAATATTTCAATTAGATAAAATAGATTTAAATATCGACCCAATAACCTATTTTGATTTAGATGATTATATGATTGAAGTTTCAATTCTTTCTAACCGTGCTGATGCGCAATGTTATCTTGTTATGGCTAGAGAATTAGCGGCATTTTTTGATACCGAGATAAAATGACCAAAAAAGGCAAACCCTAACTTGATTTCTTCATTTGAGGTCAAAAAGTTAAATGATACTCATTCTTTTTCATTGGTTGAAGCGTCTAATAGTAATTTAAGATGTTCATTACAAGAACAAATGCTATTATGAAGACATAACATTAAAACATTTAATAATGCTGTAGACCTTACCAACTTAGTGCTTTTATTTGCCGGCGTCCCATGTCATATTTATAATAAAGAAGACCTACAATCAAATGTGTTTAATGTTGATTATTATAGCGGTAAGCTAAATATTTTAGGTAATAAAGAAGTTGAATTAAAAAATGCACTTTGTGTATTTAATAATGAAACGCCTATATCTATTGCTGCTACTATAGGTTTAGAACAATATCAATTTAAGAAAGAATCTCAAAAAGTTATATTTGAACTTGCTTCGTTTAATATTATGGGTGTTAGAAAAAATGCTAAGCAAATCAAATTAAATACAAATTCATCAATGCGTGCAAGTCGTGAGATATCGGATGGCTCTTTGATTTTGGCTTATAATTTTTTAGCTCAATATTTAACTGATTACTCGCATCAAATCAATGTTCCCAAAACCCACAAGAAGAGCATCTTAATAGATAAATCATATTTGAATAAATGCGCAGGGTTTTCAATTAATAAAACTAAAAAGTTTAATGAGGTAATGAAAAAAATATCTAAACTTGATTTTAAATTTAAAAATGATGAATCAGTTGTTGTTTTTCCAACTTATCGCTATGATTTAAATACTTTGCAAGATTTCGTTGAGGAGGTCTTTAGATTTTATGGTTATGATAATTTTCCACTAAAACAACCTAAAATAACAAGATTAAATTATGATATTAACAACGTTTATGAATACTATAGAACATTAGCAAATAAAAATTATTCAAATGTTAGAACATATACACTAATAAAACCTGAGGAAAATATTTTCGATCCTTTTAATATCAGAGAAATTTTGAATGCAGTGGATGCAAAAAATTATGATCACTCGCAGGTTCGTCTATCATTTATTCATAGTTTGAATGAGGTGGCTATTCATAATGAGAAACAAGGTTTTAAAAAAGGGTCTTATTTTGATATCGGAATGATCGGGCGCAAAATGAATATTTTGGGTCTTTGTTCAAATATTAAATCATTTGCTGAAATTAAACAAGATGTTATGTCATTGACTAATAAACAATTAGAGTTTAAAAAAACACATAGCACAATTTTTCATCCCAACGCATCATGTGTTATTTATCTAGGGTCAGAAATGATTGGATATATAGCTAAAATTCATCCCCAAATTATTAACTCAGATTATATTTTTGCAGAAATAATGCTTGATAAATTATTAAATGATTCTAATACTTTTATTAATTATCGACATGAACCTATAAAAACAAGGGATATTACTTTTGAACTAAATAAACACGAAACTGTTGAAAAAATCATTGAAAAAATTAAGTCAATAAAGGGCATTTATTCATACAAAATTATTGATACTTTTTATAAAAATAATGATACTAAAAATGTTACATTTTCCTTTTTAATTGAGGATTGAGCAATTAAAAAACTTGAGCAAGTTTTTGCTGTTTCTAAATAATTCAAATTTATATTTTTTTCATCTGTTTTCGCTATTTTTTCCTAAAATACCCTACTTTAAAAGCGAGTATTGCAAAATATTAGTGGAGGCAAAAATATGAACGAAACAAACATAAAAAAGGTTGTTAATATTGATCAAATTTTGAAGGAAATTGAAAAAGAATTCGGTAAGGAATCAATTATGTTATTGGGAGAAGAACCTAACATAATTCCAGAAACATTTAGTTCTGGTTCTTTAAACATTGATAATATTCTCGGAATTGGTGGATGGCCAAGAGGCAGAATTGTTGAGATATTTGGTCCTGAAAGCAGTGGAAAAACTACATTAGCATTACATGCAATTGCCGAAATTCATAAGAATGGCGGTATTGCTGCTTTTATTGATGCTGAACATTCTATTGACCCAATATATGCTAAAAACCTTGGCGTCGATATTAAAAATTTAATTCTAGCTCAACCAAATTCCGGTGAAGAGGCATTAGAAATAGCTGACAGATTAGCCAAAACCGGTGCAGTCGATTTGATTGTTATTGATTCAGTGGCCGCATTAGTTCCAGAAGTTGAACTAAATGGCGAAATGCGAGACCAAACAATTGGTGCTCAAGCTCGATTAATGTCGAAAGCATTAAGAAAAATTACCGGTACATTATCTAAAAATAAAACAACGATTATATTTCTTAATCAAATAAGGGAAAAAATTGGAGTATTGTTTGGCAATCCAGAAACTACAACTGGCGGTAAGGCGCTTAAGTTCTATTCCTCGATTAGGCTTGAGGTAAGAAAGTCACAAAATATAACTAGCAACGGTGATATAACGGGGAATCAAATTAAATGTAAGGTTGTTAAGAATAAATTAGCCCCACCATACAAAAGTGCACAAATTGAAATTGTATTTTCAAAAGGTGTATCAAGGGTTAATGAGATTATTCAATTAGCAGAGGAATTTATGATTATTTCTCGTAAAGGTTCATGATATAACTATAATGGCCAAAATATTGCCCAAGGTCAAATTAATTTATCGCTATTGTTACAAACAAATAATGAACTCTATAGTGAAATTTATAATCAGGTCATTGAAAAATTAAACAATGTCTAATGTTTATTAAAAATGTGTTTACTTATAAAGACTTGTTTAACCTAAAAAACGTTAAATTATATATAATTTAAAACTATGAAAAAAGAGAATATAAACATTTTATTTCTTGGTGATATATTTGGAAACCCAGGTATTGATTTTGTTATAAAGAATTTAGACAAAATTATTAAAGACGAGAATATAGACTTTGTAATAGCACAATCTGAAAATGTTTCTGGTAGAAAAGGCTTTATTCCTGAACATTACTTTCAATTAAAAAATGCGGGGGTGAATGCCTTTACATTGGGTAACCACGTTTGAGCTAAACATGAAATAATGGATATAATTGATAATAATGATTTAATTAGACCTGTTAACATAGATCAAGGCTATCCAGGGTCAGGTATTAGACTATTTGATGTTAAAGGGAATAAAATTGCTGTTATATCATTTATGGGGATAACTTTTAATCCCCTATTGCAACCTTGGAAACAAGAGGTTGCAAATAACTTTTTTGATAAGTTTGATGAGGTATACAGCTTATATAAAGCTGATTATTATATAGTTGATTTTCATGCTGAAACGACATCAGAGAAATCAGTTTTTGGTTTGTATGTTGATGGAAAAGCTGACGCACTTATCGGTACCCACACACATATTCAAACAAATGATGCTAAAATTCTCCCACATGGAACATATTATTTAACTGACGCCGGAATGTGCGGCCCAAGGGATTGCGCTATTGGTTCTAATTTTGAAGAAGTTTATCAAAAAATGAGATATGATGCAAGATTGCCATTTAAAGTATCAAACAATAAGTGTCAGTTTAATGGTGTAGTTTTTACGCTAACTAAAAATAAAGATAAAAAAATGATTAAATTAATAAATTTCTTGGAGAAGTAATGAAAGAAAAAAAACAAATAAGCATGAAAGGCAATTTTCTAGTTAAAAAGTATAATTATCGAAAAAACATCATTTTTTATCTTTATCAATCAGAACTATTTAGTGTGCATTTAGATACGAGCGTTATTGTTAATAATCCTCTAAATGAAATAAATCCTTGTGAAATACAAGCGTTGCAAATAATAGAGTCAAAATATGAAACCTTAAAAAAAATTATTGAGAAGTTTATACTAGAAACATGGGAGTGAGAGCGAATTAGCCCATTAATTAGAGCAATATTAATATTTGGTGTTTATGAACTAACTTACAATGATAGTAGCGTAGTGATATATGAATTGGTTAATATTACTAAGCTTTTTTCACCTGGCAATGATTATAAATTTGTTAATAAAATTCTCGATAAAATTTCTAAACAAATAATTAATAAATAGTATGAAAAAAACCTTGAAACAGTTAATAAAGGAAAAATTTTTATTGGATGAAAAAACCATCGATTCTTTAGCAATGCAAGGAAGGATAATTGTAAATAATGAAAAAGTTTTTTACCCAACATTAAGATTTAGTGATGATTGTGTTATTACCATTAAACAAAAAAAAGATAATTATGTTTCACGTGGCGCATACAAATTGAAAGAAGCAATTAAGGAATATGGTATTAACGTGGAGGATAAAGTTTGTTTAGATATTGGCTCTTCAACAGGTGGATTTGTTCAGGTATTATTAGAAAACAAAGCAAGAAAGGTTTATGCCCTTGATTCGGGCACAAACCAATTAGCTTTTTCTTTAAGAATAAATGATAAGGTCGTTGTATATGAAAAGACAAACCTTAAGGTAATAAATAATAATTTATTCGGTGAGGATATAAACTTAGTGACTTGCGATGTTTCTTTCATAAGTTTAAAATATGTTTTTGAGGTTTGCAATAGGACCTTTGGTAATGGTGTTTTATTAGTTGCTTTAATTAAACCTCAATTTGAAGCAAGCAGCAAATATGTTGAACCTGGTGGATATGTTCCTAAACAACATCATGAATATATAATTAATAAAGTGATTAATATAGCTAGGGAAAATAATTTTATATTACTAAAGCCCATTATTGAGAGCCCAATCCGTGGGGAGAAGTCAAAAAATATTGAATATCTTTCTTTTTTTGTTAAACAGGAGAAAAAAAATGACTAATGAACAAAGAGAAAAAATTTTTCCTATGTTTAAAAATAATCCTAATATTATTTATTTAGATAACGCTGCCTTAACATTTAAGCCTGATGTGGTGATAAAAAAAGGGATGGAATTTTATGAAAAGTATTCAATTTCAACTCGTACTGCTGATTCGAAACTAGGAATAAAATTAAACAGTGATCTACAAAGAATTAGACGTGATGTTGCTATGTTTATTAATGCTGATCCTGAAGAGATAATTTTTACTTCGGGTACAACTGAAAGTTTAAATTTGGTGGCGCAGATGCTTTCAAAGGTTGTAGAGAGTGGTGAAATATTATTTACTTATTTTAACCATTCTTCTGCAATTGTTCCCTTTCTTGAAAATTTTAGTATTAAAAATATAAGATTTAGATATTGTTTTGACGGTGAGGACATTATAAAATCTATTAATAAAAATACACGAATTATTGTTTTACCTCAATTAACAAATAATTTTCAAATAAATCTTGATATTAAGAAAATATACTCACTTTGTAGAGAAAATAACATTATTTTAATAAACGATGCAGCCCAAGCTATTGTACATAGTAATGTTGATTTTCGCTATTGCGATGTTATTGCATTTTCTGGCAATAAATTATATGGTCCAACTGGGACTGGAATATTAGCTATAAAAAATAATATTTTAAAAAATCTTCGGCCTTCAAAATGGGGTGGTGGCCAGGTGCAAAATATTTTAGAATCAAATAATTGAGTAATGAGAAATTCATCTTCTAAGTGAGAACCCGGCACACCAAATTTTGCTGGCATTATCCAATTAGGAAGGGCAATTGAGTTTTTTAAAAGTTTTAATGTTACAGAATTATTTAAATATGAGAAAGAAATTGCGATATATGCCTATGAGAAATTGCAAACTTTGCCTAATGTTTTAATTGATTCTAAAAAAGGCGATACGATAATTTTGTTTAATATTAGAGGCGTTCCGGCCCAGGATGTCGCATCATATCTAGGGAACAGAAATATTTATGTGAGATCTGGTGCTTTTTGCGCTTATAAATTTAAAGATACAAACAAATATTGTAGTTCATATGTAAGAATATCGTTAGCAATGTATAACAATAAAGGGGATATTGATAAATTAATTAAGGAATTAAAAAATGGGGGTAATTTTATTGAAATCATTTAGTACCCAAGAAAAACAACAAATAATATTTAATTCTTATTCTGAACCAAAGCACAGTTTATCTATTCCAAGAGGAAATGGTATAAAAGAACATTCAAGAGTTTGCGTTGATGATATAGAGCTAAATTTACTATTTGAAAATGATAAATTAATTGATGCAAAGTATTATGCAACCGGATGTGCTATCTTTATTTCAAGTGTGGAATTGATGATTGATCAAGTTTTAAATAAAGATAAGAGCGAAATTTTATGTATTCTGGAAGAGTACTTTAAATTAATTAACAGAGAAGAACAAATAGATATAAATATTGATTTAGGTAAATTGTTGGTATTTGAAAATGTTAAGGTTCATCTTAATCGTTTAGAATGTGCCTCAATAGTTTATCGCGCTTTTAAAAAAGGATTAAATGGCTAAGGTTATATTTCATATTGATATGGATGCATTCTTTGTAAGTTGCGAGAGATCAAAGAATGAAAATTTAAAAAACAAACCAGTGGTAATTGCTTTGAATTCAAGAAGAGCAATCATTTCTGCTATGTCTTATGAAGTAAAAAAACAAGGCTTTAAAAGTGGAGATCCCCTTTTTAAAGTAAGAGATAAGATTAAGGATTTAATTGTTATTTCACCTCATTATCAACTTTATTCTTTAATGTCTAAAAAAATTTTTAATTTTATAAAAACAAACTATTCTAATATGTTGGAAGTTTATTCAATTGATGAATGTTACTTAGATGTTACTAATAATATTAAAAAGAATGGCAATGCGATAGATTTTGCTAGAAAAATACAAAATGATATCCTTAATGTATTTGACATTCCCTGCTCAATAGGTATTTCTTATACAAAATTTTTAGCAAAAATGTCTACAAACAAGGCAAAACCATTTGGTATTTTGGAAACAAAAAAGGAAGATATTAAAAAACATTTTTATGATTTAGGTGTTGAAAAAATTTTTGGTATTGGTAAAGCTAATTCGAAAAAAATAATTAGCTATAACATTAAGACTTGAGCAGATTTAGTAAATTGTGATAATGATATTTTTTTAAGAAGCGTTTTTGGCAAAAATTATTTTAAACTTGTTGAAAATTTAAAGGGAATTAATACAGGGATTGATCATATATTTTATAGCGATGCTAAAAGTATAAGTAATAGCAAAACATTTATTACTGACGACTCTAGTGATAGACTTTTTTTGCTTAATGAATTAAAGAAAATTACTCAAAATGTATGTCTTAGAGCGAGTGACGCAAATTTAGAGGCTAAACAAGTTTCTGTTATGCTAAGACACCAAAATAAGATATGGATTTCAAAAAACAAAAGCATTTCAACTTGAACTAGCAACTTTGATTTGATATGAAAAAATGTTGAATTGATTTTTGATTCTTTGTGAGATGAAGAGCCACTTCGTGGTTTGGGGGTAAGTATTGGTAATTTAAGGACAATTTTTAATTCTGATTCTTCATTTGATATACTTTCTAGCGATTCAAAAAATATGGTTGAAAAAATAATTAATGAACAAAATTTTATAAATGGTAATAATTTATTAAAAACTTTATATCAATATAGCATGGAAAAAAATATCAATACAGACAATATAAAATTTCTAAGAAAGAATTCAAAGACAAAAAACAAGAGAATTAGTTTGGAGGATTAAATGAAAATAGGAATATATGGTGGTAGTTTTAATCCAATTCATAAAGGCCATATTAGCTTAGCAAAATTCGCAATAAATGAGCTTTCATTAGATAGGTTATATTTTGTACCCACTAATAAAAACCCCTTTAAGAATAGTAGTGAGTATGTTGCTAATAACCATCGCATTAATATGATCAATATGGTCTTGGAAGATAAAATGTTTTTGTCTGAGTTTGAAACCAATAGAAAAGGTAATTCATACACAATTGATACAATAAATTATTTTAGAAGCAAATTCCCTAATGATGAACTTTATTTATTTATTGGCACCGATAATGTACCCATGTTAAATAAATGAAAAAAAATTGATGAGATTGCTAATAAAGTAAAAATTTGTGCATTTAACCGCGGTAATAAGTTTTCAAAAGTTAATGTGAAGAAATTTAATGTAAGAATTTTGAACAATACTATTTATAATTTTTCTTCAACAAAATATAGAAAAGGTGATTTTTCGCAAGTAGAAGATAGAGTACAAAAATACATCGGTGAAAATTTTTTATATTTTGAGGAAATTGCTAAAAATCTAATCTTTGATATTAAAGATAAAGAAAAGCAATTTAGATATTTTCACTTAAAATGGACGGCAGAATTTGCTATAAAGCTTGCAAAATTAAATAATTATAAAATAAAAAATGCTTACCAAGCGGGTTATGCTCATGATATAACCAAGAATTGGAATGAACAAGATGCATATGATTTTTTGGAAAAATACGGATTTAGTCGAACAAATTTGGAGCCATATAAATTGCATCAAACCACAGCTTTTTTTTGGTTAAGAGATGTTTATAAATATAATAATCCGGAAGTCCTCTCAGCAATTAAAAAGCATACTTCATTAGATATAGAATTATCGTTGCTTGATAAGATTCTTTATGTTGCTGATAAGATAAGTCAGGGTCGTAGATGAGAAGGAATAGAAAAAATAAGACAACTAAGCTTTCAAAATTTTGATAAAGCATTTTCATATATTGTTTCAAGGTGTGCAAAATATGAATCTGATGTTAGAGGCCATTGCTTCAGCGAGGAGCAAAAAGAAATATATAAAAAATGAGGCGAAAATTAAAACCTCATTTTTTTATATATCCAAGGTTTTTAGAGATAACAAATCAATTAGCAATAATTCGCAAATCAATGAAATTTAATAATAAAAATAAAAATTAGCACTCATTTTATTAAAGTGCTAAAAAATATGGTACAATTATTTTATAAATTATTGAAAGATGATTTAAATATGTAAAAATCTTAATCTTAAATTTAAAAAAAGGAGATAAAGAATATGACAAAAGAAGTTATTTTAGGAATTGACCTTGGTACAACTAACTCTGTGGTTTCGATTGTTGAAAACGGAACTCCTAAGGTTTTAGAAAATCCAAATGGTAAGAGAACTACCCCATCTGTTGTTGCCTTTAAAAACGGCGAAACAATAATTGGTGAGAGTGCAAAAAGACAATTAGAGACAAATCCAGATAGTATTGCCTCAATTAAAAGATTAATGGGTGGTTCAAAAACTGTTAAAGCAAATCAAAAAGATTATAAACCTGAGGAAATTAGTGCCTTAATTCTTTCATATATGAAAGAGTATGCGCAAAAGAAAATTGGGAGTGCAGTTAAAAAAGCAGTTATTACAGTTCCAGCGTATTTTGATAATGCGCAACGTGAAGCAACTAAAAATGCCGGTATTATTGCAGGTCTAGATGTTGTTAGAATTATCAATGAACCAACTGCAGCAGCATTAGCATTTGGGTTAGATAAGTCAAAAGATGAAAATCACAAAATATTAGTATTTGACCTTGGGGGCGGTACTTTTGACGTTTCTATTCTTGAAATGGAAAATGGAACATTTGAAGTGTTATCAACCTCTGGCGATAATCATTTAGGTGGTGACGATTGAGACCACAAAATTGTTGATTGACTAATTAAAGAAATAAGCAATAAGTATAAATACGATGCTAGAAATGATAAGATGGCAATGGCTAGATTGAAAGAAGAAGCAGAAAGAGCAAAAATTTCACTTTCAGAATCATTGGTTGCAAACATTTCACTTCCATTTTTAGCTATGAATGAAAATGGTCCAATTAATGTTGAATTAGAGCTAAAAAGATCAGAATTTGAGGCAATGACTTCGGACTTATTAGAAAAAACTAAAAAGCCATTGCTTGATGCATTAAATGAAGCAAAATTAAATTGAAATGACATTACCGAAGTTTTATTGGTCGGTGGTTCAACAAGAATGCCAGCTGTTCAAAAAATAGTTTCTGATATTACTGGCAAAAAACCAAATAATTCAATTAATCCTGATGAGGTAGTTAGTGTTGGTGCTGCTATTCAGGGTGCAGTTCTTGCTGGCGATATTCAAGATGTTCTATTGCTTGATGTTACTCCGTTGACCCTAGGTATTGTTGTTGAGGGAGATATTGTCGCACCCTTAATCCCAAGAAATACTACTATTCCTGTAACAAGAAGTCAAATCTTTTCAACTGCCGCAGATAATCAAACCTCTGTATCGATTGTTGTTACACAAGGTGAAAGACAAATGGCACAAGATAATAAATTTTTAGGAAGATTTGATCTTAGCGGAATAAGCCCTGCACCAAGAGGAGTACCACAAATTGAAGTAAGTTTTTCAATTGATGTTAATGGTATTACCAAGGTTACAGCCAAAGATAAAAAGACAAATCAAGAACAAAGCATTACTATTCAAAATACATCTTCATTATCGAAGGAAGATGTTGAAAAAATGGTGCAAGAAGCCGAACTTAATAGAGAAGCTGATCAGAAAAAACGTCGCGAAATTGAATTGACTGTTAGAGCAGAACAATTAATTCATCAAATTGACAAAACTCTTGAATCAGAAGAAGCTAAAAAAATAGAGGAATCACAACTTTCTGAAATTAAAAAGGTTAAGGAAGATATCCAAAAAGAATTGAATGATAAAAATTATGATGAATTAGAAAAGAAAATAAATGATTTTGAACAAAAAATGTCTCAAGCTATGGAGTTCATAAAGAAGCAACAACAGCAACAACAACAAAATACGACCCCACAAACAGATGAGAATAATACTGAAATGAACTAATTTATAATATATTAAAAACCACTTATCAGTGGTTTTTATTTCACATTTTTGTTTAAAAAATTGCATTAAAAATATAATTATAATTATAAAAAATATGTATTATTGCTAATTTAATATATAATTATATATTATAAATTTGAAAGGTCTAAAAAATGAAAACTTCAGCATTTAAATATTCGAAATTTGCATTTAATACTGTTTTTAAGAAGAAAAGTTCGATTATCATTCCTGCTATAACTTTAATTTTTTCATTTATAGTTGGTTTTGTATTTAAATTTGTGATTAGCGAAAAATATTTGACGCTTGCTTCATATCTTTATATTTTTTCTGTTCTTATAGTAACTGTATTATTTGCATCTATTAAGGCGCTAAATATTTTTAAGGATTTCGAACAGGAAGGATTAGAGCTTGTTAGCATTGCTAAACCGGTCTCAAGAAAAGGGTTGGTTTTAGGTAAATTATTATCATTAATATACTTCGGTTTATTATGATCAACAGTTCTTTTTATTTCTTCATTATTGTCAACATACGCATTATATTCAGGAGCAAATCTGTTTTTATATTCGCTATTATTTTTTGTTATCTCCTTAGCATCTTACTTAATGATTGCTTTAATTACAGCGCTAATAGGATATAAGCTAAGCCAAAAAATTGCTATTACATTGCCTTTGGTGTTTTTTATTCCATTAGCTCTTGGTGGTTCTTTATTGTCAGCTAACGCAACAACAAATGTTAATAACGCCGCTTACTTTATTAATAAGAAATATCCATATCACTTTTCTGGCAATGAAGCAAATGTTGAACCATATTTTATAAACAATAATAAGGATGAGTTGTTAATTATTCCCAACGGATCTCAAAATAAGCAATTTTCAAACGAGCAAGTTTCATATCTTAGAGAGGTAATGAAACTTGCTAATAATTCATCGAGTGAGTGGCAATTTTATTCATGATTATCTATTCCATATCAATTACTAGATATTTTTAATACTAAAAACCAAAATGTTTTTGAGTCAATTAGCAAAACTAAATACTCAAATCAAGATAATTATATTTATTATAACAATCTAGATAGCATTTTATATAAATATAAGTTAGACGAAAATCCTAAATTGCCTAAATTTACGGTTACATCCAAAGAAGGTAATATTGAAAAGTATATTGTTCCAGGGTTGTTAAAATCTAATTCAGTTATACCTAATACTATTAATACTGATATTATTTATGCGAGAGAGGGAGCATCTAGCGTTAATATTTCATTCCCTGAAGATAACTCACAATTTTCTGCTGAAAACAATATTGTAGGGAGATTAAAATGACAATATGTTTATGAAGCATTAAATGATAAAATTTTTAACAATATAGCTAAAAGATTTGTTGATGATTTTATAAAGAATAAAACATCTGAAAATGTTATTGATTTGCATAATGAATTAACAAAAGGTATTTCTACTTTTATAAATAATTTAGAAAGTCCAATTAATCAATATTTGAATTCAAATGTTACAATATTCAACGAAAATGCTGTTAAAGAAAAGAAATTGCAATCAGAAATAGAGAGAAAAATATATTTAGGCGTTGCATTACTAAACTATATATATTTTAATTACCAAAATAATAAAATTTTTGAGGCAGTTATAAAAAATCCAAAAAGTTCAAGCGCATATGGCGATAATCAAATTGAATTAAAAATAGCTGGTTTCAATTATTACATCGGAGGATATGCAGGGTTTGAAAAGAGACTTTTTGTTAAGAATGAAAAAGTTTTAATTAGATACGAGTTAACAGCAAGCCCTACAAACTATCTTTTCCAATCTGCAGACAAAGTGTTTGCTATAAATCGTGAAAAACAAATTGTTAATAAAAATGTTTACTTTATTTTATGAGCAATTTTGATTGGTGTATTATTTGCTTCAGTTTTTGCTTTATACAAGAGAAAGGATTACAAGTAATTATGGAAAATATTCTAGAAATCATTAATCTAAAAAAAATCTTTCCAAAAACTGATCGCGGAATTAAATCAATTAATTTTGCTATAAAGCATGGTGCATTTCATGCCTTTATCGGAGAAAACGGTGCCGGTAAAACAACAACAATAAAAACAATTATTGGTGCATATGCAAATTATGAGGGTGATATTTTAATAAATAATATTAATATTAAAAAAGCAGAAGCACGTTCAATTATTGGATATGTTCCGGAAGTTGCTGAATTTCCGAAAGAATTAACCGTTTTTGATTATCTTTACAATCTTTCAATACTATCGAATATCAAAAAAACTGATGCTATTAATGAAATTAAAAACTACCTTAAATTTTTTAATATAGAACAGTTATTGTATGAAAGGCCTTATACATTTTCTTCTGGACAAAAAAAGAAGATTTTATTAATTCAAGCACTATTGCATAAGCCCAAACTATTAATTCTCGATGAACCAGCAGCTAATTTGGATCCGACAGCTAGATTTGAACTTTTTTCATTGTTAAAAGATATTAATGAAAATGAAAAAATTACAATTTTAATTAGTTCCCATGTTTTGGCTGAGATCGATAAATATGTTAACTCTGTAACCCTAATACATAATGGCAATATCTTATATACCGGAATTAAAAAAGAACCATTAGAAAAACTATTTTATGAAAAAGTTATATCTAACTAGCTTGGTTTTGCCGATATTACCGCTTTGTGCTATTAGCTGTGCTAACATAAATAATATTAAAGATACTTCTATCGATTTTCCTAAAAAACAAAGAAAAGAATATTATAGAAATGAGTCAATTAGTTTATTGCTTGATTTCTTTGCTAAAAATAATCTTAATGAAAAAAATATTTACATTTTTCAACAAGAAAATAAATCGGATTCTAAATTTAACGAATTAAAATATGCTTTTGTTTATGATCCTGTATTTATTCAAAATAGCGTTCATAAAAACCAAGATTATCGCCCTTTGGCGTTAACTTCAATGCAGGTTATTAAAAATACATTATCAAATGATTGATATTGAACTTTGAATAATTTATCTAAATTTAAGTACATTTTTAATCCTTATGGCGATAGATATAAAACTTTTGCCAAAGAGCAAGAATACTTTAATGAGGTTAGAAAAAAAATTAATTCTCTTTCTATTAGCGTGCAAGATAATACACCTAAAAAATTGATTAAAATGCCTTTTAAGGATATACCTGAACTTAAAAAATATAATGTCTTCACAGACAAGGAAATTGTTTATCTTTTATTTGATAATAACAAGGTAATTAAGATTTGGAAATTTATAGATAAGGGAATCCCTAAACTTTTGATAGTTCCAGATATTCTTATTTTTAAAAATGAAATGAATATTGAAGATCAACTAAAACAACTAGAAGAAAAAATTTTTGAGAAGCGTGTTAAAACTTTCAAATCGAATTTAGAATCAGCAAAAGAAGATGCCGAACTAGAAAATGAGCCATTTGATGAAAAAACTTTTATTAAGCCATACATTGATGAAAAATATATTGAATTTCACGCTATATATCAATATAATGATGATCTAGCTGATGTTTTAAATGAAATAAATAAAGAAGAACTTAAAATATTTAAATTTACTATGAGGTTTATCGATGAAAAAAATTAATAAGATTATTTTATCTACTTCATTTATTTCAGTCTTACCTTTATCATATGGGCTAGTTTCATGTATTAATAATGAGCCAAGCACTCAATTAAGAAATAATATCCCTAAAGGTTTTGAATATATTCCTAATATTGAAAATCCTGATGAAGAGAGAACCAACTTATTGATAAAGCAGTTAATAGACCTAAGATTTAAAGGCGATGAAGTAGCAAAAACAAATTTTCTTGAGTCTCAAAAAGATGAGAAGAAGCTTTTTGATGAGGCAAAAAAAATAACCAAAAAGTTTACCGATGAAAATAATGAGGAAAACATTAAAAAATTAAGGGATTTTTATTCTAAAAATTGACTATTTGTTATAAAAAACATTAAAAGATTTACATGAACTTTTTTGGATTGATGAAAATTTCCGGATTTTGGTCAAGTTAAGCATAGCGATGAATTTATAGCAGCTCTAAAAAACCACGCAGAAAAATTTGAACCAAATGATGCAAATTTTATTGATAACAACTGGGATCAATTGAGGGAAGGAGATGAATCTCCTGAATCCAAAGATGATATTTTTTATCTTAAGAAAAACAAGTTCTTATTAAGAATTTTGATTTCTAAAAATAAAAGTGATAAAAGTTTTTTGACTTTTGATAGAATGATTTATTTTCCTAAATCAATATCTTCGAAGATATCAATTAAGTTAGTTTCAGATGCTGTTCACAATGCGATTATTCATCATAACAAACGTGGATTTGATGCTTTTGAGAATGTTGTTGTTAAGAACTATAATTTTCCAGCACTTGGTTTATTAATATTGAAGGACATATAATATTATGAAGCGAAAAAAAATAATTCTTTCTGGCTTAGCTCTTGCTACATTATTTGCACCAATTGCTGTTATATCATGCCAAAATACGAGTCAGCAAAATAACAAATCTAAATTATCCTCAATAGCTGTTAATGATGAAAAAGAGAAAAAATGAGATGTTTTTTTGAAATATGAATATGTTAATTCACTTCTTGATTTAGCCTTTAAAAACAACGCTGATAAAAATGCCTATATACAAAAACAAAAAAGGATAAATGATAACTATTTAACTGAGATTAAAGATTATTTGCTTTATGCCAATAATGTTATTGCATTTTTTAAATCAAATGATAATTTTAATTCAAAGAATAAGGTCATTGCTTTGGAAAAATATCGCCCTGAATTAGCTAAACTTTTTAAAGATAATTGATTATGGTTTTTGTTTAATCTTGATCGATTTACGTTTGCTCTTTATGAAGCTTTTAATCAATTTAAAGGTATTACTGACATTTTAAGTAAAGAGCTTCAAAAAAACAGTTTGGATCTAGGATCATTTAATCGCCCTAAAACAAATGAAATGCTTCAATATGTTATTGAAGAAAGTTCACAAAATAATAAAGATTCCTATGATGTTTATTTATTAACTAAGCAAGGTATTATTCTTGAATTATCGATTACTAAAAAATCTGACGGAAATTCAGAAGTCTCAATTTTTACATATTCTCATATTTATCCGGCTTTGTTTCAAAATGAAGCTATTTTAAAGAAATTTGATCTTGCAAAATATGTAAGAGCCTTGAGATTATACAAAACAAGCGCCGATAAGGCTTATATAAAAACTTTATTCGATGAAGAATTTGGCGGCGAACCGCTTAGATTCACAATTGTCTATGTTGATGATTCAAAATAAAAATAAATATTTATTTTAAAAACTAAAACTCACAAAATTAATTGTGAGTTTTTTATCTATTTGTTTTTTGTAAAAATTTTGTTTCCTAATTTTATATACTCATTAACCTTGTCATCAAGAATTTCAAAAGCCATATTATAAATTTCTTTTGAATATACATCGACACCAGCGTCCCTTAAGACATTAACCGGTCAATCTTTATCCCCTGCTGATAGAAAGTTGTTAACATAATTTTCCAATGCGCTTTTTCCTTCGACTTTATATTTTTGAAAGAAGAAGTTTGCCACAATGTAACCGAGTGCATATTTATAAACATAAAAATATGAAAAGAAATGCGGCACCATAACGCTATGAATATTTATTGGATTGCCAATTTTTACTTCATTTTCACTTATTTGATATTTTTTTGATACATCAACATAAATTTTTTCAATAGCTTCATATGAATTAAGAGGTTCATTATTATCAATGCGATTATATAACTCATATTCAAAATTAGACCAATGTGTTTGTCTTAATACTGTGACGACAAAGTCATTAATGCTTTCATTAAGTAAAAAGAATTTTTCTTCATCTGTTTTTGCTTTTGAAATTAAATAATCATTTAGTAATAACTCATTAAATATTGAAGCTATTTCGGCTATGAATATAGTGTATTGGCTTCGATATACACTTTGGTTTTTATTTGAAAAATATGAATGCATTGAGTGTCCCATTTCATGGCATAAGGTGTTCACAGAGTTGAATGTATTATCTCAGTTCATTAAAATATAAAGCTTATTAATTCCATGCGTTGAACCAATTGAATATGCTCCCGATCTTTTTGAGGGAACATTTATATAATCTATTCATCTTTCTTTGATAGCTCTATCAACTATTTTTGGGTATTCATATGGCATTACTGAGGTTATGTCTTTTAATATTTTTTGGCCATCCTTAATTGAATATGAATTCTTGATTTTTATCAAATCAAGTGAAGTATCTCATAATTCCATTTTTTTATTGAATTTAGCTTCAAAGAATTTAGCATGCGCATTATGATATTTTTTAAATATATCTATATTTGAAATTACGCTTTCATAAATAATTTCAAGCAATTTTTTGTCAACATGGTCATTCATTAAAATTGAATCAAGCGTTGAAGGATATTTTCGATGTAGGGCATTAACCGATAACTCCTTGATATATTGATATAACATTTTGGCTAAAATTTGTTTATGTTTTAAATAACCATTCAAATAATTAAAATAGCTTTCTTTTCTTACTCGTTCATCAGCGTGTTTTCTAAATGATTGCATGCTTGCTCTTGTAATTTCATGTTTTTTGCCATGTCTATCGTGTGCATAGCCAAATGTAATTTCACTATCGGTTAAAACACCAAACAATTCAGTTACATCTGGATGACCCGAGATTGTATCGTTTAAATATGTTTCAATCTTATCATCCAATTTATGATCTAGTTCAAGCAATATTGCCTCAAGATCTTTTTTTACTTCCTTTAATTCTGGTTTATTTAGCCATTCCTTAATTTTTTGTTTATGTCGATCAATACGATTAATTTCTGAGCCCAATCTTTTTGCGTATTTGGCATTTGTTGCTTCAAAAGTTGCTATCATCTCATTGATTTTAGGATCAATAATGTTTATATTTAATTTATTCGATAGATAATTTTCAATTTTATTACTCAACAAAATGAATTCCTCATTTAGTTTTATTGAAGCAACAAAATTATCAAAATTATCATATTTTGAATCTTTTATTTCTATTTGTTTCTCAAACAAGGCAAAATATTCATCAAAAAGTTGCTGATATGTTTTATTGCCTAAAATATCTTCCAGGTCAAAGCGATATTCTGACTCAATTTCTTCATATTTACTATATTTTTTCATTAATACCTCCTCGATAAAATTAAATTATACAAAAAATAAGTTCTAGCAGAACTTACTTATTATTATCTTTATCTATAAAAATTAAGCTATCAATTTCACAGTTTAATCTTTTTCTTGCATTAAAACCGTCAAGTTCCATTAGCACAATAATTTTTAGGATTTCAACTCCTTGATCCTTTAACAATTTTGTTATTGCTTCTAAAGTTCCTCCGGTAGCTAGAACATCGTCAATAATAACTGCTTTTTGTCCCGGTTTTACTAATCCCTTTTGAATTTCAAGGATTGAGCGCCCATACTCTAAACCATAAGCACAACTAATAACTTCGCCAGGCAGTTTCCCCTTTTTTCTTACCATAATAAAAGGTTTAGATAATTTAGCGGCTACAGGAGTGCCAAAAAGGAATCCTCTAGCGTCTGGTCCGACGATAATGTCTGCATCTTTAGCTAATTCTGACATAGTATTAATTGTGTAATTTAGGGCATTACCGTTAGCCAAAAGAAGAGATATATCCTTAAATTTAACACCTGGTTCAGGAAAGTTTTCAACTGTTCTAATATATTTTTTTAATTCCATAGCCATAATATTATATTACAAATTTACTTATAAAATAAGTAGTTACAAAAATTAAAATTTGGAAGTAATTGTATTTTTTATAAAAACATTTTTAAAAAATATACTTAATTTTAAATCAAAAATATTGTCAAATGTTTCTTAGAACCTTCGATTCTGATAAAAGTGCTATAATTCTAATTATGAATAGTAAATATGTATATATTGATTTTGAAGCGATATCAAATCCTTTTGCAAGATTATTAGCAATTCCAGTTAATACTCCCTTTGCTTATACAGTGGGTGCTTTAAATCAAAATGGAAAATTCGAAACAAGAACATTTATTATTGATTTTTTAAAAATTAAATCAATAAAAGGCATTTGATCAACATTGAAGCAAAATATAATAAAACATATATACGATATTAATTCAAAAATTGATATTAATGAAATTACATTTATAGGACATAATCCAACATTAGAAAAGCAAATATTAATAAAATTGTTTCCAAAAAATTTGGTTAATCCATTATTAGATCCCTCGTGTCCTGTTTTATCTTTATCTAAACTCACAGGGCCAAAATTTAGTAAGGAATATTTCCCTAATATAAAGAAGGCCATTAATCAGTCTGACGTTATATCATTAAAAAAACGAACCGCAGGTCGAAACGGTGCAATTGCTGCTTTTGTAGGCTTTTGGTTGTATGTTAATTCAGTTTCACATTTAAGAGCCAATGATAAAAGAAAGAAATATATGCTCAATCTTAATAAAAATTTAGTTATTAAGGAACTTAGACATTATTCAGGTGATGATGTTAATAAAATGATATTTTTAGCTTCTGACCCAGAAAGAACAGATTTGTTAATAAAAAGATATTTATATAAAAAAGATTTTTTAAAGTTAATAAAAAATATTGATTTTGATGATAATTTGACACTAAAAGAAATTAAGGAGAAGATTTGAATTCTTTAATTTAAATTTTAAATATTTTAGAAAGGAGTAATTATGTCATCTAATGTTTTAAAGAAAGAAAAAAAGCATTATTTGAGAAGATTGCTGCCTCAATCTAAGCATGATTTAAAGCTCTATTTTTCAAAAACATGGCCAATAATTATTGGTGAAATTTTGTTTTGCTTAAATGGTTTTTTAGATAACTTTATGGTAAGTCACATCCCTTCGGGAATTGATGCCTTAACTTACGCCAATACTTACACTGGAATTATATATACAATATTTTTTGCTATACAAGGTATTGCAGGTATGTTTGTTGGCCAATATTATGGTAGAAAAGACTTTGATAAGGTTAAACAAATTATGAACCTTAGAATATGGATGTATTTATTTATAAGTATTTTGCTTGCTGTGGCTTCTTGAAGTCAGCCGACTGCATTGATACATCTTATTGGCGGTGCCAAGATTAAGGGTGCAGCTCTAAATGAAGCAAGAATGTATTTAATGCTTATTGCAATTTCGTGAGTTTTGACATCCTTTAACTTTAACACGAATATGCAACTCAATGAAACTGGTCATTCAAATCTAGCTTTTATTTCAGCATGTCTAACTCTTGCTACAAATGCTACAATAAATTCTATTTTATTGTATGCATTTAAGGGTCATGCTTATTATGCAGCTTTTGGTTCTATTGTTAGTGGCTTGGTATGTTTGTTGTCAGATTCCTTATTAACTTACTATAAGGATAGACCAATATTTATTAACATTTTCAAAATTCACTATATAACTAGGCCGATTGCAAAGCAAATATTAAAACGCATACCTGCTATGTTAATAACAATTGTTGCAATGGTTATTCTACCTATTAGAATGATCATTTGGGCTAGAGCCTTTCCGGATGATTTGGCAAACGGTTCCGGAATCGGGGAAAAGTGAATGGGAATTAACGCAGTTACAATTTTAGGTTTAGTTGAGAGTCTCTCATCAATAACATCGGCCATTACCTCTGCCTGTTCATCTAATGTTTCATATTTTGTCGCTGGTAACCTAGGTAAAAATAATTTTGAAGAAGCAAAAAAACACGGTTATGCTCTAAGGGGTTTTCATACTATTTCAGGTTTTTGTATGTCATTGATTATGTTAGGCGTTATTTTTGGTATTGCCTATTCACCCGCTACATCAAAAGGGACACAGGAATCCATTTCTCATAATATTGAGTTTTATTTAAGATCAAGTGACCCAAAGCTAATACAATCAGTGTTTGATGTTCAACTAAAATCTGGAGTAATTGATCCGCAAATAATTAATAAGGTAACTCAAATGCTTAAAGATGTTAGAAATGGACAATCAGATTTCGGCAATAGAGAGATTATTGAATTTCTTAGATTGCCCGTTGTTTTGGAATGAATAAGTCTAATGAAGGCTCAGGTTGCATCAACATTTACTAGAATATTTTTGCTTACATCATTAACATTTTTATTTATTAATCCTATTTGGTGTTGGTTCTATACAGCCGCTGCATTGCCAGGGGCTGGCGGAAGGAATATTGTAGGTTCATTAACTATGTTATCTGCGCATTGATTATCATTTATGTGATTAATAATCCTAACATTTGTAATCATTATACCGCTACGAAATAATCATACAAGTTCTTTGAGCCTAGAATTGTCATATTTTCTATATTTTTCAATTGATTTCGTTAGATGAGGGATATTTGAAATTGTAGCAGCTAAGGTTAACTGATTAAGAAATGTGACTGAAGAGAACCAACATAAGAAACCAAAAACAATTTCGTAAATTAGCATAATTAATATAATTATTCATTGCTATAAAAAAAATATTTGGCGGTTAGTATCAATACTAATCTAATTTAAATTATTTGCGCAGCTAAGAATTCGAGCACTTTTGACAATAATATTAGAATTTTTTTAGGTAAGCAAGTTACGAGAGTAATATGTTTGGTAAGAAGTATATAAAGATAAAATTAAAATAAAATGCTTAAATAGTTTTTTGTTTATAATTTATATTGTTAAAAAAGGGCAATTACCCAAGCGGCCGAAGGGGACAGTCTCGAAAATTGTTAGGAGTTAATAGCTCGCAAGGGTTCAAATCCCTTATTGCCCGCCATATTATTTTAAAAATGAAATATCCAAAAAAGTAGGCATCTCAAAGGCCTACTTTATTTAATTTTTATACCACTGTTTTTCATTAATTCAAGTGCAAAATCATGATATGTTTTTCTACTATGATTTTCATTTTCAAATGTATCAACAAGTTCTTTATAAATGATAATTTCCTTACCTAAACCCTTAAAATTAAGATATGTTTTCAAGGCAAGGGCAAATTGCAATATGCAAATATCAGTGCAACATCCTAGGATTTCAAATACATCATATTTATAAATTAAGTCAATTAAACCTGATTTAACAAAGGCAAAAAAAGCGTTGGTTGAGTTTTTTTTAATAACATCGGTTACATATGGTTTTAGTTCGTTTACTATTTCAGCTTCTCATGTTTCTTCTAAACAATGTAAAGGGTATGATTGCATTTCTACGTCATTTTCCTTGTGCGAGTCGCAAACAAATAATATTTTTTCATTTTTATTCTTAAATAAATACTTTTCAATCTTTGGGATTAGATTATTGATATGAATGCTTGCCATTTTTCCTTTGTTACAAAAACCGTTTAGCATATCAATTACAAAAATTATTTTATTCATTATACCCCTTAATATTAATTTTATAGAATCAGTGTATTAAGCACTTCTATTAAAAAGACCTTGCTATCGTGAATTATTTTAACATTTTTTAAAAAACAATATAATATTAATTTGGATACATCTTTTGTGGGACATAGAGACATATAAATGTTGGTGTATCTAAAGTTCGAATTTTATTTATTTTTTAATTTATATGAAAGGAAATATATGATGGCCGAAGAACAAATGGTTGTTACTTCTGACACAAAGAAAAAAATAAGTTTCTTTGCAGCAATCATGGTCGTACTTGGTGGTTCGATTGGTGTTGGTATCTTCTTAAGATCTAAAGCAGTTCTAGAATACTCTGCCGGAAATATCGCTCTATCATTAGCGACATGATTAATTGCCGGTTTTGCTGTTGTTACTTTAGCTCTTGCTCTAGTTGAAGTAGCGTCAGGTCGTAATGACAACTTAGGTATGATTGGTTGATCTAAGGCGTTTAACACGCTAGCCATATATAAGGCTAATAAGTTCTTTATGACTTACTTATATCTACCATTTACATACTTCTTTATGCCTTATTATGTAATACTTCAATTCCAAGACGCAGCTTCTGGATTTGGATTAACTCCAAACTTTGGTGGATCACATGCTGCTCCATGAATTTACTTCGTTATTGGACTAGTATTAACAATATGAATGCTATTTTCAGCTGGTTTAAGTGGTCGTGCTGGAAACATTCAAAACTTAATAATAACATCAGTTAAGTTTATCCCATTAGTAGCTATCGTAATTGTTGGATTTATCTTCCTAGGATTACGTGTAAAAGAAGGAAATGCAGATATCTGAACTCCTATTACTAAGGAAACATTATTTAACAAAGATTCTACAAACTTCTTAAAATTAACTCCAGTTTTAGGTATATTTGGATCAATTGCAGGTATCTTCTTTGCATTTGATGGTTTCTATGTTTCTGCTGGTATTCAATCAGAAATGAAGAATCCTGAAAAAACTCCTGCAGCTTTAGTTATTGGTCTATTATCAATGACTGGTATTTACATTGTTATTGCTGCAGCTATGTCACTTGGTGCTAAGTCAGGTGGTTTCTATGACTTTGGTGATTTATTAGCAGGAAAAGGTCATGGTTGAGCATTTGGTCTAATTAATGTATTTATCGCTATTGGTGTTATAGGTATTCTAAATGGATTCTCATTATGAGCAACTCGTTTCGTAGAAGACTTAATTAAAGAAGGGGAAATCTATGTTCCTGCTTCAGTATACAGATATATGAAAAACAGTAAAATGCCAATCGTTGGAACTCTATTCTGTTTATTATTATCTCTACCATTTATGGTTGTATTTACAGCAATTGGATCGTATGCATATATCGACATCACTGGTTATGGAACAGGATACGGATACGATATTGGTACATTATTGTCATTCTCAGACTTAATGGCTAACTGAATGGCTGTATTTGCATTTATGTTTATTGCATTAGCAGTTGTTGGTGCTCTTGAAAACAGAAAGAAAAACTTTATTGCTGTTCAAAAGAATAAACACACAGTATGAGCAGGTATTATTGCTGTTGTTATGGTTATAACAACATTAGTATTCTACATGTTAGATCCATTTGTTTCACTTGGATTGACACTTGCTAAATACTTCACAGCTCAAGGAACTGATAAGGCAAACTTTGTTTCTGACTTAGTTGGATATGGTGCAACATCAGCATTATTTGTTCTATATATGGTAATTTTCTTTGCTTCAACACCTATTGAAAAACAATTAGCTCTATGAAGAAGAGAAAAATTATCAAAAATTCTTGCTGGTCAATACTGTGAATGTGAAGCAGAATATTACTGCCCATGCAGATTAGAATTAGCTAAAGAAGCAAATGAATTAAATAATTTAGTTATTAATACATTTGAAACAGCTCGTTAATTCCGAAAAAAATAAAAACTAGCACTTATTTTAAAGTGCTGGTTTTTATATTTTTGTATTTTATTAAAACGGATTCATTATTTTTTTTACTCCCCTTAAAAACTATAAAAATAATGTAAAATTTTAAAAATATATCAATAAAATTATTTCCACTGTTTTGTAAAATAAAAAGGTAACTTATGAAAAAAGAAAAGATCGAAAAATACCCAGAAATTAATGATGATATGTTAGATACTAGGATAAAAGAAGGGTTAACTTCAGCTGAAGCTGCTCATCGCCAGGAAACATTTGGTTTAAATGAATTAAAGAAAACAAAGAAAATAAATCCCTTTTTTACATATTTAACTCAATTTAAAGATATCCTTGTAATTATTTTGTTGTTTGCCGCATTGTTATCATACATTTTTGCAATTATTAGCGCATCTAATAGGCAATGAAACTTTAATACAGAATTAGTTGTTGAATTTATTGAACCATCAATTATATTATTTGTAGTCCTAACAAATTCTCTTGTTGGCGCAATTCAGGAAATAAAAAGTGCAAAGGCTGTTGATGCATTAAGTAAATTAAATCCCTTGCAGGCCAAAGTTATCCGTGATGGTATATTAATTTCAATAGATTCAAAAGATGTTACGATTGGAGATGTTATATTGCTAGAAGCTGGCGATGTGGTGCCTGCTGATGGTTATTTATTATTTTCTTCGAATTTATCGTCAATTGAATCCTCACTGACGGGTGAAAGTGAACCGGCAATAAAAGATTATAATTTCAAGAGGAATTTAGATTTACCTTTAGCTGATCGTAAATTTATGTTATATTCATCTTCAATTATTGCTAGCGGAACTGGTTATTATGTCGTTAGTGCTATTGGACAACAAACCGAGCTTGGTAAAATTTCATCACTTGTAAGTAATCAAAAAGAGGCTATGAGTCCACTACAAATTAAAATTAACAAATTAGGAAAAATATTTGGATATGTAGGACTTGGATTATTTTTATGTAGCATGCTAGCACAAATTTTGTTTGCTGTCTCAAGCCCTTCTTTGTATAAGGAAATGACCTTTTGAAGTACAGTTATTGTTAATGGAGTTTCACTAGCCGTCGCCGCCATTCCTGAAGGTTTAATTGCATTTACTTCAATTATTTTGGCAATAGGAGTTCAAAGAATGGCTAAGAAACAAGCAATTGTCAAGGATTTGATGGCAGTTGAATCTCTTGGTAGCTGTGCAGTTATTTGTTCTGATAAAACAGGTACTTTAACTCAAAATAAAATGACAATTGTTGACATTTTTAGTTCAGATAATAAAAAACTCAGTGATACATCGATGAATGAAAAATATCTAAAAATTATTGAGTACGGTTCACTTTGTTCGGAGGCAAATTTATCACTAGATAATGGAGAATTTAAGGCTGTTGGCGATCCTACAGAGTCATCGTTTTTATATGAATTATATAAGCATTCAAAATTTATGACCAAGGCTAAACTTGAATCACAATACAAGCGTATTCATGTTTGACCATTTGATTCTGATCGTAAATTGATGACTACTATCAATAAGATTGGCGATAAATATATAGTTATCGTTAAAGGTGCACCTGATGTTTTAGTTAATAGAACATTAACAACTATTTATGAAAAAAATAGCATTTTTCATATTAATAATCAATGGTCAAATGAGTCATACCGAGTATTGGCGGTTGCATCTAAAGAAATAACTAAATCAACTTTAGAGGAATTGCTAGCTAAGAAGAATAGTGATCAACTTGATTTTCTAGAGAATAATTTACATTTTGAAGGTTTAGTTGCTATGATTGATCCTCCTAGAGAAGAAGCAAGAGACGCAATTTCAATTTGTCGTCAAGCCGGTATCAAACCAGTAATGATTACTGGTGATAATATAAATACAGCTATTTCAATTGCTAAAAAATTAAATATTTTTAATGAAGGCGATCTAGCGATAACTGGCATAGAGTTAGATAAAATTAGCGATCAAGAATTAAGCCAAAATATTGAGAAATACTCAGTTTATGCTCGCGTTAAGCCAGAAGATAAACTTAGAATTGTAAATGCTTGACAAAAAAGAAATCAAGTTGTAGCAATGACCGGCGATGGAGTCAATGATGCTCCTGCCTTAAAGGCATCTGATATTGGCTGCGCGATGGGTATTACTGGTACAGAAGCCTCAAAGCAAGCAGCCAATATGATACTAGCTGATGATAATTTTACAACAATTGTTTCAGCCGTAAAAAACGGTCGTTCAATATATCAAAAAATAAAAAATGTAATTCAGAATTTGCTAATTACTTCTGTTGCTGAAATTATATTAGTTTTTCTTGGATTGTTGATATTTAAGGCTGTATTTCATAATTGAGATGTTTTGAAGAATAAAGAAATATATATTTTATCAGCAACACAACTTTTATGAATTAACTTATTTACCCACGGTTTTCCGGCCATCGCTTTAGGACTACAAGATACAAAAGAAGATTATATGAATCGACGTCCTCTTTCAAAATATGAGTCAATATTTGCTAATAAAATGGGTATAAATATTTTATGGCAGGGCATCTTAATAGGTATTATATCAATGATTGGCTATTATTTGGGTGCTTTATGGGCTTATAATCAAGGTCTTGGGCCTGATCAAATAATTAGTGCCGCTTCAACTATTGCCTTTTTAATTCTCGGTATTACGTCAGCTTTTAACTCCGTTAATTTAATGTCTAAAAAACCAATAATTCTTTCAAATCCATTATATTATTGAAAGGTTTATGCATCTGTTATCTTCTCATTGTCATTTTTATTGCTTGTTGCCCTTGTTCAAAAAATAACAATAGCATTTAAGGGATATGAGGATATTTCATCATCACCGACATTGCTTGCTTATGGGCTTGGCCTTCCATTAATTATTATTCCTATTTATTTTGTTCATAAGGTCATATTATTGTTAATTGAAAAAAGAAGAAGTAAAAATAACTCTATTGTGAATTTCGAAATGATATTAACTCCAAAAGAAAGAAAACAAGCTAAAAAATAAGCTTAAATTATCAAAAAATGATATGTACCCAGAATCCTGGACACATATTTATTAACTAGGCAACACAAATGGATGTTTTCCTGTATTTTACAGGAGGCATCCATTTTGTTTTTGCCTGAATTCTTTTATTGTTATAATAATCCATATATTCATCTACAGCTTTTGAAAAAGATTGGAAAGATTCAAAGTCTTTTTCAAAACCATAATACATCTCATTTTTCATTCTGCCAAAGAAAGTCTCCATAATACAATTGTCATAACAGTTTCCCTTTCTAGACATTGATTGAATAATCCCTTTTTCTTTTAATCTGTTTCTATAATAAGCATGTTGATACTGTCACCCTTGATCAGAGTGAAATATTAAGCCTTCTACATTTGAGAACTTATCAAATGCATTGTCCAACATTCTCTTCACCTGTTCTAAGTTTGGATGTAATGCTAAGTTATATGACACAACTTCATTTGTATGCATATCTAATATAGGGGACAAGTAACATTTACCCCATGAGAAGTTAAATTGTGATACATCTGTAGTCCATTTCTGCAAAGGCGCAGTTGTACGAAAGTCTCTGTCTATTGCATTATCAACAATCTTTCCAACTTCTCCCATGTAAGAATGATACTTCTCTTTTGGTCGCTTTCCTAATAGAGATGCTTTATGCATAAGACGTTGAACTCTTTTATGATTAACCTGATAACCTCTTTTTAAAAGTTCCTGGTGAATACGCCTTACCCCATATCTTCCTTTATGTTCATTAAAGATATCTTTGATTTCATTTAATAATTCTTCGTTTCTTAATTCTACAACATCTACCTTATTTATCTCAAAGTAATAAGTTGATTTTGCCATTCGGGTAGCTTTAAGAAGATGTTTTAATTGATATCCTTTTTCACGGAGTTCTTTGATGAGTGCTGATTTTTCGCCTTGAGTAGTGCAGCTTTCATTTCTTCTCTCAAGGCGATCTCTTTTTTTATTACTTCGTTTTCTGCCTTGATATATTCATTTTCTGCTCTTAAACGAATTAATTCTTCGTATTCGGATTCTTCAAGTTTTATGCGATTGTTATAATTAATCTTTTTCATATCTGGATTCCTTGATTTATGCCCTTTCTTTTTATCGATAAGACCATTATATCCATAAATTTCATATTTGCGAACCCATTGATATAGAATTCCTTCACTTATTCCTGCATTAATCGCAATAGAACTAATCGAATTTCCTGCAAGCACTCGAGATACTAACTCATGCTTTTCTTTTGAAGACCAAGCTTTATTTTGTAATTTGTGCTTTAACGCCTCAGGTCCACGTGCATCTTCGATTCTGACCCATTTTCGAACTGTGTTTCTAAATAATTTTTTTGAAACACCATCAGGCGTGTCTGGGGATATACCTTGTCGATACATTTCAACACACTTTCTTTTAAATTCATAATCATAGCGCATAAAAATAACCCTCCTTACTGGTTTTTATTTGTCCAGTAAAGAGGGTACATATCAAAAGTCATTTTTTTGCGTACTATATATATAATTATCATATAAGATCCACCCGTAAATAAACTTATGGTTTAAAATCTTGACTAAAATTTATCTAGTTTAATTTAATATGTGGTGAAATATAATCCATTTTTTATTCATTGAGGAGTTATTTTTATGAGAAGAACTAAAAAAAATAAATTAGGAATATACCTTGCGATTGCATCAGGGCTGGTAGTTACTGCCGGAGCAACATTAACTTATGTTTCACTAGTTAATAAAAATCAAAATTTATTAAATAATAGGATTTCGATTATTAAACAAAAGGAACAAGAGATTGAAGTTGCAAAGAAAATACTAATAAAAGCACAGCATACATTAAATAACACTAAAATTAAACAAAAAGATTTAATTAAAAATCTTGATTTAACTAATCAAGAAATAGGTGAATTATCTAGCAGAGATTTTAGTCTTAATCAAACTATAAAACAATTTAAGAATGAAATTAGTAATTTAGATATAAAACTTGCAAATACCTCACTACAACTTGAAAGATCTAAGAAGTTATTAGATCAAACTACTCAAAATAGATTAAATGTAGCATCTGAATTAGAACAAATAAAGAAAAGAATTAAGCAAAAAGAAAACGATATATTCTTAAAACAGGAAGCCATAACAAAAAATGAACTAGCAAAGCAAGAATCTGATAAACAATTAGTTATAGCTAGCGAAAAATTAAAAAACATGAATGAACAACTTATAGAGGCAGTTAATGAGCACATTGCTGCTAGGGAAACGGCAGCAGAGTTTAGTCGTTATATAAGATTTGTTCTCAGACCTAAACATGAAAAAGTACACGAGCAATTTGCTGAAAAAGAAAAGGAATTGGAAAAAGTTCGAAAAGAATATGAATCATTAATGCATGATTTAGATCATATAAATGAAAGTAAACCCGAATTAGAGGAACGATTAACTTTATATAGTAAGGATGCTAACAGATACAAATCTGAGTATGATAAAATTAATAATCAATTAAACGAAGCGCTAAAAGGTGAAAATAAAGATGTTGAAGCAATAAAGGGTTTAGTTTCTGATGCACAAGATTATTACCATTATTTTATGAGTGAAAAGGAAAATAAGGATAATGTTGAACAGCAATTATCGAATCAAATTCCTGAACAAATTAGTGATTTAAATGAAAAAATTTCTTCTGTAGCTAAAAAATTAGAAGACACTGAAAAGCAAGTTCGTATTGCTTATGAAGCCTTTCGAGCTTCGTTTGATGAATATAATAATAAGATTGGTACTAAAAACATAAATAATCAAAAAAAGGTTAGTGAAACTTATAAAGAGCTAACAAAGGCTAGAGAAAATTACAATTATGCTTTAAATAACTTTCAAGCCGCAAACATTTTAGTAGAGCACAGAACCCAAAAATTTAATCAAGTAAAACAAGAATATATAGACCTATTTAAAGAAAAAGAAATATTAGAATCTAACAAAGCGAAACTTGAAGAAGTTCTAGAAATTGCAAATAAAAAAGAACAAATTATGAACTCAGAAAAACTTAATAAGATTGACAGTGAATATAAAGATTTAAATAAACAAAAAGAAATGTTAATACAAAAATATCAAAATGCTAAAAATGAATTAGCTTCGTTGTTTAAGCAAAAAGAGTCGTTTAAACAGCAAATTATAGATATTCAAGCAAGTGTTGAAAATACGGATAAGGCAATTTCATTTTTGGCGACGGACGTATTATCAAAAGCAAAAATATTAGAGCACAAAATTAAGGAATTAGAACAAATAAAAAATAAGCTATCAGTTATTTAAAAATCTATAATAATTAATGAAGTTTATCAAAATGAAAACAAAAAATGTTTTAACAAAAAATATCTTGTTATATTTCAGGATGTTTTTTTGTTTTCTAAAACATAAAAATTTTATGATAAACATAGGAAATAAATCAATAGAATACTTTCAATAAACAACTGCCTTCTTGATAGTAAAATCACTAGAAAAAGCTAAAAAGCGCCCTATTTTAGACGATATTCGTATATATATATATATATATAGTATTATTTATATGGAACATTTAATAATGTTATATTTATTTATATATTGAAAGGATATTAAAAATATGAAATTCTGTGGAAAATGTAATAAGCATTTTGATGAATATGTTAAGTTTTGTCCAATTTGCAGCGCAAATCTTTCTAACAATTCTAATAAGCAAGTAAAGAATAATACACAAAACAATATTTTTGCGATTCTTGGATTGGTTTTTGCGTTTTTTATGCCTTTATTAGGTTTGGCTTTTAGTATTGTTGGTCTTGTACAATCTAAGAATCTTGGAGGATCTGGTAAAGGATTGGCGATAGGTGGTATTGTTGTTTCATTAATATTACCAATTTTAATTTTTTCATTAATTTTTGGTCTCGCCTTGCACGCAGCTGCTGCTAGCCTGCCTTCTTATAATATTTAATGAAAATTTTAAAATATTTGGATATTTGTCCAAATATTTTTAATTATTGTTTTGCACCTTAAATTTGTTTCAGTTATAAAAAACTACTAAAAGTTTAAGCTGTAGCAAAAAAATTATTTTTTAAATTCTATAATAGATCCAGTTTCAAATATTTCGCCATCAATTTGCGAAAAATCATTGGTTATATTTTCGATTTTGATCTCATTGCCAAATATTTGTTCAACGTTTTTTATTGCAGTATGCATTCCTGAGTAGACTAGCATAAAAGCACCGAGAAGTTTTGTAATTGCTAAATCATGCACGACAATAACACATAATTTATCAGATAGTATATCAGCATTTGGAGCAATTTTCATTCCTCCGCCATAATAAGGCCCATTCATTACTGAAACAAGATTTATGTTATTAAAAAAATACTCTTTTTTATCAACAGTAATCTTTATGTTGTTTAATCTCTTATATTTTTTTAAACATTCAATTGTTGTTCAAAAAAAAGAACCCCTTGCACCTGACTTCTTTTTTTCATTAACAGTTTTAGCAATTAGAGCATCAATTCCAAAACCAGTTCCATTCAAGAAATATCTATATGTATTTCCTGACTTAATTATTGGCAATTTTTCAATAAACTCATTAATTTTGTAAAGATGTCGCGATTTTTTTTCTGGTTTATGGTGGATCTTAACATTTCGCACAAAATCATTTCCCGTACCCGCCTTATATGCATATATTTCTGGTTTAGCGCATGATTGTTTTAAAGTGTTAATAATATGTGTTAGGGTACCATCACCACCAATGATTATAATTTTATCCTCGTTAGTAAGGCGGTCTAGCAGGGAATTGTTATTATTGCTACTTGCTACATTGATAATTTTTAAGGAATCCTCGTTCATTATTTTGACGATTTTGGAAACAATATTGAATATTTTTGATTGATTTCTACCTGTTTTTGATAATGAGTTATATAAAACGTATAGCATGGAAGTATTATATAATAATATCATTAGAAAAAAGTATTAAAAATCCATTTTAAACTTATAATTATAAAAATATGACGAATCCTAAAATTAGAAACTTTGCAATAATTGCACATATTGACCATGGAAAAAGTACATTAGCAGATCGTATTTTGGAACAAACTAATACAATTACAATGCGTGAATCAAAACCTCAAATTCTAGATTCGATGGATCTGGAGCAGGAAAGAGGAATTACTATTAAATTAAATGCTGTTCAGATTAAATATAAGGATTATATTTTTCATTTGATCGATACGCCTGGTCATGTTGATTTTACCTATGAAGTAAGTAGGAGTCTAGCAGCCTGTGAGGGGGCTATTTTATTAGTTGATGCAACACAAGGTATTCAAGCACAAACATTAGCTAACGTTTATTTAGCCATTGAAAATAATCTTGAGATAATACCGGTTATAAACAAGATTGACTTAATTAGTTCAGAACCGGAAAGAGTTAAGAAAGAAATTGAAAGTATAATTGGCATTGATGCAAGTGATGCAATTTTAATTTCAGCTAAAACAGGAAAGAATATCGATAATGTTATTGAAGCAATTATTGAAAGAATACCTGCCCCCAAAGAAGCTGATCCCAACAAGCCTCTTAAAGGTTTGATATTTGATAGTTATTTTGATAATTATCGAGGGGTTGTTATCTATACGCGTATTTTTAATGGCGAAGTAAAACCAGGTGATACCATTTACTTTATGCAAACCAAAAAATCATATATGGTTACAGAATTAGGCGTTAAGAATCCTTATGAAGAAAAAAGAGATAAACTTTCTGCCGGTGAAGTTGGTTGGATCACTGCATCAATTAGGGATGTTAAGGATGTCGCTGTTGGTGACACTATAACTTTGTTAGATAATCCTGTCGATTATCCTCTTGCTGGATATAAAAAAATGAAGCCTGTTGTTTATACTGGATTCTTTCCCGTTGATAACAGGGATTATAACGCCTTAAAGGACGCTTTAGAAAAAATTAGTCTTTCTGATTCTTCAATAATATGAGAACCCGAAACCTCAAAGGCCCTTGGATTTGGCTTTAGAATTGGTTTTCTTGGTCTATTGCATATGGACGTTTTACAAGAAAGACTTGAAAGAGAATTTAATATTGATATATTAGCAACTGCCCCTTCTGTGGAATTTGTTGTTACTCTAACAAATGGTGAGGTTGAATATATTACCAATCCTTCATTATTTCCTGATCGTAGTTATATTAAAACTATTGAGGAACCATATATCCGAGCATCAATTATGTTAACTGAGGAATATATTGGGTCTATTATGGAACTTTGTCAATCAAAAAGAGGGAAGTATATTAATATTGAGTATTTAGATGAAAAAAGAAGACGTTTAATATATGAACTTCCACTAAATGAAACTATATTCGATTTTTTTGATCTAATGAAAAGCTACTCAAAAGGTTATGCTTCTTTTGATTATGAACATATTGGCTTAAGAGAAAGCGATCTTGTTAAGGTAGATATAATGTTGAATGGGGAAAAAATTGACGCTTTAGCGCTAATTGCTCATCGTGATTTCGCATACAATAAGAGTCGTGAATTAGCCGAAAAACTTAAGGAGGTAGTACCAAGAAAAAATTTTGAAATTCCGATTCAGGCGGCGATTGGTGGTAAAATTATCGCAAGAGAAACAATTAAGGCTTATCGTAAGGACGTAACTGCTAAACTTTATGGTGGAGATGTTACAAGACGCCAAAAATTGCTAAAGAAGCAAAAAGAGGGCAAAAAAAGAATGAAACAGATCGGTAGTGTTGAGGTGCCACAAGAAGCTTTTTTAGCAATCTTAAAAACAGATAACAATAAAAAATAGGTCATGAGAAAGGACTGCGCTTTATGGAATTAAAACCAATTATAACCAATAGTTCTCAAAGTAGCGATGTAGTTGCAAAATATTCTGAAATGTTAACTGTTAATAATATGTCAGGTGCAGAAATCAAGACAAAATCATTAAGTTCCAACATTAAAAAAACTCTCGACCCAGAAGGATTAATACCAAATGGAATATATAAGGTTTTCAGAGCTGAAAAATCATTAAAAAAGTTTAGCATATCAGCTTATTTATTTGTATTTTTTTTGGCATTAATATCTTGCTTATTATTTGCATTTGCGCCCTCATTATTTTCTAGTTATCTAAGCAAAGATATTAAATTAGTCCCATGAGGGTGATATGTTTCTCCAATCCTATTTGGATTAATATCGTTAGTCTTACTTATTTTGGATGTAATAGATTTGAATGCACTATCTAAGTCTGTTGATGATTATCGTGAAAAAATAAAACAAGGAATTAGTTTTGCTCCACCTTTTATTGCCTCATTGTATGAAAAACTTATGAGAAGACAAGTTAGAATTACATGATTTGTTGTTGCGATTTTATTTTATGTGGGTTTATTTACTCTTGCCTTTTGAGGCCTTAAGGATGCTCAGTGATGAATTCTGAACTTTAAGGATTGAATACACAAGGCTTTTTCTGACCCAAATTTAGTTATTTATATTCTTTGTGGAATAATGCTTGGGGTTTTACTTTTATTTATTATTGGAACAATCCAAAGAAAAAAAAGAATGGTTGATATTCAAGTTTTTTTTGGTAGTGACGTGATGAGCAATACAGAACTATCAAAAATAAGAGCAGAAGCACATAAGTTTTGAGCTAAAATTTTTTTTATAAGTGTGTTAGTGCTTTTAGTTATACCTATTATAATTTTATTAATTGTTAAAAGAATTATGAAGAGAGGAAGATAAAATATTATGCCTGTATGAGGAATCGTTTTATTAGTAATTTTACCTATCATATTTGGAATTGCTGGTGCTATTTTAGCTATTTTTATAACAAAGAAAAAATTTGAAAAGCAATTAAAAGAAAACCCACCAATCAATGAAAAGATGATTAGAGTTATGTTTCAACAAATGGGTCGCAAGGCTTCTGAAGCGCAAATTAGAAGCGTAATGCGTTCGATGAAACAAGCAAAATAGAGTGTGCCAAATAATGAGCACATTCTATTTTTATTATTTATTCATGCGTTATGAAATTTTTGTGTTTAATATGCATTATCGATATTTATTATTAAATATTTTTTTGAATGCTATGAGTATAGTTACTAACAACAAGCACAATATCAAACCGACATTTTTAAAATATGATAAGTTAGAATATTATTGATATAATTTAAGTTAAATGTAAATAACTTTGGAGGTATATTAGAATGACAAAAATGAAAGCATTTGTTGTGAGGGGGCCAAAGGATTGATCGATAACAGAAGTGGCTATTCCTAAACCCAAATATAAGGAAGTATTAATAAAAATGGAAACAAGTGGAATATGCCATACTGATTTGCATGCAGCTAATGCTGATTGATTAGTAGATCCAAAATATCCACTCATTCCTGGACATGAAGGGATCGGAATTGTTAGTGAACTTGGAGAAGGATGTACAAGACTTAAAGTTGGTGATCGTGTTGGTTTGGCTTGGCTTCATGACACATGCGGCCATTGTGAGTTTTGTTTAACCGGAAGAGAAACTCTATGTCCTAACCAAAATATGACTGCTTATACAAAAGATGGCACATTTGCTGAATATGCTATTGGTCATGAGGATTATGTAGCAATTATTCCTGAAAAATTTGATATTGTTTCTGGCGCGCCAATTATTTGTGCTGGTGTTACAACATATAAGGCTTTAAAGAGAACTAACATTAAACCTAATAATTATGTAGCGGTTATTGGTGTTGGAGGATTAGGTCAACTTGCGATTCAATATGCAAATGCAATGGGATATAAGGCTATTGGAATAGATATTAGCGATGATAAGGTTGACTTAGCATTGAAGAGTAAGGCGGTTGCTGCCTTTAATTCACGAAAAGATCCTGATTTTATAAGTAAAATTATGCAGTTAACAAACGGTGGAGTCCATGCTGTTATCAACACTTCAGTACATCCGACAGCAGCCGAACAAGGAATGGCAATATTACGGCGTGGTGGGCGCCAAGTTTTGGTGGGATTGCCGGCCAAGGATGCTATGGGAAAGGTTGATATTAATGTTTCTATTTTTTGAACTGTTCTGTTAGAAAAAGAATTGGTTGGTTCAATTGTAGGAACTAGACAAGATCTTAAAGAAGCAATTGAATATGCAGCTGAGGGAAAGGTAAAATCAGAAGTTACAAAAATTGTTAAACTTGAAGATGTTGAAGAAATTTTTGAAAAACTTGAAAAAGGCGAATTTCTCGGAAGAGCAGTTATTGATTTTAGAACAAAATAATTTTTTAAAAATATACCAAGTAGAATAATATAAGTCTCTAATACTACTCAATTAATATGAGTAGTATTTTTAAAAAATGAATATAAATGTTAAATTGTAACAAAAATGATCCATCTATTATATATAGTAAAATGTTATCGGTGATTTTATTATGTGCGAAATAGAATTAAACTATTTTCACTTAAATCCTTACATAAAAAAATTCGGACCCTGAATATTTTTACCTCATTAAACTATATAAATTTTATTCATTTTTTCTTCTATTATTTTCTTGATGTATTCGCTGGAAATTTAATATTCTGTATTTATGAATACAAAATGTTTTTTAGAGAAGTAATTAAGATTTTTAGCCAATATTTTTCCTAGTACTCCGTTATCTTATAAATATTCTTTATTTACATTTTTTAAAAATAAATCATTTTTTAGCTCGACCGATCTTCTTCATCTTTTGAACTCTACTTTGTGACTTAAGCTGGCGTTTTTTCTATTATTCTGTATGAATTCGTAATCTCTTAGAATTGCAAAGCATATATCAATTTTTAGTTGTATTAATAAAAGGAATTTGTATTTGGTTTTATAAAATAAATTTCATTTAATTTTTTGTGATTTTGTAAAAAAATTCATATTGATCAAAACCTTAGGAATAAAAAGTCATCAATCATATGTCTATCAATTAAACACTTGTCAAATTGTTGCATATTTTTAATTTGTTCTAGTCTATACTTGAAAAATATTTTTTGGTTTTATACCCATTATTTTTCAAATCATTCATATAGTTTAGAAAAATGCTTGTATCAGTCAGCCTTTTGTCAATAATTTTAATACCGTGCTCATTTAGAAAAGGAGCAATATTTTTTATAACAGTAGATTTTTTGCTTGCTCCCATTCCTGAAAATGTAATTCTTAATGTTGTTCTCCTTGAAGTTGCAAAATATAGATATAATGAAATTGAAAAATGGATAATGTTTATGATCAAAGTATCGAAATTTGGAAAGGCAACACCAGAGAAAAACGCAAAGCATATTATGTTTTTTAAACATCATACAATTTACGAATCTTTAAAATCTGACGCCATTATTGTTGAAGCGGCTACTGATATTGAATTTAATGTTGCTAACAGTATAGCAGACACTAATTTATATTTAAAATTTGAGCCAAATTCTAAATAATTTATATTGAATATTTTTCCTAATATATTGTTGGTAAATGGGTTTGAAAAGTAAAATATTACAAAGAAAATTAAAAAATATAACGCAAATAATAGTGACGAATATAATGAACTTCTTGGCTCACTTATTTTGAAATTTTTCTTGATTTTTTTATTAATTAATATCGATATCAATATTGCTATATAAATGAATTATAGAATTCCATCAATGACTAAGCCATTTGCAAATGAAAAGAATGCGTATAAAATTGCATTGAGTATTTCGGTTAAATATACCGTTGTTTTTTTCTTTGCAAATCAATATATTGAAATAACTCCTAAAAACCCCGATAAGGCAACAAAAATATTTGTTATCTTTTTTATAATGAGATCAGAGAGCTCCATATAAATGTTTTGGTGTCAATATTAAATATTGAAAAAATAAAAAGAACCAGTACGATTATGATAAAAAAAGAAATTTTAATTTTTCTTCTATTTTTAATAATTTGTTTCATTTATTTTAAAGGAGTAGGTGCTTAGATTGTTTAATATCTGTATATTGCGGTTAATAATTGTAGTTAAAAAATAATAATAAAAATACAAATACGCCTTAATTTAAGATGTATTTGTATTTTTTTTATACTTAAACTGGGAAATAATTTTGAATATTTATATTGAATTTATTTGATTAGTTATTAGTCGAGTTTATCATTGGCTTTGAATAATTCATCATCTAATTTTTGAATTTTTCTTTCTTTTGCCATTTTGTTTAAAATATCAAGAACGTAATTTTTTTGTTGTAGGTTTGAAACTTGTGTTTTAATTCTATTTGATAATTCTCTACAGAAATCATCTAAGCTAATTGTAATATAAGAATTTTCTAATATTGTTATAAATAGATCACGCAATTCATATGGATGGATATCAAAAATTGATCTTTTTGTTTCTTTTGAAAAGCTTTCCCTAAATTTAAAATTGAAATCAGGGAAAGAAGGAACTATGAATAGGTATTCATCTTTGCTACCCAGTCCATATGCTAATTTGCTTGCTAACATTTTAACACCATTTGTTAAACGATCTTCGCGTAGTAATTTTTTAACGATACCTTCATAAGTTTTATAAGGCAATGCACCTGCAACTGAAAATAGTTGAGCAATAATAAGACTTCTTTCTCCTTGATATGATTTTAAAAATTTTAAACTATTCATTTCAATAAATTTATCTAGATCAGGAAATGCTGGGAAAGTTGCTTGTTCATTTTCATGTTCATTTAGTTCTATTGTGAATGATTTTATCATTTCTTCGTTGTCTTCTGATTCGTCAGTCGAATTAGCGTTGTTATATAATTCTTGCAATTTATTTAAAATAATGTTAACTTGTGCATCGGGGTTTTTGAATCAGTCGGTTGATCAAATTCTGTGAATATTTCAACCTCTTGCTTCTAACACTTCCTGTCTTAATCTATCACGATCACGTGTTGTTTTTGAAGAGTGATAGGTTGATCCATCGCATTCTATTCCTAGAATATATTTGTTTGGATTATTTTTATGAACCACTGCTAAATCAATTCTAAATCCTGATGATCCGACTTGTGTTTTTAAAGTCAAACCTTGTTCAGTAAGTTTATCATAAACTTGTTGTTCGAAAAGTGATTCAACACCTCCGCTCGTTTCTTTTAAATCTTCTAAGGTGTTTATTCCGAATTCAGCGTTTTTAATGAATTTTTCAAGAAGTTTAACACCTCTTTGTTCACTTCTGAACCAATTAACTTCATGACTTTTGAATGATGATATAAGAATTAAACCTTTTTTGGCACGAGATATTGCAACATTAAGTCTTTTATATCCGGATTCGCTGTTATTTATTGCTCCAAAGTTTACACTAACTTCACCGTTTGCGTTCCTTTTATTATCTAGCAAGAATAATATGATATCTCTTTCATCACCTTGAACTGTTTCAATGTTTTTAACAAAAAATGCATCTTCTCTATCTTCATCAAAATAAAATTTTAAATGTGGATTATCATGAATAAATTTATCCATTTCTCTTTCAAATTGATTTAAGATTTCGGCGTTAAATACAACAACACCGATTGAATATTTGTTTTGATACTTTTCAATAATGTCTTTTATTGTTTTCCTTGCTTCTTCAAATAATGTGTTTGTTTCGTCAATATATTTATTTGGTTTTGCGTAAAGGAATCTTAATCCTTCGATATCATTAGGTTGTTTAGAGTTAGGGAATGTTATTAAGTCTTTATAAATTTCTTTATTTGATGTATAAATTAATTCTTCAAATTTTGAACGATAGTGTCATTTTAGTCTAATTGAGTTAAGGCTAGCTTCAGCTAAATTTAAAAGTGAATCATAGCCATCTGAAAAGTTATCTGTTGAATCCTCGACTTCAAGAAAACCTTCTTCATTTTCTGCTGATGAAAAGAAGTTTGATGGAGGCATTTGTTCTTTATCTCCAACGACTATAACTTGTTTAGCTCTAAATAATGAACTTATAGCACTTTCGGGTCTAATTTGAGATGCCTCGTCAAATATAACTGTATCGAATGTATATTCAACATCTTTAAAGAAGTTACTTACTGTTAGAGGAGAAAGCATTAAACAAGGTTTTGTATTTAAAATAAGTTCAAGCGCTTTTTCAAAAAACTTCTTAAAAGGCATAATGGCACGAGTTTTACTACTTTCTTTTTTAAGCAACATATACTGACTATTAGCAGCGGCGAAGAATAAACTAGATTTAATTCTTTTATCATTTTCTAAAATAATTTTATCTCTTGCCAAAGTATTAGCTTCTTTGTCTTTTTCTTTAAATACATTTACACATTGATTTAGTAAAACTGTATCTGCATTTGAAATTTCAGTTTGAATAATAGTTTCTGTTAGTTTTTCATAGAATTTTCTAAGATAAATGTTTTCAAAATTGCTATCTATATTGTTTGAAATAATGGCTTCAATAAAAGAACTTTGGCCTAAATCGGCAAGCCTATTTTTTGCGCTAATGAAACTTATGTAGCTAGTTATTGAATCCATATTTGTCAATAATGTTATTGTTTTAGATAGAAAATCATCTAGTGATACTGTTTTAAAATTTACAATATTATTGTCGAATAAGGAACCAAAAAATTCAATATTTTCACATAGTGTGTTTAAATTATTTATATTTGTCTTTATTGATTCTTTGTTTTGATTATAAGTTTTTACATACGCATTGAATATTGTTAGGATATCATTATTATTTTGTTTAATAAACTCAAGACTGGTTAAAACTTCATTAACTTTATCAATATTGAAGTTGTCTAAATTTAGATTTATTTTGTTTATTAGTTCATTAAATTTTGTGTCCAATTCTTTTATTTCAGCGAATTTTTTAGCTTCATCAAGGGTTCTTAATTTTCACAGATTTTCAGGTTCATATACATTTTGTTTTTTGAAATAACTTCTGTATTGTCTTCACGTTTTTGAAAAAACCCTAAAAGGGTTAAATTTGTTTTTGTTAAGTGTTGAATAAACTTCCATAGCATCATTAGTTTCAAAAAATTCTAAATTCTTTCAAATTTTAGATTGGGTTTCGTATTTAGCGGTTTTGTCATTGAACACACTAATAATTTCTTTTAAATTTATTATTTCTAAATCAATACCGCCATTTAAATAGTTTGAAATATCCTTGAAGTTATTATTTTCAATGAAGTTTGCAACAAATTTTATATTTAAAGTATGTTTAGAAAATTCATTATAAAAGTCGTTTGGTTGTGCAAAAATATTCAAGTTTTTGATTCAAGTAGCAATATTTTTTGAATGATCTTTTAAGAAAAATAGTTTTTCCTCAATCTCATCTTTTTCTTTAAATTTAATTGTATCCTTTAATAAACCGTACCATGGATGTTGTTTAAAATTAAAATCTATGTTCTTCAGTGAATGTTCAAATGACTGAATTGTATTCTTAATATTTTCAAAATCTTCACCATTAATAGACATTATATTATTAATACTGAATCTTATGTTTGGGAAGTCATTTAATGAAAAATATTTACCAATATATTCGTAAAGATTTTTGTATTGAGGTTCTCTTTTTCTTAATAAGATTTCTCCATATTTTTCTAAAAATTCTTTGCTTCTCTGATAGTTAGAAATCAATGTTTGAATATTGTTGTCATCGATTTCATATAATCTTGCCTCTTCAATTGATTTATTAATATCTCTTAATATTTCTTTTTTATCGACTTTTGTGTCGTGAATAGGCATCGCATACTTTTCCAATTTAATTTTTTTAAGGTTGTTGAAAACGACTTGAAGAGCAGCATTTTTTTCAGCAACAAAAAGAATCTTTTTACCTCTTGTTATAAGTTCGGTAATAATATTTGTAATTGTTTGGGATTTACCTGTTCCAGGAGGTCCTTGTAAGATGAAACTTTTTCCTTCAATGGCATTTTGAATGGCGATTTCTTGTGAAGAATCTGAGTTAAGAATTTTATATTGATTTTGAATATCAATCTTTTGGTTTATATTTGTTTCATTAATATTAGATATATCTGTTGCATCGTCAATTTCAGCGCTGATCATTCTTTTGAAAAATTCACTTTCAGATATTTTCTCAATATTTTGTTCAATATCTTTGTAGATGTATATATTACTAAAATCAAATGTAGATAAATAAATATCTTTTGTAATTTCTCATCTTTTATCGCTAATTTGGCCTAGAATTTTTTCAGCGTATTCATCAAACATTTCATTGGCATTATTATTTGAAGGTTCAAATGTAAAGTCGGCATTAAAACTATTTTTCATTTTACGTACTAATGTTTCATTTTGAATAAAATCATTTTCCGCTTTTCTTGTAATTCTTCAACCTGATGTATTGCTATCTTTTTTAATTTCTACTGGATAGAATAATAAAGGAGCGTAATTTGGCTCATATGAAGTTGTTGACTCGTATCACTTCACTAAACCAAATGTTATATAAGCAATATCAATTGAATATTCTTCTCTAAAAGTTCTTGCCTTTTTCTCAATTTTCTTAATTGTTTCTAAAAATACAGACTCACCAAATTCTGGATAAAGTTGATTTTTCTTGATAGTTGTTTGTTGCTCAATATCTTCTAAATTATGTGAATATAAAGCTTCATATCCGTATTGGCTTTCTGTATATTTTCTAACTTGGTCATAAATCGCCAATGGGAACACTTCTTTTTCAGTGTTATTGAACAATTCTAGTAATGAATAAAAGTCAGGATAAACTATTTTTAATTTATTGGGAATGGTCTTTTTTAAAGAGATACCAATATTTAAGGATTTGTTTCTTAAAGTTAAGTCAAGTAATTTCGTTTTTCAATGATTAATATTTTTTATTAGTTTTTCTTTTTTGATATTATCGATCATGTCTTTTAATCCCATTTCTATGTACATTTAATACTGTATTAAATTTAGATTGTTATTGCTGGTTTTATGTTTAAAATACTTTCAATAATGATTTTTTTATACAGCTTAAACTTTTAATGATTTTTATAATTTTATAACTAATTATAAAAATATACAAAAAGTGCTGATTTGCTTAAAAAAAACGGCACTTTTTTTACTTTTATGCGTTAAATTGCATGTTAATTCTTAATCAAATCGCAACATTTTTATAGTTTAAAAATGTTTATTAAACTTATGATATTAAATTTATTTTTTAAGCTTTATTCATATTTTGATTGGATGGTAAACAAAATTTTTTAAACCCACTTTTGCGGACAATAGAATAGAATTAAAAATCTACTTAAAGTATTCAGATAGGTTATTATCCACTTCTTTAATTACGTTTTTAAACATTGATTTTAAGTGGTTAATTTCTTGTTTTAAACAATGTATTTAATTCAAATTTTTCTAAATTTCTAATCAAGTAATTAAACTTATCCGTAAATATCGAAACTACTGACTTATGCGCTACGACTATCAAACTCAATTTATAATCCAAATCGTCTCAAATGTCAAGATTTTTACCTAATTAAAAATCTTTTGTGAGTTAAAGTTAGTATAAATCACTGCTTGCTTTGTAACGATTTTCTGGAGTTTTGAAAAAAATATTTACCGCTTGAGTTCATACAAAATAAAACTTTTATTTTCTTTGAAAAATTAACTCTATTGCCGTTAGTATCAACTGGAGCATAATATTCGTTTAGGTACTTAAATGCACCAAAATGACTTTTGTTTTTAAAATGATAATCAACATACCAACCAGGATCGCCTTCAGTTATTTTTCTAAAACAGTTTTTATCGCTATTTCTTTTTTAATTTTGGAGATATAAAATTAAAGTAATCTATTAATTGGTCTTCAATTTTAATAATTTCTGTTCAATGTTTTATATTGTTTATTTTAAAGCATATTAGGATAATTTGATTGAGCAGTTTTAAAAGACCTTTCAACAAAAGACTTAAATTGCAAAACACTAGAAGTTTGAACTTTAAAGCCTAAAGATCGCAAATACTCAGTAATAGGTGTGTATGAAGACTCTTTTTCAAAAAGTTGTTCTCTTATCGGTCTTTATAATCCGTGGAATTCCTTGTGTTCTAAAAAGTTTTCAATCAGATTCATATAACCAATATTGGTTTTCTCTTTAGACATATGGACTGCTAAAAGCCTACCAGTGGCAGGATCAATGGCGTGGTAAGTATGAAAAGTTTCACCCAATCCCATTGTGTCTGGCGTAGCATCGATCTCAACGATCATACCTGTAGAAAGATTTTTCCAGGTCTTTTTTATTACTGCATTTTTTCTATTGTTTTAAGATTCTCTAATCTGCTATTTATTGCATAATAAAATATTGTTTCTGGAATTGTGTTATTTAAAATATTTTTTGCGTTTCTTTTAGCTTCTTTTCTAGTCGCCTTGTGCAAGTGCTCTGTTTCATAACCCCTTTTTAAGGTGCGTCTGTAAAGCGTTTTAAAAGACATTATTGGACCCTTTGTTCTATAATAAATTGTTATAGTAACATTTCTAGTTCTATCTGTAGGTTGTTCAAAAACAAAAGAACTAAAATATCTGATTTTTTCAATTTTATAATCTACAAGATCATCACTAAACTTTTGTTTATATTTATTTCCCTTATTTTTGTGCGAGACATTAAATGTCCCGCTAAAATTTATAGATTTTTTAATTTTAGAAACTGTAAAACGGCTAACTTCGTGTTTTATGGCGATTTGGTTTATTTTTAATTTTTCCAAAAGTTATATCGGTATAAATATCTTTTCTTTTTTTCTCAAAATCTGTTAAATTTTGGATTTCTATTTTTTTATATTTCACATTACCTCTTATAATTATTTTAAACTATAGGATGTTGCAAAATAATTGAGAATCCACATAATTAATGGTAATAAAATTAATTTTTTTTATTTTTTAAAAAATATATTATAATATTTAAGCATTAATCAATTAATGCCCAGGTGGCGGAATGGTAGACGCTACGGACTTAAAATCCGTTGGCTGTAATGGCCGTGCTGGTTCAAGTCCAGTTCTGGGCACCAGAAGCGCCCTTAGCTCAGAAGGTAGAGCAAATGGCTTTTAACCATTGGGTCAGAGGTTCGAATCCTCTAGGGCGTACCATTTCAGGTGGCTGACATAAACAAATAAAAGACAGATTATCTGTCTTTTATTTTAATTTCTTTGTTTAATACTGAATCTTATGAAATATGAAGTGAAACTGATTAGCGCAATGATAATAAAACCTATTCACAAATAAGGTGAAACATCGGCTATATCTTTCGCTCTTGTTAGATTTGTTTTTTGGCCTAATAATGAAGAAGACAAAGAACCATAAATTATAAAATTTCTAGCTATTTTTTCTAGTTCTAGGCTTGCAAAGCTAATGAAATCTAGTCTAATTTTTGGGCGAATAAAATTTCTATATATCAAAAAATTAGAGAAGCCTAGTTTTTTTAATTCTTTTATTTTTTCTATACTAATGTTATTAATTGTCTGATATAAGTTTCTTGATATTGAAGATGCACTATGGATACCAAAAGCAAAAACAAATGATGCTGACAATTCTTCAAAAAGATTAGAAAGCATTAGAAATATAATAACAGCAGGTATTGCTCTTATTAATATATTTAAATACTTATAGAAGATACTCAAATGTTTTCCTACTATTGATTTAGACATTAATAGCATTCTAAAATATGAAATAAAATATGTTAAAATGAAGGTTAAGAATACAAGTGATGCAAATTGAATGATAATCCAAAAAATCCCATCTTCGCTAAAGCTAAAAATTATATCTTTTCAACTCCCCTTAAACATATTATTTAAAAAGCTAGTAGCTTCGGTCTCATAAAATTTTTCATGAGCTAAATCTTTTATAGCTATGCAAATTAGCACAAAGGTAAGTAAAATAAATAGTGAAATAAAAGTTTTTTTGATTATATTATTAGTTTGATATTTCTTAAAATTGATATTATCTTGTTTTCGAGATTCAAATAGGAATTTGTTAATATTTTCACTAATAATTTCCACTAAAAACAAGAAGGAAACTAGTATTAACAAAGGTATTATTAGTTCTGTATAATTTATTGGCTGAATTTGAGGATTTATTAAAATTCCTATTCCTAAAAAACCAATATTAGCTAGTATTGCTGACCAACGTAAATTTGTTTCAAATGCATAGATGAAGTAACTTATGAATTTTTTTCTAAGTTGAGGTCATATTTCTGTTCAAAAAGCCTTTTGTCTTGAGTGCTGTGATTTTACCAAATGATAAAAAATACTAAAATTAGCATTCTCAATTATTTGTGAAAAATACTCATGCAATCAAAGTCATGTAAATCAACAAAAAATTAATGCTATCGCTAGTTTTTTATCAAAAGAAATTTTAAATAAATATACAAAAAACAATTCTGGAAAAATTCTTAAAGCAATTACTATAACTTTAGATGGAATAGCTACATATTTGCTATTGGTTTTAATATTAGAAAAATATGAAGTGAGAAATGCGAGCATGAATCCAATAATTGTACTTAGGAAAATTATTTTTATACTATTTCATAAAAACAAAAAAGAAATATAAAAGAGATTTTGTTTATATATATTGCTAAAACTACTTGGAGAAAAAAAATCCCTTAAATTTTTAATAAAGAGATTAATACCTGATGGTGCAAAACTAAAATTAACAACATAGATTGAAGCTATAATTAATAAAATAATAAAAACAAAAAATGCTATTTTTCAAACTAGCCGATATGGTCCGTTTTTTAAAATAGTATTGCTTAATTTTAACTGTTCTTTAAAAAAGTTTCTTTTTAATCACATATTAACTAAATATTTTATTATAAGGTTGTATTACTTCCTTATCAACATCATTAATTATTTTGTAGCCATTAAATCCTACGGTAGGACCATAATCATCTTCGTTATTTCTTCATAAGTCTATTATTATATTTTTTAAATAGTTTATTTGTTCCGTATTGAAATCATCTTTATTAACCACTACAACATTATACTTTAGTGGATCAGTGGCCGTTAAAAATTCAATTTTAACATTCTCATCATCAGGGGTGTAGAACTTGCCCCTTTTATTATTGCGATAGGCAAACGAGGCCATTTCATCGAAAACAATATGATATTTTTTAAGTGAACCATTCCCTATATTTTTTGCTTCTCCTTGTGTATATTTTTCGATATTTTTTATTTTATCTTCAGCAAAAGAATTAAATTTATTGTTTTCTAGATTAAAATGCTTTTTGAATAATGCTTCTTGTAGAATATATTTTGAACCGCTGCTTTCCTTACCGGTCACAATACCAAAATTTCTAAAAGTATTTCAATCTTTATTGTCTCATGCTTTTTTAATTTGTTCTCTTTCTTCATTTGTGCCTTGAATCATTATAATGCCACGATAGTATTCAACTAATTCATTATTTTTTGCATAGAAATATTCGTATATATTTCCATTCCAACTATATTCTTCATCGGTTCATGCGGTATATGATTTTTTATTAAACAATTTTTGTAATTTAGCAGCAATAATTCTTAATTTGTCAGTGTTTGATCCATCTGAGTAGCTATCATTAAAATTTTTATCAAATTTAAATGCCCTAGTCATAGTTTGCAAGATAGGAATAATATTTTGATCATTGTTTCTGATAAATAAAGGAGTCGTAATGATAGCAATGTTGCTTGTTTTTTTTCTAACAATACCAGCTATATCATTATTTGCTGAAACGTATCTTACTTTAATTGTTGCATCCTTATTTATTTTCTTTTTAAATTCAGATAAAATTTTGCTAAAAAATAGATGTTTTTTATTACCAAAAAAAGGCTCATTTATAACAAATTTTAATGTTAACTTAGCATCCTGCTTTGCGCTGCACGCAATAGAAATAAAGGCAAATGTGGACATTAGAGTGCTTAGGCTTAGTATAAACGCTATTTTTTTACTTTTCATAAAACAAAAATCCCTTCAATTTAATTAAAAAGGGATGATGACCAAAAAATAAGAACTCACTACGCCAGTATTATCTGGATCAGCTAACGAGGGTATTTCTCAGCCTTAATGGGCACCCCTGTTCATAAATTTATGATTCAATTATAGTACTTTTTAGTTTGCAAAAAGGAAAAAATGTCTTTTTACTTATGTTGTAATTAATATTGGATTTATGAGTAAGTTTTATAGATATGCTATTTTGCTTTGAAAATATAAAATATACTTTGGATATCATAATTATTTTTTGTTATTTAGCATATAATTTATATGCTACTAAGTACATTTAAAAGGGAAAAAGATGAGTTATTCAGTCGGTCAAATAATAAAGGCAAAAGTTTACAAAATTTCAAGCAAATTTATAACTCTTATAACCAAAACCAACCATGTTGGTTATTTAGGCATTTCTGAAGTTAGTGATTATTATATAAGTAATTTGAATTCATTTTTTAAGATTAATGACATTAAAGAACTAATAATTATTGATATAGCAGCAAATGGTGAACTTATTTTTTCATTTAAGCAAATTCATCCAAAGGAATTAAGAAATCCTTTTAGTTTTAAACTTGATAAAAATGGCGCTAAGTTTGATAAATTGCTTGATTTTATAAATAAAGGAATACATTATGGCGATTAGAAGTAAGATAGAATTTTTATCTGACCAGGTTATTGACTCTAAATTATTTAGTGGTAAATATAAGGATATTATTAACGATATTAATGATAAAATAAAATCCAAAGAAATTGAAGGATATAAAAATTTTGGTTTTTTTGAAATTGATAGAAATATCCAAAGGAGTGATTATTCAAAGATAAAAAAAATTGTCAAATTTTTTAATGATGAAAAAATTCAAACCTTTGTTGTCATTGCTCCACAACATATATGTATTCAATCAAAGAGTATAATAGGCCTAGCGAATTCCCGCTTAAGAAACAATTGTGGAATTGAGATTATGTATGTTGATGAAAGTTATGAAGGAATAGATATCTTAAACCTAATTCAATATTTAGAAAATAGGTCATTTGCAATTAATGTTATATCAAAAAATGGAGAGGATATTGAGAGCTTAATTGTTTTTAGAGAATTGGTTACATTACTTAATATACAGGTTGGCAGAAATAATGCAACCAATTATATTTTTATAACAACTAATAACAACTATGGAAAATTATTCAATCTTGTTCAAACAAAAAATTATAATCATTTAGTTTTATTAGATAATACCCCTGAAAGATATTTAAACTATTCAGCAGCAGTTTTATTGCCTCTTGCTTGTGCTAATATTGACATTGATGATTATATTGAAGGTGCAAAAGAAGCAAATGAATATTTTAGTAACACAAATTTAGAAAATAATAGTGCATATCGTTACGCTCTAGTTAGATATATATTTAATAAACAAGATCGCAATCATGAAGAGAAAGACATTTTTGCAATTGAGAATATTGTTTCGGGATCTAAAATTTATAAATGTTTAAATGATTTATTTGCTATGTATCTGGTTTCGTCTTCATATCGAAGTTATAAAGGGATACAGGTTAACACATTTATTCATCCTTCTGATACTAAAACGTTTGTTAATTTGTTTTATAATAAGCAAAGAAGAATGTTTAATACTCATGTTTTGGTTCAAAATCCCATGTTTGACTTCAATATAGCTATTGTTAATGACAACGATGGCGATGAACTTAATTTTTTAATGAAGAAAACATTTAACAATGTAAATAAGGCATTATTGCAAGCAACTAAGGATTATTATCTAGGTATTCAAATACCTTTTATAGATATAGTTATTAGTGATTTAGAGGACAAAACATTGGGTTGAATTGTTTCCTTTATTCATCGTGCATCAATAATGAGTGCACATCTTATGAAGATAGATCCATTTGAAGAAACCGGATTAAAAACGTTTAATATCGTTATGGCTAAAAAAATTAACGAATTAATGGGGGGACAAAAAAATGACTAAAATAGGAATTATTGGCGTTGGGGCTGTTGGTTCGGCCTATTTATATGCTTCATTGAATAAATCGATTGAGGCTGATTATGTATTGGTTGATGCCTTTGTTGAATATGCAAAAGCACAAGCTAAAGATCTGAATGATGCTGCATGTTCGATGTTACAAAGTGGTTCAACATTTGTGGCTGGAACTTATCAAGATTTAGCAGATGCTGAGATCATTGTTATTACTGCATCGGTAAAACCGAAGGATGGAGTTTTAAAAGATCGACTTGAATTATTAACAGATAATGCTAAATTAATTGCTGAAATAGGAACAAAAATAAAGCAATCAGGTTTCAACGGTATTACTATTATTGCTTCAAACCCGGTTGATATTATGGCTTCAATATATCAACAAATCACAAAATTTGCTCCTGAAAGAGTTATATCATCTGGAACAATTCTTGAAACCGCTAGAATGAAAAAATTCCTGTCTGAAAAAATTAATGTTAAGGCAGGATCGATCACTGGATTCGTTATTGGAGAACACGGAGCAAGATGTTTAATTCCGTTTTCAAAAATAAGAATAGGACTTGGTTCATTAAAGGATTGATTAGCAAATAATACAATTTCTGAAGAATGATTACAAAAATTAAATCAAAAAGTTAAGGATGAAGCATTTGAAATTATTACTGGAAAAGGAATTACAAATTTTGGAATTGGTGAAAACCTAGCCGAAATTACGCAATCAATTTTAACTGATCGTCAAGCAATTTATTCATTAGGAGTTAAACTCCCACAAGAGTATGAAAATAGTGGTGTTTATTTTGGATTACCTGTAATTTTAGGAAGAAATGGTTATCGTCATTTACCAAAAATTAGATTAACAGATGATGAACAATCCATATTTGATTCATTTTCAAAGGAAATGAAGGAAACTGTTGTTGAAATTCTTAAAAATTTAGGTATAGAACCAGATTTTAAGTAATGATTAAAGCTATTGTTTAAACATGGAAATCTCTCTTTAATTGGGAGTTTTTTTATTTATGTCTTTTAAGTCTAATTTATTGAGAATTTATGATGGCAGGCCTATTTGTTAATATTAATATGATGTAAATTTATTTTTTGCGTAATTGCGTTACATTAATATGTTAAAAATTACAATATAATATTAAAATATGAAGAAAATTCAATTTGAGCATTACTATGCCGCATATCCAACATCAAAGATGAATATATTAAATGATATAAATTTGTTAATTAATCAAGGTGAAATGATTGCTATTATAGGAAGATCTGGTTCAGGAAAAACTACATTGTTTAATGCCATTCTAAAACAACTAAAAACTAGTCAAGGCAAACTTTTTATTAATGAATATGATATAGAGAACATTTCGAAACGACAATGAAAAAAAATAGTAAAGAGAGTTGGTTATCTTTCGCAAGAAACAAATCTTATTGAGTCGTTAAATGTGTATGAAAATATTTTGCATTTTTATTCAAAATATAAAAATGTGTTATTTTCCTTGTTAAAAATAATAACTAAATCACAAAAACAAGAAATTTATAATGTTCTCGACTCCTTAGGAATTTTAGATAAGATCTTTACAAAAATTTCTGATTTATCAGGTGGCCAAAAACAACGTGTTGAAATAGCAAAAATTTTGCTAAGAGACGTTGATATTATTTTAGCTGACGAACCAACTAGTTCACTGGATATTAAGACATCAAAGGATATAATGTCAATTTTAAAAAATATCAACATGAAATATAACACAACAGTTTTAGTTAATATTCATGATTTAAATGTCCTTAGAAATAATTTTTCTAAATATATTTTTATTAATAATGGTCAAATAGTTAAAAACGGAGACCTTTATAATCTTTCTGAAAAAGAATTAGAACAGTTATATGAAAGTTAGATATTAAGAGGCATGTTTATTACTTTTTTATTTTTTAAATTGTTGTTTAATGTAAAATTAAGTAAATATAAAATGGAAAGGTGACTTAATGGAAGTACAAAGTAGTGATCGAAGTAGTACAAATATTGTGTTTTCACTAAGCACATTTTGTTAATTATGTAGAATTACTGCTTCCTTAAACATATTTTAAATATAAAGGAGGTGAATAATGAAGAAAGCAAAGGTTAATAATATTGAAAGTCAAAATATTAAATTATCTAAGCAAGATTTAGCAAAAAATAATCCGATAAATAAGCGACTAGTTGAAGCATCTATTAGTGATGTAGAACTTTTATTTGAAAAATATAAATCTTCTAAAAATGGTATCAAGATTGAAAAACAAGTTGAGCAAAACCGCGATGAATATGGTGTAAATAAAATTTCCAAAAAAGGGGCTGACACTGCTGGAAAAAGATTAATCCGCTCTTTCTTTAATTTGTTTAATATTATTCTTTTTATACTTACAATTATTACTGCTGTAGTCGATATTATATTGCCAATAAGCAGTGGTAAGTATAATGAAGTTAATTATATAACTGTCATTATTATTCTGGTAATAGTTTTTGCCAGCAGTATTATTCACTTTATTCAAGAACAAAAATCTGCTTCTAGTGCCAATAAACTTATTGAAATTATTGAGACAACTTGTTTGGTTGAGCGTGATGGGGTTCTAAAGGAAATACCGATGGACGAAATAGTTGTTGGTGATATTGTCCATTTAGCAGCTGGTGATATTATTCCTGGTGATGTTAGAATTATTGCGGCAAAAGACTTATTTGTTTCGCAATCCTCGTTATCTGGCGAAAGCGATGCAATTGAAAAATATAGTATTATTGATGCACAAACTAATTATGATAATCTGACAGATAGACCCAATCTTGCTTTTATGGGTTCAAACATTATTTCTGGTTCAGCAAAAGCATTGGTGCTAGTAGTTGGAAATGATACTGTCATTGGTAAGGTGGCTTCAAAATTAAATGAAAAACAAGTCCCTACTAACTTTGAAAAGGGTATTAAAAAAATTTCTGTAATGTTAACCTGCATCATTGCTTTTGTTATTCCTATCATTTTTTTAATTGTTGGATTAACCCATCAAAAGATTGAAGGAAACAATGCATGATTTAATGCCTTATTATTTGGTATATCTATTGCTATCGGATTAATCCCTGAAATGTTGCCAATGATTGTAACTGCTTGTTTATCAAAAGGTTCAATCGCAATGGGGAAGGCAAAAACTATTGTTAAAAATATTAACTCTATCCAAAATTTTGGTGCTATGGATATTTTATGTACTGATAAGACTGGAACAATAACTCAAGATGAAATTATTCTTGAAAGGCACCTTGATGTTAATGGGAAAGAGGATTATCATGTTTTAAAGTATGCTTTTTTAAATTCTTATTATCAAACGGGATTAAAAAACCTACTAGATAAATCGATTATTAATCGTACCCTTGATTTAGCTGATGAACAAAAATCATTAGATAATCTTGAACTGCATTATTTGAAAATTGATGAGGTTCCTTTCGATTTCAATAGAAAGCGTATGTCAGTGCTTGTAAAGTCTCTTAAAAATAATAAGGTTACATTGATTACTAAAGGAGCTGTTGAAGAAATTATTAATGTATGTAGCACAATTTATTTAGATGGAAAAGTAATTCCTCTTGATAAAAAGGTAATCCGTAAAGTTTTGAATAAGGTTGAGGAATTTAGTGAAGAAGGAATGAGAGTTGTTGCTGTCGCTTCCAAAAAGTCTAATATTGATGCTGTCGGAAAGCTGAGTGTAAACGATGAAAAAGATATGACTTTAATAGGCTATCTAACATTTTTAGACCCACCGAAAGATTCTGCTGAAGATGCTATTAAGAAGTTACATAATTTGGGCGTAGAAGTAAAAATACTAACTGGTGATAATCCACTGGTTACAAAGGCAGTTTGTTCAAAAGTCGGCATTCCTTATGAAAAAATATTGCTAGGAAAAGATATTACTAAACTTAGTGATGTCGAGCTAGCAATCGAAGTCGAAAAGACACAAATTTTTGCTAAACTTAGCCCCGATCAAAAAGCTAGAATAATTACCATTTTGCGTAATAATGGTCACGTTGTTGGCTACATGGGTGATGGTATTAATGATGCACCAGCAATGAAGGTTGCTGACGTATCAATATCTGTAGATACAGCAGTTGATATTGCAAAAGAGTCAGCTAATATCATTCTTCTTGAAAAAGATTTAAATGTTTTGGCTACAGGGATAGTTGAGGGAAGAAAAACTCATGCCAATATTAATAAATATATAAAAATGACTGTGTCCTCAAACTTTGGAAACATTTTTAGCGTAGTTATAGCCTCAATTATGCTTCCATTTATTCCTTTAGCACCTGTGCAAATTATTTTTTTAAATTTAATTTATGATTTTTGTTGTGGAACAATTCCGTGAGATAATGTAGATAAAGAATTTATTCAATCTCCGCGGCAATGGGGACATAAGTCTATTTGGCGATTTATGCTATGATTTGGCCCTGCTAGTTCGATTGTTGATGTTATGTCGTTTTGTTTATTATTTTTTGTTATCATTCCACAAGCAATTAAACAAACAACATTTACCAAAATTAGTGATTATAGTAATTTATCTCTTGAACAACAAAAAGAATTTAGATTGATGTTTTGAGCTGGGTGATTAGTTATCTCAATGTGAACACAAACTTTTGTTATTCATCTATTAAGAACTGATAAAGTGCCACTAATTAAATCTAACGCTTCTACTCCGGTGATTATTTCAACCTTGACCGGAGTTGCATTGGTAACTGCTCTTCCTTATATTCCAAAGCTAAATACTTCCTTGCAACTAGCACCGCTACCCTCGATATTTTATGCTTGGCTTGCACTGTTGCTTTCGACCTATACATTTCTTGTGATAATAACCAAAATTATTTATCGTAAGATCTATAAGCATTTCTTATAATTAATAAGTCAACTTGGCTTATTTTTTTAATTTTGTAATAATCTAAGAAAAAGTTAAATATTAACACATTAATATATTAAAATTAATATTAAAAATTAGGGAAGGAAAATTTAAGCTAAAAAAAATGAAAAAATTAGATGAAAATGTAATTATTTTTGGGATGGATAATTCTGAAAAACTAGCTAATGAAATTGCTAAATATTTAGACACTGATGTTAAAAAGGTTAATAAAGTTGTTTTTGCTGACGGCGAGAATTTAGTTTATCCCGACGAAACTGTTCGAAATAAAACTGTTTTTGTTATCAACAATACAGGAAAACCAGTCAATGATAATTTAATGAGTCTTTTGATATTTATTGATGCACTGAAGCGTGCTAGCGCAAAAAGAATTATTTGTGTTACTACTTATTATGGTTATGCAAGACAAGATAGAAAAACAAGCGGCAGACATCCAATTTCAGCCAAACTTGTTGCTGATTTATTAGAAACTGCTGGTGCTGATAAAATTATTGTTGTTGATTTGCACAATGCATCAATTCAAGGCTTTTTTAATATTCCTGTTGATGATCTAAGAGGTCAATTTATTTTTGCTAAGGAATTAAGAAAAAGAAAAGATAAATTTGTTATTGTCTCTCCTGATCATGGCGGCGCAGTTAGAGCACGTCAATTATCAGAATGCCTAAATTCCGATGAACCAATTGCAATTATTGATAAAAGAAGAACTGGCCCAAATGTATCTGAAATTATGGGCGTTTTAGGTAATGTTAATGGTAAGAATGTAATCATCTATGATGATATTATTGATACTGGTGGAACTATTATACATGCCGCAGAAACACTAAAGGCACAAGGCGCTAACAAAGTTATTATCGCTGCAACACACGGGTTATTTTCAAGAGGTTTTGAAATGTTTGAAAGCAATCCTATCATTGATGAAGTTATAATAACTAATTCAGTAGATCACTCGCATTTATCACATTTTAAGAAGCTAAAAGAATTATCAATGGCCGAATTTCTTGGTTTAGTTATTGAGGCTAATACTAATAGCACATCAATAAGTGAAATTTATAAAGAATATAGTAATGGAAGAATTTAGAAGAATTATAACTCAATATCTTTGCATTGAAGATGAAGACATAATTGCTAAACTTTATTTATATTATCAGTTAATTGAAGAAGAAAATAGAAAGTATAATTTAACTGGTTTCTACGGTGAAAAATTAATTAAAGAGGGCATTATAGAATCAATTCTTATTTTTAAAAATATAAATAAAAATATTGCAAATCTATGTAATAAGGAGGTTCTTGACATTGGTTCAGGAGCAGGTTTTCCTATTATCCCTTATTTAATATATAGTCAAAATTTTAATCTTACAATTTATGAGCCGATGCAAAAAAGGGTAAATTTTTTATGGCTTGTAGTCAAAAAATGTAATTTAAAAAATGTAAGGATTCTTAAAATAAGATCAGAAGAATCATTAGAAAAGGAAAGATTTGATTTTATAAGCGCAAGAGCAGTTTCAGAATTAAAGAATCTTGTTGAAATATCTCATCATGTTGGAAAAATAGGCTCAATTTTTTGTTTTTTAAAATCAACTAATTTTCAAAAGGAAATTGATAATTCTAGAAATATTAAGAATATATTAAAAATTAAATTTAATACTTTATGTTTAAATAAATTTTTTACTATCGATAATGTCTTGGTTTATTATGAAAAAAAAATTCCTACCCCTAATTTTATCCCAAGAAAATGGTCGATAATTATTAAAGAAAATTCCAAAAAATAAATTTAACTTTTCTGCTCATTATGTACATGAGCAGAATTTTTTGTTGCATAATTAAAAAAATTTATTAAATAATAATTTAATAAACTATATAATTAACATTACAAAGTTTGGGAAGGGGTGAGAGATGAAGAGATTATTTAAAGAAGTTTTTAGGTCACTTGCTAAAAACAAAGTTACATTAATTTGTTTAACAATCTTAATTTTCTTAACAACATTTTTATTTACTTTGTTAAATGATGTTAAGACTTCATATTCACGAACAATAAATGCATATGATAAGGTTTCTAAATTGCATGATTTAACTGTTGATTTAGATATTAATCCTTCAGGAGTCATCCCTAGCCATGGATATAATCAAATTGATAAGGATAATCATAGCGTTATTACTTCGCCAATAAAATTCGAATCATCTAAAAATGGTTCGGATGTTTCTTATACGATTAATTTGCCGGGAAGCGAGCACAATTTTATTAATATAAAAGATACTATTGAAAATTGAAACACCAATCCTAAATATTATTTGAAGACTGAAGACTTTTTAAAATTATATTATGAACAACTTTCAGGTCAAGTTTCAAGTGTCAGATTCGAGATTAATAAAGAAAACCCTAATCCCCAAAAGATTAGAGAATTTACTTTTTCAGGTGAAAATAGAAAATTTAAAGTTTATCAAAAAGAGGGAAATAAATATTCTTTGGTAACTAAAGTAAACAGAGTTAATACCGATGACTTAATAAGATTTAAAACAAAAGTAAAATTAGGTGATATTTTAACTATATCATATGGTCCCAAAGGACCTTTTAATCAACAAACAATTAAAGATAGCGTTGTAGAATCCTCGCCTCTTTATATCAATACCGTAACTAAGCAAGCATCATTTTTGACCCAAGATTATGATGAATGAAAAGCAGAAGGTGTTTTATATGTTATTGAATCTAATAAAGTCCTTGAATTAATGGGATTTGAAAAAAAATCAAATGATCAAAAGTGATATTTTAATGAAGAAAAAGCTAAAAATGCAAAAATTAAAATTGCTGGCAACCAAAAAACAACACAATGAAATATTATTAATGATGATATCCTTGTTGATGATTTTAAACTCGGGACATTTGCAAATGTAAATAAAATAGTTTCTAATTCTCCTCTATATATCGAACTAGCTTCTAATAATACTTATAAAATTCCAGAAGGATGAATAAGAAGAGCTGAGCGAATGGTTTCATATAATTGATATCGTTACATTTTAAATTGAAATGAAAGCAATCAAGAAGATAAGTCCAATTGAAAAGGATCGTACTTTAAATTTATTGAGCAATTTAGCAAAAATCAACCTAAAGAATATGAGCAACATTTATATTTCTCTTATTGAGATAAGACCATAACCACTACCTACAGTATCGGAAATAAATATAAACAAACCTTTGTGCAAACGGTTCCAATTGATAAAAATGATATTGATGTTACCTTTAAACAGCCGTGAAGTGGAGGGAAAGAAAATACACGAATTCCTAAAAATAAACAAAACCTTGATGCCTTTAATTTATGAAATATTAAGCAAGTAGAATTTAATAAATTAGGATCGCAGCCATTAAGTGATGAAGAATTTCAAGATGTATCAAATGTTAGCAAGCTTAATGTAGCTCAAAATTTTATTCGTAATAATGCTTTAAGTTTTGCTCGTTCTTCAATACTGGAAGATATTAAAAAAACTGTTGGTAAAGATAATTTAGGTATTAGAAAAACCATCACTGTTGAAACAGTTAATGAAGGCAACGCAAAAAAGAATGTATTTCATTTTGTTAATATTGGTGATAAGGATAAAAAAATACTAGGATTTGAAAATAATGTCGGTAAGTTATATAACGAAAGTCTTAATCCATCTATTTTGCATTCAAGTATTTCAAATGAAAATGTTGATAAATTCTTATTAAAGCCAGATAAAAATAGCAATCTTATAACTAAAATTCCTGCTGTTTATACTAGGTCGTTAGTTGAAACTATTTTTCGTAATTTTACGCCAAATAATGAATATTTTAATGCGGATATAAGATTTGAAAAGTACTATGATTTTCTTGAAAACACAAAAATTCCAACCCTAGTTGATGGAAAAATATTGGTTTTAACTACTGCTACGCCAGAAATAAAGCGCCCCGGAGGATCTACTGTCGTTGGGGCAATTGCAATGCCTAGACCAAATAAATATATATTTTTAGTTCAAAGCAATATTGATGGTTTTACAGACGATATCGTGTGAAATAAGGTTTTAGTTAATGACAAGGAATATTTAAGCTTGGATGAAGTTTATAATTACCTTGTTCAACAAGATTATACTGTTCGTGGTGAAATAGGTGCAAATGGTTGAGCCGTTGTTAATCCTCAATTTAGAAACGCAATAAGTTTACCAATATCATTCGGATCAATTTCACCAGATTTAACTCTTGAAATTACACAAAAAAATACAATTAAAACCTTAGTTGATAGATTACGTTCAGTTCTTTTAGATACAGATTTTGGAAAATTATTTGATCGCCGTGATGTATATCGTATTTTCAAAGCTGTCACCGATTCTGTTGAAAGCAATGGGTTACATACATTGCTTGCCATCGGAAAAACTAACCGTTTTATTTTAGAAAAAACAATTTTAGATATTATTAAATTTTTAGTTAAACCTCTGCCGCAAGATAATAACCAAAATCTTGAATACATAAATATAAATGCAAATGCTTTCATTCATAATTTCTTTGCAAAGATATTTTTATATTTTAAAAAACAATATTTACTATCGGCTAAAACTAATGAAGAAAGGGAAAACTATCTTGTTTCACAAATAAATAATCTAAGCGGAATTTTAAATTTTTCTAATTTATACATTATTCCACAACTTAAGATTTCATTAAAAGATCTATTTGTTTATATAAGAGATAAAGAAAAAATTTTCGATATTTTAACCGAAATATTTTCATCAATTGATTTTGTTAAATTTTCAGCAATAATAAACGATTGATACGATCGCCATCCATATAAACCGTTTACTGCGGTAAATGATACATATTGAACAATGTCTCATGAACGGATGATTATTTCTTTATTAAGTTCATTGAATGAAGAAAAATTCAAAAAATCCATTAAGAACCTTTTTAATTTAGTAGATTTTAGCAAAATACTTGATCCAGAGCAAAAAAGCAGCTACTACCAAAAATGAGTTCAAGCATATAAAAATATAAATCAAGACTTAGATAAAAATACGAAGGATGAGGCTAAAAAATTCTTCAAAGCCTTAGACGCTAATAAAGATGGCTCATATAAGAATATTAACGAAGGACTATTTAGTATTTTTTCAAATATAAATATTGAACAATTCACTAATTCACTTAATAAATTAATTAAGATTAATAAATATCCAATTACAGCTAATAATAAAATTTATAACGATTACAATACTGAATATTTAAATCAATCTGATTATTTGGCAGCATTTATGTCCTCTCTAAACCTTGTTGGCGAAAATGAAATTTCAGCAAGCAAAATTATTCAAATTCAAAATGCGATTATTAAAATTTTTAACTTTTCAAACAAAACAGAAAGTTTGGTTAAAGAATTAAATATTTCTATTCCAACCAAAGAAGAAGGAAAAATTTCATTACTAGATTTGGCTATTTTGCCTAAATTAGCATTGCCAAATAATTTGTCTAGCAGTTTTTCTATTCCTTCGTCATATAATGTTCCTATTAATGAGTTTGATTTAGTTGATATCAAAAAGATTATTGCAAAGGTAAAACAAGCAATAAATTCTAAAACTTTATTAAAATTGACTAAATCTGAGTTTGATTTTGTTAAACAACAAGCACTTGTTAATGATATTGAGCTAAATAATCTATCAAAATTACTTGCTAAACTTGAAAAATATTTTAATTTTGTATCTCTTTTAAAACTTAAATCTCTTAAACCAAGGGATAATAAGTTCGACTTTATATTAGAAGACAAAAACCAAAAGCCCGAATCATATGCTGATTTAGCCTATTTATCAGCAATTATTGATTCAAATGCTAAAGATAAAAAATCACAAATAGAAATTCTAAAAACCTTGCATAATTTTCTTGCTAAATATCTAGGTTCATCATTTCTTGCAAATGGTGAGGAATCAATTATTAAAAATATGTTTGTTTTATATAGCATATGGATTAAGATGGCATATTTTTTGAATAGAATTGAGCGTATTGAGGATAAAATATCTATTGATCAAAATACTGGACAAAAGATTATTGAAAAGCAATATGCTAAAAAACTTTCTTATGCACAAATTAAACTTGTTCTAAACGAAATCTATAAACTAGCGCTAAATCCTGAATTTGTTAAGGCAATGCAAAACTTTGATAAAGTTATTAATCCAATTCCTAGTTTAGGAATATTAGGAAGCGATAATAAGTATCAAGCAACACTTTTAAAAATTCCTTATGCTCATGCACATACTAATTTAGCAAATCGTGAACTTATTTCTTTATTGAAAAAATCGCACGGTATTAATTTATTTAAATCTAATTTAATTAATGTTGGAATTGACACCAAAACTATTGATAAAATAATTGACCTTTTAATTAAGAATTCAAATGAACTTACTTATAACTTTGGTTACATTGCAACAGCCTCGCAAATTCCAACTTATTACAATAATTCATTAAAAATTTTTCTTGATTCATTCCTTGAAACTAATGACAAAACTCCTATAAAACCGTTAATTAAAGATGATTATGAACTAGATTTGGCATTCAAAAAGGTTATTGAAAATTCAAGACTTAATAATCATTTATCATTATTAAATATTCCTAATAATCTATTAAATCTTTTGACACTACTAAGTTTTCCTCAAATTCCTTTATATTATATTTTAAGTCCAAATCCAAACGAAGGTAATATTGCTTATATTGTTAAAAAAGTTTTAAATAATCTTAAGTCTTCGAATGTTAAGGATATATTTTATCAAATCGAAGCAATTACACAAAATTTTGAAAATTCTGCTTATTATGTTGAATCGAAAAACGATACTTCTATTGATTTAGACCTATCTAGATTTAATTATATTTTTAATCAAAAATTAAGAAATAGTAATGGTAAGGGACTTGATTTATTTGGTATTAACATTACCTCATCTTTAGAAAAATCAGTATATAAAATCATAGAACCTATTAAAATATCAAATTTAATTTCTTATTCAGATTCAGGCTCATATGTTGCTAAAATTAATTATTGTTATGCATCTAAAAACGGTAAAGAAGTCTATAAAGGTGATATAAGCAAATATCTATCGAACCCTTATGCTATGCAATTATTTATTTCTTCATTAGATGAAAAGTACAAGGTTAAAGTTAATACGCAGGAGTATTTAATCATTGGTATTGATTCAACTGTTGATTATTTATATCCTGTTATTAATGAAGAAAATATTCAAGTAGATACTAATACCCAAGCAATTATTTATGTCAATTCAAAGGGTTTTGACCGTATAAACTCAGCATATCCAACTTTTGCTGTTAAGACTTATGCATTAGTTAAAGCACCTGTTGATGAGAATGGAAAATATTTGCATAATAAATCGCCGAAGGAATTGCAGGAGCAATTTAATAATGATATTAATCTTATTAATCCTAATTCATTTAACAAAAAGGTTTATTTAAAAGATGAATTAGACAATATAAATCCTGAAAGAAAGATAAGAATTGTAACCATTAGAACTATTGTCAATTCAATCAAAAATGCCACATTCTATTTAATTTCTGTTTTAACTATCTTAGTTGCATTCATCATATACTTTATTATGAAGAGATATATTGAAGCGAGAAATAAAGTTGTTGGAATATTGCGTGCTCAGGGTTATAAAACCTCAAAAATAGCATTTGCATTTTGTGCTTTTGGTTGAATCCCTGCTTTTGTTGGTGGTTTACTTGGCTATATTGTTGGTTTTGCCTTACAGGGAACAGCAATGAATGTTTTATCTTCATACTGGACACTTGAAAATAATATAATTCCTATTCACACCTCCGCCATCCTTGGTACAATAATTGCACCGTTGTTATTCGTTAGTTTCTTAATTTTTATAATAACAGCAATTTCTGTTAGAAAAAAACCTATTGAGTTAATGAGTGGTCTTGTTGAGGTTAAGGTTGGAAATTTTGCTCAAAGAATTTCAGCAATGTTTAGAAAACTGCCAGTTAAAGCAAGATTTATCGCCTCTATGGCACTAAATAATTTCTGAAAAATGTTCTCGCTATTCTTAGCATTTTCAACCACATCGTTGATTTCTATGTTCTTTTTATCGTCAAACAACATTTTTAATAAGGCTATAACAAAAACATATAAAGATAGACTCTATAAATTTAAGCTTGATCTTGAAAGCCCGACAACTGAAGGTGGGCCTTATGTTACTTATAATAAATCTGATATAAATTCATTATTATATGTTCCTAATGATTTAGCTGGATCATCTTCATCAAATGGTAGTCAACTTGATTATGCTAATCCGAATTTCTTAAGACCAGGCAGTTCATTTAATACCGATGTCCCACATATTCCGTATGCACCAACAGTGTTGACTAAATCATCACTTGATATCTTGATTGATTTATCGGTTGAATTAAGCCCTTGAGATATTACTTATGCTAGTTTGCCTGAAACGCAAAGAGCTAGAGTCGCGCAAATATTTAAGCGTGTATCAAAAGAAATGCAAGCTACCCAATATTTAATTGATATTTCTAAGTTAAAAACCGGTAAGGATTATTTAAATGTTGAAGATAGTGACATATCAAATATTATTGCCGTTACTGATTTGGAAAAATTTCAAAAAGATCTTGCCAATAATAAGCCAGAAGATATAAAAAATCGTACGAGCTTCTTTTATTTCACTTCGTCGTCTTTATATCAAAACAATCAATCCAACGGAAGAATTAGCGAACAGTTTAAATTTATTGAATGAGATCCCATTAATGAAACATACTTTAAACCAAAATCTGTTTCAACATCGAGATATAGACAGGAATATCGTAATTTCTTGGTTAATGCCTACCGTCGTATTGAAGGTCTTGATTTCTTTGTATCATTTGGCGGTATTTATTGAAATGATGTAACTAATGAAAAATATACTTATGCTAAAACACTATATAATAATAAAGAAATAAAGATTTATGGATATTATGGTGATAGTAGATTCATTTCAATGCACAATGCTAATAATGAAGATTTACAACAAAAATTAGCTAACTATCAATATAATGAAAATACTACAATTCCATTGATTGTCAATACTGTTGCCCAAAAAAGATACAATCTTTCTATTGGTTCGAAAATTGAATTTGATTTATTAAACCATGTTGATCGCTTTAGTTATCGTGCGTTAAATCAAAAGCCGCCAAGAACTAAATATACCTTTGAAGTTATTGATATATCCGAAACATACATTAATAGTGAATTTATTACAAGAAAGGACATCTTAGATAAAATTTTGGGTTATGACACATTGACTACTCGTTTGCAAAACGCACGTAAGCAAGAACTAGAAAATGCTATATTCTTAAACCCACAAAATAAACAAAAAATTACTAGAGACTTTAGACGAAAATATGAAGCGTTTAATGGTATTTTATCTAGTGATACAACACCAGTCCAAACGATCGATACCTTAACTACTTATTCATCAACCGGTTTTTGAGGCGCGACCTCTTCGTTTGAAGTTGAAGGTGCAAGCGATCAAACTGTTTGGGAATTCTTTAAACGCATATTTATATCTAATAAAGATCTAAATTATATATCTGTTTATGAACATAATATTGATTCCTATAATGAAGCACACCCTGGAGCTAAATTAAGATATAAAGACGTATTATTTAGACTTCTTAATATAAATGAATCTCAATATGAAAAGATTGTAAAACAAGCTAATTCAAATGAAGAATTTAAAGGTTTAGCACGCAGTATTCTTACGAAATTTTATGGAATACAACCCGATACTATTTATGGTAAAAATATTATGTATGGCGCCTCATTTAACGTTAATAGTAAAGATATTGAAGCAGGTTTTATAGCTGATATTTCTGAAACTGTAAATGTTATTCTAATAGCTTTTATTGTTATGTCGCTATTGATTTCCATTATAATATTAATTGTTATCACTAATATTATGATTGCCTCAAATCAAAGAGCAATAGCTACGTTTTCAGTTTTAGGTTATACTAATCGTGAAAAGATTTCACTATTCTTTGCTAACTTTGTTCCGACTATAATATTTGCTTGTTTATTAATGATACCTGCAACATTACTATTGATTTCGGTATTTAATGCATTTATGATGGCTACATCTCAAATTGTCTTGCCACTTGTTTTACACTATTCAACAATTATTATCTCAGCAGCAATTTGCTTAACAGTGTTTATTCTGACCTCGATGGCTACTTGAAAGAGTTTAAATAAAATTAAGGCCATTGACACCTTGAAAGGAAAATAATGTGAAGAAGAAATAAAAAAGTTGAATCTAAAAATGAAGATTTAAATGTTTCCATGAATAATAAAAAAGAGACATCAATGGCTTCGAATGCTGATGGAATATCGGGTCATCCATTAGATAGTGCAACGCTAAAAAAATATAAATTAGCAAATAATAAACCTCGAAAAAAAGATGGATTAGAAAAGGAAAAGAATAGCGATGGCAATATTGTTGAAGTTTTTGATGTTAAGAAAACTTATTTATCAGGAAACGTTGCAACCGATGTTCTAAAAGGTGTATCTTTAACCATAAAAAAGGGCGAAATTGCAATATTGTATGGTAAATCAGGGTCAGGAAAATCGACACTTTTAAATATAATAAGTGCACTAGATAGACCAACCAGTGGTAAGGTTATTGTTAATAATATAAATTTGCCTTATCTAAATGAATCCAGACAAACGCTATTTAGACGCGATAATATTTCATTTATTTTTCAAAACTATAATTTATTGCAAAATCTAAATAGCTATGATAATGTTGAGACCGGCGCTTATTTGCAGAAGGACAAGTCAAAACATTTGGATATTAAGAAATTATTTAAGGATTTCGACCTTGAAGAATGTATGTTTAAATACCCTTCACAAATGTCGGGTGGTCAACAACAACGTGTTTCTATCCTAAGAGCAATAGCTAAAAATTCTGATATTCTTGTTGCTGATGAGCCAACCGGTGCTCTTGATGAGAAAACAGGATGAATTGTTTTAAAAATTCTTCAAGAAATCAACCGCGATTATGGAACTACGATAATTATTGTTTCACATGATGCTGATGTTGCACAAATTGCGGATAAAGTTATTTATCTTGAATTAGGACATATTAAGGATATAAAACATCAAGAACGAAAATGATTAATAAAAAAGGAAAAAGAAAATTAAAATGATTATAACTATATTATTTATTATATTTGGGTTAATACTATCAACTGCTATTATTACTCTATCAGCATTTTTGCTATCAAAGAAAATTAAAAAATCTTACATAGTATCCTCATATTGCATGTTATCATCTTGCTTACCAATATGGATCGCTTTATTTATCTCTGCATTCACATTGACGAAAATAGTATTACTTGTATTCATATGTATTACGCTAATATTAATAATTGTTTCAGCAATTGTATTTGGTATTGCTAGAATAAAAGTTGCTACTCAAACCAAAAAAAGAAGAATAGCCGAAAAAAGAGCGTAATTAGTTGAAGAAAAAAAGCCAGTAATAAACTGGTTTTTTATTTTAATTTAAGAAAATCTTAATTATTTATCATCGTTGTTAGAAACACTTTTTATAATGTCGATACATGAGCCAAAGTGATATGGAACTGCAATTTCTTTAGTGTTTTTTCAATCACTTCCAAAGATGTTTCTTAAATAATTTTGATATTCATTTATAACATGAAGTTTTAGCCCATCTTTTTCAAAAATACGAATGTTATAGTTAGTATTTGTTAATCATTTTGTTAGAAAAAAATGATTAATTATTGGTGATGTTATAACAAAACCTTCATACATATCATCGTTTAGATCATTTACTAAATCCTTATAGTTTATCGATTTTTTTAAAGCCTTTAGGAATTTAGAAATAATAATTTTGTTTTTAATTTTAGGAATATTTGAATAATTCATAGTGGCATAATATTGTATAAAGCTTTTACTTTTATTAGAAAATTTATACATCTTTTTTATTTTTTTAATTGTTGTGGGAATGATTAAATTAATATCAACAAAAGGGCAATCATTGTATATATTTTTACTATCTTCAACAAATTTATTTTGTAACGAATAATAGTCAGAGTGTTTGACCGAATCAATTACCTTGTGAGGATATAATTGTCTTAGTTTTTCATATGATTCAAAAGTCATCATTACTTCATAATGATCAGTTTCATTTCAATATTCCAGGTTATTAACCACTGCTAAAAGACTATTAAAATCAAGACTATATCAGAGCTCATGCTTACTACAAATATTAATAAATTCTTTCAAGATGTCAAGTTTATGGTTAAAAATTTTAGTCATATTTTAAAATTATAATTTAAATTTATTTTTACCTTAATTTATTTAATTTGCTAATTCTCTACTAAATATTGCTTAACCTGCCTGTGTTAACTTGGTTTTGTTGTTAGCAAAATATATGTAAAAAGTGGTAAAATTTTGTTATCTTATTTAATTAATTAAATATGAATATTTTTATTTGTACATTACTATATTCAGAATGAAAGGCAAATATGTCAGAAAAATTTAAAAAACAAATAACAACTGAACAAAAAGCTAAGAGAAAAAAGGTCATTTGAGGAACTTTTTGAGCAACCGCCATTTCAGCTGTTTTAGCAGCTGGTATTTCTATTCCACTTGTTCAAGCTTCGAAGGCCCTACCTGCTCCAACTCCGATATTGGATGAAAAAAGCTCAATTATTAAAATCATTCAACCAGATGGTTCTATTAAAACTTTAACATATGGCGAGCTAGACAAAAATCCTACTCTAACAAATAAAAACAAAAATATTTTTGATTCTATTGAAAAAAACATTGCCAAATATCTTTATGAGAAAGAGTATGAGGCTTCATTATGATATCAAGCAGTTTATAATGCCGACAAAGCAAAAACAGATGAAAAATCTTTTGCCCTAGATTCGATTGATAAAATTAAAGAAAAAGTGCAAAAAGAAATTGATGATTTAAAAAGACAGTATCAAAAGCAATATGGCCTTGAACAAAAATGAGAAGAAAAATTCTTAGAAGAGATTTCGAAGCCATCATGAGGATCGTCAAAAAATGAGAAACAAGCTTTGGAATACCGAGTTAATTTAGAAATCAACAAAAATGCTTATCGTAGATATAAAACCGAAGTTAATACTGATTGAACATACAATGAATTAAAAAATGGTATCCTAGCCAATAAAGATGTTTTTTATGAATACAATGGCAAAAAAGTTGAAATAGCTAAAAAAGGCCAAAAAATATTTTTGCCTTTTGCTCATGAAAACAAAAATTATGTATTGCCAGCAGAGGATTCAATTGAGTCACAAACAAATTCACAAGCTTCAATCAAAATTCCGATGTTTGTTACAACATCATTTGTTAAGGAATTTAGAAATCCTGAAAGATTTATCAAGCCATGAATCGACAGAAAACAAGCCATTTTATCAGAATTTTCATTATCTGCTCATCAAGATACAACCGGTGCTGAAAAACCATGGGTTGTAACAAAGGCTGAAATAATTAATCTTCTTAAGTTTTCAGCATATCCGCAAGATAATACGCACAATAAATTAAAACTTGCAATTGATGCATTAAATGATTTTAGAGGATTTAGCACATTAATAAAAAACGATAACATTACTTCAGATGATGAAAGACATGCAAAAAATGACCAGACATTAATTGAATATTTATCAGCCGATAAGGCAAATGCTTCAAAATTTGGATCAAAGGGTTTTGTTAATTTAAAACAAGCAATTTCTTCAAGTGAACCATCTTCATATTTTGGGCTACTATCAATTTTACTAGGTGACGCACAAATTGATAAAGGTATTTATAAATATACTCAAAAGGATAATTTGTTTAAGGATTTAAAGAAAAAGCTAATTGAGGTTTTAAAATCGCTTAGTGGTTATAATAATCTTGAAACAGAATTTAAGTCAAAACTTGAGAGTGCATTGAATGCAGATCCTACTTTAAAAGAAAAAAATGCTGATTACGTTGAGGAATATGCTAAGTATAATAATGAAGTTGAGAAAATAATTAATAACCTTGAAGATAAGGAATTTAACAAATTATTTGGTAATGCATTTAAAGATGTATTTGTGAATGGTAATAAGGACAATAAAATTAACGCTATTTACAAGGTCGGTGAAAATTTTGTTTCAGTATCTCCAAAAGGGATATTAATTCAAAATTTACACAAGTTTGATACAGTGGAAGCTGTTCAAAAATTAATTGTTAAAGATTTAGCAATTAAATCAAAAGCAAATTACAAAAATACATTTACTAGTGAATTATTTAATTTAAATACTATTTTTGCCGATATATTAGATACTACATACCAAATCAACGATCTTCTTTCACAAGATACATTCAAAGAATATTTAAAACAACAAAAATTTACTCCTATTGATTCGGATAAAGAAAAAAACTTTGATGATGCAGATATTAAAGGAGCTTTAAACTATATTTCAACACTAGAACAAACAAATAAGGCAACTATTGTAAATAAAAAATATGGTCAAATAAAAGATTTTATTAAGAAACAAATTAATGATAATCTTGTAGCTGACTTCGAATATGATACAAATACAAATAAATTTATAATTAAACCACATGATAATAAAGATATTATTTCTTATTTATTTGACATCATAGTTAAATATGTTTTAGAATAGAAAATTTTTATAAGGAAAGGAAAAAAATGAAAAAACTTTCAAAAGTATTGCTTAGTTTATCACCTCTAATATTTTCTGGTGTTCCATTACTAGTATCATGTGCAAATAATAAATCACAAAATAATGCTGAAACCCCGGGTTATCAATCAGGTTTTTTAAAACAGCAAACATCAAAGAATCAAATGATTTTATCAGTTATTGATACATATCTTGAAAAATTTTATGTTAATGATTTAAAAAATATTAATCAAAAAGACAAAATTGCTTCTGCGATTGAAAATAAAAATAATCAACTTCATAAAGATTTATATGACTTATTTAAATATTATGCCTCTGTTTCACTAAATACTGATGCTCAAAAGTTTTGAAATCTAAAACATGATTTTATTCGATTAAATATTGATACTAGCGCCTATAATCCAGCCCCTGAAAATATTCCTAGCGAAGATGAATTTATATTTTTAATGAAGAATTCTAAGTTCTTGCAGGAAAATCTTAGATTAGAGTTAGAAAAAATGCTAGTTTCTAAAATTTATCTATTAAAATCAAGAGATGAGTTTAAAAAACTATCCGTTAATCAAAATGGCCTAGATAAATATCAAGTAAGTCTCGAAGAGGAAATAAAGAAAGATTCAACTACATTGTTAAAAAAAGATATTTATGATGCTCTTGATTTTTCAAGTAATAATCTTTATTTAATTAAGTATCTTCTTGAAAACCCACTTATCCAAAGATGATCATTTACTGATACAAAAGATATGAATTTAAGAATTGGTAAGGCAAATATTTCAACCTTTAACGATTTTAACAATCTAGCATCATATAATCCTAAAAAAACTCAACAGTATGATTACAATCCGGTTGCCAAATATCCCGAATATATTTTAAAAACTGGTGATTCAGAAGGATTTGAACTTAAAACATTAAGAGCATTTAACGGAATTGTTGCTAATTCGGAAACAACAGGCGATTTATCAAACTCATTTTACACAGCCAAAAAATTTACTTCACCTGTTTTTGGTTTTGTAGATCCAAAAACTAAAAAAGTATTAGACCAGGACTATTTTAAATTAGCAAAAATTCTTGCTCAAGAAAAGAAGTTACCAAAAATTAAGGCCACAGCATCACTTAAATCTAAACAAGATAAGGAAGAAAATTTAAAAGTATTTAATGCTAAGGATATTGAATTTGAAGGCCTTACAAGACAAAATGATAATGAAAAAGTATTTACTAAAGAAATAACTTTAGAAAGCAAAAAATATACCCTTATGTTTGAATTAAAAGACTCGATAACTTTTAGTGGTCAAATTCTAAGAGCGCCAATGAGATTAAGTATTAAGGAACTTGGATCGAGACATTATTACGATTTTAGTGCTGAATTAGAATATAAGGATAAGAAATTTATAGACCAAACTAATGCAAATGATTATAACCTAGATAAGTATCCAACATTTATCGATGTTATTAATGATAAAAAAATTGATGCTTCATATGTAATTAAATTAGCACCATTATATTTATCTAAAAAAGTAAAAAATCTAAAAAATGAAATTGTTGATAAGAAAATTTTTACTTTTGAAAATACCCCATGAAATGATGCAACGCAACAAAGTATTATTGCTAACTATATTGTTGTCTCAAAAGGAAACACTTTGTTTAGAGAGGCTAATAAATACATAATAGACAATCTAGGATTTAAGTTAACAGAGCTAAACCCGATTGTTTTAGAATTATTTAAAGTGGAAGGATTAATTTAAAAAAAAGAAAATTATGGAAAAAGATACATTCCAGAGAATTATTGATAGAGAAATACCCGCAACAATTATTTATGAGGACGCTGATGTTATTGCTTTTCTAGATATTGATCCAGTAGAAAAAGGCCATTTCTTGGTTGTACCAAAAGAGTTTTCGCAAAACTTATATGATATCGAAGAGGAAGACTTGGTTAAATTGGTCAAAAAAGCTAGAAAATTAGCTTTATTACAAACAGATAAGCTTAATGCTTCTGGTTTCAAATTAGTTATAAATAATAATGAAGCTGCTGGACAAGCAATTTTTAGAACACATATTCACATCATTCCTTATTACGATTAGGATATTATTTTGAAAGATTATATAAATTTATGGAAAGAAAATATTCAGAACAAGAACAAATAAGAAGAAACAAAATTTCAATCTTAGCGCAAAAAAATATTAGAGCATTTAATTCAACTATTAGACCAACAATTTCATCGCAAGAAATAATGAAATTGTATGAAAGCAAAACAAGAGAAGCAATTGATGCTGAAAATAAATTTGTTGTTTTTAATGGTAGGGTTGTCGCTCAACGTGGTCCTTTTTTAGTATTACAGGACCGCAATGGTAAAATGCAAATTTATATTGATAAAAAAATATTAGATGAATTTTCTCAAGAAGTTTTAAAACAATTAGATCTAGGTGACATTATTAGTGTTGAGGGTTTTATCTCTAAAACCCATACTGAAGCATTAATGATCAAGGCCTCAAAACTTGTTTTATTAACAAAGTCATTAAAGCCATTACCTGATAAATACCATGGTTTAGTTGATGCAGAGGAAAGACGTAGACATCGTTATGTTGATACAATAGTTAATGAAGAATCAAAAAATACTTTTATCTTAAGAACCAAAATTATTAAAGGTGTACGTGAATTTTTTGATAATTTAGATTATCTCGAAGTTGACACTCCTGTATTGCAACCAATATTAGGTGGAGCTGCAGCCAGACCTTTTAAAACATTTTATAATGCTTTAAACCGTGAATTCTATTTAAGAATAGCCACAGAATTGCCATTAAAAAAATGTATTGTTGGTGGCCTGGAAAGAGTTTATGAAATTGGACGTATTTTCCGTAATGAAGGGGTTGATAGTACACACAATCCTGAATTTACCTCAATTGAATTTTATGAAGCATATTCAGATATGTGAGGAATGATGGAAAGAACGGAAGGCGTATTTAAACACTTAACCACAAAGTTAAATATTAAAAATGTTAAATTTAACGGCTATGAAATAGAATTTAAATACCCTTTTGCAAAGATTAATATGGTTGATGCCGTTTCGCAAAAAATAGGAATTAATGTCCGTAATTTAAGTGATGCTCAGGCCCTTGAATTAGCTAAACAACATGGAATCAAGACGCAAAAATATTATAAGTTAGGTCACGTTATTAACGAACTATTTGAGAAATATATCGAAGAAACATTAATACAACCTACATTTGTTTATGGCCATCCCATTGAGATTAGCCCCTTAGCATTTAAAGAATTAGATGATGACCGTTTTACTCAAAGAGCAGAATTATTTATTGGAACCAAAGAATTTGCTAATATGTTTACTGAGCTTTCAGATCCTATAGATCAGCTAGAAAGATTTGAGTCTCAACTTGAGGAAAGAGAAAACGGTAATGAAGAAGCAAACGAAATTGATTGAGATTTTGTTAACGCTTTAGAATATGGTCTTCCGCCAACAGGTGGCTGCGGAATTGGGATCGACCGTTTGGTAATGCTTCTAACTCAAAATGATTCAATTAGAGATATTCTCTTATTTCCACAATTAAAAGAAATAAAATAATTTTAAATAAAATATGTTCCACAATAAAGGACATATTTTATTTATTTAAAAATGTGTTAATATAATATAACTAAAATAAACTTATGGGAAATAAAACGTTTACTCAAACAATCAAAGAAGAAATTATAAATAGACCATTAAAAAAACAAGATAAATTAAACTTGTTAAGTGGTGTTTTTGCTACGTCAAAAATAGAAGAAAATGCTTTTAAATTAATCATTAATAATAAAATAATATTTGAATTTATTAAGCAGCTTTTAGTAGAACAATCAATTCCTTATTTTTTAGAAAGAAAAAATGAATTTGTTATTGAAATTGCAGATTTTTATAACGGAAAATTAAAATATGAACGTGAATATTTTTCTGGCATCTTTTTGGCATCGGGCTCAGTCTCAAATTTTGAGAGTTCTTCAAATCATCTTGAATTGAAGTTTTATAATTTTGATAATGCTTTACAATGTTTGACTATACTAAATAAATATAATCTTGAATTTAAATTATTAAAAAGAGAAAATAAATTTTTAATTTATTTAAAAAAAATTGAACATATTTGTGATTTTTTAAAAGCCATTGAAACGGTTAATTCATATTATCAACTTGAAGAATATAAAATTGAACGAGATTATTTTAATAATATAAATCGCATTACAAACTTTGATATATATAATCAACAACGAATTGCTAATGCTAATATCCAGTTTTTAGAAAACTATGATTTTGTGCAAAAAAATAACCTAACATTTCTTTTTACTAAGCAGGAATTAGCTTTTTTTAAAATTAAAAAAAATAATCTTGATAGTAGTCTATCTAACCTGGTGGAACTATTGGCTAATAAAAAAATTTATAAGTCAAGATCATCATTAAATCATTCGTTAATAAAATTAAGAACATTTGTGAAGAAATATAGTTCAAAAAATGTTAAACTAGCCAAAACCTAGAAAAAATAATATATTTTAAAATTAATTTGCATAAGTTTCTTAGCAATTTAAATGCTATTTTTAGGTCTAAAATCGAAAGAATTGATAAAAATCCGTCGCTTTTATTAAATTAATAAAATTTAAAAAGTAGTAAAATTTATATTGTGAATTACACAAATCAAAACTCACATTTCACAACTGAACAATAACGATTAGTTTTCTGATCGTTATTGTTTTTTGTTTTTAAGTAAAAAAATGAAAGGATAAATAATGAAAAGAAGTAATAAAATTTTATTCTCATTAAGTGGTTTATCACTTTTTGCAGTTCCTATGTTTTTGGCATCATGTGGTCCTTCACATTCTAGTGCTAGATATGACCAAGTTTATGATGGCAAATTAAAAATTGCTACTGGTTTTTCTGAAAATAATGTTCAAGGTATTGGATTAAAAACTATTGTTAGTGAATTTAACAAATGATTAAAATCTGGTTCAGCTGAAGAACAAGCTAAAAAGACTGAAAAAGGTTATTTACCTGTTGAAATCGTTTTTACACCAAATGGTTATTCAACAAATGCCTTAGAAACTAAATTAAGTGCAAAAGAAACAAAAGAATTTTGAAATATAATGATTAACTACCCAACTGCTGCATCTATATTGGCAAAGTTGGACATGAATTTGGCTTTACCAAATGATGTTTATGAAAATTTGAATATTGCCGAAGCATTTAAGCATGTTAATGATGAAATTGGTGGTAATCTAGAATCAAAAGAAAAATGAGTAGTTCCATTTTCAAGATCTTCTGAAATGCAATCAGTTAATAAAGTTCTTTTAGGTAAATTATTAAAAGAATTAAAAGAAGCTGGTGTAAAAATGGGCGAAGATGCTTCAACTACAAAAGTTAAAGAATATATTGATTATTATGGAAAGACATCGCAGAGTGATGCTAAATATGTAGACACTGAGTGAGCAAAGAGCAAAGCTACTGATATGGAAGCTGCTAAAAAAAGTATCTTAGAACTAAATTTAACACTAGATGACTCAATTTTTCAAGAATATGATAAGTTAATTAATTTTGCTATTGCTGCCAAAAAATTATATCCAAGTGATTTAAATAAACCTATTTTAGGCATTGACTCATTAGCATCAGCTGTTAATGTTATGAATGTTGCTATCACTAAAGGCAATGCAAGTGCACAATATATTAATCCTTCATCAGGTCATGATCTTACTGGTGGGTATGATTATGAATCATTTAAACAAAATGGTACATTCCAAAATGAATTATTTAAAAAAATAACAAAAACTATTTTTGATGGTATTAAATCTGGAGCAGTTTGAATTGGCGGTGGTGGATCTTTTGGTTCAAGCTTATTAACTAAACATAATATGGCAATAAGCATTGGTTCAACAGCCGGATACTCACATACATATATAAGTGGTGATACAGAAACAATAAATTATATTAAGGATCAAAAAAATAAAGTTGAAAAATTATATGAACTTGTAAATAAAGGCGATAAAGATGGCAATGATGTTGTATTAAAATTCAAATCAGGAAAACATATAAATAATATCTATGCAAATAAATTATCACAAGGTACTACTGTTGGCCAATATGATAAACAATTAGTATCTGATGAAGTCGGGATAAAATTAGCTGATGAATTTAAGAAAAATAATAAATATCGCTTATTAGCCGGAAGCGTTGAAAACAATAACCTAGTTTTATCAAGTACACTAAAAATTGCACTTAGTGCTGAAGAAATAAAGAAAGTAGTTCCATTAGGTACAACATTTGTTAATGATGGAAGTTCATATGTATTAGTTGATAATACTTTAATTTCACAATTAGTATTGAGCGCTGATAAATTATTGAATTTTAAAGATGCTGATTGAATTAGTACTCCATTGGTTAAAGATGCTTCTAAAGATAAAAAATCAGTATTTATTCAAGGACCTTCACTTGTTTTGATTCATGCTAATGAAAAAGAAGATAAGGCAACCCAATTATTTGTGCAATGATTGTTTAATACAAAATTAACATCAATAAGTTTTACAAATAAAGGCAAACCTACTGAATACAAAGATGTTAAGCCAATTGAAGCATTTAATTACTTTAGTAGCTATATTTCGCCAACTGCAGATTACATTAATCAAGATGTAAATAAAATTAAAGGTTTAAATAGAGCATCAAAAATTGCATTTGAAAACTTCAAAAAAATCCAAACAAACAGCAATGAATATCAACCAGCAGAAGACGTTTATTCAACATCTTCTGATAAACTAAGAGAATCAATTGGTTCCGCTGGTAGAGCTATTGTTAACAAGGTTTTAAATAAAAAACCAGTTAAATTTGAAGATTTTATTAATGAAATTCTTAAATTATTTGCATAATATCAAAATAAAAAAATACAAAATTTTTGTGTTTTTTAACAAAAGGGAAGAAATGAAAAAAATAAAATTATTTTTATTAGCACCAATTTTTACCTTTCCACTATTGTCCGTTTCTTGTCAAAATGAAAAAACAAAAGAATACTATGATAATTTAAAATTAAATGCTACTTTTTTATTTGAACCTAGCAATTATCACAGTGTTGGGAAAACATTAGATAATGTTATTGAAACTGAAATTATTGATGATGTGGAAAAAGGGACAACTAAAAAAATCGCTTTATCATTATGAGAAAACTTTGGGGCTGTTGAGGGGCAAGTAACTCAAGTATTTGATGGTGATACTATTGAAGTTACAATCAAAAAAAATCTGACCTCAAAAACAACCTTTGAGAATGGACAAAAAATTAAGATTAGAATTCCATTAATTGATACTTTAGAGCAAAATACTAAGGGTACAACAGAGCGTGAAAGAAAATTATCAAATCTTGATAGTGCTTATGTTGAGAATATTCTTCAAGGTAAAAATGTAAGACTAGTATCTGATAATTGGTCTAATAATTCATATAGTAGATACGTTGCATATGTATTCTTTGGCGATTCATTTGAAAAAAACTTTAGTATTGAAATGTTGGCTAATGGTTGGACATTACCAAGAATTGGCGCCTTAGATTTTAAAACATTTGTTAATGATTATGAAAAAACTGAAAAGAGCGCAGTATTATCTTATTTATTGCCTTATGCTGCAAGAGCTTTTAATGACGGATATTTCAACAATAAAGGATTTTATGTTAAAGAAGGTGTTAATATTTCTGTCGGCGGTCAAGACCTTAACCTTAAATTTAAATTGCCAGTTGATTTATCAAAAGAATATCAAGCCCATGGCTCTGATTTGATTAATGATGCATATCAATTTATGTATCCATTTAATATTGAGAAAAAAAATAAACAAAAATTTGTTAATCCACAAAATAATATTTTTGAATTTTTAGGAACTAAACAATCAAAGAAAGAAGTAAAATAAATGAAAAAGGAAAATAAAAAAATAACGCAAAGCCATATTCACGGTTTTTCACAAGAACGTTATCAGGCTAAAAAATTAGTTCCTGCGATCGAAGTCAAGGATTTAGTCATTGACTTTGGTGAATCACTAGCTGTTGATAATGCTTCTTTTGCGATTGAAAAAGGAGAGTTAGTTACATTACTAGGCCCTTCAGGTTCAGGTAAAACTACTACTCTGAATGCCATTTCTGGCTTATTGCGTCCTACAAGTGGAAAGTTATTTTTCTCTGGTGTAGATGTTACAAAGTTTTCACCTCAACAAAGAGAATTGGGGTTAGTGTTCCAAAATTACGCTTTATACCCTCATATGACTGTTTATGATAACATAGCATTTCCACTATTGAATGATAAACACTGAAAAGAAGAAATTATTGAAAAATCAAAATTAGCTCAACAAAAAATATTTGAACTAATATTTAAGTTCTATGGTATTTCTGAAGAACTTATTTCTGAAACAAGAACAAAACTATACCACACTATTGATAATCCGCGCGAAACAAGAAATTATTTAACTGAGTTAAAAACACAATATAACAATATTATTGATAATGAAGTAAATAACTATAATTTCATTGTTACTAAAAAAACGGCTATCTTATCTAATTTAACTAAAAAAGTTTTAAAAGATATTAAAGATGTTAGGGAAGAAACAAATAAGTTACTTAATGACTTAGAAATTGAACGCGCTGCAAGAATAAGTGAAATTAAAGAACAAATTGAAATTATGATGGTTAGAGATAAGTCAGGGTGTGGCGACTTATTTGAAAAGCAAAAGAGTATTATAGTTGAATTTTCTAATAAAAGAAAAGAAATTAAACAACATCTTAAAGAAAAGATTAAGAATCTTAAAAATGAGTATGTTAAAAGATATAATGAAAGCAGACTTGAATATACTCAAAAGGTCAATGAAGCAAAACAAATTTTGAGAGAAAAAATTGTTGTTCAAAAGATCGATCCTATCGGAATGCAAATTAAGCAAATTAAGGAACGTTTAAAACATACGAAGATTGAGACGGAAACAGTATACAAAGAAGCTATTCGCTCTTTAATTATTCCAATTTTAGAAAGCAATAATATAAAAACAAGAAATTTAAAGAAGTCATTAAATGAATTAATTGCTTTATTGCCGGATGATTTACAAAAAGAAATTAGAATTTTAGGCAAAGATGTTTTAACAATAGAAGAAGCAATTATTAGAGATGTTTTAGATGTTGCTCAAAGAGTTGAAATTACTAAAAATTTACGTAAGAGACCAACGCAGTTATCAGGTGGGCAACAACAACGTGTTGCTATTGCTAGAGCTATTGTTAAGAAACCAAAGATTCTTCTATTGGATGAACCATTATCAAACCTTGATGCTAAGCTACGTGTTTCTACAAGAAAATGGATACGTTCTATTCAACAAGAACTTGGAATTACAACAGTCTTTGTTACCCACGATCAAGAAGAAGCTATGTCTATTAGTGACAAAATTATTTGCATGTCTACTGCCAAAGTTCAACAAATTGGCGCTCCAATGGAACTTTATTTAACGCCTAAAAATGAATTTGTTGCTAAATTTCTGGGTGTTCCTGAAATGACTATTTTTGAAACACCAATTAAAGATGGATATGTATATTACGAAGGACAAAAATTAATTAAAGCCCCTGAAAATTACAAAAAAGCAACTATTGACTTAGGATTTCGCGGTGAATCGTTGGTTGAAGACGAAAACGGAATTATTACTGGTGATATTAAATTAGTTGAATATCTAGGAAAAGAAATCCAAGCCCAAATTTATATAAAATCAATTGATAAGATTGCTAATGTTTTCCTTTCAGCTAAAACAAAATATGAAATTGGTGAAAACGTTAGATTAAGTATTAAAAGAAAAGAATTGTACCATTTGTTTGATGTTGATACAAAGGAAAGAGTTTAATGAACACTTACTTTTGAAAAAAATATCGTATCAAAAAGACAGGGGAAGCTCTAAGTATATTAAATACTAAAACACCATTTTGAAAACCATTTTTATTGATGTTGCCTTCCTTAATTGCCTTGGCGTTTATGATTATTATTCCATTTATTCTTGTTATTATTGTATCATTCCGTGCCCCAACATCATTTAGAGGATTCGGATGATCAATAGCAAATTATTATCAAACAAAAGGAAAAGCAGGGGTTTTTAATGATCCTAAATTTGATGTAGCAGTTGTTAATTCATTGCTATATGCCGTTGTAGCTCTACCAATAGGGCTTTCAATATCAATATTAATAAGTTCTGCTATTACAACGGTAATTAGAAGATATGCACGTAGTTTTTGACAAACTGTTTTCTTCTTGCCATACATGACTGGTGCTGTAGCTGTTTCGCTAACATTCTCAGCTATTTTTGGTAAAACAAGTGAAGGTGCTATCTTTCCACTGTTGTATGGTTCAGGTAATAGATGAAATCCCTTTATAGTGATCTTGATCCGTGGGATTTGAGGAGGATTGGCCTTTCAAGTGTTAATTCTAACCACATCAATGTTATCAGTTAATCCTGACTTATATAAATCGTCAGCAATTGATGGCGCAAGTAGTGGGTCTCAATTCTTTAAAATTACCCTACCTTCAATTCAAAAAACAATTTCATTCTTATTTACGATAGGAATTATTAATGGTATTAAGGTCTTTCCGTTGGCCTTATATAATAACGATGCCTCAGCTTCTATTACAGAAAATGGTAGTACGTTATTGCTTTACATTTTTCAAGCAACAAAATCTGGAGAATTCGGAAGAACCGCTGCTGCTTCAGTGTTCTTATTTATACTAGGTACCTTAGTTTCATTTACATTGAAGAAATCAGTATCATCAATTTTTAAACTAAAAACTAAATTGGGAGAAAGAAATGTTATCAACAAGCTTAAAGCTGAGATACAAAAGAGAAAAATCAGCTTTAAAATCTAAACAAGAATTAATGTCCAAGCCTTATTCAACAACAAATGTATGAGGCAAAATATTCTCTTGATCATTTAAAATTGCTATATTAACATTCTTTAGTTTCTTAGTTGTTCTTCCGTTTTACTTTATGATTGAGCAATCGCTTGTTGATCCAAGGTTTTATGGCCAACCAGGTTCAAAGATTGCTTGATGACCATTTGATTATGAAAAATTCTTGTCAAATGGTAAAGAGTTTGGCAGCAATTTGGGAACTAGTTTTTACTTTAGTAATTTCCTACAATCACTACAGGAAGGTTATCTACAAGCACTAGTATTTACAGCTGGATTTACAGCTTTATCTGTTGTTGTCAGATTATTCTTTGCAACTACACTTGGTTATGCATTATCTCTTAGAAATTGAAGAGGAAAAAATGCATTTTTCGGAATGCTATTATCATTGTTAGTTATTCCTGAAATTACTTTATTGTCTTTACAATATACGTTAGTTTCTAAAGCCGGTTGAATCGGTACTAAAAATCCATTAATTATTATTTCAATGGTTGTCCCATTTGCTACATCAATTTTTAATGCATATATGTATAAAAACGCTTTTGAAGCTATTCCAAATTCAGTTAAGGAATCATCAATGCTTGACGGGGCAAGTGGAATTAAGTACTTCTTTAATGTAGCTTTGCCTATGGTTAAAGCCACAACATGAACAGTTATTATTTTGACTGCTCTTGCTTCATGGAATTCATATACATGACCTGCATTATTGTGAGATGCAGCACCTGGTAAAACTGCTGGTTATTATGCACCAATTAACTTATGATTATTTACAACCGGTAGAGTTGAAGTAGATGGTGGCGAAGCACAAATAATTTTATCGGTAAGAATGGCTGCTACAATTTTAGCTATTTTGCCTATGATGATTGTGTACTTTGTTTTAAGAAAGAGAATTATGGCTGCTATTTCTAGACAAGGAAATGCAACAAAAGGATAAACTATGGATTATAAAAATTACAGTATTATAAATGATCAACAAAAAACAAAAAAAGTTGGAAAAAGAGTTTTGAGTTTTGTAGGAATTTTAACAGTTGTTGTTGCTGGTTTAGTTATACTAGGATTCATAATCTATGGTTTAATTGTTGGTGTAACTAATATATTTACTCAAGACACATTAAGATTATTGAGTTAAAATAGAATATACAAAATCTAATTAAAACAGATCTTTATAATAGGTCTGTTTTAATTTGTCTATTTTTTGCTAAATTTAATATAAAATATTAAATTATGAAATTTTTTAAATTCAAATCAACTGAAATGCGTATTGCAGAGCAAACATTAAAAAAAATTAATCAATTAGAAGAAAGTATTGCCAAATTAAGCGATGAGGAACTGAAAAATAAAACAATTGAATTTCGTGAAAGAATTAGGTTAGGCGAGAGTCAGGATGATATTAGACCTGAAGTTTTTGCTGTTTCACGTGAAGCAACAAAAAGAATTTTAGGCAAAAGACCTTATGATGTGCAAATGATAGGTGGTATTATTCTTGACTTAGGTTCTGTTGCAGAAATGAAAACAGGTGAGGGAAAAACTATTACATCTATCGCCCCCGTTTATTTAAATGCTATTGGTGGCAATAGTGTTATTGTTTCAACAGTTAATGAGTATTTAGCAGAACGTGATGCTGAGGAAATGGGACAAGTTTTTAAATTTCTCGGTTTAAGTGTTGGTATTAATAAAGCACAAATGCATACTAATTTAAAAAGAGAAGCTTATGCATGTGATGTTGTTTATTCGGTTCATTCAGAATTAGGTTTTGACTATCTAAGAGATAATATGGTTATGTCAAAAGAAGAAAAAGTTCAAAGAGGACTTGATTATATTTTATTGGATGAGGTTGATTCTATTCTAATTGATGAAGCTAAAACACCATTGATTATATCCGGTGGTGATCATGAAGAAAGTACAATGTATACTATTGCAGATTTATTTGTAAGAACATTGAACCAAAATGATTACTTTATTGACGAAGAAACAAAATCTGTTTATCTTACTGATGAAGGAATTGAAAAAGCAAATAAATATTTTAATTTAAGAAATCTATATGATCTTGAAAATTCGGAGCTTGTTCATAGAATTCAAAATTCATTAAGAGCTCATAAAGTTATGAAGCTTGACGTTGAATATATTGTTAGAAATGATAAGATCGAACTCGTAGATTCGTTTACTGGTCGTATTATGGAAGGGCGCGCCTATTCCGAAGGTTTGCAGCAAGCAATTCAAGCGAAGGAAAGAGTTGAGATTGAATCAGAAACAAAGACACTTGCTACTATTACATATCAAAATTTCTTTAGATTATTTAAAAAAATTAGCGGTATGACTGGTACTGCCAAAACGGAAGAAAAGGAATTTATTGATATCTATAATATGCGTGTTAATGTTGTTCCAACAAATAAACCAGTTATTAGAAAAGATGAAAAAGATGAAATTTATGTTGATATGCATTCTAAATGAATGGCCGTTGTTAAAGAAGTAAAAAGAGCCTTTCAACGTAAACAACCTATTTTAATTGGAACAGCACAAGTTGAAGATTCTGAGGTTCTGCATGAATATTTGTTGCAAGAAGGCATACCACATACTGTTTTAAACGCAAAACAGGATGCTAGCGAAGCTGAAATTATTTCAAAGGCTGGCCAAGCAAGTGCTGTAACTATTGCTACTAATATGGCAGGACGTGGAACAGATATTAAGCCAACAAAAGAAGCTATTGAACATGGCGGTTTATACGTTCTAGGAACAGAAAAAGCCGAATCACGTCGTATTGATAATCAACTTAAGGGTCGTTCTGGCCGTCAAGGGGATATAGGTTATACTAAATTCTTTTTATCGTTAGATGACCAATTAATTTTGAGATTTTCTGTTCAAGATAGATGAAAGGAAATATTTAAGGAATATGGTTCAAATCCTATTCCTGGTGAATTAATTCGTTCAGCATTTTTGAAAGCGCAAAAGAAAATTGAAGGTTTTAACTATGATAGTCGTAAAAGTGTTTTAAATTTTGACGACGTTATTAGACAACAACGTGACCTAATATATGAACAACGCGACTTAATTTTGGAACGAGACGATTTGGGTTCAATTATATACAAGATGTTTAATGTGGCTGTTAAGCAAATTGTTAATAATCCTTATTTTGTTAAGAAAAATGACACAATGGATTTTGACAATTTTGCCGAATATCTAAATCGTAATTTTATGCTATTAACTCAGCATCAATTTGAACCAGGTGAAATTATAAAAATGGATCGTGAAGAGTTAAAAAATTATATAACAAATATCTGAAAAAAAGAATATGACCGTTTAAGACAAAACATAATTGAAAAATATGGTTTAACTTCATTAGTAAAATCAGAAAGAAATATTATCCTAAATGTTTTTGATTCAGGATGGCAAGACCATATTAATGTTATGGACAAATTGCGTCGTAGCACTCATTTAGTTCAGTATGCTCAAAAAAACCCATATCAAATTTACACTAAATTAGGTTCAAAAAAATTTAAGGAACTTACTGATAGAATAGCAATGGAATGTAGTATTAACTTATTGAATAACTATGAGGCGTTGCCTTCCTCAAATAGCCAAATTGATTTTCCTTGATTGGCAAATAATATTAATCCAAACAATATTCAAGAAAGCATTAATGCTGCAAATGAATTTATTAACTTTTTACTTGAATCAGAAAGAAAACGGCTAGTTTCTGAAGGAAAAAGTGCAGAAGAAATAGTTGAAATTCTTAATAATCAAAAGAATGAAGTTTTGCGCGAATTTAAACTAAAATTAGAGGGTTTTGATTCCACAACAAAAAGAACAAATTAAATTAATTTGTTCAAAAAAGTGGCTGTTTTGCTATTTTTTTATTTCTTAGTTTAATGGTTGAATAGCGAATTAAATAAAACTAATTTATGTTAGTGATATTTTCGCAATAAATATATTTTTATTAGATCAATGACGTAAATTAGATTAATGTTAAGTAGTAAAAAGTGCCTTCATAAATGCCTTGGCCTTATCTAAAATTTTGGTCATAATTAGAGCATTAATCATGAAATTTTGCCAAAACAAAAAAAAAAAAAAAAATACTATAAAATATGCTTTATAAACTCAATTAAACATAAGGAGAAAAATGAAAAAAAGCAAATTACTTTTTCTAGGATTTTTACCTGTTTTGGCAACACCAGTTATAGCTCTATCATGTGCAAATCCTGCTAAACCAGAAGAACCAAAAAAACCAATTGAACCAAAGAAGCCAGAAAAACCAGCTGAACCAAAGAAACCAGAAACTCCAAATGAAGATAAAAATCAACAGTTTGGCGATAATATTAAAATTGTTTATGAAGATTTAAAGAAACATCATTCAAAAAAAGTCCTTACAGATTTAATAAAACAAAATAAACCAATTAAGGATCTATTAATTAAAAATGCAATTAAACTAGACTCAGTTGATTCGATCAATACTAACAATAATCTTATAAATAATATAAAAAATGAAGCACCAAAAATTGAAATTGATTTTGGTGATCCAACTAATGAAGAAATTAAGAATGTAATTGAAAACTTCTATTACAAGAATTTATATAAAGAATACGACAAAACTAAAGATGATGGCAATCATGGATTTGATTTTCCATTAGATGATGCATCTTATGGTGATTTAGATATTTTTTCACAAAAAAATGAAAAAGAACATAATGAACCATGGTACGAAGATGATGAAGAAGCCGATAAAACATCTAACAATCCAATACCCCCTGTGGTAAAACAACCAGAAATGCAAAAAAATGCCAAAACTCAACAGAAAGAATCAACACCTAATTTTGACGAAATTATCAAGAATTTATTACAAGGTATTTCACCTTATGCCCCAAACATTGAAATATATGACATCCCCGATGAAAAAAAATAGAAATCCAAATTAAAAACCAGGTTCATTCTGGTTTTTAATTTGCTTAAGGAAAATATTTGTTTTTTTGATAACTAGTTTGTTGTTATTTATCATTATGTATAAGGCTTTTATAAATTATGAGGTTTTAAACATTTTATTAAAACGAAATGATTAATCTAACTTAATGTAGTATCAAAAAAAATATTAATTTATAATTAGTTATTATGAAAAAAATCGGTGTTTTTAAAAATAACTTAGGATATGGTAATGACCTCTTTGTTTATCAAGATAAGGAGATGTTTAATTATTCTGTTGATACAATTTTATTAGGTAATTTCGTTTCAATTAATCGCAATGTATCGAATATGCTCGAGGTTGGTACAAATAATGGAGCATTATCAATCTTTATGGCTGCTAGATCCAAGAAAATAAAAATTGACGCAGTTGAAATTCAACCTAAAGCAGTTTTGCTGGCTAAGCAAAATGTATGTTTAAATAATTTGGAAGGCCAAATAAAAATTTTTGAAGCTGATTTTAAAGAATATGCAAAAGATTATGCTTTTAAATGTGGGAATAATCTTGCTAAGAAATACTCTTCAATTGTTGCTAACCCACCCTACTACAATGAAAACTATAATCAAGTTAGAAAAACTGGTACATATGCGCAAAAACTGGCTACACATGAAATTAATTTAGATTTAGAAACACTTATTTCTTTATCTTCTAAAATAATTGAGCAAAAAGGGTATTTTAGTGTTGTGCTTCCAATTGCTAGATATATTGATTTAATATCATTATTGCGCAAATATAATTTTGAACCAAAAAGAGTACAACTAGTTTTCACTAGAATCAATTCTCAACCTAAATTTTGTTTAGTTGAATCACGATTTAACTCGGGTTGAGGCACGTATTTTGAACCAAATATTTATCTTCATAATGATGATAAAAACGACCATTCATATCGCCTAGAAACGCAAAAACTTTATATCCCAATGAAACAAAAAGGAGAAAAACATGAATAATTCAAAAAAAACATTTTATATAACTACTCCAATATATTATCCTAGCGGAAATTTACATATTGGTCATGTCTTAACAACGACACTGGCATGAGTTTTTGCAAATTATAAAAAAACTCAAGGATATGAAACTTTATTTGTGACCGGTATTGATGAACATGGTCAAAAAATTCAAAAAAAAGCTGAGGAATATAATTTGTCCCCTCAAGAATACGTTGATATTCAATCTCGGAAATTTATTGATTTATGAGATTTATTGAAAATTAACTATGATTTCTACAGTCGTACTACAAGTAAACAACATGAACAAGCAATTATTAAAATTTTCGAAAAAATGTACGAAAAGGGATTTATTTTTAAAGATAAGTATGTAGGTCTTTATTCAGTTAGCGATGAAGAATTTTTTACTAAAACACAAGCTATCTATAAAGATGGAAGATATTACCACCCGACATCAGGTCATGAGCTTCAAGAAATTAAAGAAGAAAGCTATTTCTTTGATATGAAAAAGTTGGAACCTTGAATAAATGAATTTTTTGATATAAATTCTAACTTTTTAACTAATAAAAATATTGCCAAGGAGCTAAAGAGTAATTTTCTTTCCAAAGGAATTGAAGATCTATCAATTACTCGGGTTTCCTTTGATTGGGGAATCAATGTACCTAAACAAAAAAATAATGATGAAAAGCAACATGTTATTTATGTTTGATTAGATGCATTATTCAGCTATTTAACTGCTTTGGGATATGAAACAAATAACGATGATAATTATCATAAATTTTGGCGTAATGGTAATGAACGTGTTCACGTTTTAGCGAAGGAAATTTCGCGTTTTCACTCAATTTACTGACCAATATTTTTAAAATCACTTGATATCAATCTACCGACAAAAGAAGTTGTTCATTCATGAATTATTACTACCGAGGGTAAAATGTCAAAATCAAAAGGAAACATTGTGGAACCAATTCCCTTAATTAACAAATACGGAGCTGAGGAAATTAAATATTTCTTTTGTTCGCAGGTTAATATCGATAATGACTTTTCTTTTAGTGAAGAACTTTTAATTAACGTCCTAAATGCAGATTTGGCAAATAATTTTGGTAATCTTGTTAATCGTACTATCAAAATGGTTAATCAAAACTTTGCAAACGGCACATACTTTGATAAGAATAATTTGCTTGAAATCGATCAAAAAATATTGGATTCATTAAGTGTTTATTATGAGGAATATAAAAAGGAATTTGATCAATTTCATGCTGATAAGGCAATTAAAAATGCTATTAATTTGTCTTCGAAATTAAATGAATATATAGATTTAACAAAACCATGATTGTTGAAGGAAGATTTAGATAGACTTAATTGCGTTTTAAATACCTTGCTTAACGGGATTTATAGCATAGCCTTAATGTTATCTGTTGTCATGCCTCAAAAGATGAAAAAAATATTTAGTTTTATTAAGATAGATTTGATTAATTACGAACAAATAACTAATTTTGCCAAATTTGATAATTTGTACCCTGAGGCTAACGAAATCTTATTTGCAAGAGTTATTAAGAAATAAGACCATTTTTCATTTATAATATAATTGAAATTATGGAATATCTATAAAAGCAAAAAAGATTCTTTTTTATCAAAATAAGGAATTTAACAATAAGGAGAACAAGTGAAAAAATCAAATAAATTGCTATTAGCATTGACATCTATTTCGTTACCAGTTATTACAGGAGCTGCGTTGGTTTCGTGTTCAAATCCATCTAACCCAGGGCCTAAAAAACCAGAAAAACCAGCTGAACCAAGCAATCCGCATAGTCCCGGCAAACCTGGCGATCAAGGCAACCCTGAAAATAAGCCAAAAGAAAAACAACCTGATAAGCATGAGACACCAGATCAAGGAGATAATACTACTCCTCCAATAGTGAATCCCCAAAAACCCGGCGAAGGAAAGCAAGAAGATCAGTCAAGTAAAAATCCTCAACAAGATAATCCAAAACATGACAATAAAAAAGAAGAAAAAAATCCCCAAACGCCTGAACAAAAACCTGAACAAAAACCCCTCCCAAATGATCCTATGGATAAACATGATGATAAACCGGAAAAGAATGATCAATCAAATATCAAAAAAGAAGATGATAATATACCAAATGATAAAAATGGCATTATAAAAAAATTTGAAGAGTTACTTGCCTATTATGAAAAAAAATGAAATGATGTTAATAAAAAGATTGATGATTTACAATCTAAACTTAATGGAGATGAAATAAATAAACTAACTAGAGAAAAAGTAGCTCAAGATAAAACAGAACTTTCCTTCTTGCTTAATTTAGCTAACGAAATAAATCTAAAAATTAATAGTAGATTTTCGGAACTTAAAGAAGAAAAAAGTATGCATAAAGATGTTGATGAAGAACTTCTTAGAAAAATAAAAGAACTTATAACGGAATTTTCAGAAAAAAAAGGCGATAAGTTAATTGAAGAATTTTCACAAAAAGCAAGAGCCAAAGCAGAAGAAACATGAACTAAGAACCTTGCAAAGCAGAAAGAATTATATGAAAAACTAACTAATCTTCTAGAAAAAATAACGGATTCAGAAGCAAAAGAAGATTGGAAGAAAAATATCGAAGATCTTTATAAAAAATTGTCACTAACAGATGAATTATTGCAACAATTAAATAAAACCATTGAATCACAAAAAAAGTAAATTAAATAATAGAAAAGCAGCCTTGTTAATTTTGAAAAAGGTTGCTTTTAATGTATTTAATAATTACTCATAATGGCTAAATTTATCTAAATTTTTGATAAAATAAAACACATGAAATTTATAGATGAAGTTGATATTTTGGTTATTGCCGGAAAAGGCGGTGATGGGATCATTAGTTTTCGTCGTGAGGCTAATGTTGATAAAGGCGGTCCGGACGGCGGCGATGGAGGAAATGGAGGTTCAATATATTTTCAGGGTGATCCTGGGCAAAATACATTATTGCCATTTTACTACCAAAAAAAGATTGTTGCTAATGATGGGGAAAACGGGAAACCTAAAAATGCTTTTGGCAGAGGCGCTGATGATTTAATTGTTAAGGTGCCATTGGGCACTATGGTTTATAATGATGGCAAGTTAGTTGCTGATATTGTTACAGAAGAAAAATATCTGATTGCTAAAGGCGGTAAAGGCGGTAAAGGCAATTTAAGATTTAAATCATCAAGAAATACTGCTCCAAGAATTTGTGAAAACGGAACATTAGGTGAAAGATTTAATTTGCATCTAACATTAAAGGTTTTAGCTGATGTAGGCTTTGTTGGAAAACCAAGCGCAGGGAAAAGCACAATCTTATCTCAAATTTCTAATGCTAAACCCAAAATAGCCGATTATGATTTTACAACACTTGTTCCACAATTGGGTTTAGTTAAATTTTATGAAAATACTTTTGTAGTGGCAGATTTGCCTGGATTGATAGAAAAAGCTTCGGAGGGCAAAGGCCTTGGGATTCAATTTTTAAAGCATATTGAGCGTTGTAGGGTTATATGCCACATTATTGATTTTGGTGATTCAAATAAAAACCCAATTTTGGATTATGAAATTATTAATAATGAACTAAGATCTTATAATCTTAGACTTGAAAAATTACCACAGATTGTTGTAGCTAACAAATCTGATCTCGAATCATATCAAACTCATTTAGAAAAATTTAAAAGTAAGTACCCTAATATTAAATTAATAGAAAATTCATCATTGTTTGACTCACATATAGAAGAAATAAAAAAAGTGTTATGAGAAACTCTACAAGAAGCCAAAATTAATATTGTTAATGAATTAAAAGAATCTGAAGAAGTTGTTGTTATTTCGTTAGATAAAAAGAAAATAGAAATTATCAAATTGTCTGATGATACTTATGAAATTGTTGGCAGTGATATTTATAAGGTTTATGAAAAAATTCCTGTTATTTCTATTGATAATTTATGAAGATTTAATTACAAATTAAAATCATTAGGTGTATTTGATTTAATTAAAAATTCCGATATTAAAGATGGTGATACTATTAAAATTAAGGATTATGAGTTTATTTGAAACAACGAAGATTTTTAAAAAAATTAATAACTAACATAAAAAATAATATATAATAATAAAGCATTTAGCAAAAATTTCTGTGTGGAGAAGTAGCTCAGCTTGGTAGAGCACTTGACTTGGGCTCAAGCGGTCGCAGGTTCGAATCCTGTCTTCTTCACCATTTATGGGGGGGTAGCTCACCTGGCCAGAGCGCCTGCCTTGCACGCAGGAGGTAGAGGGTTCGAGTCCCTTCCTCTCCACCATTATGGCACTGTAGCTCAGTTGGTTAGAGCATCCGGTTCATACCCGGAAGGTCAAGAGTTCGACTCTCTTCGGTGCTACCAAATGTAAAACCCAATAGTGAAATTTTAGGACCCATAGCTCAATGGTTAGAGCAACCGGCTCATAACCGGTCGGTTACAGGTTCGAGTCCTGTTGGGTCCACCATGGGCAATTACCCAAGAGGCTGAAGGGAGCAGTCTTGAAAACTGCCAGGGGCTTCACGGCCCGCGGGGGTTCAAATCCCTCATTGCCCGCCATAATATAGCGGAGTAGAGCAGGCGGCAGCTCGTTGGGCTCATAACCCAAAGGTCATTGGTTCGATTCCAATCTCCGCAACCACGGTCCAGTGGTAAAGTGGTTTAATACGCTTCCCTGTCACGGAAGAGATCGCGGGTTCAATTCCCGTCTGGACCGCCATGGCTCTGTAGCTCAGTTGGTAGAGCAACGGACTGAAGCTCCGTGTGTCGCTGGTTCGATTCCTGCCGGAGCCACCATTTCAGAAATGACTTAACACCAAATTGGTGTTTTTTTTCTTTTTGAACGTTCTAATTTTACATAGCAAAATTTAGATGGTTTTTATAATAATTTTTAATAATATGTTTTTGCTATAAAAAAATATTAAAAACTAGGCAATATTATGTTTATAAATTAGTATTAATGTATAATTTTTTAGTTATGACAGCATTAGAAATATCTATTCAGTTTTTTGGAGCATTAGGAGCGATAGCGACAATTCTTTTAGGTGTTCCTCAACTAGTTAGGGTTGTTAAAACCAAAAAAGCTGAAAACATAAATTATTATTCATTTTGAATTTTTTATATTGGAATTATTATTTGGTTAATTTATGGTGTATTTACAGGTGATGAAAACGGTTGATACATTTTTTTAGCAAACTTAATTTGTTCTTTTATATATGCTTTTACAATGTATTTTTTATATCACTATAATAAAGCAATTACCAAAAAACAAAAAAAATTTGCAACGGCAGCTATAGTTTTAGTAGAATTATTTGCAACTTCGATATTCGCTGTATTTATAGTATTAGTATTTCAAAAGATTAATACTGGTTATTTTTATCCAATTGTTGGGAATAGAATTGCGGTATTTGATAAAGTTACGTCGCTTATTATTGGTTTAATTACGCCTGCGGGAACAACCTTAGCTTTTATGCCTCAATTAATAAAAGGATTAAAAACAAGAAACTTTAAATCAATAAGTCCTTGAATGCTATTTATTTTTATTTTAAATAACTTATGATGAATTATTTTCTTTATTTTGAGTATTGTAGATAAAAATATCAAAGGTGAGGAAGCTGCCTTGAATGGTTTAATCGGGGCTCTTGTATGGCAAATTGTATCATTAATTGTTTATACAGTGCAATTTTCATTTGTTATATCATATGAAGTGAAAATGAAAAAGTGCGAGGTTTTGCATAAAAGAACTATGATGATACAAGATGATGCAATGGAACAAAAATAAGATTCTATATTTTTAGAGGCCTTGACTTGAAATATATCAAAGTCTCTTTTTTATTTATTTTATAAAAAACCTGTTTTAATTTAATAGTGGACAATACAAAAAAATTAAACAAAGCTTCAAAAACTATTTATTGTTTGTATGCTACTTCTAAAATATGTGCATGATGAACTGGCCAAAAAATAGTTTTTCATTTAAAAAACATATATAATTAATTTAAGATTGAAAGGAAAAAATATGGGTCATAAAATTGGTTGGGTAATATGTTTGATAATAAGCTTCCCAATACTTGTTGTTTCATCAATAATTGCTTCTATTACATTTAGTAATGAAGCATTATTATCAAATGCTACTACACCGCTCGGAAAACTAGTGTTTAAACTAAACGGCTTTTTGAAACTTGGTGATATAAGAATTATATCTTATGTTGGTATAGCGATAGCTGCGATATTTGGTATATTGTCACTAATATCATTAATAAGATTGATAAAAAAATAATGTGGTAGTGTAGAAAAATTGGAACTGTAGATAATTTTGTGTAAATTTATCTCTGGCTTATTTTTAGTAAGAGATTTGAGAATAGCAACCACACAAATCTAAATTTATTATACAAAAACAACCAAGCAACATTATGTTGTTTGGTTGTTTTAATTATTTATTTTTTTCAAAAATAATTTGTAATCGATTAAAAACAGGCCCTCAATTAGGAACAAACTTTATTTCATTTTCTAACTGATTTTGGGTTGTGAAATAAACTCTTATTAAAGAGCTATCAAAAAGAAATAAGCTTTTTAAAAAAATACACAAAATTATTTATGGTAACACTTTTTTGCTTTTTATTAGCTAAAAATTGTCAACAAAAAAGTCTAAAACCTCATAAGAGATTCAAGACTTTCTTATTTTGACCTAATTTTTGTTTATTTCTTTTCTTTTTTGAATCTTATGACGTTTAACTGCATATCAAGTCCCAACACTTGCGCCAGCTAATGCTAGTATTACCACAAGAGGCCCTACAATCGCTGCTACATTTATCTTTGATTTGCCTTCTTTTTTAGATTTTGTTTCTTGCTCAGTAATTGCTTTTTGAATCTTCAATTTAATAATTCTTAATTCTTTTATATTTTGGGCGTTTTCTATCAATTTTTCTAACTCTTTTTTTGTATTTGAATTTATTAGCTTGTTTAGTTCTTCTTTTGTAGAATTAAGTTCCATATTAAATTCTTGTGTTGCTTTAGCTGCAATATCTTTTATTTTATTAGTATTTTCTTTGTTGTTGCTTAATTCCCTACCTAGTTGTTTTTTTAATTCAGAACCTTCTAGTCTGTCAATAGCATCATTCGCCTCTTTTTTTATTTGGGCATTTTCTTGAAGTATTTTTTCTTGAGTTATTTCTTTTAATAGAATTTTTAGATTCTTTATATTATTTGCATTATTAATTTTTGTTTGATAATCCTTTTTATCTAACAATTTGTTAAACGTATCTAATATTTTTTGCTTTTCTATGTTATAAATTTCTTCAGCTTTTTCTGCTACATTAGTAAGTTTAACAACATCATTTTTTGCATTGGCGAACAACGTTTTAAATTCTTCAAATCTTTCTGAACCTTCAGTTTGATCAACAGCTTTTTGCGCTCTTTTTATTAATTTGTTTAAATCTTGTTCTTTTATTTGATTCAATAGCGCTTTATTTAATTTATTTAATTTTTGAATATTATCAGCTTCTTCTAGCGCTTGTTCGAATCCTGTTTTGTCATCTAAACTTTTTAGATTTTTTTCAACTTCATTTCTTTTTAATTTGTATTCAGCATTTATTTTTTCCGCTAACTTAGTTAGTTTGCTAATATCATCTTGCGCTTCACTATGTTGTTTTTTATATTCTTCATAATTCACTGAACCTTCAATTTTTTTCAGTGCTTTTGTAGCTTCTTCCCTTGCTTTTGTTAAATCTTCTACATTCTTAATTTTTTGTGCCTCTACTATTAATTTTTGTAGATCTTCAATGTTTTTTGCTTTTTTTAATTCTTCAAGTTTTTTAGTTCTTTGGTCTACTGAGTTGATGCTATTTATAAGCAATTTTGTTTTGTTGTTTTCATCAGAAAACAAATTAGTTGATTTATCATTAAGATCATTAAATTGTTCAATAGTAATCCTTTGGTTTTCTATTTGACTTGATAATTTAGTATTAAGTTCATCTTTTTCTTTTTTAATATCAATATTAATTTTAGTATGGTTACGGCCAAAATCTTTTCATTTTTTATCAAAAGCTTCTATTGCAACTTTTCTTTGTTCAATTTGTTGCTCATTTTTTTCTTTTATGGTACTAAATGTTATCATAAAATCATCATACATGCTAGAACCCTTTGTTTTTTCGATTAATATCATTACATCGTTTTGATATTCCTGTATTTTTTTAGCCATAATATCAGCATAAAGTTCCCTTAAAATTCCTACATTACGTGCTTTATTAATTTTTTCTTTAATATTAGGGTCTTTGTTTCTTAAATTATTAAATGCCATATCGACTTTTTGTTTTTCACTAAGATAAATATTGTTAGCGGAATTTTTAAGATTTTTCAAAAATTCCATTGTGCTAGAATTCGAAACTAGTTTAACTAATGGTTTAATTTTTTCATCGTATTCGATAGAACCGTATGATTTTTGTGCGGAAATTAATGCATCATACATTAACTTATCATGTGAAAATTCTGATTCAACTTCTTTTATGATTTCTTCAATAATACTATCATTCGCTTCTTTCTTAATTTTTTCGAGAATTGGCAATGAATCTTTTAAGGTATTTAAATAAGCAGGATCTGCAGAATTAATGCCACTTTGCACCTTGAATAGATCTTTTATCAAATTTTCAATATTTGAATTTTCTTTGTGTTTAATCAATAAATTAATGGCTTCAAAATGAGCAATAATAGTTTGGACTATATAAATATCACTAATTTTTGATGAAAATTTTCCGGAAGTTACATTTGATCTTAAATCATCTGCAACCTTATAAACACTATCAATGTTTAATTTTTTGTATTCATTAAGTAAGAAAACATTATAGTCAAAATTAACATCTGATCATAATCTAATAAAGGTTCCCCAATGTAAAAAATTATGGTCATAAAAAAAGTATTCATTGTTAAAATTATCAAAAACACCATCAGGAAAAATTTTAAATTCCATTAATTTTTCTTTATATGGAAGTATCTCTAATTTCTCACCTTGAAAATTAATTAATTTTTTTAGTACTCTATATGCAAATAACATTTTGTAATGAGTTTTAAAAGCTTCAGTCTCTCAGTAAATGTTATAACTTTCAACATCATTATAGTCATCATTTGTGGGTATTGATATTGCCTCAGTTGCATAAACGCTAACATTATTGCTAGAATTTTTTTCCTCTTTATCGATATTGTTGGCCATATTGTTTTGAGCACTAATTACTAATGGTGTTGCAGCTATCATAACTGCACTTAACAATGGGCTTAACTTAAACTTCATATTACTCCTTTTAATGAAAAAATTTACTATAAATCAATTTATTATTATGCTATTTTAGGTATAAAATATATCTTATTATTATATTAATAAATATGCCAGATTAATAGAACAAAAAAATAGTTTTATTTCAAGAAAAAATAGGCAAATTAGTGTTTATAGTTTCTTAATAATCGCTAAATCTAAATAAATAAAAAATTATATATAAATAATTCATAATTTTTGAACATTGGGTGAAAATAGCATTTTTTGAAACTATTGTTATTTTAGTTGAGTTCTAAGTTTTTTAACACAAAATAAAATTAAAATCTAAGGTTACAAAATAAATTAGAATTCAAAATTAAGAAAAATTTTATACTTTTTTTAAAAGGGGATTTTTTATCTTTCTCATTGTTTCTTGGATTTGCAATTTTGGTTTTTTCTATACTAGATTGTTAGTTATTTTTTAGGATCCTAAGTTGGAGTTTTGTTTTAATTTATTAAATAATTTTAATTCAAAGGATTGCCTTAAAAGGTTCAAAAGAATTAGAAAAAGTATATTTGGGTTTTTCTTAGTTTTTATAATTGCTTTTTACTTTCTTTCATGTTACATTGATTTGTTTTGTTTAATATCTTTAAGTTAGAATAGGTTATAACCATTGATAGTATGATAACTATAAAAAACCACTAATAAAACTAGTTATTATACAAGGATATAATTGATGTTAATTTTAAAAAGACATGTAGTTTCAACTAAATCTAAAAATAAATTCCTTAAATTTTTATTCCATTATTTTTGCTAAATTTCGATCTAGTGTAATGATAGAGCTTTTAAATATTAAAAATATTTAAAACATTAATTCTAAAAAACGAGACTTATATTTGAATTTGAATCTTATTTACTCATTAAAAAGTAGTTTGGCTGCTTGCAAGTAAGCTCTTAATAAATTACTTCTTCCTAATTCAATACCACCGAAATAACGAATAACAACTAATAATTTATTTTTTAAATTTTTACTATTTAAATAGCTATAAAGAGGAATCCCAGCCACACCTTTTGGTTCATGGTCATCAGTATATCCATTGATAATAACATCATTGTCTTTTATAATATAAGCATAAACAATGTGCTTTGCTTTTTTATGTTCTTTTCAAAGAGATTCAATATTTTTTCTTACATCTTCTTTTGAATTGATATTAAATAAAATGGGGATAAATTTTGATTTTTTGATTTCCAAAAACTTCATGCTATTATTATAACATTTGTTATAATTTAAAAATTATGTTGAAACTTGTTGCAAACTATTCTGAAAGAATTGATAAATATATAGCAAATAATTCTTCAATAACTAGAAATGATATTCAAGAATTAATTAAAGAGGGGGCTGTTTTTGTTAACGGAATTAAAATTAATAAAAACAAATTTGTTATTAAAAACAATGATGAAATAGAAATTGTTAGAGTCATCGATAAACAAATAAAGATTGAGGAACAAGAAATCAGCCTTGACATTGTATATGAAAATGAAGATTATTTGGTTATAAATAAACCTTCGGGTTTAGTAGTTCATCCGGCCCCCGGCCACAGGAATAATACTTTGGTCAACGGCTTAATGTACCACTTTAAAAATAATTTAAGTAATGTTAATGGGCTTTTAAGACTTGGCATAGTTCATAGGATAGATAAAGATACTAGCGGGCTATTGATTATTGCTAAAAATAATTCAACCCACAATTATTTTGCTTCTTTGCTTAAAGAACATAAGATTAACAGGACATATATTGCTATAGTTGATGGAAGAATAGCTAACAAAAAAATGCATATTAATTTGCCCATTGGAAGAGATATAAAAAATCGTCAAAAATTTGCTGTTAGCGATCAAAACTCGAAAAATGCATATACAATGATTGAATGTCTTGAATATTTGAAAATTGATAATAAAGATAAAACATTAGTAAAATGTAATTTAAAGACAGGACGAACTCATCAAATAAGAGTGCATTTAGGATATATTAAGCATCCAGTTTATGGGGACCCTGTTTATAATAAAAGAATTGATTCTTTTAATCAAAGGCTTCACGCTGCACAACTAGATTTTATTGATAATAAGGGAAGAAACATACATCTTGAGGCCCCTATTCCCGAACTAATGCAAAGAGAAATCGAGCAAGGTAGATAAAATTTAGTTATAATTCTAATATATTTTAAAATTAAGTAAACTCATTAAAACCAAAAAGGAGGTGTTTATGAAAAATATTGATATAAATAAATACAACTCAATTGATGAACTTTACAAACACAACAAAAAGGCAATTTTAGTAAAATCAATATTATTTACAGCATTTTTAGTTGTGATGTTTTTATCATTAATGGCCATATTTATTGAGTATGCAGTTAGAAAACAAGTCTATTTATTGAATTATAAAGAAGCATTTGCAAATGCAAATCCTAGTTATGAGATATCTACCATTAATGCTTCAGTTGAAGATTTGTTTATAAGAAAATTTGCATTTTCTATCGTTGTGGCATTATTCTCTGGAGCTGTATTGATTTGACATATCGTTTCTTTGACACTTTCACTAAAAGAAAAAGATTTCACAAAATATTCGCCTTGGTTACTGACCTTATATAGTATGACTGTTATGATTATATTTATTAATTTATTTTTCTCAGCCGGTGGTATTTTTAGAATTAAACCATGGGATATAAACCAAATTTTAAATCTTATTGTTACAATCATATTTTTAATAGGATATTTCACAATATATTGGCCGTTTTCAAGAATTGTAAAATTATTTAGAATTGTAAGAATCAACAATGAACAAGGTAGAATAAATGAAATTTTTGGGCAAAAGTTTTCACAAACTAACCAACAAACTTATTCTACACAACCTTCTATATTTGATAATAATGAACAAAAAAACAATGATGAGATTATTGAGGAAAAAAATAATAAATCATATAGCTCACAATTAGAAACATTAAGTGATGAAAAACTAATAATTATGGCGCAAAAATTAAATATATTTGGTGCTAGCGAATTAAAGCGTAAGCAATTAATTGAAAAAATCAGTGCCATATTTGAAAATAATAATAGTCATAACGAAAAAGCTAATATGAGTAACAATGAAAATAATAAAGAAGATGAATCTGATAATGCCAAAGAAATAAAAGATATTGAGAATAATAATGATTATGATTAATTTTAGGAGGTAAAATGAGTCAGCTGTTTTTACAAGGACAGAATTCAAAGGTTCCCAATAATTCTGAAAGTGTCGGTTCTAATCCTTTTCTAATTTATGGTTTAATATTGACACTTTTGGCAATAGTTAATTTATATTTAATAATTAAGTTTTTTATTAATTTTAAGCGTAGCATTAATAAAACAAAAGCAGTACTAGATGGTTTTTTATTTAAAAAATATATACAAGGGTTAAATATAAAAAGTACCGCGTTTTATAATATAGTTACAATTTTAGTTATTCTAGTTATCCAAATTATTTTTTCATCTGTATCATTGTCAAAAGTATATTCATATATGGGAACTGCAACCCAGAAATTTAATTCAGGTCTTGTTACAGAAATGAAGTATCTAGAATATAAAGACACCATTGCCTCATATATTCCTTTATTTATAACATTTATTTCTTTTGCTATTGTTCTTTTGATTTCGTTTGGTATCGCATTTGTTGTGATTTATTACATAAGTTTTAACTATCCTCAATATAAGCATAAAAATGAGGCAGTGTATAATGAAATTATTTCCCTTAAGGAATTAAAAAAACAAGAATTAGCCAAATATCCTGAAAAAATTAATATAGAGTTTGATAAGTTAAAATCTTCTAATCTTTTATTATCCAATGTGTTATTAAGATGAATGAAATTTTATAATAATATGGATCAAATAAAATTCGAGAAACAATATAACTTATTTTTAAATCAATTATTTAAAGTAGAGTATTTTGCAGAAGTCCAAAACGAAATTAAAAGTAATGCTCAAAAAATTTCTGATATTGCGGAATTTACTACACCAATTCACAATCAAGATTTATCAAAGATTGAGCAGGAAATTATTTGGATGGATAAAATGGACAAAAAAGCTAAAATTCTTAACGAAACTAAGGAATTAGCAGCAATGTCAAAAGCTGAATTTAATAAAAAATATGAGGAATATGTATACACGGCTCGTGCTAATGATCCTTTATATCAAAGCGCCACTAAAAATTCATGATTATTTTATCGTGATAATGAAGTTGAAGATTTATTCTTTAATCCACATTCGAATGTTTCATATTATTATGAAGATTCAAATATTATTTATGAAAAAGAACTTATTGATTTTATGCATGAATATAAACAATTTTTAATTTCAAAATTTTTAGCAACTAAATAATTTGCTTTTGCTATGGCTAAAAAAATAAAATTAGTACTAGGTTTTTTGCCGGTTATTACTATTGCACCCCTTGTTGCTTCATGTAGTCAAAATCTCGAAAAGTTAAAATATAATGTAATTAACTCACTTAAGAATGATATTATAAATTTATTAGCAAATGTTGATGCGTTATTTGGAAGTTCTAAGAATGAAGAAGTTATTAAATTAAAGGATGAAATTAGCAATCTTCTAAGGTCTCTAAAAGAAGAAAAGATAACTCATGAAAATAATATTGACGTTTTTATAAATAAAGCTAAACAAAAATTTAAAAACTTAGTGCAGAAATTTGTGGATATGTACAATAATAATACTCGCCTTGTTTCTGAATTTTTTGAAGAACTAAGTAATTTTTCACAATGAACACTAGATAATTTGATTAATGTTAAATACACTCCCTTGATTTTAAAAATTAAGAAATATTTGCAAGATCATGTATTTAGATATGATTGAAATATTAGTCAAATCACCAAAGAAATAAGCAAACTTAAGGCATTTGAACAACAAATAAAGAAAGAAAAAGAGCAAATTGATATTATTACCAAGAAATTTTAGTAGCCTAATTATATCTGGCTGCTTTTTTATTAATAAAAAAACATAAAAAAGTAAAAACACTGGTTTAGTTGTTGTATAATAATTTAGTATTTTTAAAATAAGAGTTAAAAATATCTGAAAATATGTAAAACAATGTTAAGAAAGGAAAAAAATGCCTACAGTTGCGCAATTAGTTAAACAAGGCCGTAAAGATAAGACAACTAAATCTAAAGCCCCTGCTTTATTAAAGATGTACAACTCTTTACAAAAAAAAGAAAAAGCAATTCCAGCCCCATTTAAACGTGGTGTATGTACTCGGGTTGCTACAATGACTCCTAAGAAACCTAACTCAGCTATTCGTAAATACGCCCGTGTTAGATTATCTAATGGACAAGAAGTTACTGCTTATATTCCTGGTGAAGGGCACAATTTACAAGAACACTCAGTTGTATTAATCCGTGGAGGTAAAGTTAAAGATTTACCTGGGGTTAGATATACTATCATCCGTGGTACTCAAGATGCCGCTGGGGTAAACAATAGAAAACAAGGTCGTTCTCTATATGGAACAAAAAAACCAAAAAGTAATTAATTAGAAAGTTAAATAGAAAGGAAAGAATATGTCAAGAAAGCATAAAGCACCTGTGAGAGATGTCTTAGCAGATCCAGTTTTTAACTCAAAAATTATTACCAAATTAATTAACACAATTATGCTAGATGGTAAAAAATCTGTTGCCGAGAATATTTTATACAGTGCCTTTGAAATTATTAAAAACAAAACTGGTAAAGAACCAATGGAAGTATTCAATTCTGCACTAGAAAATGTAAGTCCACAACTTGAAGTTCGTTCAAGAAGAGTTGGTGGTTCTAATTACCAAGTTCCATGTGAAGTTAGTGCTAAAAGAAAACAAACATTAGCACTAAGATGAATTATTCAATATGCCAGATTAAGAAATGACAAAACAATGGAAGAAAAGTTAGCACATGAAATTATTGATGCAGCAAATAAAATGGGTGGAGCTATCAAAAAGCGTGACGATACCCACAAGATGGCTGAATCAAACAAGGCATTTGCTCACTTTAGATGATAATTACCTATTTTTATTTAAATTATTTATTTTATTAGGAACAAAGTATGTCAAGAGAATATAAATTAGAAGATTATCGTAACATCGGAATTATGGCTCATATTGATGCAGGTAAAACTACAACTACAGAAAGAGTTTTATACCACACAGGAAAAATTCATAAAATCGGTGAAACACATGAAGGTGCTTCACAAATGGATTGAATGGTTCAAGAACAAGAACGTGGTATTACTATTACTTCCGCAGCTACAACTGCATATTGAAAGAATAAAAGATTAAATATTATTGACACACCTGGACACGTTGATTTTACTATTGAAGTTGAGCGTTCGTTGCGTGTTTTAGATGGTGCTGTCGCTGTTCTAGATGCTCAATCAGGTGTTGAACCTCAAACAGAAACTGTTTGGAGACAAGCAACCAACTATAAAGTTCCAAGAATTGTTTATGTTAACAAAATGGATAAAATGGGTGCTAATTTCAAAGCATCTGTTGAGTCGCTAAGAAAGCTATTAGGTGCTAATGCACATGCTATCCAACTTAATATTGGTGAAGAATCACAATTTAATGGAATTATTGATTTAGTAACCATGAAAGCCTATGAATTTGATGGTGGTGTCGACGAAAATATGAAGGAAATCGAAATTCCTGATTATCTAAGGGACGAAGCAAATTTAATGCGTGCTTCTCTTGCTGAATCACTAGCAGATTTTGATGAAGAAATTACTGAATTAATCCTAACGGAACAAGAAGTTTCGGCTGAATTAATGAAAAAAGCTATTAGAAAGGCTACTTTAACTTCAACATATTTCCCAGTTGTTTGCGGAACTTCGTTTAAGAATAAAGGTGTTAAGTTAATGCTTGATGCTATTGTTGAATATTTACCTTCACCATTGGATATTACCGCAATGAAGGCATACAAAGGTGAACAAGAAATTTCAATTCCTGCTTCTGATGATGAATTTTTCTCAGCATTAGCATTTAAAGTTATGAATGACCCATTTGTTGGTAATTTAACCTTCTTTAGAGTATATAGTGGGGTTATCTCAAAAGGCTCATATGTAATAAATTCAACAAAAGGTGAAAAAGAAAGATTTAGTAGAATTTTATTAATGCATGCTAATTCAAGAACTGATATTGATGAGGTTAGAACTGGTGATATAGGTGCTGCTGTTGGTTTAAAATATACAACAACCGGTGACACACTTATCGATGAAAAACATAAAGAAATCGTTTTGGAAAATATGAATTTTCCTGAGCCAGTTATTTCGCAAGCAATTGAACCTAAAACAAAAGATGCTTCTGAGAAACTTTCATTAGCTTTACAACGTTTAGGAGCAGAAGATCCTACATTTAAATACTATACAGATGAAGAAACTGGGCAAACTATTATTGCTGGTATGGGTGAACTTCATTTAGACATTATTGTTGATAGACTAAAACGTGAGTTTAAGGTTGAAGTAAGTGTTGGTGCTCCACAAGTATCATATCGTGAAACAATTACTAAGTCAGCAGAAGTTGAAGGTATTCATAAGAAGCAATCTGGTGGTAAGGGACAATATGGACACGTGTGAATTAAATACGAACCAAACCCTGATGGTGGATTTGAATTTATTGATAAAATTGTCGGTGGTAAAATCCCTAAAGAGTACATTAAATCGATCGAAAAAGGTCTTAAAGAAAAAATGGAAATTGGTATTCTTGCCGGTTATCCAATGATCGATATTAAGGCAACTCTATTTGATGGTTCCTACCATGAAGTCGATTCATCAGAACTTGCTTATAAAATTGCTGCTTCAAAATCATTGACCAAGGGCCGTGAACAATTGGGGACTGTTTTATTAGAACCAATTATGGATGTTGCTGTTGTTGTGCCAGAAGATTTCTTTGGTGATGTTATGGGGGATATCTCTCGTAGAAGAGGTCAAGTTAGAGATAACGAAACTCGAAACGATGGAGCGCATGTTATTAAAGCATACATTCCATTAAACGAAATGTTTGGATATGCAACTCAATTAAGATCAATGACAACTGGACGTGGTACATATCAAATGTGATTTGATCATTATGAAAAATTACCTCGCAATTTAGCTGACGAAATTATTAAGAAACGTGGCGGAAAAGTTTCGGTTGACGAAGATTAATTTAAATAAATTTTAAAAATAATAAAAAGGTCTAGGGCAAAATTGCCTAGGCATTTTTATTATACTTGTATATTCTTAGTATATTTGCAAATTAACAGGCCTATCTTATTTGCAATATAATATGATAGGAATTAAAAATAAAAAAACACCTTAAATTAAGTAGTAAAATCTCTTTTTATTATTTTAGACTAACTATTGTTAGTTTGGAGAAAATAGATAGTAGTTAACTTATGCTTATTTTTGTGTATTATTATATAAATTTTAGTATAATGTAGGTTAAATTAAAGGTTCATAAGATTTTTTTTATGAATTGAAATTATTTTAAGGAGAAAATATGAAGCTTTTAAAGAGTAAAAAGAATAAGATCGTTTTATTTACCTTAGGATCAACAATATTAGGTTCAGCAATTATAGGTAATGCTATTTTTGCTGCTAACCAAAAGAATAAAAATGGTATAGAATTTAACAATATTTATGGTGAAAACTCTGAAATATTTCACAAAGGTACACCCGATGTAACTAAAGCTGATGTGTCTATAACTGATAAGAATTTAAAAGAAATTCCAAAACCTCCTGTTGTTGTGCCTCCACAACCCAAACCCGAACCAGAACCTATCCCAGTTCCTCCCCAACCCAAACCCGAACCAAAACCTGAACCCAAACCACAACCAAAACCTGAACCAAAACCCGAACCGAAAACAAACCCAGTCCCCCTTCCACAACCCAAACCAAAACCTAAACCTATCCCAGTTCCGCCGAAACCTGTTCCGGTTCCGCCAAAACCAAAACCAACTCCCAAACCAGCGCCAAAGCCGGCCCCTGCCCCTAAACCTGCCCCTACACCTAGAAGCGAAAGAATTACTATTACAATTAATGGTGTTCAGGTTCTAGCTGAAGTAACACCACCTCCAACTAGACCATTAGACCCTCGCGATGTTGCTGCAGGAATTACTAATAAAAATCCTTATGTAAATGAAATTGTTGGAAATGTTAAAAGTGTTGAAGTAACAGAAGAGTTAAGAAAAGCAACTCTTAAACAACTTATTAATAATAATGCAGATGGACTACAAAACTATTTCCCAAGCCTTATCGATGATGTACTACTTGAAGAAACTGAATTATTTGACCCTGATAGATATATTGAATTAAATAGTCAAGTATGAACTCAATTAATTGATAAATTCAGACGTCTTTTAGATAGCCCTAATGTTGTTAATTTCTTAAAAGAGGATGCAAAAAAACAATATCCTAATAAACAATTTAAGAGTAAAAATGTTAAATATGCTTGATTAATTAAAAATTTAGATTATACAAAATTTACAAAATTAGGTAAAGGAGCAGAAGAATATCTAAAACAAGGTTATACTGCTTCTCCTAATAATGCATATATTAATGAAAATGGAGAAATCGACTCATATAGCTATTCACCAGCTCCTGGTTATAACGGCGAGATAGCTAGACGTGAAAGAGATAATCGTGACCGTCGTGCTTTTGGCATTGAGGGATATTTTGGTCGAAACCCAGAACAAATTCAAAATGGTGTATATCCAGGATGAAATAAAAAAGATGTTACCCAATCTGAACAATTTAAACAATTTAATGTCGGAAATAATGATGGTATAACCATAACTGAATTAACAAGACAAAAACCACAAGAAGGTAAGTTAAATAAAGGCTACATTGTGGAAATTGATGCTGCTAACTATGATGGTTATGAGAAAACTAAGAATTTAATTGAATCATTAAAGAATAAAGGTATTGAAATTACTTCATATCGTATAAAAAATATGGGTAAAAAAGATCCTAACCAAAAATTCAAAGATATTTTAAGAGCCTTACCTGATAACTTGCCGCAATTAGAACTTTTCTTTGATCATAGAGCAACTAATACATCAGCATTAGTCGAATTAGAAAAGAAAAACATTAAGGAACTAGCGTTATTTACCTTAGGTAATTCTCTACTTGATGATTGATCGATTAACCCATGAGCATTGCGTAATGTTGAGTGAATTAATACTATTGATTACAATGTTAGTTGAGATACAAGACCCGGAGCCGAAATTGCTTCAAGAATTACATTTAACACCTTAGCATTTGAAGAGTCTGATTTACTAAAAGATGAATCGGATCCGCAAAAGAAATATGAAAGAATTAACAATGGTTTAAGAATGGCTTATTACACTAGAAATAATGAAGGAATATTTCAAGGTGGGTTCGGCCCTGGTCTAAATCCAGATACCAATGAAGGTGGAAATAGTTATCCAACAAGAATTGATTTCTCAAGAGCCCCTTCTATCAGATCATTAAAAGGCTTAATTTTTTATGATTACATTAAATCATCAAATAAACCAAGAAAACTAAAAAATGCTAAATTCTTTAGTGATAAAGCCTGATACGAAATTAGTGGTGATGATTTAGATGGTGCACAATTTGACACCGTAATGTCACGCGGTGAACCTGGATTTCCTCCAACTAAAATTGAATTTAGTAATGGTAGTGTTACGCAAAATGTTAGATTGACAACTAAAGATAATTTGACCAGTTCAGCCTTAACAAATTTAAGCATCTTAATTAATTTATCAGGAATTTCGAGGGAAGTTCAAGTTCCACAGGGGGCAAGTTCATTGAAGAGTCAACTTGAATCTAATGGTTACAAAGTAAGTTTTGCTAGTGATGAAGCATTTAACTAATTTTAGAAAAGTATGTAAGGAATCTTAAAATTATGAAATTAACAAAAAGAAACAAGGCAATTATTACTTCGTTTTTTGGAATGCCGTTACTTTTTTCTCCAACATTTGCATTGATATCATGTCAGGATGACATAACATCACTAAAAGACAACATTAAAAAACAATTAACCGAATTAGAGACATCTTTAAGAGAATTAAAAGATACCCGCAGTGATGCTAAACAATCGAGCGCTTATGCTGAAGGGATAAAAGTTCAAAAAGAAATTAATGATATTCTAACTAATGAAAGCAGTGGCGTATTTGATTTGCGTAAGGCTAAAAATAAGGCAGATCAAGCCATTAATGCCATAAAAAGCGAAATTGCAAATATTAAGGAAAACATTAAGAAAAATCAGTCTAGTGAGACACCGGACACAAGCATAAAATATTCGGATAATGAATTTAATGATGATTTTAACAAATTAATTGTTAATGCAAATATTGAAGATAATTTTGAACTTATTTTTAACAACTTTTTAACAGGCAATACCAAGTCACAGCTATTTGCTAGTGAGCTACAAAAGAATGTTTCCAATATAAAAATTAATTTTAAGGATGTAAATCTAAATAATAAAATCAACATATCAATTGAAGGTATTATTTTAGAAGATGACGCTAATACTACCGGAAAAGCTAAATTTAATGTTGTTTTTAAAAATAAAGCAACATTAACAAGAAAAAATCATATATTTGAATTATCAGGTTTAAAAACTTCACCATTTAATAGTGATTCAAATGGTGATAAACCGAATAACAAAATTGATTCAAATCTAGAAGATAATGAAGTTTCAAAATATATTGGTTTAAGCCAAACAGAGCGTTTTAAATATGATAATGATAAATACGTCGGTTCGCTAAAGCAATATTTAGCTTTTTCTGCCGGTATTGATGATTGAACTAAATTAAGAGAAAATACTAAGGCAACTAGTGAACAAATTAAAAAATATGATGAAAAAGCAAAAACGTTAGGTCAAGATTCTTATGAAAATGCCGCATATAAAGGTTTTAGCTTGCCTTCATATAAAGCAAATGGTGAAGTCGATGGAATTGAACTATTTGAGTCTTCAGAATTAGGAAAACAACCTTCATGAGTTGATACACTAGGTAAAAATGATCCCTTTAAAACTAATGGCTTAGCAAGAAAAATTGTTAATCAAAAATATCTTGATATAGCCAAACAGACTTTTACAATTGCTTTAACAAGAGTTAATGATTTTAAAGATGAAATAGCAAAAATTAATTTAGCTATTAAACATTGGGAAGATCCTAATAATGAATCAGAATTTAGAAAATTAATTGACAAAAAGGTTGCTGAATTAAAAGAACAAAAAGAAGCTCTAAAAAAAGAATTAGATGACAAAATTGCTAAGAACACTGATGTTCATTTAACTGAAAGTCTTCAAAAAGAAAAAGAAACTGAACTAAAAAAATATGATGACGCTATTGCAGAATATCAAAAAAGAACTCGTAAAATCGAAATTCAAAAGCAACAAGCAGCTATTCTTGATTTAGAACTAAAAGCAAAATCAAAAAAACATGTAATTGGCGAAAATGGAACCACTTGAATTCTTGATTACCAACTTGATAGTAATGGTTATCCAACAAAATGATATTTAGGAACTAATTCTCACGTTGCAAGGGCATTAACTGATAATTTGACAAGTTTTTCAATAGCTAAGATTGACAATAAATTGCAGGTTGGGCAAAGTTTGCGTATTTCTGAATTAGATGATAATATTACTCGCTTTTCGTTTGAAAACCCTAGCGCAATTAGAAAGGTTTTTGATGGAACTGACTATTTAAAATCTCATCCATCTGATTTCTTATCTGAGCGTCAAAAGAAAAAATATGCTGATGTGGAAGAATTTGTTGATTTTGCTGTTTTAGAAATTGATTTTACTAAGATTAATAAATATTATGCAACTTCAAATGACCAAAATGTAACTAAAAGATATCCACAATTCGGTAGCAAAGATTTTGCACGAAATCTAGCAAAAGAAATTACTAATGATTATGCTAATCACGCTGATAAACAAGTTAAATTTAAACAAAAATCATACTTAAACGATTATTCAAAAATTGATTTTCCTCTAAAATCTAAATTACCTCAAGATATAGATTTCTTGTATGCTGTAGGGTGACCTTCATCACGTGAAGATTATTATTTGAAGAAATATATTGATGATGATCAAACTAAAAGAAAAAACAATAGTTTTAGCTTGTGAATTAATAGCGAATATGAATATTATGATGCAAAAATAACTAATGGCGAAGATGGTACACCTTCTTCATATTCAAAAGAAAAACTTGATCGAGGAAGTTTTCTTTCTTACCAAATTGGTTATCGTTCGTTTATTGATAAACCCGGTGTTTTAGATACATTTATAGCGGCTCCAAAAATTGGCGAAGATTTTTACTATGTTAATGGTAAAAGATATGTAAATATGGGCTTAGCTTATATTCCACGTAGATATGCACCGATTGGTGGTTCTTCTGGAACTTCTATTCGAAATCAAAATAATGAGCTAGTTTCAATATTTTATGCATCAAATACTTTGGCACGTGTCGGCCTATCGGTTGCTTTTAGATCTGAAGGTTATAACTATGATGGTTTATATGGAAAATATAATCTTCCAGAATATGATCTAATTTATGGCGGTGGTAAAGAACAAAAAAATTCATATCGTGAAGCGCTAAAAGAAATCTATTCAGCCTCGGATTTTAAAACCAACCTATTTAAAAACGGATTGAGTGAAATACCTTCTGAATTTAAATTTAATAATAATTAAGAATTAAGCAAGAATTATTTCTTGCTTTTTATTTTCCTTTTGATTTTTCCAGTTTTATTATACAAAAATAACAAATCTACCTAAATTTGAGGTATATTTGTTATTTTTTAACTATCTTTTAACATCGTTTTTAATATCATCATAAATTTAACAAATGTCTTTTTTGTATTAGAATCCTCTTTTTTGTATTTCATAATTTCTTTTTTGGCGAATTTATATCAACCCTCTTTCCAGGCTTTGAAAAAATATCGACCAAATTAGATTCTTTTGACATGACTATATTAAATTAAAATGTTGTTAAAAAAATAAGAAAATAAAAACAACCTATACTATAAATAGTATAAACAGATTATTTGGTTTGAAATTCTGTATTTTTTATGCCAAAACTGGGAAATACAAAAAAATAAATATGAAAATATATGTGTATTTTAAATATAAATTTAACACTATTTCTTAAAAATAATACAATAAAGATATGAAGAAACAAAAAAGGAGAATATGTGAAAAATAAATTATTTAGCGTTTTTTAGCTACGATAGCTAGCATTATGCCATTTACAATGGTTTTCATTAAAAATAATGCCATATGAGGATACAAAATATATTGAGGAAAAGAAAGAAAGACAATATAAAGAAAAATTATCTTCATACTGTTTATATGATTTTATAAAATTAACCGGAAGAAAAGACACAAAAGTAAAATTTGTAAGTAGAAATTATCTAGATCCGGAAACAAATAAATATTCATATATAGTAGGATATGAGAAAGGTGGTTTTTCAGTATTTGATCAAGAAAAAGAAAAAATAATAGAGGTTAATCCAAATTGGAGCATATCTAATTTAAGTTCAGAAATCATGTCTAATGATAATTTGGTATATTACAGAGAAACCATCGGAGATATATCAATATTAAATAAAAATGATCGAGATAAATTAATGATAGGGGATCATAGAAGACCAAAAAAGAAGACTAATAACGAGAGCATAAACAAAGATTGAAAAAATAAAAAAGATAGCAAAAAGAGTAAAGTAAATTTCAATAATTTCAAATACCTTAATTTATTAGAACTGCAAAATGCAAAAAAATCGGAATATTCTAATCTTGGAATAAGAGATGAGTTGAATGGCTTTTTATATGCCGATAACGAAATAAATCATTCTTGAATTTTTAAAACAGAACCAAGAAAAACATTTGGAGAAAACGACACTTTTAATTATATATATGAAGAATGAGGAGGAATATGTGCATATATTACTGTGAATCAAATGATGCTATACAATCATTATTTTTTAGGTTCTAATTATATGACGATAACAGAAAGCGATAAATATATAAACAAAAAAGAAGACTTTCATATTGATATAACTACATTAGGACCAGAAGAATAAAGTTCAAGACATAGAAAATCTCCATCAATAAAACTAAAAGAAGCAATGGAAAGTTATTTACCAGAAATTAAGAAACAATATCTATACGAAAATAAGTTTTCACCTGAATTGAAAAATATTTATATGATAGATATGTTAAAAAAACATGTAACTGGTGATGAAATGACAGAGTCACTTAAATTATGAGGATTTATAAAATAATGAAAAAAAATAAATGAATAAAAATAATAACTATCGTTCCATTTTTAAGTACTGTTTTATTATCTACAAGCTGTATAATTCACAAAAATGAGGATAATGAACAACATGAAGACATTATAAAACCAGGTGGGATTTATAAAGCTGAATACTCTCATAATCCGCTTTTATATTCAAAACTTCGCAATAAAGATAAAGGCGAGGTAATTAAAAGACCTTTTAGAAAAATAACTTTTAAAACAGAAAATAAATATCAAGAATTAATAGATTTTGTTAATGAAAATAAAGTTAAAAACTATTATATGCTTGCTATAAATGTGAAATTGGAAAATAATGACACGACCAATAAAAAAGGATACGAAAAAGAATTCAAAATTTGGCTTACAAAAGCTAAAGAAATTACATTTTTGTACTTTCCTCATTCTGTAAAATTGCTAATTCCAGATCAATTTAATAATACAAGTGATTATTTTACATCTCCTCTCAAAAAAAATGAAGAATTTATAATACCGATATCAAATTTAAGAACTATCAATGATGAAATGAAATTTAGAAATCCATTATATTTCGATACATGACAACCAGGAGAAGGAAAATGGTCCCTTTTAAAGATTTTAAGAAAAAATAAAATTAAGTATAGTGCAGATAAAACTTTGGATGTTATTGATGGATTCACAATATGAGTTAATCATTATCATGAAGAGGCCGAAGCATCTATTGTTTTTGAAAGATATTATCCTGAAATGGATAATAAAAGCGATGACGAATATATAAAAAAATACGAAATCGATGTAAAAAAATTAACTCATAAGAATAAACTTTTTACACTTGATTATTAATATTAAACCCAGCTGCAGTTCTGGGTTATATTTTTTATTTTGTTAATTCTTATTCAAATTGCAACATTTTTATAGTTTAAAAATGTTTATTAAACTTATGATTTTAAATTTATTTTTTAAGACCTAAAAATTCAAACCAGTAATCAGGAAAATTAGCAAATTGATAATATAGCTATATTTTGAGCTCATAAGTTTTTGAAATATTTTTCTTTTTACGTCGTTTTACTGCTGAATATATTCCTCAAATGACAAAGCCAATCAACATTACACCTAGATAACTAGGCGCTAAAAATATAGTTCCTTTTGTGTATTCATCACCTACAATCGGAGGAATAAAATTAACTACTAATATAAAAATTATTAAAATAATAGACAAAATAAATATTGTAGTTTCTCATCAAGTAAGCCTAAATGTTCTATGTTTGAATGCGATAACTAAAATCGAAATTATTACTAAAAGATACTGCATTAAGAAAACCACGTTACCAGCATTAAGGATAAAACTAAATTGATCTTTTATGCCTAATGCATATGGTATTGCTGTAAAAATAATCATTGATATAACACTAAAACCTGTTGCAAATAATAATGCGTTTCTATATTCGCCATGTTTGTTTTTCTTGCCTAGTTTTGAAGGTAGGAATCCATCATGAGCTAAAGGAGCAACAATTCTTGAATAGTATATGTTTGCCGAAAGAGTACTTGAAATTCTATTGAATAGTGTACCTATCATAAAAATTATAAGTCCAGCCAAACCTCATAACGATTGAAAGAATTTTGAAAATGAAGTGGATTCACCAATAAATCCTTTTTGCAGTCCTAACAGTAAGAGATATAAAGTAAAGTAAATTGCAAGTACAGCAGCAAAAATTAGTAATAATATCTTTTTAAAGCGTTTTGTTTCTACATTAGCGCTTATTCCTGCAAGACCTTCTGCACCACCAAATGCATAAATAAAATTCAATACATTTATAGTAATTATTGAGACTGAAACTTTGCTATTTGTCAAGATGTTATTAGCAAAATCAAGTGAACTAAAGGATAAATAAATACCTAAAGATACACCTAATATTATCGTTATTCATTTTACTGATGCAGAAAATAAAATAAATCATTTAGATGTCTTTATTCCAAACGTTGCAATTAATGTCAAAGAAAGAAAGAATACAAGAGAAACAATTTGATAGATTAATTGATGTGATTTATCAAATTCTGATAGCAATGTTGAAAAAAATAAAATGGTCGTGGCTGAAAAAAGCGGTATCTGTGAGAATTGATTCCAGCCATTAAAAAAGACTCAAAATTTATTTGCTGAAGCCTTTTTGGCATAAACATATGAACCGCCGGCCTCATTACCAAATGCTTGAGCTCCACGCGCAAATGCTAAAATAACACTAAAACTGATGAATGATGTTAGTGCAAAAACTAACATACCTCATATACCTTGAGCAATTATTCCTGTGATTGTTGTTATAAAACCAAAACCAACTATAAAATTAATACCATATAAGAAAAAACTTTTTTCACTAAATTTATTTTTCATTTTAAATACCTAATGCACCTAATTATATACATTATTTGTTAAATATAAAACGAAAAAGTGCATCTTCACTAAATTTTATTAGAATAATTTTATGTAAAAAAAATGCAAAAGCATTCCTAAAAAAACGCGAATTTTTAATTAAAATCAATAACAAAATAATCAATTTGCATTGATTTTTAATATCTAAGGATTTGAGAGTTGCATATATCTAATTGCTTTTTGTTTGCGTGGATACTAATCTAACATACAATTTCGTTCATTAAACTTTTAATTATTTTGAAAGAAATTTTGAGCTGCATTAACCGACATCAGAAATGGAAATTGCTTAATATTATGCCGAATAACGTTATTAATTTTGTCCATCATGGATCAGGTTTCATCATTGCTGTATCAGTCAAATAATTTTTTTTAGAATATAAGTTTATGTATATTCTCAACCTAACCCTTTTGAGATGATGCAAATGCATTTGTGTGAAAAATTTGTTTGATACTCTTTATCTTGTCCAACATATAGTTTTCAGATCTGTTATCTATTAATAAAGTGTTAATCTTAAAGTTAAATCTAGCAGCCAATTTTTCGATAGCTCTTTTTATTGCTCTAGCATTGAGTCTTGATATGATTGCATAAGATTTTTTTGTTAAGCGATTTATCAAAGTTAATATGACTTTCTTTGATTTTATATTTTTATAGATTATATCCATTTCATAGTCATTCAAAGTTAATCAATCATTAATTTCTTTAGGTTGTTCATGCATTATTTTGCCAGCAGTTTTTTCTTAGGTTTATGGCACTTAGATTTTGACCTAAATGACTTCCTATAGACTTATGAAGTAAGTAAAATATCATATGGGATAATAAAACTCATTTCTTTTTTGAATTTGTATAGTGTTGAGGATGCGTAATAAAAGCATCTTTGTTAGATATTTTTTTAAATAAAGAGTTGAAAAATGAGTTTTATTCTTGATCTAGACAAAATCGAAGAAGATGAAAATTTGATGGTTACTTTGTTTATGAAACATCAAGAAAAGATCTTAAACTTGAAGAAATTGTTTTAGTTTATCGCAAACAATATCAAATTGAAGAAAACCTCAAAACATTGAAATAATCACTAAAAACCTGACCGATATTTATCCGAACTGAAAAACATATTCGAGGGCATTTTTTACTAAATTTCATTACATTAATTGTTTTATTTTAAAATATTTGAAATTAATGAATTCTATTATCAACAAGGTTTTATTGAAAAATAACCAATACTAAGTTAATTGATTTTTTTAAAAAGACTGTAATAAGTTAACTAAGTTAAGAAACGCGAAAATAATTGAAGAAAGATTTATTAACCCCGCTATTAATAAGAGCAATGAAGAAACTATAATGAAATTTTAGAAATTGTAAAAAATTGTATATAAAAAAACAAAAAGTGTGTTTTGCTTGAAAATAATGGTCAATTTTACACTTTTTATTTTTTGCTCAAAAACTTAAGAAAATCTGAAAAATGAAAAAATGAAATTTTTTCACATTTGAGTTTTCCATTTTTTCCCTTAATACTTTGTGTATTAAGGTTTATTTTAATTTTTGTTTTATTCTAGATTTGCATCATTACCACTAACATGTATTACTTCTCTAATAATAGTGGCCTCTTATTGAGTGTTGATTTGCGGATTTTGTATTGTTTGATTGTTTTTTTGTAACAATCGTCCACATATACTACAATATTTTCCATTATTTATATAAATTTTTGCTTTATTAAAATTTGTTTGTTCAGTCATAGCAATAATTAAACCTATTAATCCTAAAAGTGGAAGAAATAACCCGATTATCATTAATATTCTAGCTGCTGATAAACGTGTTTTAACCATAGCTATAAAATAAAATACTAAACCTATAATATTTAATATCAACGCTGTTCCCAAAGGAAAAAAAGGTAAAATATCAAATATTTTTTCATTAGAATTAGATTTTATGTTAACCAAAGCTAAAAGCAAAAACATAACTAACGATATTGTTAAAAAAAGTGCACCTAAAATAGATATTATAAAAGATGCAATTGCTGCATTTTTACCTGTCATAATAAAATCCTTGTATTTTGTAAAAAAGTTTCCATTCCAATTTTTTTGTTTGCTACAAATAGATTGAAAAAATGGAAGAGTCAAACATCAAAAAATGCTTGAATTTTGTTTTGACTCCTATTTAAATAATCAAAAATAGAAAATGAGTCAAAATATATCGTATACTATAAAACACATTAAATAATGGAAAATTATGATAATGATATTAAATTTTTATTTTTTCTATGGTATAATGCTTTTGCAATATATGAAGACAGTAACGGCAAACGCTTAAGCTTAATAAGTTACCGAGTATGCTTGACTATTGATATTGCAAAAACATAATTTAAAATAGGAGGAGAAATGAGCGCATTAAGGGATGCTAAGGTCTTAGTGGTTGATGAAATTTCTAAAAACCTAAATCAGTCTAAGGCTTTATATGTTGCTATGTATAAAACTTTAGATGTTAGTTCGTTGCAAGCAATTCGTAGAGAATTGGCTAAGTATGGCGTTTTAATAAAAGTTTATAAAAATCGTTTAGTTAAACAAGCCTTATTATCGACAGAACACAAAACATTAAATGATTATCTTGTTGGCCAAAATATATTTATTTTTGCTAATGAAGATGACTTAATCACACTAAAAGCATTAGCTAAATTCAAAAAAGAATACCCTGCCTTACAATTGGTCGCTGGTATTTATGAAAACAAAGTTGTTGATGCAAAAAATCTTGAAGAAATTTCAAAACTTCCTTCATATGAAGAATCACTTATGATTCTTGGAAACTCATTGCTTGCACCAATTAGAAATCTTGCAATTGGTCTAAACGAGTTAGTTAAACAAAAGGAAATGTAAAACTTAATAATCAAAATATAAAATAAAATTTTAAGGAGAAAAATATGGCTAAATTAACAAAAGAAGAATTCGTTTCTGCATTGAAAGAAATGAATATTAAAGAAGTTATGGAACTTGTAGAAGGACTAAAAGAAGAATTTGGAATTGATCCTAGTGCTGTTGTTGCTGCCGCTGCTCCAGCTTCTGCTGAAGTTGTTGAAGAAAAAACAACATTTAATGTTACATTAAAATCAGACGGTGGAAATAAACTTGCTGTTATTAAGGCAGTTAAGGATTTACTAGGTTTAGGTTTAATGGATGCTAAGAAATTGGTTGAGTCAGCACCTGCCTTATTAAAAGAAAATGTTAAGAAGGAAGAAGCAGAAGAATTAAAGGCTAAATTAGCTGAAGTTAAGGCTGAAGTAGTTTTAGACTAATAAAGATAACATAAAAAACTGGCTTAAAAAGCCGTTTTTGTGTTTTTTATATAATATAAATAATGCGCATAAATGCGTATGTGTAAACTGTTGTAAATACTTTGAGTATATTTTAGTAAATTTAAACAAAAAATGAGGTTAGATATGAACAAAAAACCAGAATATGTTTTAAGAAAATTTGGACCGGTTACCGAACGTAGAGATTATTCAATTAGTCAAAAGAAATTCGATACTCCTGATTTCTTAAAAATGCAAAGAGACTCTGTTGAACAATTTTTAACCAAAGGTGTTGAAGAGGAATTGAGAAACATATATCCAATTGAATCACGCGGAAAAGTAAGGATTGAGTATATTGAAAATTCTGCTACTTTTGAATATCCTAATAAAACTGAATTTGAGTGTATTAAAGAGGCAAAACAAAAAGGTTCTTCATATCAAGGTAAGTTAAAGGCTAAATTAAAGCAAGTTAATGAAGAAACAGGTGAAGTTACACCTGCTGAAGTTGTTTTTGCTGAAATTCCTATTATGACATATGGAGGCTCATTTGTCATTAATGGTTCAGAAAAGGTTATTGTCTCTCAATTAATTCGTTCAACTGGTGCTTACTTTGGAGTTAATGTAAGAAATAAACAGGCTAATGACTTGTTTAATAAAGTTGAAATTATTCCTCAAGTCGGTTCATGAGTTGAAATATACCACAAAACTACTTCATCTAACCCGGACACCGTTAAGGTGCATATCGATAAAAATAAATCATTCCTATTATCTACCTTTTTGAAAGCACTTGGTTTTACTGAAAAAGGTATTAAGAAAATGTTTGGTGATATTCCAGAATTAAATGAAACTTTACGAAAAGATAAAACATTAGGTAATACTGATGAGGAAATTACAAGGGATGCCCAGGAAACAATATATCGCTTAATTAGAAAGGGTGATAGAATGACCGCCGAATCGGCCCGTAATTTAATTCCATCAACTATTTTTAATGAAAAAAGATACAGTTTAACTGAAACTGGTCGTTTTACTTTGAACCGTAAGTTAAATATCGCCGAAAGATTAGTAAACACCTATTTAGCTGAGCATATCATTAATATGGATGGCGAAGTTAAGTATGAAAAAGGTTTGTTAATTACTTGAGAAATAGCAAGAAAGATTGCGGAGGAATTTAGATTAGGCATTCTTCCTTTGTGAAAATTACCTGATGTTGATCCTTCAGTATATGGTAATCAATTGGATATGCCTGGAAATGAAAAACTTGCTTTGCGTTTATCTGTTCCGAGGGTATGAGTTTATCCGACAGAAAATGACATGATAAATGACATTAATAAAGTTCAAGTGCTAGGTAATGATCCTAATTCAACTGAAAACTTTTTACTAATTCCTGATTTAATTGCAACAATATCATACTATTTTAATTTATTGTTTAATATTGGTGTTGATGACGATCCTGACTCATTAGTAAATAAAAGAATTGTTACTATTGGTGAGCTTTTGCAAAATCAATTTAGAATTGGTCTAATTAAATTAGAAAAAAATACTCGTGAAAGAATTTCAACCAAGGAAACATCAAAGATTACGCCAAAGAATGTAACAAATAATAAACCAATATTTAACCAGTTTAAATCATTTTTCAATACATCAAAACTTTCACAATTTATGGACCAATGTAATCCGCTAGCCGAAATTTCGAACAAACGTCGTATTACCTCGCTGGGGCCAAGAGGTCTAAACCGTGATACCGCCCAATTTGAGGTTCGTGATGTTCACCCTACCCATTATGGAAGAATTTGCCCAATCGAAACTCCTGAAGGGCCGAATATTGGACTTATTCTTAATCTTGCATCATTCGCAGACATTGATAAATACGGATTTATTAAATCACCATATTTTAAGGTTGAAAACAAAAAGGTAGATTTTTCAAGTCCGCACTATTTAACAGCCATCGAAGAAGCTGGGTATACATTTGCGCAATCAACCGTCAATATTGAAAATGATATAATTGTTGATAAAATGGTAATGGTTCGTCGTGATAATGAATATCTTGAAGTCCCAGCTAATGAAGTTAATTTTGTTGGGGTTTCAAACCGTCAAATGACCTCGATTGCTGCTTCTGCTATTCCTTTTTTAGAAAACGATGACGCTAACCGGGCATTAATGGGTTCTAATATGCAACGTCAAGCTGTACCTGTATTATTCCCTGAAGCTCCATTAGTTGCAACTGGTGTTGAAGCTGATATTGCTAAATATTCCTCAACAAACATTATTGCTAAATATGATGGTGTGGTATCTTATGTTGATGCTAACGTTATTATCATTAAGAGAGATGAAAGTAATAAGAAAGATGAATACCATTTAAGAACTTTCGAGAGATCTAATCAAGGTACCTTAATTCATCAGGTTCCATTAGTTAAGGTAGGTCAAAGTGTTAAAACTGGAGATTTACTGGTTGATGGTCCATCAATGAAAAATGGTGAAATGGCATTAGGCAAGAATGTTTTGGTCGGTTTCACAACATGGCATGGTTTTAATTATGAGGATGCTGTTGTTTTATCAGAAAGACTAGTTAAGGATGATGTCTATACTTCGATTCACATTGAAGAACAAACTATTCAATTTAGACATTCAAAAGCCGGTGAAGATATTTTAACAACTGATATTCCTAATGTTTCAAACCACTCAAAGCGTTTCTTAGATGATAATGGTATCGTTAGAGTTGGTTCTGAAGTTTCTGCAGGTGATATTTTGGTTGGTAGAACATCGCCAAAAGGTGAAGAAAACCCAACTCCTGAGGAAAAACTGATGGGAGCTATCTTTGGACAAAAGACTGCTTCAAAAAAGGATACATCACTAAAAGTTAAACATGGTCATAATGGTACAGTTGTTGCTGTTGATGTTTTAAGTCGTGAATTTGGCGATGTTCTAGAAGACGGTATTGAAAAGATTGTTAAAGTCTCAATTGCCCAAAAGAGAAAAATTAAAGTTGGGGACAAGATGGCAGGTCGTCACGGTAATAAAGGCGTTGTTTCCGTTGTTTTACCAGTTGAGGAAATGCCTTATTTAGAAGATGGTACTCCACTGGATATTGTTCTTAACCCTCAAGGTGTTCCATCACGGATGAATATTGGACAAGTTCTAGAATTGCACCTTGGCTTAGCTGCGCAAAAATTAAATACAAAATTTGTTACTCCAACATTTGATGGAATTACTCATAATCAAATTAAAGAAATTCTTGAAGAAGCAAAAATTAATCCATCAGGTAAATCTGTTGTGTATGATGGTCGCACTGGTGAACCATTTGATCAACCAATATCGGTTGGGATAATGTACTATTTAAAACTATATCATATGGTTGATGATAAAATGCATGCTCGTTCAGTTGGACCATATTCATTAATTACGCAACAACCGCTTGGTGGTAAGTCGCAAAATGGTGGGCAAAGATTTGGGGAAATGGAAACATGAGCCATCGAATCATATGGTGCAGCAAATTTATTACAAGAACTATTAACATATAAGTCAGATAATATTAATGGACGTAATCAGCTTTATAACTCGCTTGCAAGAAAAACAAAGTTGCCAAAGCCAGGTATGCCTGAGTCGTTTAATGTTTTGGCATATGAACTAAGAGGTTTGTGCATCAAACTTGAAACTCATGATGATTCACGAGAAGAAAATGAGCTTGAATATGAAAGAATTGATACTAAATATCAACAAGATTGAGATGGGGGAGCAGAATAATGAAAAACAATGCAAAATTCGATTTATTAGATGAATCAAAAATTAGAAAAATTTCTTTATCATTAGCTACTCCTGAGGATGTTGAATCTTGATCGCATGGGGAAGTTACAAAACCAGAAACTATTAACTATAAATCATATAAACCTGAACGTGGTGGTTTGTTTGATGAAATTATTTTTGGACCAATGATAGATTATCGTTGTCCTACTTGTGGTTATAAATATAAGAAAATAAATGAAGGTTCATATTGTACAAGAACTGATTTGTGCCGTAAAGAAAATGTTCAAATCTTGCCTAAAATAGCACGTAGAAATCATATGGGGCATATTAAGTTAAATAGCCCTGTTGTTCATTTTTGGTTTTTTAAGGTTGACCATTCAATTATTTATAAATTATTAGGTTTAAGAATTTCGAGTCAAAATTCATCTGAAACAGTTAGAAGAGAGGAACTTGAAAATCTTATTTATTATAAAAATCATATTGTTGTAGAAGATGGTGGACTTAAATCATTACCTAAAAACTTAATAATCGAAATCAATGATGCTGCTGTTATATATAAAGAAGCATTGGATGAATTATTAACACGTTTTGATCCAAAAAATCCAGATCATAAAGAAGCTTATGATGAAATTTCAGAAACAATTGAGCAATTGGTTGAAAAAGCTACTTCAAAAATTGGTCAAGAATATGGAATTGACTTTTATGAATTAAATGATATCATCCAACATTACTCAGACGCAAAAATTATGACTGGGGCAAGAGCTATTGAGTATCTATTGAAGAATTTAGATCTAGTCGCTGAAAAAGCTTATGTAACAGAGCAAATTAATCAACTCAATTTACAAGAATCTAAAAATCCCGAAAAGTTTGCAACTACTACTAAACAAAATAGGGAAAAATTATATAAGAGATTGCAAGTTATTAACGCGTTTATTGAATCAAAACAATCGCCAACAAATATGCTAATTTACAATTTACCAGTTATTCCGGCTGATCTTAGACCATTAATTCAATTGGATGGTGGTAGACACTCAACAAGTGATATAAATGAGCTATATCGTAGAGTTATTATTAGAAATAATCGTTTACAAGAATGACAAGAAAAAGATGCTCCTGAACTCGTAACGCAAAACGAATTACGTATGGTTCAAGAAGCCGTCGATGCTTTAATTGATAATCAAAGAAGAACCCCTAACCCTGTTTTATCGAAGGACAATCGTCCATTTAAATCTATTTCAGATGCACTAACAGGTAAAAAAGGACGTTTTAGACAGAATTTACTTGGAAAACGTGTAGACTATTCTGGCCGTTCTGTTATTGTTGTTGGGCCAAATTTAAAGATGCATCAATGTGGTATTCCAAGAGAGATGGCTGCAAAATTATTTGAGCCATGAATTATTGCTCGTTTAATTGATCAACAGGTTGCAACAACTGTTAAAAATGCTAAGAAAATAATTGAAGATCAAAATCCAATTATTTGACCTCATGTCGCTGAAGCAATTAAAGGAAAACTAGTACTTCTTAACCGTGCTCCTACGCTTCACCGTTTGTCTATCCAAGCATTTGAACCGGTTTTAGTTAGAGGAAAGGCTATAAGATTACACCCTTTAGTATGTACCCCTTTTAATGCCGATTTTGATGGTGACCAAATGGCTGTTCATGTGCCTATTTCGGAACAATCATTATTGGAAAGTCGTGAATTGATGCTTGCCAATAAAAATATTCTAGGCCCTAAGGATGGAGAACCTATTATTAATCCTTCACAAGATATGATTTTGGGTTTATATTATTTAACAATTGAACAAAAAGATGCTAAGGGCGAAGGAAGAGTCTTTGATAATTATGATCACATGATAAGGAACCTTGAGGCTAAAAAAGTTTCTTTACATGCAAGGGTAGCATTACCTGCTGAAGAGGTAAAGAACTCCAAAATATTTAATAAAAATACAATTAATCAACAACTTTATGTTATTTCAACAGTTGGTAAATTTATTTTTAATAATGTGTTTCCAAAAGATTTTCCTTTTATCTTTGATAATAAAGTAATAAAGGCAATTAATTTAGAGGAATATAAGAATGAGTTTAATAAAACATATGTAGTTAAAGCTGGTATAAATATTCCTGAATATATTAAGACCTTACCATTGCTAGATGCCTTTAATAAAAAGAATATTGCCAAGATTATTCGTTACATGTTTGATAACTATGTTGCAACAATAAGCATAGCGGAAGTTGCTAGCGTTATTGATAAAATTAATGATTTGCAAGATTCAGATATTGTTTTAGAATTTCTAAAATTAAAAACCTACAAGGGCCAAAATCTTGAAAGAGAACATGCAGATTTATTGACTGAATTTGTTTTAGAAGAAAAACAAAAATTAAATTTAGAAAATGAAGAGAGATACCGCGGACAAATTCATATTCCATTAAGTGCTAAAGAGAAAGCTAAATTGTTAGACAAGGTTTGATTTAAATATACAAATATTGTTGCTTCTATTCTTGACGATATTAAACAACTTGGCTTTGATTATTCAACTACTTCAGGTATTTCTATTTCCTTCTCGGATATTTTAGAAACTGAAAAGAAGAAAGAATATATCGCTGAAGGTGATGAATATATTGCTAAATTAAAAAACTATTACAAATTAGGTTATATAACTGATGATGATAGATACTCGTTAACTATTAAAAAATGAGCTGAAATCAAAGATAAAATCCAACAAGAATTGCAAACAATCATTAAAGAAAATCCACAAAACCCAGTTATCACTATGATTAACTCAGGTGCTCGTGGAAACATTTCGAACTATGTTCAATTAGCTGGTATGCGTGGACTGATGGCTAACAATACAAAAACCACTAAAGCTGATGCTAAAAATGATAGGGTTGTTCGTTCGACCGTTGAAGTTCCCGTTAAGTCATCATTTATCGAGGGCCTAACCGCATTTGAATTCTATTCGTCAACCCATGGTGCTAGAAAAGGTCTTACTGATACTGCACTTAATACTGCTAAATCAGGTTATTTAACAAGAAGATTGGTTGATGTTGCTCAAAATATTGTGGTTAGAGAAGAAAATTGTGGTTCGGAATATGGATTTTTAGCTAGAAATATCATTGATACTAAAACAAAACAAATTATTGTATCTCTAAAAGAAAGAATAATTGGTCGATTTTCAAATAAGCCAATTTATGATAAAGAAGGTAATTTGATTTGTAGTCGAAACATCCTAATTACTAATAAGATAGCACAAAAAATTATTGACGCTGGTATTGAAGAAGTTGAAATTAGATCGATCCTTGGATGTAATACTCGTAATGGTGTATGTAAAATGTGTTTTGGTAAAGACTTAGCAACAAACCGTGTTGTTAATATTGGTGAAGCAGTAGGTATCATAGCTGCTCAATCAATTGGTGAACCTGGTACACAGCTAACTATGCGTACATTCCATACTGGTGGGGTTGCTGGTGTTGAAGATATTACTGGTGGTTTTACTAGATTAATTGAATTAATTGATGCTCATGAACAACCATGAGGTAGACCAGCAACAATTTCGCCATATCAAGGTATTGTAGTTGATATTGAAAAACTTGAAAAATCTGATAACGATTATGTTGTTTATATCGAAATTCTGAATAATAAAAATCAAATTGAAACTAGATCTATTTTAGTTAATACTAATAAGAAATTAAGAGTTTCTATTGGTGATGATGTTAAAGTCGGCCAAAAGCTTTCAGAAGGCCCAATTATTCTAAAAGAGTTATTAGCACTAACTGATGTTAGAACAGTCCAAAATTACTTACTAAAAGAAATTCAAAGAATTTATCGCATTCAAGGTATTGCTATTAGTGATAAATATATTGAAATTATTATTAGACAAATGATGTCTAAAATTGTTATTAGTGATCCCGGAGATTCAAAATTCTTTGCTGGTGCTATTGTTGATATCTTTGATTATCAAGAAGAAAATTCGTTATTATTATCTCAAAACAAAATTCCAGCATATGGAAGTGTTGTTATTAAAGGTGCTAAACAAGTTCCACTGTTGTCTGATTCGTTTTTGGCTGCCGCTTCATATCAAGAAACTTCGAAAATTCTTGTTAATGCTGCCATTTCTTCTAGAACAGATAATTTAAGTGGTCTAAAAGAAAATATTATTGTTGGAAAGAAAATCCCTTCAGGAACTGCATTATATTCATTTGAAGAACATTCTAAATACGATATTAAACCATCGATTAAATACTTTACAAATTTTGATGAAAATGAAGAACAAGACGATATTGAATTAGGCGATGAAAATATGATTGATTTAGATACTTTGACACAAGAATATGATGAAGAAGGTCTTAGTGATAAAGGCTTTGTTAATGACTTTGCTGATGATTTTTATGACAATGAAGATTTTGAGACTGATGATAATGAATCAGAAGAATTTGATGATAATAAAATAGATTACGAATAATTAATTAGAATAAGGACAAGGAATAATTTCCTTGTTTTTTTATTTTGCCGAAATATACGCAAATTTGTGGTAAAATAATCAAGTTACTTATAGAGTAACCATTCTAAACAGGTTTTTAAACTTTTTAAAAGTACCTCAAAGATGTGACAAAATATAAGGAGATTTTAAATGTTTGCAATTATCGAAACAGGTGGTAAACAATTAATCGTTAAAAAAGGCGATTCTATTTATATCGAAAAAATCGATGGAAATGCAGGGGACAAGGTTGTTTTTGATAAAGTTTTAGCAGTCGAAAATAAAATTGGAACTCCATATTTAGAAGCTGCTTCTGTTTTAGGTATCATTGAAAAACAAGGGAAAGCAAAGAAAATTGTTGTTTATAGACACAATGCTAAATCAACTCATAAACGTAAATTAGGTCACCGTCAACCTTATACAAAAGTTCAAATTGCAGAAATTAAGGAGAAATAAGACATGGCACATACGAAATCTGGTGGAACAACCTCGAATAGTAGAGACTCGGCTGGTAGAAGATTAGGAGTTAAGGCTACTGATGGACAATTTGTAACAGCCGGAAGCATTATTTATAGACAAAGAGGAACAAAAATCTTTCCTGGCAATAACGTAGGCAAAGGAAAAGATGATACATTATTTGCTTTAATAGATGGTATTGTAAAATTCGAAAATAGAATTAATAGAAAATTTGCTTCAGTATATCCTATTGTAGAAAAATAATGGCTTTGCTATTATTTTTTTATTATCAATTCCTAAATTATTAGGAAATTATGGTTATAATAATGTTGTTTTATTATTTAACTTATTTTAAGGAGAAAAATGCCTGAAAAAAAATCTATATTAATAGATGGAAATAAAGATAGAATTTTGTTCTGGTTTGAAGATCAAAAAAATCAAAATGAAATTAAATTAATTGATTTTAATAAACTTATTTCAACTATTTTATTTAAAGGTAATTTTAATACAAAGGATTCCCGTGTAATTGACTTTCTAGAGAGAATTAAGAAATCACTTATGGATTATCTACCTATAAAATTTGCCAATTTTATTGTTAACTTCGAAGAAAACGCTATATTTAGCATTTATAAAAAAGTTCCATTAATTTATGTGAATAATGAAGAATTTGAATGAAATAATGACTTCGAAAAATTATATAATGAGATTCTTAAGGACCTAATAAAAGATGGATATTATGTTGAATTCTTGCCTAACATTATTTTATATTTCTCAGACATAGCAGGAATTTTGAAGTTATATATTAAAAAAAGTTATTTTATGAATAATAAAGGAGAAGAAAATGGAAAATAGTAATGCTAAACCAAATAAAAATCCCAAGATAATTTCTATTTTTGGTTATATTGTTGAAGTATCAGGACAATTTCCTTATGAACAAGGACAACAATTTGTTTGCGAAAGAGATACAAATATTAAATTAATTCTTATTAGTGCTACAAATGATCACGCGTTTTTATTAGCTAATAATGAAAATAAAGAGTTAAAAATTAATGATACAATAATCGCTACCCAAAAGCGTGATGTATTTACTTCAAAACAACATTTTGGAAATGTAGTCGATATTTTTGGCGATGTTGTTTTACCTAAAAAGCTTGCTGTTGAAAAACAAAAAAATGATCCTGAAAGTGCCACATTTAAACTTGCTCATCAATTAATGAGTGTTCAAACATTAAATGAGCAACTATATACAGGATTCACATCAATAGATTTATTAATTCCTATCGGAAAAGGACAACGTGAATTAATTATTGGGGATAGACAAACCGGAAAAACTCACATAGCAATTAATGTTATCTTAAATCAAGCAAAAACCAATACCAAGTGTGTTTATGTTGCAATTGGACAAAAAAGAGAAAGCATATCTAAAATTTATAATACCTTAAAAGAACATGATGCTTTAAAAAATACTATTATTGTTGATGCGCCTGCTACTAGTGCATACGAGCAATATCTAGCTCCGTATGTAGGTATGGCACATGCTGAAAACATTTCATTAACTGATGATGTTGTTATTATATTTGATGACTTAACAAAGCATGCTAATATTATTCGAGAAATTGCTTTATTAACTGATAAGCCTGTTGGTAAGGAAGCAATGCCCGGTGACATATTTTTTGCTCATTCACAATTATTAGAACGTGCTGGTTCATTTAAAAATAGAAAAACAATTACTGCTTTGCCAATTTTACAAACTATTGATGGCGATATAACTTCATTAATTTCTTCTAATGTTATATCAATTACTGATGGTCAAATTGTAACTAGCGCTGACTTATTTTCTCAAGGTGTTTTACCGGCTATCAATATTAATTTATCAGTTTCAAGAACTGGTTCATCAGTACAAAATAGAATTATGTCAAAGGCAGCTTCAGAAGTAGGTAAAATCTTTAAACAATATAAGAGACATTTAAAGCTTGCTGCTCTTGATTATGAATTGAATAAAGAAACCGCAACATTATTGTACAAAGGAAAAATGATTGATAAGATGTTTATCCAAAAAGGATATACATTATATTCGAATAAATTTGTTTTATTGATGTCTAAACTAATTTCATGAACTATATTACATGGAATTAAGGATGAAGAAAAAGCGCTAAGATTTATCGATCTTTTAATTGAAACAAATCAGGAAGCTAAAAATGCTTATAATACTATGCAAACAAGTACAGATTATGATGATAAGATTATAAAAAACTTTTTTGCATATGCTTTAAAACAATATTCAGATTATTTAAATTTAGGATGAGATGTTGAATATGAACATGAGTTTGTTGAATTTAGTAAGGAATATTTAGAATTAGTTGCTAAAAAGTTAGGAGATAAATAATGGGAAAAATAGTTAAATTATGATCTGACATTATTGAAGTTAAATTTAATAAAAAAGAGTTGCCATTAGTTAATCAATTACTAACAGCGAATGACGGCAAAACTTATTTATTGGTAAAAAGAATTATTGATGAGGAAACAATTAGAGCTATTATTATCTATTCTTCAAAAGAAATTAACATCAATGATGAAATTATTAATACCAAACAAAGTTTTATGGTTCCAGTTGGTTCAGGTTCCAAAAATAATATCTATTCATTTGAGGGAAAACCGTTACTTGAAAAACGTGGAACAAAACCTATATATATTGAAATGAATTCAATTATTAATAACGATCGCTATCTAGAGAGTAATCTAGAAATAGTTGAAACAGGAATTAAGGCAATTGACTTCTTTATGCCAATTATTAAAGGATATAAATTGGGTATATTTGGTGGCGCCGGCGTTGGTAAAACTGTTTTAATGAAGGAAATTATTTTTAATGTTAATAAAAAATCAACAAAGACTTCAAATATTTTTATTGGTTCCGGAGAAAGATCACGTGAAGCTATTGAATTATTTGATGAGTTAGAATCATCAAATTTAATGAAGAATTCAGTAATGTATATTTCAAAAATGAATGAATCACCAGGAGCTAGAATGTCGATTGTACCAATTGGTATTACAGCTGCCGAATATTTAAGAGATTATGAAAAAGATGATGTCTTATTATTTATTGATAATATTTATCGTTTTATTCAGGCTGAAAATGAGGTTTCTGCTTCATTGGGTAAAAAACCTTCTGTAGGTGGTTATCAATCTACATTAGAATCAGATGTTGCTAATGTTGAAAATAGATTATTTAGAAACAAAAATGGGTCAATAACATCTTTCCAAACTATTTTCTTGCCAATGGATGATTTAAGTGATCCATCAGCTGTTGCAGTATTTAACCACCTTGATGGTAATCTTGTTTTATCGCGTAATCAAACCTCAAAAAATATTTTCCCTGCTTTTGACCCTCTAGCTTCTTCATCACATTCTGTTGATGAAAAAATTATTGGTAAAGCACACTTTGACGCTATCATAGAAACAAAAAGAATTTTAAAAGCATATAAAGACCTTGAAGATGTTATTTTGATTCTAGGATTTGATGAATTAGATGAACAAAGTAAGAATACAGTTAAAAAGGCTCTTCAATTGGAAAATTTCTTTACTCAAAACTTCTTCATGACTGAACACTTTACAAAATCTCCCGGTGTTTATGTTTCGTTGGAAGATACGATAAAATCTGTTCAAAGAATTTTAGATGGTAAATATTTAAAACAAAGTCCCGAAATTTTTGCTTATGTTGGTTCAAATCTAGATATTCCGACTGATGAGGAATTAGGATTATAAAATTACTTGCTTTTGTTGAACATAGATAAAAAATCCAGTCACATTTGTGCTTGGATTTTTTAATTAGTTGCTAATAGGAAATAGCTAAAAGAAAAAAAGAAGAAGAAATAAGAGGCTTGAGTTCTTTGTTTATTGATTATGTAAAAAAAGAAATTGTAATAGAGATACGCCAAATATTGTAGTTTCATATATTGAAACATCAAAAAATTAAATTATATTTATTTATCAGTTGTAATTCATCACAAAACAAATAAAATTCTCAATTAAAATTTATTTTCAGTAAATGATCTAGATTTAGTTATTAAACATATGTTAAAAAAATGGCTTTTTATAACTAAAAACTATTGTAGAAAATTATAATAAATTGATATAACAAAAAAGATTACAGTTGTCATTAAATCAAGAAACTCTACATACGCTTTTTTGGAGAAATTGACAATAAAATGTGTTTTTAAAAAAATGACTATGTTTATTGTAGGACATTTTTTGTTTTTATGTATGATTAGCCATTAACCCCTTTACTTCTTAATAAATTGATGTAAAATATTATTACTATATTTTTTGCAAAAATATATTATGGAGGAATATGAATAGTAATTTTGATAAAAAAGAATATTTTGAATTAATGGATAAGTGATTTAGAGCAGCTAATTATTTAAGTGTTGCTCAAATCTATTTAAGAAACAATCCATTATTAAAAAAAGAATTAACAAAAGATGATATTAAATTATATCCTATTGGTCACTGAGGAACAATTCCTGGACAAAATTTTATTTATACCCATTTAAACCGTGTTATTAATAAATATGATTTAAATATGTTTTATATAGAGGGTCCTGGACATGGTGGCCAAGTCATGATATCTAACTCATATTTGGATGGTTCTTATTCAGAAATTTATCCCCAAATTTCACAGGATGAAAAAGGGATACAACGAATGTGCAAGCGTTTTTCATTTCCTGGTGGAACAGCAAGTCACGCCGCTCCTGAAACACCTGGATCAATTCATGAAGGTGGAGAGTTAGGTTATTCATTATCGCATGCAACAGGAGCAATATTGGATAATCCTGGTGTGATTGCGGCTGCGGTTATAGGCGATGGTGAGGCCGAAACTGGGCCCCTTTGTGCTGGATGATTTTCAAATTCGTTTATTAATCCAGTGAATGATGGCGTTGTTCTTCCTATCGTTCATCTAAATGGTGGGAAAATTTCTAATCCAACTCTTTTAGCAAGAAAACCAAAAAAGGAAATTGAACAATATTTTTTAGGTTTAGGTTGAAAGCCATATTTCTTTGAATGAAGTGGCAATAAAACTAGTGTTGAAATTCATCAAGAAATGGCTAAAATCATGGATCAAGCTATTGAAGATATTCTAAATATTAAGGCTAAGGCAGAATTAGTCGGGCCAAATAATGCAACAAGACCATTATGGCCTATGCTAGTTGTTAGAACCCCGAAAGGTTGGACATGTCCAAAAGATTGAGATGGACAAGCAATTGAAGGCAGTTTTAGAGCACATCAAGTGCCCTTGCCTGTTAGTGCTTTTAATGTTACTCACATTAAAGAGTTAGAAAAGTGACTAAAATCATATAAACCTGAAGAACTTTTTGATGAAAACGGAACTATTCTAGCGGAAATTAAAAACCTGGCTCCAAAAGGTAAGCAAAGAATGGCAACAAATCCAATAACAAACGGAGGAATCAATTCACGCTATCTAGATTTATCTCCATGAGAAAAATTTGCTACTAATGTTGAATATCCTGGTAAAAATAAAGGGCAGGATATGGTTGAGCTGGGAAAATATATGGCTGATGTTGTAACAAAAAATCCTGATAATTTTAGGGTCTTTGGTCCTGATGAAACAAAATCAAATAGATTATTTGAACTTTTTAGAGTTACTAAGCGTCAATGATTAGAGGAATATTCGGACAAATATGATGAATTTGTTGGTCCTGTTGGTAGAATTATTGATTCACAATTAAGTGAGCACCAGGCTGAAGGCTTTTTAGAAGGTTATGTTTTGACTGGACGCCATGGTTTTTTTGCTTCATATGAATCCTTTTTACGGGTTATCGATTCAATGTTAACTCAGCATATGAAGTGATTAAAGAAGTCTTTAGAATTGAAATGAAGAAATGATTATCCATCTCTAAATATTATTGCAACTTCAACAGCATTTCAACAAGATCATAATGGTTATACGCACCAAGATCCTGGCCTTTTAGGCCATCTTGCCGACAAACGTCCTGAATTAATAAGAGAATATTTGCCTGCAGATTCTAATACACTTTTGGCTGTTATGGAAAAATCATTAACCGAAAGAAATGTTATTAATCTAATTGTTGCTTCTAAGCAACCGCGAGAACAATTTTTCAATATCGATGAAGCAAAAGAACTTGTTGAAAAAGGCTATAAGGTTATTGATTGAGCTTCAAATGTTAAGGAAACAGAAACGCCTGATATTGTCTTTGCATCATCTGGTGTTGAACCGAACCTAGAAACACTAGCAGCAATTTCTATTGTTCATAGTCATTTTCCTAAGCTTAAAATCAAGTATATTAATGTTGTTGATTTATTAAAATTAAGAAATCCTAAGATCGATCCACGTGGAATTAGTGACGAGGAATTTGATAAAGCATTTACAAGAGATAAACTAGTTGTGTTTTCTTTCCATGGATTTGAAGGTTTAATAAGAGATATATTCTTTGATCGAACAAATCACAATTTAATTATTCATGGTTATCGTGAAAATGGTGATATAACAACTAGTTTTGATATCAGACAATTAAGTGAAATGGATAGATATCACATTGCTAAAGATGCAATAGAGAAATTATATGGTTCTAAGGAACAAAATTTTATCGATTTAATGAATAAAAAAATACAAGAACATAATGAATATATTCATGAATTTGGCTACGATATGCCAGAAGTTGTTGAGTGAAAATGAAAAAATATTAATGAGTAAAAAATAACGCTTTTATGTTATAATTTTTGCTAGTTAATTAACTTCAATAAATAATATATAAGGAGCATATTCTATGAAAAAGGAAATTCATCCAAAATATTCTGAAATTCATGCAACATGTTCATCGTGTAGCACAGATTTTATTTTTGGTTCAACCGCTGAAAAAGTATCTTTAGATGTTTGCTCTAATTGTCATGCATTCTACACCGGAAATCGTACAGACGTTAAGGCACGTGGTCGTGTAGAAAGATTTAACAAGATATTAGAAAAATCAAAAAAATAAGTACTTATTTCAAAAAAAGAAGATTAATAATAAAAAACTAGGAAAGTTTCCTAGTTTTTTATTTATAAGCAGTAATGAAAGCCAACATTGAAGCCAATGTTATTATCAGTATCCTCCCATTTTGCATTGAAATCTTTGGTTTTAATTTCGCCCTTTGAAGAATTTACTGATCTTATTAGACCTACGGTAGAGCTTATTGCTGAGGTGATTATTGGAATTGATCCTAATATAGAAGTAATTAAGGCTGATATGGCAAATCCGCCAGCAATTTCATCACATTCTTTTTCACTTAATTTTTTCATTTTTCCTCCCTATAAATTTTTAATTTATAAACTTGGAAATATAACAAATATATGAAAAAAGAGCGAAAAAAATAAGGTTTAGTTAAACCTTATTTTCGTCTTTTGTTAGTTTGTTCTTTTTATAATGTTTTATTCAATGTATGGTTACAATCGATAAAACCACACTTATTGCTCCTAAAACTAATCAAATATCAGCAAAATTTAAAACACCTTGGTTTGCTCACGGAAAATTCATAATATCTCTTACGCCACCGAATATAAATCTATCAATCATATTACCCATAGATCCAGCACTTACTAAACCAAGAAAAATAGTTATGCATATTGAATGCTTTTCTCTAACAAAAGTTACGCCTCATAGTGAACCTAAAATAATGGCAAAACTAAATGTGTGCAAGACTGGCAAATTGCTTTCAAAAAAACCTAAAGTAGTGCCAGCGTGAAAAACTGATTTAAAGATTATAAATTTGTTGCCGATTTCATAGTCTAGATCTGGAGATAAAATGCTTTTATCTTTTCATCTAAAAATATATTCCTTTGTAAGTTGGTCTATTAATAAGAAAATAAATAATGCTCCCAAAAAAATTGCTATGTTAACAAGAATGAATTTTCAATTTGTTTTTCAATATTCTTTTGAAAAGTATTTTTCCTTTTTATTTTCTTGCATCAATAACCTCCTCGCATCTAAAGCAAATTTCATTTTTAAAACTAAATTGATCTTTTTCAAAGTGATTTCAACATCTTAGACATTTATATGATTCGCGTTTTTCAACCTTCATTTCGTTTCCGATGGTTAATTTAGCAATCATTAGTAATTTAGCTAGTGGTAATGATTTTATGAATTCTGATTTAGTTGTAATAGTTACAAATGCCTCGTTTTGTCTCTTAATTTCTTGCAATTTAATCTTTTCTTCAATTAATCTATAAACCTCGTCTTTTAGATCAAAAAATTCTTGTCATTTATCGCTTATCTTTGTTGAAAAAGTTTTATTTAGATTTCATTTTAATAAGTGTACAGATTCTTGCTTATTAGGTTCGTTATAATATTGATATACTTCCTCCATAGTTGTTGGAAGTATAGGAGCAAGTATTTGCAATAAAGTTTTAATGGTTTTGGCAAAAACGGTTTGAACTTGTCTTCTTTCATAGTTATCTTGTTTATTTAGATATAAAATATCTTTTGTAATTGTGATGTAGTAAGAACTTAAATCAATGATAAAATTATTTACTTCTTTAATAACATTTACAAATTTATAATTTTCGTAAAAGGATAGAATTTTAGCTTCCAAGTTATTTATTTTTTCAAACATTAATGCATGAATAGATTCAAGACTAACATAATTAAAATCAAAGTCAAATAGTGCTCCTAGCATAAATTTGATTGTATTTCTTAATTTACGATAAATTTCGACATTTTGTTCCAAAATCTTATTATCAATTGTAATATCGGCCGTGTATTCAGAGTTTGCAGCTCATAATCTTAAAATATCTGAACCATATTTTTTTACTATTTCTAGCGGGTCAACTGTATTTCCTAATGATTTAGACATCTTGCGCCCCTTGCCATCGAGGGTAAAACCATGCGATAGAAATGACTTAAAGGGACTTTTATTTCTTCAAGCAACCGAATTTATCATTGAGCTATTAAATCAACCACGATATTGGTCTGAACCTTCAAGATATAAGTCAAATGGTGCCTCAATAGCAGCTGGTTTAACGCCTAGTGAAGTTGATCCTGAATCAAATCAAACATCCATAATATCATTTTCCTTAGTGTATCCAAGTTTTTGATATTTTTCAGGTAATAATTCGTCCGCTGTTTTTTCATATCATATGTTTGAGCCATGTTTTTCTATAAGATTTATGACATAGTCAAATATTTCTTCTTCCAATATTGGATTTTTGTTTTTGTCATAAAAAACAATAATAGGAACACCTCAACTTCGTTGTCTTGAAATACATCAAGTATCGCGATTTTCAAGCATTAATTCAAGACGGTTTTTTGATCACTCGTTATATGTTTTAACATTATTTATTTCATTTAGAATTTTATCTTTAATCTTTTTAACGGATACAAATCACTGAGGAGTGGCGCGATACATAATTGGAAGATGGGTTCTTCAATCATGAGGATATGAGTGTTTTATCTTTTTGAATCCAAGCAACAAATTATTTTCCTCTAAGAAATTACCAATTAATGGATTAGCATCATCATAGAAAATGTTCTTAAATTGAAGTGCTTTTTCGTTTAATGTCCCATCATCATTGACGTGCATAATTTTTTCAAGGTTGTTTTTATTTCCAATAATAAAATCATCTTCGCCAAATAAAGGTGCCATATGGACTAATCCTGACCCATTTTCAAGTGTAACATGGTGTCCCTCAACGACTGGACAAATTAGTTTATTAATTGGACTTTCGTATTTTATTCCTAATAAGTCTTTACCTTTGAAACTACTTCCAATAATTTCATATTTTTCTCATTTACATTGTTGAGCAACTGATTCAACTAGGCCTTCGGCTAAAATGTAAGTAGTATTATTAACTTTTATTTTGATGTATTCAAATTCTGAATTGATAGCTACACCTGAATTTGCAATTAATGTTCACGGAGTAGTTGTTCATATAATTAGTTTTTCATCCTTACAAACAATATTATTGCCTTCTGTAATCTTAAAGGCAACAAATATTGATGGTGAAATATGGTCTGCGTATTCAACTTCAGCCTCTGCTAGGGCAGATTGTGAAGAAGGCGATCAATATATTGGTTTTAGGTCCTTGTATATCAAACCATCAAATAGCATTTTTTTAAAAAGTCTTAATTGTTGTGCTTCAAATCTTTTATCTAAAGTAACATAAATTTCTTTAAAATCAGTTAGCAATGAAAGCTTTTTAAATTGTTCCATTTGTTTTGCAACCTGACTTAGGGCATACTCTTCACATGCTCTTCTTAGTTCCACAACTGAAAAATCTTTTGCAGTCATTTTTCGCTCTACTAACATTTTGTGTTCAATAGGAAGCCCGTGAGTATCTCAGCCGGGTGTAAATGGAGCATAAAAGCCTTGCATATTTTTGAATCGTACAATTATGTCCTTAAGGATTTTATTTAACGCATGACCAACATGAATATTCCCATTCCCATATGGAGGTCCATCATGCAAAACAAATGTTTTATTCCCTTTGTTGGAAGCTAAAATTTTTTGATATAGTTGTTCATCTTCTCATTTTTTTTGGAAGATAATTTCCTTATCAGCAAGATTTGCTTTCATTGAGAATTCTGTTTGTGGCATTAATAATGTGTCTTTATAATCTTTACTTTCTTCAGCCATATTTTTTCCTTTATTGTTTTGTTGTATTACAGTTAAAAATAATATATTAAATTTTACAATAATTTATATAAAAACAGTGCTAATGTTTTTTGCAAGAAATTAAACAACATTATATTTGTAAAAAAAGATATTAATGTAAAATTAATAACATGTATAACCATAAACTAATAGAAAAAAAATGACAAGATTTTTGAGAACAAAATAGATCATTTAAGACAACAAAAAAAAGCAATAAAAAGGCCTATATTCTTGATATGTTCCCATATCCTTCGGGGTCTGGTTTACATGTTGGACATCTTGAAGGCTATACTGCAACAGATATAATTTCACGTTACAAAAGATTAAACGGATTTGATGTATTGCATCCAATTGGCTGAGATGCTTTTGGGTTACCTGCTGAGCAATATGCAATTAAGACTGGAAACCACCCAGCCCCCTTCACAATAAAAAATATTAATAACTTTCGTAGACAATTAAAACTAATGGGATTTTCATATGATTATGATAAAGAAATTAATACTACTGATCCCAAGTTTTATATTTGAACTCAATGAATTTTTAAGGAATTATATAAGCATGGACTTGCTTCAATTGAGGAAATTGACGTTAATTGATGCGAAGGATTGGGCACAGTATTGGCCAACGAAGAAATTATTGAAATTAACGGGCAAAAAGTTTCGGAGCGCGGTAATTTTCCTGTCGTCAAGAAGCCGATGAAGCAATGAGTCCTAAAGATCACTAAATATGCTGATAAACTCCTAGAGGGATTGGCTAGCCTTGATTGACCCGAAAGTTTAAAATTATTACAAAAAAATTGAATCGGAAAATCACAAGGTCATATTGTTAGATGAAATCTTAAAAATTCAAAGAAAAATATTGCAACCTTCACAACCAGATTAGATACTATCTATGGCGTTTCATCGATTATTATTAGTCCTGAGCATCCATTGCTTTTAGAAATTTGTACAGATGAATATAAGAAATTAATTATCGATTATATAAATATAACAAAAACAAAAAACGACCTTGAAAGAACGCAACTTAATAAAGACAAGACAGGCTTGTTCACTGGGGCATATGTTAGTCATCCCCTAACAAATGAAAATATTCCGGTTTGAGTTTCTGACTATGTTTTAATGAGTTATGGCGAAGGAGCAATAATGTCTGTTCCTGCTCATGATGCCAGGGATTATGAGTTTGCAAGAAAATATAATCTAACTATTAAACAAGTATTAGAAGCGGAGAAGTTACCGTTTGTTGACGATTCTAAACATATTAATTCTGATATCGCAAACGGCCTTAAAAAAGCACAAGCAACAGAAGTTATTTATCATAAATTAAATGCGATGGGCGTCGTTGATAATAAAACTAATTTTAAATTGAGAGATTGAGTATTTTCACGTCAACGATATTGGGGTGAACCGTTTCCGGTTTTATTTGATGAAAATAATAAAATTTATTTAGTTGATAATTTAGTAAAACTTCCTGAGGTTAATAATATTAAAGCATCAGGCTCAACAGAAGGACCACTTGCCAACATTAAGGATTGATTATATGTTGAAGTTGATAATAAGATATATCGACATGATACTAATGTAATGCCCCAATGAGCGGGGTCTAGTTGATATTTCCTGGCCTATATTTTAAAAAATGATGACGGAACATATTTGCCGCTTGATAGTCAAGAAGCAAAGGAAAGATTTAATCAATGGTTGCCAGTGGATTTATACATTGGCGGCCAAGAGCATGCCGTATTACACTTATTATATGCTAGATTTTGACATAGATTTTTATATGATTTAGGCATTGTCAATACCAAGGAACCATTTCAAAAGTTAATAAACCAAGGTTTAATTTTAGGACCAGATGGACAAAAAATGTCAAAATCTCTTGGCAATGTCATCAATCCTGATGGTTTAGTTGAATCACATGGTGCTGATGCCCTAAGGTTATATGAGATGTTTATGGGCCCCTTAACTGAGTCAAAGTCATGAAATACAGATTCTCTCAACGGAATTAGAAAATGACTCGATAGAATTTATCTTATTGTTGATAAATTAAGAAAAAACATTGATATAACTGATGAAAATCAGGAACTTGATAGTAATATTAATCAACTTATTTTGGATATTAGTGAAAATATTGAAAAATATAAGTTTAATATAGCAATAAGCAAGTTTATGGTCTTTATTAATTTTCTTGCGAATATTGAAAAAATTAATTCATTAGAAATTATTAAAAACTTTGCTATTTTATTTTCACCTTTCGCTCCTCATATAGCAGAAGAATTTTTGGAAATGATTGGTGAAAAATCGATATTTTACCAAAAATGGCCAATTGCCAAAACTAATTTAATTATTGAAAAAAATCCGCAAATTGGTGTACAAATTAACGGAAAGTTGCGTGGTCAGTTAGAAATTCGACCAATTTGGAATAATGATGAAATTGTTACGCAGGCAATGCAGCTTGATTCAATTAAGAAATGATTAAAAGACAAGCAAGTGATTAAAGTTATTTATATTGAAAATAAAATATTGAACATTCTAATTAAATAAAGAAATTTAGATAATAACCAAAAATAAGAATACATTAGGCAAAATAAAATAATTAGACTCAAGTCACAAATAATGATTTGAGTTTTTTATTATTTTATTTAGTGTATCAATTATTATAAATGCCTTTAGTGAAACAAAAAATGAGTATAATCAAGGCCGATAACATATATTATTAAATTATATATTTTTTAAAAATGAAATATCGGTTAAAAAATTCTTAAATATTAATATATAAACTATTTATTTTATGTTTAATTTAAGCTTAATTTGTGACTTTCATTTTTTTATTAATATGTATTAATGAATTATTTATGTTTTTATTTGCATTAGTTTATGACAGTATAAAACTTTAGTTTTTTTAAGCCTAAAATTAGAAATATTATACAAAAATTAAGTGATGGAAAAAAAAGTGTATAGTAAGTTAAATTAGCCATAAATTTTTAATTTAAAATATGATTTTTCTTTAAAAAAAGCGCTATTTTTTTTTTTTTTTTGGTTGGTCATATAATTATAAAAAATACTAAATTGAAAGGAAAAAAAATGAAAAAAAGCAAATTACTTTTTTTAGGATTTTTGCCTGTTTTGGCAACACCAATTATGGCTCTATCATGTGCAAATCCTGCTAAACCGGAAAAACCAGAAAAACCAGCTGAACCAAAGAAACCAGAAAACCCAGAAACAAAGAAGCCAGAAACTCCAAATAAAGAAAAAAATCAACAGTTTGGCGATAATATTAAAATTGTTTATGAAGATTTAAAAAAACATCATTCAAAAAAGGTCCTTACAGATTTGATAAAACAAAATAAACCAATTACGGATCTATTAATTAAAAATGCAATTAATCTAGACTCAGTTGATTCAATTAACACTAACAATAATCTTATAAATAATATAAAAAATGAAGCACCAAAAATTGAAATTGATCTTAGTGACCCAACTAATGAAGAAATTAAGAATGTAATTGATAATTTTTATTACAAGAATTTATATAAACATTATGATAGATCAAAAGAAGGCAAGCAAGGTTTTGATTTTTTATTAAACAATGATAAAGGAATAGTTTTGTTTCCAAATGAACCAGAACACAATGTTCCTTGAGATGAAGATGATGAACCTTTTATAATAACAAGTGATCAAAAAATAAATGCATTATTCGAAGTTTTTAGTGGTAAAAAATTGCCATTTACTCAGGAAGAAAAAGATACTTTATTAAGAGATTTAAAGAAGGATACAAAAAATCATAAAGAATTAGAAGATGAAATAAGTACTAAATTTAGTGATTTTGTTGAATCTGAAATTAAGAAGGTTAAAAATTTTTTTGAAGATGTTTTGGAAATTCAAATAGAAGAAATTGAGGATCAAATTTATGATTATTTTAATATGATAAATGGTCCAATTGGCGGCACAACAACTCTTTGAGATATTGAGCAACGAGCTAATTTAGTTAAAGACTATATCAAACAAGTTCAAACTTTAGAAAAAACATATTCACAATATAAAGATTTTGGAAATACATTTACTACCCCTGATGGAAAAGCAATAAAGGAATCTGATTTATCTAATATTGGTATTACTTATCCTAAGGAAGAACTTATTAAATATCGTGAACAAGCCTTTAAAGAATTGCGAGAAAAAATTCAATTTAAGATATATATAAAAAATCCAATTGATTCGTTTTATACTACCCCATATAATGCCGTTGAAAAAATGCACAATTTTATCAATAAGATAATTGATGAACAGCAAAAAAGGCTAAAAAAGCTAAAAGAAGATTCAAAAACTATTGATTTTAACTAAAAATCCATCCTAAAAAAGTAAATATTTAAAATAAAAAAATTTAATAAAGGTGTTAAACTCACCTTTTTTATTTTTTAAAATCGCAACTATAAACCTTTTTAATGAAGGCTATTTATTTGCTAAAAATAAATATATGTATGAATTTATAGACATAATTATTAATTTATTAGTTAAAATATTTCATATATTCAATGGTTATTAAAGAATTTTTAACCTTTTTATCAATATATATATATATATATATATATATATAATTATCATATAAGATCCACCCGTAAATAAACTTATGGTTTAAAATCTTGACTAAAATTTATCTAGTTTAATTTAATATGTGGTGAAATATAATCCATTTTTTATTCATTGAGGAGTTATTTTTATGAGAAGAACTAAAAAAATAAATTAGGAATATACCTTGCGATTGCATCAGGGCTGGTAGTTACTGCTGGAGCAACATTAACTTATGTTTCACTAGTTAATAAAAATCAAAATTTATTAAATAATAGGATTTCGATCATTAAACAGAAGGAACAAGAGATTGAAGTTGCAAAGAAAATACTAATAAAAGCACAGCATACATTAAATAACACTAAAATTAAACAAAAAGATTTAATTAAAAATCTTGATTTAACTAATCAAGAAATAGGTGAATTATCTAGCAGAGATTTTAGTCTTAATCAAACTATAAAACAATTTAAGAATGAAATTAGTAATTTAGATATAAAACTTGCAAATACCTCACTACAACTTGAAAGATCTAAGAAGTTATTAGACCAAACTACTCAAAATAGATTAAATGTAGCATCTGAATTAGAACAAATAAAGAAAAGAATTAAGCAAAAAGAAAACGATATATTCTTAAAACAGGAAGCCATAACAAAAAATGAACTAGCAAAGCAAGAATCTGATAAACAATTAGTTATAGCTAGCGAAAAATTAAAAAACATGAATGAACAACTTATAAAGGCAGTTAATGAGCACATTGCTGCTAAGGAAACGGCGGCAGAGTTTGGTCGTTATATAAGATTTGTTCTCAGACCTAAACATGAAAAAGTACACGAGCAATTTGCTGAAAAAGAAAAGGAATTGGAAGAAGTTCGAAAAGAATATGAATCATTAATGCAAGATTTAGATCATATAAATGAAAGGAAATCCGAATTAGAGGAACGATTACATTGATATAAAGAGGATACTAACAAACGAAAATCTGAGTATGATAAAATTAATAATCAATTAAACGAAGCGCTAAAAAAAGAGATTAAAAATGTTGAAGCAATAAAGAGTTTAGTTTCTGATGTACAAGATTATTACCATGATTTTATGAGTGAAAAGGAAAATAAGGATAATGTTGAACAGCAATTATCGAATCAAATTCCTGAACAAATTAGTGATTTAAATGAAAAAATTTCTTCTGTAGCTAAAAAATTAGAAGACACTGAAAAGCAAGTTCGTATTGCTTATGAAGCCTTTCGAGCTTCGTTTGATGAATATAATAATAAGATTGGTACTAAAAACATAAATAATAAAAAAAAGGTTGCTGAAACTTATAAGGAGCTAACAAAGGCTAGAGAAAATTACAATTATGCCTTAAATAACTTTCAAGCCGCAAACATTTTAGTAGAGCACAGAACCCAAAAATTTAATCAAGTAAAACAAGAATATATAGACCTATTTAAAGAAAAAGAAACATTAGAATCTAACAAAGCGAAACTTGAAGAAGTTCTAGAAATTGCAAATAAAAAAGAACAAATTATGAACTCAGAAAATCTTAATAAGATTGATAGTGAATATAAAGATTTAAATAAACAAAAAGAAATGTTAATACAAAAATATCAAAATGCTAAAAATGAATTAGCTTCGTTGTTTAAGCAAAAAGAGTCGTTTAAACAGCAAATTATAGATATTCAAGCAAGTGTTGAAAATACGGATAAAGCAATTTCATTTTTGGCGATGGATGTATTATCAAAAGCAAAAATATTAGAGCACAAAATTAAGGAATTAGAACAAATAAAAAATAAGCTATCAGTTATTTAAAAATCTATAATAATTAATGAAGTTTATCAAAATGAAAACAAAAAATGTTTTAACAAAAAATATCTTGTTATATTTCAAGATGTTTTTTTGTTTTCTAAAACATAAAAATTTTATGATAAACATAGGAATAAATCAATAGAATACTTTCAATAAACAACTGCTTTCTTGATAGTAAAATCACTAGAAAAAGCTAAAAAGCGCCCTGTTTTAGACGATATTCGTTCATATATATATATATATAATTTGAGATTATTAGTATGCTAAAAACTAATAAATAGAATCAATTAATAAAAATGTTTAGGGCGGTATTTAATAATGAGAAGAAGTAAGGGTACATTAGCGTTGTGTTTAGGATTGTCAACAGGGCTGGTGGTCGCAGGTATTTCCGCATTTATCTATGCACGTTATAATAAGAATAAATCAATTGCACAAAAAACAGAAGATATATCTAAATATAACATAATTATTTCGCAAAAACAAAAGCAGTTAAAAGAAGCTAAAAAAGCATTGCTATATATCAAAAAAGAACAAAAAAATTCTAAAAATAAGTTTGCAGAGATAATGAAAAATATCGAGAATCTTGAAGCAAAAAATAGTGAGTCTAGGATTAAGTTAGAAGAAATCAAAAATGAACAAATAAAGCTAGAAGCTGAATTTGTGAGTTTAATAAAAGCATATGATGAGGCTAAAAAGGAATTAGAAAAAGCAAAACAAGAACATAAAAAAATTCAATCAAATTTTGATTTTGCAAATAAGATTTTTACTGAAAAATCAGAAAAATTGTTATCAAAAACTAGTGAATTAGAAAAAGCTAAAAAAATATTGGCTGATGCTAAAACAGATATTGAATATGCCAAAAAATCAATTTCAAATATCGAAAGTGATATTAATAAAAAAAGTATGGAATTGAGCAACAAGCAACAAGCTAAAGATAAAATATCGCATGATCTTGAAGTAGCTAAACAAAAAGAAAAACAGGCATCAGAATTACTTAAACAAGCAGAACAAGATTTTGATCTAAAAAATAATGCCTTGCAAACATTAAAGAACGAGTTAGAAGGTTTAAAAAAACAACAAAATTCAGCAGAAGCTAGCTATAGCCAAGCTAAGAAAAAAATGGATTTTTTAAATGCGGAAGTTATAGAAAAAGAAAAACTCTTAGATCAAGCTAAAGAACAATTACAATTAAAAAGTGAAGATGTTAATTTAAAACAACAAGCTCTTGATATTGCAACCAGAGAATTAAATGAGGCAAGTGCCATAAAAGAAGAGGCTTCAAATAAATTAAAAAAGGTACAACAAGCATTACAACAAAGTAGTGATAATTTAGTACAAAAATCTCGCGAGGTAGATCTAGCATTAAGAGCTGTTGAAGAAGCCAAAAAAGAAAAAAATAATGCTCAAACTAAACTAAATAAAACCAAAGAAACACTAAAAGAAAAAGAAAATGATTTAAAAGCTAAAAATGAAGCTAAGCAACAAAAACTTGAAGAAAAACAAGATGCTGAATTACAAAAGAAAAAATTATCTGATGCTTATGATGATTCTGTTTTAAAAGAAGCCGAATTGCAAAGAGAACTAGAATCAAAAAAAGATGAATTGAAATTATTATCAGAACAACATACTGAATTAAGTAACAAAACTAAAGAAGTCGAACAAGAAATTCAAAATATATCAAATGAAATAATATCATTAACACAAAAGCTTAAAGATGCAAAAAAAGTTTTAGAAACAAAGCAACAAAAACTAAAAGAATTAGAAAATGCTTTGCTCAATGCGAATAGGGAATTAGAACAGGCTAGAAATAAAGAAACGGAAGCAATAAAAAACCAAAAAGAAGCTGATCAAAAATTGCAAAATGCGCAAAATGATTTGCAAACAAAGAATAGCGAAAAAGCGGTAGCTGAATCTGAATTACAAAAGGCTAAAGATAAAGAAAAAGAAACAAAAACTGAATTAGATAATAAGAAAAGCGAGTTAGCTTCGAAACAAGAAATTAAAAATAAGGCAAATGTTGAAAAGCAAGAAGCAGAAGGAAAACAATCTCAAATTGAACAGAAAATCTCAAGTCTTGAAGAAGATTTTGCCAAAAAGAGTAAGAAGGAACAAAATGCTGCAAGAGATTATCAGCAAGCCGAGGAAGCATTTCAACAAGCACAAAAAACATTATTAGAGGAACAAAGAAAAAGTGATGAACTTAGAGAAAAAACAGAAAAAGCAACAGAAGAAAAAGATAAAAATAATACTGAATTAAGACAATTAAGAAGTGAAAAAGAGAAAATAGATCAGCAACTTAAAAAAAATCAAGAAAACTTAGAAAGACAAAACCAGAAATTAAACGAAAAAATGGATAAATTGTCTAATTTAGAAGGTGAAGTTTCATCACTTAATAAACAAATAGATGTTACTAAATCGGTTATAGATACAAGTCGAGAAAGTTATCAAGAAATTGAAGCGCATGTAAAATTTATAGAAATAGTTGGCACAAATTTATATGATAGAAAACCTTTTGATCTAGAGGATTATCCTGAATTGAAGGATTTTTTAGAAGGAGGCCTTAGCGATGCAGACTTTGCTAATTGGGTACAACAATTTCATGAATACCATGATTATTTTGCTGATATTCATAACATGCAAGATAAGGTGATTAAAAAACAAAAAGAAATTGAAACAACTAAACAAGAACTTACACAAAATCGACAAGACATTGATAGAATAAACGAAGAAAATAAACAATTAAATCAAAAGCTTGCCAATTCTAAATTGGACGAAAAAATAATTGCCAAACAAAGCGAATTTGATGATGCAAATAAAAAATATGATGAATTTAATAAACAATATGTGGCAACATTTAAAACAATCGATGCAGCTAATAAGAAATTAAAGACTAAGGAAGAAGTTAAGAATAATTTAATGTCGCAAAAAGATCAAGCTAGCTCCGAAAAAGCGATGGCTGAACAAAAACTTGCGGAAGCTAAAAAGCAATTAGAAACTGCCAAGCAAGAAGTTGCAAATAAAGATAAACTATTGCAAAAAGCAAATCAAGATTTTTCACATACTGAAGAAGTAAAAAATAGCGCTGAAATGAAGTATAATCAAGCACAAACGGATTTGTTAAAAAAACAAAAACTCTTAGAAACCAAGGTTAGCGAAGTAGAAACTGCTTCGCAAAATGAAACTAGATTGCAACAAGAAAAAAATAAAGCTGATCAAAAATTAGAACAAGCTCAAAAAGATGTTCAAACCAAGAATACTGAATTGCAAACGAAGCAAGAACAGCTAAAAATAGCGCAACAAGAATTCGAAGCAGCAAAACTCGCAGAGCAAGAAGCACAAAAATCTTTAGATAATGCTAATGAAAAAAAGAACAATAAACTTGCCGAAGAAAAAAAATTGCAATCGCAAACACAAAGTAAATTAAAAGAAAAAACTAATAAAGAAGAAGAAATTAAAAATGCCGAATCTAATCTTAGCCAATTACAAAAACAAAAAGAAATAAATAATAGCAATTTAGAAGCCCAAACACAAAAAATAAATGAGTTAACTAGTGATCTAAATCGCTTAACAAATGAAGTAGAAAAAGTCAAACAAGAACTAGATGAAGCAAAAAATAGCAATGATCAAGCAATGGCTGAATATGAAGAAAAACTTGCAAATGAATCATTAAAAATAGAAGAATTAGACCAAAAGAAAAAGCTAAAACAAGAAGTTGAAAATCAAAATCAAAATGATCTCAGAAATAAAGAAGAAACTCAAAAAATATTAGAAGGCGCTAACAAGGAATTTATATCAAAACAAGAAATTAAGGATCAAAAAACAAAAGATTTAGAAGAGTCTAAAAAAATAGAAAAAAGCGTGCAACAAGCAGAAGCAAAGGCACAACAGGATTTAGATGTTTCATTAGAAAAGCAAGATAAGGCTTATGAATTGTTTGAATATGCTAAGATAGAATTAAATAATAAAAATAAAGAAGTACAATGAAAACAAGAAGCTTATAATAATCAAGAAAAAATATTTATTGATGCTAAAGAAAATAAAAATAATGCTAGCAAAAACTTAAAAAACGCAAAGCAAAAGGTTGCAGAGGATAGTAATAATTTAAACACTAAGGTTGTTGAAATTGAAGAAGTTAAAAAATTACTAAATGAATTAGAAGCAAATAAGAAACAAGTATTACAAAGACTTGAATTAGCAAATAAGAACGTAGTTGAAAAAACAAAATTATTTAGTTCTATTGAAAATGAAAAAAATCTAGTTCTACAACAAAAGCATGCTTCAGAATTTGCTAAATTAGGTCTCGAAAAGCAACTTAATAAATCTGAGAAAAATCTTGAATCTAATAAACAAAGTCTTTCAAATAAAAATGAAGAATTAAAGAAGAATAAGCATAAACTTCAAGAAATAATAAGCCAAGCTAATGATATTAGTGAGGAAATCAGTAATATCAATAATATCATTCAAAAAGAGTTGAAAAATAAAGAAAATGTAGGCCAAATTCTAAGTGCTACAAATAAAGAGTTTGCCAAGAAAAAGAAAGAAATTTCTGATTTAATAGATGAGATAAATAAATTAAAGCAAATATTATCTAATCTTAGTGAATCTAAATAAAAACAAATAATAAGAATTATAATATGTCGTTACAAAAAAAGCTTTTACCCATATAAAGAGGTTTGAGCTTTTTGTTTTGTTTAAACAAAAAAACTCAAGTTAAAATACTCGAGTTTACTAGTCATGTTTGATTAAATAATCAACTAATGATATGGCTGCCCTTGTTAGATTCGAACTAACGGATGGCGGTACCAAAAACCGCTGCCTTTCCACTTGGCTAAAGGGCAAAATGGTGGAGGGGGAGGGATTCGAACCCCCGAACCGTGAGGAAGTGGGTTACAGCCACCCGCGTTTGGCCGCTTCGCTACCCCTCCAATTTACATTAGCAAGTTAAATTATATTATAAAAAAAATTATTTGTTAAAAAATAAAAAATAAATTCATTATCTTGTTGCCCAGTTTCTAGTGTTTTATATGAAAAAAGTTTAAAAAAATTACAAAAAAAATGTTTTTGGTATAATAAATTAGCAGCTATGCAAAGAAGCATAAGGTTACGATATACCGAGCTTAGTTGTTCATCTTGGTTATCGAGAACTTATGCGGAGTGCTTCATATAATGAAGAAGGAGAACAAACAATGGCAAAATTAGAAATTAAAATCAAAGCCTTTGAAGCTAGTTTAGTAGATGATGCTGCTAAAAAGGTTATACTTCTAGCGAAAGCTGAGAAGGCTATGGTAAGTGGTCCAATTCCTCTACCTACAAGAAAAGAAATTGTTACCATTTTAAGATCTGTTCATGTTAACAAAAAATCTCGTGAACAATTCGAAAGCAGAACTCATAAACGTCTAATTGTTTTGTCAAATGTTAGCGAAACACTAATTGATAAAGCAAAAAGACTTGAATTGCCTGCTGGTGTTCAAATTAGCGTTAAATCTGTAGCATAATACAGATATTATTTTTTTTAAAATATATACGTATATGTGGCACCGATTTTTTAAAAAAATGAAAGGATAAAAATGAAAGGAATCTTAGGAAGAAAAGTTGGAATGACTCAACTATTCACTAGCGAAGGTAAGTTAATACCTGTAACTATTGTTGAAGTTAAACCAAATGTTGTTACCAAAATTTTAACCGAAGAAAAAAACGGTTATATTGCAACACAACTTAGTTTAGAAGATAAGAAAAAATCTCAAATTAAGAAACCTGAAGTAAATTATTTCAAGCAAGCAAATACAACACCTAAGCGATTCGTAAAAGAAATCCGTAATATGGCCGGATTTAACTTAGGTGAAACATTAGATGCCTCAATTTTTGAAGGCGGAGATGTGGTTGATGTTACGGCTATTTCAAAAGGAAAAGGTTTTGCCGGAACCATTAAGAGATGAAACCAACATATTGGTCCTAAATCACATGGTGGTGGTGGTGGTTCGCAACCTATAAGACAAACCGGTTCTATTGGTGATATATCTGGTAATAGAGTTTGAAAAGGTATGACAATGCCTGGTCACCTTGGAGCTGAACAAGTTACAATTCAAAATTTAGAAATTGTAAAAATTGAAGCAGAAAATAACTTATTAATTATTAAAGGCAGTGTTCCTGGAGCAAAAGGCGCTTTGTTGGTTATTAAAAATGCTAAGAAATCAGTTCAAAAGAAAGCTGAAATTAAATTAGTTAATTTAAAAGAAACATTAGCAAAGAATGAAATTTTTGAACAAGCTAAGAAATATAATCTTGAATTAAATATGGATATGTCATTAAACGAAATGAAGAAAGCTCTTGAAGAAGCTACAGAAGGGGATAAATAATTATGTCTACAATTGTTGATAAATACTATATCTCAGAAAAGTTTGATAAAGACCGAAACATATCATTTAATTTCAAAAAAGCAAAAGAAAAAGTTTCAGGAAATTTTGCTGAATTTATTGATGCCGTTAATGAATTCATTAATGTTAGCGAAAAATCTAAGAATAGTACTAGAGTATGATTTCACCGTAATGGAGCATATAGTGGTAGTGTTGATGTAGAAAAGGCTAGAATTATTGCTAACAGAGTTATTGAAGCTAAAGTTGAAAGCAAGGATGCTATCGAGTTTATTGAAAAAGAAAATTTAGTTGATAAACCAGCATCACCAGCTAAAAAAATGGAAGAAAGTGATTTTGAATTGCCAAAGAGTGTGTTTGGATTAGAAAAGATACATACTCAATCAGTTTTTGACGCTATTTTGGTAGAAAGAGGCTCAAAACGTCTGGCTACTCATAAGGTTAAATCACGTGGTGAAGTTAGTGGAACAGGCAAAAAACCATGACCACAAAAACATACAGGTAATGCTCGTGCTGGGTCATTAAGAAGTCCGATCTTTGTTGGTGGCGGTAGAGCATTTGGACCAACAACCGAAAGAAATTACAATCTTAAAATTAATAAAAAAGCTAGAAAAAATGCTTTATTCTCAGCATTAACAATGCTAGCAAATGCAAATTCTGTTTTAGTTAGAGAATACGAACTAGAAAGTATTTCAACTAGAGCCTTATTAGTTGAATTAAATAAGGATAATCTAATTGGATTAAACAATATTCTAATAGTTTCTTCAAATGAAACCATTTATAAGTCGGCTAAAAATTTACCAAATGTTAATGTAAACAAGGTTACATCATTGTCAATCGAATCATTAGTAGCTGCTGATGTTTTAGTGATTAGCAAGGAAGATGTTAAGTTCTTAGAAGGGATGGCAAAATAATGAATATTAATCATGTTATTAAATATCCAGTTTTAACTGAAAAATCAGAAATTGCTAGATCTAATCAAAATGTCTATACATTTGTGGTTGACAGAAGAACAAACAAAATTGAAGTTAAAAAAGCTGTTGAATTTATCTTTGATGTTAAAGTTGAAAAAGTTAATATCATTAATTATGATAAAAAACCAGCTAAATTAGGTAGATTTGCAGGGTTTAAAAATGCCGTTAAGAAGGCTGTTGTGTTTTTAGACAAAGATTCAAAGATTGTTTTATTTGCTGAAGAAGCTAAAGAAGCAAAGAAGGCAAAAGAAACTGAAATGAAGTCTGAAAATGTCGAAACAGTTAAACAAATATCAGAAGCCGAACTAAAAGCAGCAGAAAAAATTAAAAGAGCTGCAGAAGCAAAAACGCAAAAGTCTGAAGAAAAAGCAGAAGAAATTAAGCAAGAAACAGAATCAAAATAATTAATCTCGATAAAACAAAAACTATAAGATTAATTTTTAAAAATAATAATTTAGATTCTTAAAAGATAAATATTATACAAACAAATATTTTTAAGAAATGGAGAAAAGAAGACAATGGCTATTAAAAAATTTAAAGCTTATACAAATGGTCGTCGTAATATGTCTTCTCTTGACTATCAAGCAAATTTAACTGGACATAAACCAGAAAAATCATTGCTTGTGGCACTTCCAACACATTCCGGAAGAAATAATCAAGGTAAAATTACAACTCGTCACCACGGTGGCAGATTAAAAAGATTTTATCGTATTATTGACTTCAAAAGATATAACAAGGATGGAATTGAGGCTATTGTTAAAACAATCGAATATGATCCAAACAGATCAGCCAATATTTCTTTAATTGTTTATCGTGATGGAGAAAAGAGATATATTATCAGTCCAAAAAATATTAAGGTTGGACAAAAAGTTATTTCAGGAGAACATGTAGATATACAAATAGGAAATAACTTACCACTTGGAAATATTCCAGAAGGTACATTTGTTCACAATATCGAATTACAACCTAAACAAGGTGGAATTATTGCTCGTTCTGCTGGAAGTTCAGCGCAAATTTTAGGTAAGGATGAATCAGGAAAATACGTTATCTTAAGACTAAAATCTGGCGAAGTGAGAAAAGTTCTAGGTGTATGCCGCGCTACAATCGGTGAAGTTGGAAATGAAGAACACTCATTAGTTAATATCGGTAAAGCTGGTAGAAATAGATTGAGAGGAATTAGACCTACAGTTAGAGGTTCAGCCATGAACCCTAATGATCACCCACATGGTGGTGGTGAAGGTAAACAACCTATTGGTAGAAAATCACCAATGACTCCATGAGGTAAAAAAGCTCTGGGTGTTAAAACTAGAGCAACTAAAAAATCATCTAACCAATTTATTATTAGAAGAAGAAAGGAAAGTAAATAATGTCTCGTTCATTAAAGAAAGCGCCCTTTGTTGATGATCACTTAATGAAAAAAGTGGTTGCTATTATTGAAAATAAAGCACCAAAGCGTCCAATCAAAACCTGATCAAGACGTTCAACAATTTATCCTGAATTTATTGGTTTAACATTTCAAGTTCACAATGGTCATGCATTTCTTGATGTCTTTGTAACAAATGATATGGTCGGCCACAAATTAGGTGAATTCGCACCAACAAGAACATTTAATGGTCACGGTGCTGATAAGGCTAAAGGAAAGAAATAATATGGCACAAATAGTTAAGGCATCAGTTAAAATGCAAAGAATTAGTGCGAGAAAAGCTAGATTAGTAGCAGATTTAATTCGCTATAAATCAGCTACACAAGCATTAATCATTTTGCAAACAACATACAAAAAGGCTTCAGAAATTATTCTTAAACTTTTAAATTCAGCGATTGCTAATGCAACAAATAATTTTGGTTTAGATGCTACTAAATTAGTAGTTTCAAAAATTTTAGTAAATGAAGGTCCTACATTAAAAAGATTTCAACCTCACTCACGTGGCAGAGCATACCCAATTTTAAAAAGAACTAGTCACTTTTATGTTGAATTAATGGAATTAAATACAGACGAACTAAATAAGGAGGCAAAATAATATGGGTCAAAAAGTTAATCCAAATGGTTTTCGTTTTGGTATAACAAAACCGCATAATACTGTTTGATATTCAGACAAGCAAGATTTTGCTAAGTTCTTATTAGAAGATCAAAAAATTTATGATTTCTTTGATAAAAAGGTTCGTGAATATTTAATTGGCAATGTTCAAATTAAGAGAAACCAAAACAGTAATATTATTGTTTATGTATATACAGCTAAACCAGCTGCCTTATTAGGAACAAATGGTGATAATATTAAAGCTATAACATTAGCTCTTAAAAAAGAACTAAGAAATAAAAAAATTAATATTACTATTGATGTAATAGAACTAAAAAATCCCGACTTAAATGCAAGACTATTAGCAGAAGGCATTGCTGTTAAATTAGAAAATCGGGGAAGCTTCAGATTAGCACAAAAATTTGCTATCAAAAGTGCTATGAAAGCAGGAGCTAAGGGTATTAAAACCTCTGTATCTGGCCGTTTAAATGGTGTTGATATGGCTAGAACGGAAGGATATACCGAAGGTGAAATGAAATTGCATACTTTAAGACAAGATGTAGATTATGCTGTTGCTAAGGCTAAAACAACATATGGTATCTTGGGTATTAAGGTTTGAGTTTCATTAGGTGAAATTTTAGAAAACGGAAAAGCACAAGTTAGTGCTTTGGAATCAAATAAAACTGAAAGAAGACCGAGAGTTATTAGAAAGGGCGGTGAAAAACATGCTTCAACCAAAGAGAACTAAACATAGAAAAATGTTTCGTATCCGCCATGATAAAACTAAAGCACATCGTAATAACACAGTTTCATTTGGTGAGTTTGGTTTAAAATCAACCTCATCAGCATGAATCAGTGCAAGACAAATTGAAGCAGCTCGTATCGCTATTACTCGTCGTATGGGTCGTGAAGGTAAGGTTATTATCAAGATATTTCCACATATGTCAAAAACATCTAAACCTATTGGTGTTCGTATGGGATCTGGTAAAGGTAGTCCTGATCAATGATTTGCAGTTGTTAAAGAAGGAACAGTGATGTTTGAAGTTATGGGAAACCAAACTGATACTATGAAAGACGCTTTAAGATTAGGTGGTCACAAGTTGCCTGTTACCTGAAAAATTGTTTCTAGAGATGCTACATATCAATCGGAAGGAGAAAAATAATTATGTCATATACTGAATTAAAGAAAAAAACAGTTGAAGAACTAAAAACTTTATTAGCAGAATTAAGAGCAGAATTATTTTCTCTACACTTCAAAAATGCGACTCGTCAATTAGACCAAACCCACAAAATTAATTTAGTTAAAAAAGATATTGCTAGAACCTTGACTGCTATAAATGCCAAAAAGGAAGAAGGAGATAAATAATGGAACAAGTTAGAGAAAATCATCGTAAGAAGCTTGTTGGAACTGTAATTAGTACTAAGAATGAAAAAACTATTACTGTTATGGTTGAAACATATGCAAAACACCCATTATACTCAAAGCGTTTCAAAGTATCTAAGAAATTTGCTGTTCATGATGAAAAAAATGAAGCAAAAATTGGTGATGTTGTTGAAATACAAGAAACAAGACCACTTTCAAAAACTAAACACTTTAGATTAGTTGAGATTAAATCACACGCTATCGGAGGAAACGAAAATGCTTAGTGAATTTTCGAGATGTAATGTAGCTGATAATTCTGGTGCCAAAGAAGTAATGATTATTAAGAACCTTGGTGGTTCGGTTGTAAGAAGCACAAATATTGGTGACATTGTTGTTGTTACTGTTAAAAAGGCAATCCCTAATGGTGTGGTTAAAGAAGGTCAAGTTTTAAAAGCAGTTATTGTTAGAACAAAAAGAGGCATTGCAAGAGAAAATGGTTCATACATTAGATTTGATGATAATGCTGTGGTTTTAATTAAAGAAGATGGTACTATGAGAGGTACTCGGGTATTTGGTCCTGTAGCGAGAGAACTTCGTGAAAAAGGATATTTAAAAATAATTTCATTAGCTCCGGAGGTTTTATAATGTCTCAAGCTAAAATTAGAAAAAATGATATTGTTTTAGTTATTTCAGGAAAAGAAAAAGGTAGATTTGCATCAGTTTTATCAACAAATGCCAAGAAACAAACCGTTGTTCTAAAAGAAATTAACATGAAAACCAAACACCATAAACCTTCACAAGAAAATACTGAAGGAAAAATTGAAAAGAGAGAATTTCCTATTCATATTTCCAATGTAGCATACCTAGCAAAAAAAGGTGCGCAAGGCCAAAAGTCAATTGGAACAAAAATAGGATTTAAAGTTGATGCTAAGACCGGTAAAAAACAAAGAGTTATGAAAAAAGTTAATAAGGTTATATAAGTAAATAAGGAGAAATAGAAAATGGCTAAATTAGAATTAGAAAAAAAATATTTAGAGCAAGTTCGCCCTGAATTAGTTAAAGAATTTGGTTACTCATCAATTATGCAAGCTCCGCGTTTACAAAAAATTGTTATTAATATGACAGCCGGAAATGAAGTATCAAACTCAAAAGCTATTGAAGAGGTTATGGTGGAATTAAGCCAAATAACTGGACAAAAACCATATCAAACAGTGGCAAAAAAATCATTGGCATCTTGAAAATTGCGTGAAGGTATGCCAATGGGTGGAAAAGTAACATTAAGACGTGAAAGAATGTGATCATTTTTAACTAAATTAATTAATATTGCTTTACCTCGTGTACGTGACTTTAATGGTACAAGCTTAAAAAGTTTTGATGGTCGTGGTAACTACGCGATTGGTATTAAAGAAGAAATTATTTTCCCAGAAATTTCATTTGATAAAATTCGTAAGTTAAAAGGTATGGATATTATTCTTGTAACCAGTGCAAATTCAGATAAAGAAGCATTTGCATTATTAAAGAAACTTGGAATTCCATTTGCAAAAGGTACTAATTAAGGAGAATTTGTATGGCAAGAAAAGCGTTAATGATTAAAGCTGAACGTGAACCAAAATTTTCAGTTAGAAAATACACACGTTGTCAAATTTGTGGTCGTGTTCATGCAGTGTTACGTAAATATAAAATTTGTAGAATTTGTTTTAGAGAATTAGCACACGAAGGAAAGATTCCTGGCGTAAAGAAAGCGAGTTGATAATTATGGCTATTATTACAGACCCAATAGCAGATATGTTTGTTAGAATTAAAAATTCTATTTCAAGAAAGTATCATGAAGTTCTAGTTCCTCACTCAACTAAAAAAGAAAAAATCTTAGAAATTTTTACAAGAGAAGGTTATATTACTTCATATGAAATCATTACCTCACCAAAAGGTTTTAAAGAAATTAAAATTACTTTAAAATACAAAGGAATGAATCAAAATCTATCTGCAATTACAGATATTAAAAGAGTTTCTAAACCAGGTTTAAAAGTATATTCATCAGCTGACAAATTACCTCGTGTTTTAAGTGGATATGGTACAGCAATTATCTCAACATCAAAAGGTCTATTAACTGATAAAGAAGCAAGAAAAGCTAACTTAGGTGGCGAAGTTATTGCCTTTATTTGATAGAACTTACTTAGATTTAAGGATTTAAACTATGTCAAGAATTGGAAAAAGAGTTTTATCTATTCCTCAAGGTGTTGAAATAAATTTATCAAAAAACCATATTGTTATTAAAGGTAATTTAGGCCAATTAGAATATACATTTTCACCATTAATTTCTGTTATTATTGAAAATAATGAAATTAAAACTTTAAGAGCTAATGAAGAAAAAACTACAAAGCAATTGCATGGTACAACAAACGCTATTATTAGTAATATGTTAATCGGAGTTTCAAAAGGTTATAAAAAAGAAATCGAAATTAAGGGTGTTGGTTACAAAGCAACACTTAAGGGAAATGAAATCGAAATAATTGCCGGATATTCGCACAGTGTAGTTAAGGCAATTCCATCAAATCTAAAAATTGAGGTACCAAAACCAACTAATATTATAATTTCTGGTATTGATAAACAAGCTGTTGGAGAATTTGCTGCAAATATAAGAGATATTAGACGTCCAAGCCCATATTCAGGTAAGGGAATTATGTACAAAGATGAAGTTATTAGACGTAAGGAAGGAAAAACTGCTGCTAAGTAGTTAAAAAATAGGTAAAAAATTATGTTATCAAGAAATGAAAGACGTAAAGTTAAACATTTAAAAATTACTAATAAATTAGCAAAAGGTACTTCACAAAGACCACGTGTTGTTGTATTTAAATCATTACATAACTTTTATGCACAAGCAGTTAATGATGAAACACATACAACATTAGCTTCATTTTCAACTAGACAATTATCTGAAAAAGGGAATAATATTGAGGCAGTAAAAATGGTAGCAAAGCAATTTGCTCTAAAACTAAAAGAAGTAAATGTTTCTGAAATCGTTTTTGACCGTTCAGGCTATATTTATCATGGTAAATTAGCAGCATTTGCAGACACATTAAGAGAAGAAGGGATTAAGTTCTAATGGCTGAAGAATTAAAGAAAGAAAATACTGAAGTAGCTAAGGAAACTAAGGTAGTTTCACCTATTAAAAAATCAGAAATAAAAGAAAATAATAAAGCAACTACTGAACGAAAAGCTTTTGCTCCCAAGAAACAATTTAGTGCAACTCCTGCAGCTAAGATTTTTGAAGAAAAAGTTATTGATATTGCCAGAGTTACAACCGTTGTTAAGGGTGGAAGAAGATTTTCATTTTCAGCATATGTTGTTGTCGGCGATAAAAAAGGTAAAGTTGGATTTGGACACGGAAAAGCAAATGAAGTTCAAGATGCTATTAAAAAAGCAGTTAAAGATGCACAAAAAAATGTATTCAACGTTCCTATAGTTAACGGAACCATTCCACACGAAATAAAAGAAAAATTCCTAGCTTCAAAAGTACAACTACGTCCTGCTCCTAAAGGTGCTGGTATTATTGCTTCTAATACAGTGCGTGCTGTTGTAGAATTAGCTGGTTATACCGATATTTCTACAAAAACATATGGTTCAAGAACAAAACACAATATTGTTCATGCCACAGTTAATGCACTTAAGAAGATTAAAACAGTTGAAGAAATTGCTAAACTACGTGACATTGATGTAAAGCATTTATTAGCTAAATAATATAATATTAAGGAGTGTTATTTATGAAATTACATACATTAAAAGCAACACCTGGCGCTCGTAAAGAAAAACATCGTGTCGGACGTGGTCATGCTGCCGGTAAAGGGAAACAAGCTGGTAGAGGACAAAGTGGACAAACAAAAAGAAGTACAGTTAGACTAGGTTTTGAAGGTGGACAATTACCACTATTCAGAAGAATTCCTAAACGTGGTTTTAATAATGTAAATCACGTTGAATTCCAAATTGTTAATATTTCTTCACTAGAAGAAAAATATGCAAATAATGAAGTTGTTTCTTATGAAACATTGATAGCAAAAAACCTTATCAAGGGAGTATTGCCGGTTAAAATTTTAGGAAGAGGAACACTAACTAAAAAGTTGACTGTTTCAATTCCGTCTCTTTCACAATCAGCTAAAGAAGCTATTGAAAAAGCTGGAGGAAAAATCGAGGTTCAATAATGGCTAAAAGATCTAAAGTAGAAAAGGAAATATATAACAAAAGACTCGAGCGCAAATTAGCGATTGATAAATTTTTTGCTAAAAAAAGAAACTCGTGATCAGAATGATGAAAAAATCATGGTCTTTTTAAGAAGATCTTATTTACTCTTTTTGTTATTTCACTTTTCTTAATAGCTGGTACTATTACTTTACCAGGTGTTGAATTAGCACATCAAGACAGATTGAATCAAGGTGATTTCTTTGGTATCTTAAACTTGGTAGGTGGCGGTGGATTACGTAGATTCTCCATAGTCGCCTTGGGGATTGGACCTTTTATTTCTTCATCGCTAGTAATGATGATTTTGCAAACAAAAGCATTCCCGGCGGTTCATCGTTTAAGTCAATCAGGTCCATTGGGTAGAATAAAAATTAATTTTATAACTTATACTGTTACATTGTTCTTTGCAATATTTCAAGCAATATTGATTACAAGAGCATTAGTAAATCCACAGACTGATAATTTTGGTATAAGATTTTCTGATAGTTTAGTTAAGTCTCTTGGCGAAAAAGGAACCTTTGCTTATCAATGAGTGATTCTTCCTTTATTGTTAGTAGCCGGATCATTCTTTTCTTTATTTTTATCAGAACAAATAACAAATAAAGGTGTTGGGAATGGAACGAGCTTAATTATCTTTGTCGGAATTGCTAGCTCACTAGTTCCAACCTTCAGACATGCTTTTGAATACTATATGCCATCAGTAAAAAATAATAATTCGGTTGTTTTAAAGGAAACACTAAACTTTATTGTTTATTTACTGGCGTATTTATTAGTAATTTTTGTTGTAATATTATTTACTCTTGCTGAAAGAAAAATTCCAATTCAACAAGTTGGGGCAGGATTATCTAAAACGGAAAAAGAATTAAGTTATCTACCTATCAAAGCAAACCCAGCAGGAATTATGTCAGTAATTTTTTCAATGATGGTTCTTTCTGTTCCTACATTGATTGCAGGGTTATTTGATCCTAATACAAGTAGATATTATCAATGAGTTTATTCAAATCTTCAACTAACACAACCATTAGGATTCTTCTTATTTGTTATCATAACATTTGGATTAACTATTTTAATGGGAATACAACAATCTAAAATTGATAAGATTAGTGAGGATTTTGCAAAAAGCAGTACGTTTATTCCTGGAATTAGACCGGGTGAACAAACTGAAAATTATTTATTAAATACTGTGTTAAGATTATCATTCTTTTCTGCTGGGTATTTAATAATATTGGGGGCATTGCAATTTATTCAACAAATGTTTGGAATGCCTGCACCAATAGCGTTTGGTGGAACATCAATAATGATTCTAGTTTCAACAGCAACAGAAACCGTTCAACAAATTCAAGCAAGATATAAATCACAGGAACTTGCGCGAAGAAGACGAATGATTAAAGAATTAAAAGAAGTATATGGAGAAGACGAAGATTTAATATGATAGAAAGATGTCAAATTAAGAAGCCTAATTTGATTTTTATAGGTGCACCAGGTGCTGGCAAGGGTTCTCTTTCTAAGCTATTAGTTGAAAATTTTGGGTATTTTCAACTTTCAACTGGTGATATGTTTCGTCAAGAAATTAAAAATAAAACAGAATTAGGGCTAAAAATTAAAAACATATTAGAATCAGGAAAATATGTTGATGATAATATAACTAATCAGCTAGTTGAAAATAAACTAACTAGCTTAGTTAATGAGAAAATACCTTTTATTCTTGATGGTTTTCCAAGAACGATTGATCAAGCTGAGTTTTTAGATACACTTGAAAAAAAAGGGATTTATATTGACCAAGTTATTTTATTAAATATTACCGATGAACAAATTATTGAACGTTTATCGAAGCGTAGAATTTGTCCTTCATGTAAAACAATTTATCACCTAGAATCATTCCCACCAGCTAATGACAAATTCTGTAAACATTGTAAAACAGAAGTTGTCAAAAGAGCTGATGATGAAGAAGAAGTAGTATTAAAACGTCTTGCGATATATAACGATCAAACAAAATGTTTAATAGATTTTTATAAAAAAAAGAATATAGTTTCAGAAGTAAATAGCTATCAATCATTAAAAAAAGTGTTTGATGACGTTAAAGAGGCCTTGAAATGATAAAAATTAAGAATCAAATCGAAATTCAAAAAATTAAAAAGGCCTGCGCAATCTTGGCAGAAGTCAAAAAAATTCTTTGAGACTTTATAAGACCAGGCGTTTCTTTAAAAGAAATTGATAGCGTCGCTTTTAAAGAAATTAAGAAAAGAGGAGGAAAACCAGCTTTTTTAGATATGTATGGTTTTCCTGCAACTTGTTGTATTTCAGTTAATGAAGAATTAATTCATGGTATCCCTTCTGATTATGTTGTTAAGGATGGGGATATTGTAAAAATTGATACCGGGGTAGTATGGGAAGGATATTATTCTGATTCTGCCTTTACAAAAGGTGTTGGCAATATTACACAAAAAGATAAGGAATTAATTCAAGTTGCAAAAGACGCTTTTTATGCAGGATTTAATGCAATTAAAGTAGGTAAACGCTTTGGTGATATATCTGCTGCAATCGGAAATTATATTCGTCAAAAAGGCTATTATACACCTGATGAATTTTGCGGCCATGGTATAGGCAAAAGTTTGCATGAAGATCCGCTTATAAATAATGACGGTATTCCAAATACAGGTGATTTTATTAAAAACGGTATGGTTATCTGTATTGAACCAATGATTTTACAAAAGTCAAAAAAAACATTAATTAAAGAAGATAATTGAACTGTTATTGATCCATTAGGTTTTAATACTTCGCACTACGAGCAAACAGTATTAATTGATAATGGTGAAGCATATATATTATCAGGAGACAACATTTAATGGGAAAAAACAAGAAAGATAAAAAAGAAGAAGTTATTAAAATGACTGGTAAAGTTACCAAGATGCATTCAACAAAAAATTATGATGTTTTGTTAGAAAATAATCTTGAAATTAAGGCTTATATTTCAGGAAAAATGTCTCTACATAACATTAAACTTATTCCCGGTGATATGGTTGATGTTGAAATCAGTCCTTTTGATTGAACGTTAGGCAGAATAGTTTTTCGCCATAAATAAAACTAAGGAGAATTATGAAAGTTAGAGCATCGATTAAAAGCATTTGCAAAGACTGTAAAATAATTAAAAGACACGGCGTTAATAGAGTAATTTGCATTAACCCAAAACACAAACAAAGACAAGGATAAAAAAATGGCTAGAGTTTTAAATATAGAAATTCCAAATAATAAAAAAGTTCGTATTTCTCTAACATATATTTTTGGTATAGGTCCAACAATTGCTAAGCAAATCTTAGCTGCCGCAAATGTTGATGGAGAAAAAAGAGTTAAAGAATTAAGTGAAGAAGAATTAACACGCATTAGAGATGAAGCTAAACAATATACTACTGAAGGTGATTTAAAGAGAGAAATTAATCTAAATATTAAAAGATTAATGGAAATTAAATCATATCGTGGTATTAGACATAGAAAAGGATTGCCAGTAAGAGGCCAATCAACTAAGAAAAATGCAAGAACAAGAAAAGGCCCAAGAAAAACGATTGCTGGAAAGAAAGGTAAATAATAATGGCTAAGAAAAACAAAAAAGTTGTTACGCAAGGTATTGCGCATATTCACTCAACATACCAAAATACAATTGTTTCTTTTTCAGATTTAAAGGGAAATGTTTTTGCATGATCTTCTTCGGGGGCAATTGGATATAAAGGTACGAAGAAGAAAACTCCATATGCTGCTGGCCTAGCCGCAGCTGCTGCTGTTGAAAAAGCCAAAGAATTTGGTTTAAAGGAAGTGTCGATTATGGTTAAGGGTGTTGGTCCTGGAAAATCAACAGCTCGCAAGCAAATTGAAACAAGTGGTTTTACAATTAAGGATGTTAAGGATGTTACTCCTACTCCTCACAATGGTACTCGTCCTCCAAAGAAAATTCTTAAAAGAGAAAAATAATTTAGATTTACAAGGATAACATAGGGGGATATTATGGAAAAAATTCAAAAAATTACTTATAAAGAATTAGTCGCTGAAAAAGTAAATGATTTTAATACAACATTTGTAATCGAACCATTATCGCGTGGTTATGCAAATACAATGGGGACTACTTTAAGAAGAACTTTACTTTCTTCTATTACATCAGTTGCTCCATTTGCGATTAAAATCAATAATGTCGAACATGAATTTCAAACAATTAGTGGTTTACAAGAAGATGCGATAACATTAGTTAGAAATATAAGAAGCATCCGTTTTGTTTACAATGAAGAAATGTTTGAAAAAGATAACTTAGCAAAAATATCATTTAAGGCCAATAAGGAAGGCGAAATCTATGCTTATGATATTCCTGAGGTTAGTGGCCTAGAAATAGTAAATAAAGATCAATACATTGCTAATATAGCCAAAGGTGGCTCATTAGAATTTGAATTATTTTTAAGAAAAGGTCGCGGTTTTGTTGATTTTGAAGAAAATAAGAATGTAATTAGTCAATATGGTTCAAGATTAGAATCAAATATTAAAAATGGTCAATTTTTAGCAATGGATAGTGATTTTAGTCCTGTTAAAAAATGTGCAATCTCTTTTGAGGAATTAAATAGTTCATCTAAATTAGTTGAAGAAAGATTAAAAATTAAACTAGAAACCGATTGCACGATTACAGCAAAAGATGCGATGGAACAGGCTGCTAAGATTATTGTTGCTCATTTTCAAATCATTGGTAATATTGATGCTTTGGAATCGATAGAATTATTCGAAGAAAATAAAGATAAAAAAGATAAGGAAATTAAGTCATCTGTATCAATCAGTAAACTTGGCTTATCAGTAAGATCAGAAAATGCTTTAAAAAGAGCAAAATTCACCACTATTGAAGAAGTATTAAATTTAACTGATGAAGAATTGGCAAATATTAAAAACCTAGGTAAAAAATCAATTCAAGATATTATTGATAAAAGAAATGATTGAAAAAATAGAATTGGCAATGATGCTGATTTCGAAAGCGACACCACGATAGATTCACTAGAACAACTTAAAAAATCAGATGAGGGAGAAGAATAATGGCTAACCCAAAACAACTATTTCGTAGAAATACTGAATGATGAAACCATGTAGAAAGATCGTTAGTTACCGATTTATTGGTAAACGGTCAAGTTAAAACCACTCTTGAAAGAGCTAAAAGAATTAGATCAAATGCAGAAAAGATGATTACACTCGGAAAGAAAAATACCCTTTCAACCAGAAGACAAGCAGCTAAATTTTTAAGACTTATTCCTTCAAAAGTTGAAAACAAAGATTCGTTACAATATTTATTTGATGTTCTAGCATCAAAATACGCCCAAAGAAATGGCGGATATACAAGAATAATTAAAATTAATAACCGTGCTGGCGATAATGCTAAAATGGCAATTATTAAATTAGTATAAAATAGGAGATAAATTATGGCTATAGTTCCAAAAAGAAAAACCTCAAAGCAAAGAAAAAATTTAAGAAGAAGTCATCATGCATTAAGTCCTATTACGTTAGTAGAATGCAAGCATTGCAAACAATCAATTATTCCTCACCAAGCATGTAGATATTGTGGATTTTATAAGGAAGAAAAAGTTCTTAAAAATGTTATTAATGATAAAATTAAATAATTTTAGAAACACCAAGTTGTTGACTTGGTGTTTTATATTTAATAAGTTATACTTGACTTTTTTAGTAAAAGATATTATCTATATTGGATTATATTTTTTTATTAATAATTTCAAAAATAAAAAAATTTTATATATAATATATAAGCTTTCTATTTTTGCTTGATTAGTTTTTAATTAAACTAATTTAGTAATATCTAAAATTTTTTAAAAAAAATAAAAAAATATTATTAAAAAAAATAAAAAGCGTATAATAGTAATTGTAGCTTTTTTGCTAACAAATATTAAGATAGTTCTTTGAAAACTGGATACGAATACCATAACGTCAATTTTAATTTTTTAAAAATATAATAAAACCAATATCAAATTTTAAGAGTTTGATCCTGGCTCAGGATGAACGCTGGCTGTGTGCCTAATACATGCATGTCGAGCGAAGGTAGCAATACCTTAGCGGCGAATGGGTGAGTAACACGTGCTTAATCTACCCTTTAGATTGGAATACCCAATGGAAACATTGGCTAATGCCGGATACGCATGGAATCGCATGATTCCGTTGTGAAAGGGGCCTTAAAGCCCCGCTAGAGGATGAGGGTGCGGAACATTAGTTAGTTGGTAGGGTAATGGCCTACCAAGACTATGATGTTTAGCCGGGTCGAGAGACTGAACGGCCACATTGGGACTGAGATACGGCCCAAACTCCTACGGGAGGCAGCAGTAGGGAATATTCCACAATGAGCGAAAGCTTGATGGAGCGACACAGCGTGCACGATGAAGGTCTTCGGATTGTAAAGTGCTGTTATAGGGAAAGAATACTTGGTTGAGGAAATGCTTCCAAGCTGACGGTACCCTGTCAGAAAGCGATGGCTAACTATGTGCCAGCAGCCGCGGTAATACATAGGTCGCAAGCGTTATCCGGAATTATTGGGCGTAAAGCGTTCGTAGGCTGTTTATTAAGTCTGGAGTTAAATCCCAGGGCTCAACCCTGGCTCGCTTTGGATACTGATAAACTAGAGTTAGATAGAGGTAAGCGGAATTCCATGTGAAGCGGTGAAATGCGTAGATATATGGAAGAACACCAAAGGCGAAGGCAGCTTACTGGGTCTACACTGACGCTGAGGGACGAAAGCGTGGGGAGCAAACAGGATTAGATACCCTGGTAGTCCACGCCGTAAACGATGATCATTAGTCGGTGGATAGTTCACTGACGCAGCTAACGCAGTAAATGATCCGCCTGAGTAGTATGCTCGCAAGAGTGAAACTTAAAGGAATTGACGGGACCCGCACAAGCGGTGGAGCATGTGGTTTAATTTGAAGATACACGGAGAACCTTACCCACTCTTGACATCCTTCGCAATGCTATAGAGATATAGCGGAGGTTAACGGAGTGACAGATGGTGCATGGTTGTCGTCAGCTCGTGTCGTGAGATGTTTGGTCAAGTCCTGCAACGAGCGCAACCCCTATCTTTAGTTACTAACGAGTCATGTCGAGGACTCTAGAGATACTGCCTGGGTAACTGGGAGGAAGGTGGGGATGACGTCAAATCATCATGCCTCTTACGAGTGGGGCAACACACGTGCTACAATGGTCGGTACAAAGAGAAGCAATATGGCGACATGGAGCAAATCTCAAAAAGCCGATCTCAGTTCGGATTGGAGTCTGCAATTCGACTCCATGAAGTCGGAATCGCTAGTAATCGCAGATCAGCTATGCTGCGGTGAATACGTTCTCGGGTCTTGTACACACCGCCCGTCACACCATGGGAGCTGGTAATACCCAAAGTCGGTTAGCTAACCTCGGAGGCGACCGCCTAAGGTAGGACTGGTGACTGGGGTGAAGTCGTAACAAGGTATCCCTACGAGAACGTGGGGATGGATCACCTCCTTTCATACGGAGTACACACTGTTATGGAAAAAAAATTGTATCCAGTTTTGAGAGATCTATCTCTCATTTTGTTCTTTGAAAACTGAATATCGACATTGAAAATTAAATTTATTAATATTTCAAAGTTTAGATCAACCTATAGAATATATCATACAATAGACAAACAATAGGTCTTATACTACTATTAAACAAGATAAGAGTTTTTGGTGGATGCCTTGGGTCTGGAAGTCGATGAAGGACGTGATTACCTGCGATAAGCCTCGGTTAGCTGGAAATGAGCTGTGATCCGGGGATTTCCGAATGGGGAAACCTAATTAAGTTAATACTTAATTATCATATTGATGAATTCATAGTCAAATGAAGAGACACGCTGTGAATTGAAACATCTCAGTAGCAGCAGGAAGAGAAAATAAAGAATGATTCCCTAAGTAGTGGCGAGCGAAAGGGGAAAAGCCCAAACCAACATTCGTTGTTGGGGTTGTAGGACTACATTATAGAGTTACAAAATATGCACATAGCAGAATAAGTTGGAATGCTTGAACATAGAGGGTGAAATTCCCGTAAGCGAAATGTGTGTATCTCTTTGTAGTATCCTGAGTAGGGCGGGGCACGTGAAACCCTGTCTGAATCTGCCGGGACCACCCGGTAAGGCTAAATACTAACCAGACACCGATAGTGAACTAGTACCGTGAGGGAAAGGTGAAAAGAACCCCGGGAGGGGAGTGAAATAGATTCTGAAACCAATTACTTACAGTTAGTCAGAGCCCGTTAATGGGTGATGGCGTACATCTTGCAGAATGGACCGGCGAGTTATGTCAACATGCGAGGTTAAGTGGATTAAAGCGAAGCCGTAGAGAAATCGAGTCTTAATAGGGCGCTTAGTATGTTGATATAGACCCGAAACCAGGTGATCTACCCATGAGCAGGTTGAAACTTAGGTAACACTAAGTGGAGGACCGAACCGTAGTACGCTAAAAAGTGCCCGGATGACTTGTGGGTAGGGGTGAAATTCCAATCGAACTTGGAGATAGCTGGTTCTCTCCGAAATAGCTTTAGGGCTAGCGTGTAGTGTTAAGTGATGGGGGTAGAGCACTGAATATGGAATGGCGGCGCCTAGCTGTACTGACTATAATCAAACTCCGAATACTATCATGAATTGCTATGCAGTCGGTACATCGGTGATAACGTCGATGCACGCGAGGGGAACAACCCAGATCGTCAGCTAAGGTCCCAAAATTGTGTTAAGTGAGAAAGGTTGTGGAGTTTCTTAAACAGCTAGGATGTTGGCTTAGAAGCAGCCATCGTTTAAAGAGTGCGTAATAGCTCACTAGTCGAGAGACTCTGTGCCGATAATTCAACGGGACTAAAACACAATACCGAAGCTACGGGCATGAAAATGCGTTAGGAGAGCGTTGTAAGGGCATTGAAGCCAGACTGTGAAGACTGGTGGAGCGCTTACAAGTGAGAATGCCGGTATGAGTAACGATTCAGAGTGAGAATCTCTGACGCCTATTGGGGAAGGTTTCCTGGGCAAGGTTCGTCCACCCAGGGTTAGTCGGGTCCTAAGACGAGGCCGAAAGGCGTAGCCGATGGACAACAGGTTAATATTCCTGTACTTTCTATAAATGTGATGGAGTGACGGGGGAGGATAGTACTACCACTTATTGGATTGTGGGGTAAATAGTAACTGGGTTATGTAGGCAAATCCGCATAATAATTTTTTAACCGGGAGCTATGATGCATAGTGAAAGGGCAACTAAGTAGCGAATTGGATGATTTCATACCTCTTAAAAAAGCTTCTAACATATAGTTTATGGAAACCCGTACCGAGAACGGACACACGTCCCCAAGATGAGTATTCTAAGGCGAGCGAGAAAACCAATGTCAAGGAACTCTGCAAATTCATCCCGTAAGTTCGCAAGAAGGGATGCCCACCATAACAAGTGGGCCGCAGTGAATAGTAAGGGGAACTGTTTATCAAAAACACAGCTCTATGCTAAATCGTAAGATGATGTATATGGGGTGACTCCTGCCCAGTGCCCGAAGGTTAAGCAAAGGTGTTAGCATTAGCGAAGCATTGATGTGAAGCCCGGGTGAACGGCGGCCGTAACTATAACGGTCCTAAGGTAGCGAAATTCCTTGTCGGCTAAATACTGACCTGCACGAAAGGAGTAATTATCTCTTAACTGTCTCGACATTGGACTCGGTGAAATTATGGTTCCGGCGAAGACGCCGGAGACCCGCATCTAGACGAAAAGACCCCGTGGAGCTTTACTATAACTTCATATTGGAGTTTGATTTAACTTGTGTAGGATAGGTGGGAGACTATGATGCTTGGACGCTAGTTCAAGTGGAGTCGTCGTTGAAATACCACCCTTGTTACGTTGAACTTCTAACTTGTTACCATGATCTGGTAAGAGGACAGTGTGTGGTGGGTAGTTTGACTGGGGCGGTCGCCTCCTAAAGGGTAACGGAGGCGTTCAAAGTTACACTCAATACGGTCAGAAACCGTATCAAAGAGCATAAAGGTAGAAGTGTGATTGACTGTGAGACCTACAAGTCGAGCAGGTGCGAAAGCAGGACTTAGTGATCCGGCGGTTCTTCGTGGAAAGGCCGTCGCTCAACGGATAAAAGCTACCCCGGGGATAACAGGCTTATCTTTCCCAAGAGATCACATCGACGGGAAGGTTTGGCACCTCGATGTCGGCTCATCGCATCCTGGAGCTGGAGTCGGTTCCAAGGGTTGGGCTGTTCGCCCATTAAAGCGGTACGCGAGCTGGGTTCAAAACGTCGTGAGACAGTTTGGTTCCTATCTGATGTGGGCGTTGGAATATTGATGAGAGCTACTCTTAGTACGAGAGGACCGGAGTGGACGCACCGATGGTGTGCCAGTTGTTTCGCCAGAAGCATAGCTGGGTAGCCAAGTGCGGCAGGGATAACCGCTGAAAGCATCTAAGCGGGAAGCCCCCTCAGAGATGAGTATTCCCTATTAAATTCCTTATAGACTATGAGGTTGATAGGCTGGAGGTGTAAGTATAGCAATATATTCAGCTGACCAGTACTAATAAATTGATTGGTTTAATAGTGATTCTATAGAAGTTATCTAAAATAAAAAAAGTCGATATTCAGTTTTTAGGGAACAAAAAAGCTTGCCATAAATATAGGCAATTTTTTTATATTTTTAGTTGTTTAATTTTTCCCCAAAAAGTGGGAATTTTTTTTAATTTAATGATGGCTTTATTCTTTTTTTAACTTAAATTTTAGTGGTTTTTATAACTAAAACAAGTTTAAATTGATTTTTTTATGTTTGATTTAATAAAATATTCATCGATATTTAATAAATCTAGCGACTCTTTTTGGCTCCCAATCATGTGGAGAAACTATAACAAAATAATTAAAATTATCAAGACCTGCTTGATAATTTTTCTTATTTATTTCATAAGAAATTATTTGATTTTAAAGTAGATGAAAAAAATAAAACAATTTCTTATGAAATTTCTAAAGTAGAACTATTTTTTTCTAATTTTTTATTAGAAAATTGTTAATTCTTAGTCAAATTGCAACATTTTTATAGTTTAAAAATATTTATCAAATATATGATATTAAATTTATTTTTAAGACCTAAAAATTTAAATTAAATAAAAAATTATTTCTTTATTTTAAAATCAATATCAAAATCATTTTTTATTTTTATAAATTCAACACCAAAGGTGCTAAATATTTTTAGGCTAGCTTTAAAATCATCTGCTTCCGGTTTATATTCACTAGCATAATAAACTCTTGATATTTTTGATTGGACAATTAATTTTGCACAGTTATAGCATGGCGAATGTGTAACATAAATTGCTGAACCTGGTTCAATTTTAGAATTAGTTAGATTAGCATTAATTATAGCATTTGCTTCAGCATGAACAACATATGTATATTTTGAATGTAGCACATCATCAGAACAACTTGGTCGATTCCATGGAAAGGCTAGGTCATTATCAACCTCGGTGTTATTAAAACTAGTTGGCATTCCATTGTAACCTAATGAAATGACATAATTATTTGGGCTTACAATACAGGCCCCTACTTTTGTTGTTGGGTCCTTAGATCTAAATGCACTTAATTTGGCTAAGGACATAAAATATATATCTCATTTAATATTGTCTTTATGTTCGTTAAAAATAATATTTTTTGTCTTTGAATTCATAATAGTAAAATTTTATCACAATTTTAAAAAATCAGACTCCGCAGACCCTGATCTAAATTATTTAGTGAAATAAGCAAAAAAGCTCGGATAAGACATTAACTATGTTAATCCAATTCATTATGCTAAATAATTAGCCATAACAAGTTGAATTAAAAAAATTATATCAAAAATATCTAATATTGCTTTATTTTTTTATTTTATTTTTTATATTAATAAAACTGCTAAAACTAAGTCGATTTTTATAAATAAATTTAAAAAGTATTATATTTTTTTGCAAAAAAATTTTAAATGTTGTTAAAATAATTAATGTTAGGAAAAAATGATGGACATAAAAAAAATAAATGAAAATTATCAAATTTCTAGTATGTTCACAGCTATAATAGCTGCATTTTTTGCTATTGAAATTATTAATTTCAACAAGGGTATTATTAAGATGAATTCTATGAATTCGTGAAATAAAAATATTATTCTTGGAGGAATTTGTAATGCAACTTATACATTTAAATATCATAATTAATAAGATTAAAATTAAAAAGAATAATATAGATTTTTCATATTTCAACATTATTTACCGTCCTAAGATTATGGATTTTAGAGGTACATAATTACTCAATAAACATAAGAATTTTCTTAATAAAAAAGTATCTTTTAGCATTTTCTTAATAAAACCCAGATTTAAATAATTTCAATAAAAAAGTAATAAAAATCAATCAAAAATGTATTAAAAAAGTCACATTGAAAGACAAGAGAAAATGCGCCTCTTTAAGAGCAAAACCTAACAAAAGATTAAAAATAATTTATAATTATTTTGTAATTTTATATAAGTCATTTTATATAACTAGATAATAATTTTTTAAATACAATAACACCTTAATGACTTTTATGGAATTATAAAAAATGGAGATTAAAATGAAAAAAGCAAACAAAATATTATTAGCTTCTTTACCTTTACTTAGTGCTTCAGTGCCCCTGCTTTTAGCAAGCTGCAGCAACAACTTACAAAGCGGTAAAGTTCATAAATACGTGTTTGAATATAACTCACCTTATACAGGGCAAGCATTTGTATATGATGCTTCAAGATCGTATGGTGGATATGTAAGTGTCGCAACGACACAACAAACTTCAGCTGGTTTGGTTCGCATTGAAAATATCGGAGAACCAGTTTTAACTAACAAAGTCAAAAAGGATCAAAGTGGTAAAATAATTGGAACTGCTCAATATATCACAACTCCAACTTGAACAAAAAAGGCATTAGCAATGGCTTCTGCAGTTGTTATAACAGACAAAAATGGTTCTATAACAACATTTGATTCCGATGATGCCGATATCATGACAGAGCCTAATGGTGAAAAAGACGGAGTTAAATATTACACTTCTGCTTCAGTAGAATTAAAATCGAATAATCAAAAATCTATCAACAGTTTTAACTTTGATAATAAATTAAAATCAGCTACTAAAGTTCAATTTATTATTCGAAAAGGTGTTTTTTGGGTTGACGAAACGGGTAAAAAGACGAAATATGAAGTTAATGCAAAAGATTTTTATTACTCGTGATTAAGAACACTTTCTGTCAGTCAATCATTTAGAGATAAAAATGGTGGTTCTGAGGAACTTGATAAAGAAGCTGCCAAAGTTTTATCAGATGCTTCTTCATCAGCCTTTACTGATAAAGAGGAGTATTCAAATGATTATTTATTCAGTCTTTTCGGTATTGATCATAAGAAGTTTTCTGTAGAAAAAGAATTTATACAAAAAGTAGGATTAGATGATGCTGTAACATTTGAAAAAATTTCTAATCATGATGATCCAGAATTTACAGAGTTCTTTAATAAGTTAATATTGAGAGATTATACCTTTCAGCCAGCTCCTTCGCAATATATTGATGAAAAGAATCAAACAGAGCAATTGCCAGTATATAACTATAACGGTTTGCAAAATGGTGAAACCAAAAAATTTGAAGATAAGATTAAAAAATTAGATAAAAATTCTATAGTATATAAGGTTGGAGCCTATTGATATGGAGTAAGTTTAAAAAACACTTTATATAATGGCGCATATTATATATCACCTCAAAAAGGCCAAGAGTTAATTCTTAAGAAAAATAAGAATTACTATGATCAAAAATTTGTGAATAGCCCTGATACTATTGAACAAATAGTGTTTATATATAATCAAAACGTTGCGGCAGAAACATTTGCAGACAGAATTTTTAATAAGTACAAAGAAGGTAGCGTTTCACAAATTGCATTTAGTCAATTAAATAAAGCACAACAAGATGAAATTTTGAGAGATGGTAATAAATTTGGATTGCGTTACATTCAAGTTGTAAATACAAATAGACCATTTTATAGAAACGTTGCACAACCATTTGTTAGAGCACTTCCTCAAGGGCAAAAAACTAATTTCTATGAATTCAATGATGCTTTTGCTAAATTAGTTTATGGGGCAACAAGAGACGAGCTATCAAAAGGTTTAAATGATCCAAGTGAATTTATATCTGGTCGTGGATTAATTTTTAGAACTTTAATAAATGCTGCAATTAATTGAGATGAGTTTGCTTCGCAAGCAACCAGTTCTCAGTCATCGGCATGAATAGCAAAAGTTGCAGATGGTTCACCAATTGGCGGTAGTGACCAACAATCATCAAAATTCAGAACTCCAAATGATGTCAGAGACAGAATAAACTCTTTATTTGCTCTAAAGGCAGATAAGTCTGGAAAAATTGATTTTGGCACAATAGGCAAAGAAATAAGTCCTAGCGAAAATGAAGAAGTGTTATTTAAAAAGAATGGAACGAGATCGCAAAAACTTGAATCTGCCGGTTTTGAACAAATTAAAGAAGAACTAAAGAAATTAATTGATAATTTTTATAAAGAATTTCCTGAATATAAAGACCAAGATATTGAGTTTAAATATGCCTTTCCATTTATAAATATACCTAAGGGATATAAAACAGCATTTGAAAGTATTCAAGAAACATTTTCACAATTACATCCAAAATTAAAATTATCAATATATTACACTGATAATAAAGATGATCCTAGATTTGATAATTTTAGATCAAGAGGATCAAATGGATCAGAAACTGTTTCGTGATCATATGACTACGACTCAATCGGTTCGGGATATGACGGCCTTTCATTTAGCGCAAACCTAGTTCCGACATTAACTTGAATAGCAGCAAATGATTCGGATGATAAAAACAAATTAATAAAAGAAAATTATCCAAAAATTTATCAACTTGCAAAGGATATGGTTAAATATGCTAACGAGGATGGACCACATAAGTGAATTGGTTCAGTACCGTTTGCGGATCTTCATTTAGTTGAAAACAAATATAAGGGACAATACCTACCATATACTACCTCTGTTACCTTTGAAAAAAGAACTGAAAACGGAAAAGAACACTATTTTCTAAAAAGAGATAGCAATAATAAAGCAATCCCTTGAACATCACATGATGGCAAGCATGGAACAGATGCTTATGCATGAACAGCAGCATTTTGATTACAATATATTGCAAAACATACTAATGAACAAGCAATTGAGTTAATGGAACAATTTACATCATTCTTTAATATTGGATTCACATATGCAATTTTTAAACAAAAGAACGAATTTGGTAGAGCATTAGTAGAGAAAAAATTTGTCGTACCTGATTCCACAAATCCTGGTGTCGATCTATATGTAGATTGAAAGATTAAAAACTAATTTATACAATGTTTAGATATATACGTCAAAGAATATTATTTGCACTCCTGACATTGTTTATTATAACTTTTGTTGTATATACACTTGTCAGCGCTTTTGGGCAAAGTCCGGTTAAAGCAATAGTTGAAAAACTATTTCAAAATCCTAAAAATAAGCTCTCAATTGAGCAACTTACATATGACAATGAAATAGCTTTTGGGCTTAGATATGAAGATGGTACGCCCATTCCTATCATCGTAAGATATTTCCGCTATATCGGAAATATCTTTCGTGGTGATTTTGGATTTATTATTAATAAAGAAAATAATCCAAATCCTTCTGAATATACTAACATACAATTATTATTTTTTACCCCATTAAAATATTCGATTAGAATTACTCTTCCTGCATTTATTATTAGCTCAATTAGCGGTATAACTATTGGTGTTTTTGCCGGTTATAAAAGGGGAAAATTATTTGACTCTGGCGCTAATTTATTTGTTCTATTATTTGTAGCAATTCCTTCATTTGTTTTAGCTCCGATATTAATTACCATTTCACTAAAAATTGGTATTCCAACCGTAGTTCCGAGAGATGCTCTTGAACCAACATTTGGTAAATTATTTGTATCATATCTACCGCCTGTGTTAATTATTACCTTAACTTCAATGGCTGTATATGTTAGTTATACAAGAAATCAAGTAATCACTGTATTAACATCTAATTATGTTTTAATAGCGAAAACTAAAGGGTTGAAGGCTACTCAAATATTTTTTAAGTATGTATTAAGAAATATTTCGATTCCATTATTTAGCTTATTATTTGGCTCATTCCTTGGGCTATTGTCTGGTTCAATTATTATTGAAAGATACTGAGATGTTCCAGGAACAAGTACTGTTATTGCTAATTCATTTCCAACTGGAGAAATTAATATTATTATGTTTTCAACGATATTCTTTACTGGAATTGGATTAGCTGCTGAGATATTTGTAGATGTAATGTTTGCTGTATTAGATCCAAAAATTACATATTCTGCACAAAATAAGAAAAATTATTGGCTATTTTTTAAAGCATTTTTAGAAAGAAAGAAACTTGAAAAAGATCTATATGCAAAAAGGGCATTGAATCAACAAAACCATAATTCTATGTCTCAAAATCCATAATGAAAGGTAGGTTAGAACGTTAAATATGGAAGATAATTTACAATCTCAGATTAAAGAATTTAACAAAAAATACAAAATAAGTTCTGAACTATCTAGAAAGTTCGGTTTTGTTTCTGAAAGTGATAAGGTTCAAACCTCCTCAATAGCAGGGCGCCCTAAAAAAATGGCTATTGAAATTATAAAAAGATTCTTTTCAAACCCAATTGTTGTTGTTTCGCTAATTGTGTTTTTGTTTATATTACTGGCATCATTATTAATTCCATCAAGTCTAGTCACAAATTATACCCCCAACAAACCAATTAATGGTTATGATTTTATTAACTCGTTGCCGCCGGCATATTCACCTTTTGTAACTAAAGCTATAACACCCGACGATCAGATTTATAAATTCTATAATTATGTTGTTAGTCATGGAAAGGAATTAGGGCAAGAAGTTGAATGAAATAATTGATTTGCATTCTTTACAAATTCAACAACCATTGACACTAATGATCAAGGTCAATTATTTATTCACTATAATGCTTATCATTTATTTAAAGCGTGAGTTCTGAATGGTTTAATTAACTCAAGACCTAACGGAGTTTTACTAACTGATGAATATGTAACTAAGGTTTTAATACCGCAAGTTCCTACATTAAAAACTATTTTAGGAACCTCTTCAACTGGTTATGATATATGAGTTACAACGTGATATGCAACATGGAGAGGGATTGAAATTGCTATTATTACCACAATAATTCAAGCTGTGTTTGGCATCACTTTAGGTGCGGTCCTTGGTTTTTATGCGGGTAAATTAATTGATACAATCATTATGAGAATAATTAATATTTTTAATGCTCCACCAACAATTATTTGGATTCTTATATTTGTCGGAATCTTTGGGACAAACCAAATTTCCTTGATTTTAGCTATGTCTATTGCTGGATGGCCATTGTTTGTGGGTTTAACAAGGTTATACATAATAACCGTTAAAAACGAGGAATATATAACAGCCTCAAAAGCAATAGGTGCTTCTGCCTCAAGACAAATATTTGTTCACGCCTTGCCTGCAATTATTGGGAAAATTGCTAACTCGTTTGTTAAAAATGTCCCAAGTGTAATTTTATGAGTTGCATCATTGGCATTTCTTGGTTTCTTTAAATCTGGGAATGATACTAACTTAGGTCAGATCTTAATTGAATCGGCTTCAGAAGCTAGTGAAAACGTATGAGTAATCCTACTTCCGACATTAATATTATTATTACTATCATTATCGCTAAACTTTATGGCTCTTGGTATTCATGATGCCCTTGATCCTAGAGTAATAACTAAGGGAAAGAGAAAATAATTATGTCACAAATTAAAAAACAAACTACTCAAAAGCGATCATATTTATATTCTAGATTTCAATCGCAAGAAATAATGGAAGATGATAAATTGTTAGAAGTAAGAAATTTACATGTAAGTTTTCCAGCAGGCAGAAAAAAAACTATTCATATTGTTCGTGGTGTCGACTTGGATGTTAAGCGTGGGCAAATTGTAGGATTAGTTGGTGAATCAGGCTCTGGCAAATCAGTAACATCAAAAACGTTAATTAATGTTAATGAGAATGGAATTATAAGTGCTGATAAAATCCAAATTGGTGATTTGGAACTAAGCAACATTTTTAAAAAAGAAAAATATTGGCAAATTGTTCGAGGTCAAAAAATTGGATATATCCCTCAAGACCCCTTAACATCGCTAAACCCAACTCGCACCATTGGAAAACAATTATTAGATGCACTTAATAATAATACTGAGTGAAGTGCTAAAACATATACTGAAAAAAAATCCTATTTATTGGGTTTATTAAAAACATTTGGTTTAAGGGATGTAGAAAAGATTTTTAGTGCTTATCCTCATACACTGTCAGGTGGTATGAAACAAAGAATTGTTATTACTATGGTAGTTGCTCTTAAACCAGATTTAATTATTGCTGATGAGCCAACTACTGCTCTTGATCCTACTGTTCAGGCTAGTGTTCTCGCTTTATTTGAAGAAATTAGACAAAAAATGGGGATTTCCATTATTTTAATTAGCCATAACATTTCCGTTATTGCGAAATTCTGTGATTATATTTATGTTATGTATGCCGGAAGAATTGTTGAAAAAGGTTCGAAAGAAGAAATTTTTACACAACCCGCTCACCCATACACATGAGCTTTAATATCTGCTATTCCTGAATCAAAAGAGGAAAAATTGTATAACATTAAAGGAACACCACCAGATATGGCTAACCTTCCTGTTGGTGACCCTTTTGCTCCTCGTAATGATTATGCTCTTGAAATTGATTTTATCAAAGAACCTCCTTTAATCCCAATAACTGAAACACACTCAGCCGCTACTTGATTATTAAGTCCTGAAGCACCGAAGGTTGAACTCACAAAAGATCTACAAAATCGTTTAGAATTATTTAAAAAGGCATTTCAAAATGAAAAATAAAGAAGAAAGAAAAGTTATATTATCAATTGATAATCTTAAAAAATATTTTGTTAGTCAAGGTATCATTAATAAAGCTGTTGATGGTGTATCTTTTGATCTTCATGAAGGAGAAATTGTTGGTCTTATTGGCGAGTCTGGTTCAGGGAAGACAACTGTTGGTAGAACAATATTGAGACTTTATGATGACTATAATGGATTTGTGCGACTAGAAGATAAAATAATTTCAGGTAAGCATATTAGCCTATCGCTTAAAAAATATCTACGTAAAAACGTTCAAATGATTTTTCAAGATCCTCATGCTTCTTTAAATAGTCAACAAAATATTTATACAATCCTAAGAGAACCGTTATTAGTCAACGGTATAATGAAAACTAAAATAAATGATATTTTCAAAGATTGGTTAGAAGTCAAAAAAACATTTAAATATACATTTCAAATTCAAGCCATGAAGCTAGAACTTCAAAATTATCAAGAAATTAACCGCCTTGCTAATCCTTTCTTTTCAAAATGAAAAAAGGCATTCGCTGATTTTAAATTAGATGAGGAATTGAGCCGTGAAGATAACTTTTCGTTGTTTTATGCTTACCTAGAAGAAAAACAAAGAATGGAAAGTTTGATTATTAATAATATGTATTCAAACGCTTCGTCGTTGATAAATTTCTATTATGAAATGCAATCTAAATACCGTCGCGAAGAATTATCTAAGGAAGAATTAGCATATCGAAAAGCACAAGAAGAATTTAAGAAAATTAGTAAATTAAGTTGTTTATCTTGCGAACAATATGATGATATGAAGGAATTGGAATATCTTCTTGCTAAGAAAAAACAACTAATAAAAGAGCATAAACATCAAATTTATATTTCTAAAAATACGTTTAGTAACTTCTGTGTGGAAAATAAAAATGAAAGAGGCTTAGTGAATATTGCCCGACTAATGTCTACTGATTTAGATTTCTATTTGTATAATTTAAAAAATGAATATCTATTCAAAGCAAGAGTGATGACCTTGAATTCATTAAAAAAATGTCTAACATTTTTACATTATGAAGATATAAAACAATTGGTTAAAGAGCTTGAAAGTTATGTTTTGAACTTTTATAATACACATCTAGAAAAAATTGAGTATTCAAAGATAATGTTAGCGCAAATTAAGCAAACATTAAAAGAAAATTTTAAGTTTGATTTTTCTAAATATACCGAAATTTCCAATAGAAATGAGCAAAACTTTCGCGATGAATTAGAACAATTAAATTCACAAATATCTACTTTAAAGCAAAGAATAGCGCTAAAACAAATTCCGCAATATTCACATCAAGAATTGTCACAAGCGCATAAAAAACTTAAAGAGGCCAAAGAACTGTATTTGCAAGGTCGCTCTAACTTCTTAGTAAGTTATAAGAAAATTATTGATGACTTGTATCAACAAATCCAAATTGAAAAGGCAGAGTATCAACGTTTAGTGGCTGATCAAACTATTTGCAATGATTTATACAAAAAACATAAATTTGAATTCATTAAATATGTTAAAAATCTTTATGATACTAAAATTAATTCTCTAACCGAGAAATATAACGTATTAAAAGAATCACTAAAAGCAAAACCTAATGACCTAAATATTTTTAAAACAAATAAAGATATCAAAAGGATTCTTGAAAAAATTCAGGCTATCAAAAAAGATAAAGATACTGTTGTTAAAATGTATAACTCTGATATTGCCTTGAAAGAGGATACATTAAAATCATTTAATATCGAAAGAGATTATTTAAGAAAAGACATTAAGCGTATTTATCTATTACTTGGCATTGACTATAAATGAGTTGAATTAAATCTTAATAAGAAAAATAGTGAAAATGTTGACGTTCATCATACGAAATGGTCTAAAAGATTTAATCTTTATGATTATAAGTTTTCATTTCCATTTGCTAAATATTTAATTTCAGAATTATTGTATAAAATGATTATTTATCGTTCTCTTGAAGATGTTGGTTTATTAAAACAATTTGCATATCGCTATCCACATGAATTTAGTGGCGGACAATTACAACGTATTGTTATTGCTCGTGCATTGATTACTGAACCAAAAGTTATTGTTGCCGATGAACCAATTGCTTCTCTTGACATTTCTATTCAGGCGCAAGTTGTTAATTTATTAAAAGATTTATGTATTAGAAAAAATATTGGTTTAATATTTATTGCCCATGATTTGAGTATGATTGAATATGTTGCAGATAATGTGCAAATTATGCATTTAGGCAAGATTGTAGAAAGCGGTAAAACGGAAGCTATTTATAATAATCCTTTACACCCATATACAATTAATTTGTTTAAGGCAATTCCCAAAATATCAAATGCTAATGAAAAGTTTCAAAATGTTTCATTTAATATTGATTATATTTATGAGCAACAGTTTCCAAATATGCCAATTAATTATCAAGTTGATAAAGAACATTGAATATACGGAACAAAAGAACAAATTGCAAAATGAGTTAAAAAATAGTTTAACTAAACATTAGACGAATAATATTGTCTAATGTTTTTTTATCTGTTTTAATTATAATTAATTAAGTATAATTAGTAATTAAAGAGAACAGATATGAAGAAAAAAAATTATAGAAAAAGTCAATATAGAAAATCTGGAAGTTATTGATCACGAAGCTGAACACTAGGTAATATTATTTATTTTTTTATTTCAATTTTTTTAATGATTTTAATGATATTATTAACAGGTTTTTTAAAAAAGCAGAGTTCTGTAAAAATAACATGGTCTAATGCAATTAGTGTTGGTTGTGTAACTGTTATGGGTATTGGCTTATTGGTCTTAATTTCTCGTAGCGGATTTGGTAAAGGATTGGCCTCGCCGATATTAAGCTTTTATCATAATTATCGCATTAACATGCGTGCTAAGGCTAAATATTATTCTGGTATGAATCAATTTGAAAAAGATAAGATTTTAAATAGTGAAAGAAATGCTTATAATATCGAACAAGCAAAAAAAAGCAAGAACAAAAATATTTTAGGATCAACTAACTTGGCTTCATATCTCATTATCGGCATTTCGTCCCTTACACTAGTTATTGGTATGCTAGCAATACATTTATAAGAATTTTAATTAATAATAAATTAAAAAAACAAAAGAAGGAATTTTTATGAAATATTTAATCGGAAATTTTAAGATGAATAAAACTTTTTTAGATGTCGAATCTTATATCGATGCTCTTGATTACCTCATAGATGAAAATAAAGCCAAATTAAATAACATTAAGATTGGCATTGCCCCTTCATTTGATAGCACATATATAGCTTATAATAATCCTCAGCGTAGTTATTTATTTGGATTGCAAAATATATTCCATGAATTAAATGGTGCTTATACTGGTGAAGTATCGCTTAATGTGGCAATTGAAGCAAATGTTGATTTTGTAATTATCGGGCATAGTGAAAGAAGATTATTATTTAGCGAAACTGATGAATTAATCAACCAAAAAATATTGCATCTTAAAAAAACTAATATTAAAACTATATTATGTATCGGGGAATCGATAAACGAATTCGAAACTGGCCGTACGTTTGATGTTTTACAAAAGCAAATCCAAAGCGCCCTAAAAGGCATTAGTGATTATAATAATTTAATTATTTCATATGAGCCTGTTTATTGTATTGGTAATGGAATTATTCCAAAGGTTGAACATATCCAAAATGTTGTAAATTTTATTCACAATGAATTAGATAAAAATGTTCCTGTTTTATATGGTGGCTCTGTTTGCTTTAATAGTATAGAAAGATTGGAACAAGTAAAGAATTTGAGCGGATATCTTGTTGGAAAGGGTTCGCTAAATGCAAATGACTTTGTATCGCTAGCATTAAAAATTAAATAAAATAACGACTTTTAGCATATAAATTTTATTTTTTTTACTTAGAGCCATAAATTATGAAGCAAGACAATTTTAAGAAGCATAACTATTTATAAAATTAAAAAATGAAATTTAAAAAAATTAAAATTCAACTTATTTTAAGTTGTTTTTTAATTTTGTTGATGTATGAATCTCTTATAATATAAAGACATAAACTTATAAAAAATATGTTATTAAAATTGGTTACTATTAAAAATATTTAGGAAATATTATAATTTTTTTCTCGTGCTCTATACAATATAAGTGCATATATAAATTATTGTATTAATATAAAAAAACATTGATTTTAGTCATAAAAAGCATAATGTTATATATGTCTTGATGAAATATTTTATAAAGGAATAATTATGATGAAAAGAAAAAAACTAGTGTTGGCATTGTGTTTAACATTGTCAGCTAGCTTAGTTATTGCTGGAGCAACAGCAATAACTTATACGTCGATTAAAAAAAGCAATCAAATAAGGCTTCAAAGAGATTTATTGATTGCCGAAAAAACAAAACTTGTTAATCAAAAGCAAGCGCAATTAGAATCTGCAAAAGATAAGTTAACAAAAGCGCAAGATAAACAAAAAGAATTGAGTAAGAAAATTAGCGATATTGAAAGAAATATTAAAAATATTCAATCTTCAAATCAAGATATCCAAGATAAGATAGACCAAGCTAGTTTAAATTTAGTTAGCAAGGAAGCAGAACTTAGCACTTCTAATAGTGCTTTAGAGATGGCGAGGACTAAGTTAGAAGATGCTAAACAAGAGCAGAAAAAAATTCAATCTGATTTTAATAGCGCCAAAAAACTTTTTGATGAAAAATTAGAGAATTTTAATTTAAAAACAGCGCAATTAGAAGAAGCTAATAAGTTATTAAAAGAAGCAAAAACAAAGAAAGAATTAGCACAGAAGCAATTGGAAGATGCCAAAATTTTAAGTCAACAAAAATCAGGGGAATTAATTCAAAAGGAACAGTCCTTACCACAATTAATGCAAGCTATTCAAGATGCTACTGATGAGAAGAAAAATGCTTCGGATAAGGCAAGTAAGGTTTCTACTGAGTATGAATCAAAAAAGAAAGATCTAGATAGCATAACAAGCGAATTAGATCAATTAAAAACGCAGCAAAATCAACTTTCTGATGAATATATGTTGGCTAAGCAAAAATTAGATGGATTATCAGAAGCAGTTACAAATAATGAAAAACGCATTGAAGAAGCTGTTAAAAAAATCAAAGAAACTGACAATATGATTACTCTAAAAACAGAAGAAGTAAATAATTTATCTAATGATATAGAAAAAATTAGAGAACCTCACAACACTGTTTTAATGCAACTAGATGAAGCAAAAAAACACTTGTCGATAAGCGATGAAGATTTAAAACTAAAGACAGAATCATTTAATAATGCTAATCAAGCCTTGATTGAAGCACAACAAGAATTGCAAAATGCTAAACAAGAGATAGTTGATGCAAAACAAAATCTAGATCAAAAAACAATAGAATTAGCCCAAAACGAAGAAGAAAAAAATAAACTTGAAAAAGAAAAAGAAGTTCTTGAAAATAATCAAAGCGATTTACGCCAAAAATTTGATGATCTCCAAGTGCAAGAACAAGAGGCGCAAGTTAAATTTGAAGAAAAGAAAGATGAGTTAGAACAAGTTTTAAAAGAATATGCACAAGTGGCTCAACAATTTGAACAAGCACAACAAAAAGTTGCCGAAATAGAGCAACAAAGATTAGAAGCCTTGAAGAAAATAGAAGATGCTACAAATGCACCGCAAACTAAACCAGTTGAAATTCAAGAATTAAAAAATAAAATAACCGAAATACAGCGTTCATTAGAAGAAATTAAGAATAAACAAAAACAAGACCAAAAAATATCGGATGATACAAAGCAAAAATTTCCGCAATTAGATGCTAAATACCAGTCTAAACTGCAAGAAAAAACCGAGATTGAAGAACAATTGGCAGAAAAAAGAAATAATGAGAACGAAGCTAAAAGCGAACTAGATCAAAGAATTTTAGAATTAAGTCAAAAAGAAACTGCTAAGAGTGAAGCAATGCAGGCAAAGCAGGAAGCTGAGCAAAACAAAGATACATTAGCTCAGGAAATTCTAGTTTTAGAAGACGAATTAGTTAAATTAGAAGCTAAAATTACTAGTGCAAATACTGAATATGAAAAAGCCGAAAAAGAAGCCCAAGAGGCTAAAGTGGAATTTAATAAGGTAGAAAAAGAGAAAAATAGACTTTTTGAAAAAGTTATAGATTTAACAAAAAAATTAAATGCAAAAAAAATTGATTTTGCTGAATTTTCAAAAGCTGATAAAGAAGCTTTTAATTATCTTAAAAATACCTTTAATCCCGCAATGACTAAATTAAGCAACAAAGAGCGAGAAAGAAATAATAAAAAGACTAGTAAGGATAATTTAGAAAAACAAAAAGTCAAAACACAGGAATCTGTTAACACTAAAAAACAAGAACTAGAAAATGCTAAAGCACAAATAGCAGAGAAGGACGAGTTATTAAGACGTCTAGAAGCTGAATTAGAAAGCTATAATAACGCCAAAAGTGAGGCAAGTGCCAAGTATAATTCTGCTTTAAATACTTTGAAAGCTACGGAAGAGAAAGCTAGAGTTACTCTTGCTGAAACAAATACACTTCAAGCGGAAGTTGAGGCTCTATTAAAGTCTCAAAATGATGCTGATACAGCTATTGAACAAGCCAAAAATGAAATTGCTGCTAAAAATGAAGAAATAGAGCAAACTAATAAACTAATCAAGCAAGCTGAAAAAGATTTAGCTGACGCAAATGAAAATAAAGCAAAAGCGCAACAAACCTTGGATGAAGCTAATGTTAAGAAAACAGAAGCCGAAGCTGAAAAAGCCAAAATTGAACCAGAATTTAAATCAAAATCAGAAGAAAAGGCTCAAAAAGAGGAAGCATCTAGTGTAGCTGAAGACGCTTACCAACAAATTAAGCAACAAAAGGATAGCTATTTCGAAAGATTAGAAGAATTAACAACCGAGATTGCTCAAACAAAAAGTAATATAAACCTACAAAAAAATATTATTTCCAAAGCTAAAGAAGCGCTTGAAGCAGCAAAAACTAGAAATGAAGAATCCACAAAAAGAGAAACTAGCGCATTAACTGATTTAGCTCAAAAAACAAAGGAATTTGAGGAAAAACAATTAGCTAAAAATGAATCTGAAAAAAATAATCAAGACTTAGTTCAAAAGAAAAATGAAGCCCAGAAAACCTTTGATGAATCTGATCATAATTTCCAACAAAAAACAAGAAACTTGGAGCAAGCAACAAATGATTTAAAAACTGCGCAACAAGAAAATAAGGAAGCTAAAAAAGAAAAACAAGCTGCGGAGGCTGATTTAGAAATTGCTAAAACTGATCTTTCTAACAAAAGAATGCAAGCACAAGAAAATGCAAGTAGAGCCAAAATGAAATTAGACGAAAAGACTAAGGAAGTTGATTCAAAAATCGAAGCAGTAAATCAAGTTAAAAGCATTGAATCTAAGGCAAAGGAAGCTAAAGATATTGCTGACCAAAAACATAATGAAGCAATTCAAAAATTTAATGATGCTAATAGTAATTTAAGTAATACAAATAAACAAATAAAAGAAATAAAAGAGGCTATAGCAAAAGCTAGCGAAACAATTGCCAACGCACCCCAAGAAATTGAAAATATAAGTAAAAACATTTCCCAACAAGAAAAAAATATTCAAGAAAAGCAAAATGCTGTAAATGTTGCATTGCAAGAAAAACAAGCCGTTCAATTTCCTAAGGAAATGAAGGAAAAACTGCTAGATGATGCAAATAAAAAAATAGAGAAACAACAAAATGATGTTGAATCTAAAACAAATTTAATAACTGAAATAAATAAAGAATTAGAAGATATTAAAAATCAAAAAGCAGAAGCCGAATCAAAAATCAATAATTTTGGTACTAAAATTCAACAAGAACTAAAAAATAAAGAATTAGCACAAAAAGAATTAGATAAACTTACTAGTGAAGTTAGTCAAAAAATTCAGGATGTCGCAGAAAAAACCGAGAGTCTAGAAGCTGCTAAACAAGATTTACTAAAAGCCACCCAAACAAGATAAAAAATATTTTTAAGTAAAACAACCAATTTCATTTAGAAGTTTCTTGTTTTACTTTTTTATTTATCTTAATATATGACATGTTAAAACATGCAAAATAAGAAAAAATACAAAATAAAACAAAAAAATAGATAAGGTGATAATTAAATAATTTATTAGCACTAATCCTAAAAAAAGCGCAAGAAAAGCATAAAAAATGAGTATAAAGTACCATTTATTATCTGTTTTTTAGTATATGTCTTACTATATATATATATATATATATATATATATATTGTTTTGATTAAAAACCGATATTAGGCTAGTTTATTTTATATTAAATAATTTATATATATACATTAAAATAAAGCATTTTTTATAGGTGGTATTGTAATGAAAAAAAAGAAAATTACCTTAGCATTGTGTTTATCATTATCGTCTGCTTTAGTTGTGGCAGCTGGTTCTGTTTTTGTTTATAGTATAAGCAAAAAACAAGATAGCTCTAATTTGCAATCTTTAAATAAAAAGGTTATTGAGCAGAAGGAAAGAGAATTATCTCTTGCTAAAAACATGCTGTTAAAGCTAAAAAATAAGAAAAAAATATTAAACAAAAAAATTAATGAAATAAATAAAAATATCGAAAATTTTGAGGCTTTAAATGCAGAATCTCAGGATAAATTAAAGCAAATAGAAAATGAGACTATAAAAAAAGAAAAAGAAGTTTTAGAACATAGTCGGATTTTAGAAGAAATAAAAAAACAACTAGATAATCTAAAATCACAGCACGAAAAAACCATATCGGATTTTAAAAAAGCAGAACAAGTTTTTGAAGAAAAAGCTAAGAAATTAGCATTAAAAACTAAGGAATTAGAGCAAGCTAAAAAGGACTTAGAGCAAACTAAGAATCAAAACAAGTTACTTCAAGAAGAGTTAAACAGATTACAAGCTGATGTCCAAAGAAAAATGAATGATTTAGAGTCACAAAAGCATATAAAAGATAGCGCTAATCAAGTCATACAAACAGTAAAAGAAAATATAAAACAAGTTACTGAAGAACAAGATAAGGCCAACAAAAATCTTTCAGGAAAACAGCAAGAACTAGCAGCTTTAAAAGATGAGCTTGAAAAATTAAAGCAAAAACAAAAAGAAGCTCAATTAAATTATCAAGAAGTAGAAAATAAAATAGAATCTCTAAGCAAACAAATAAGCGATGCTGAAGCACTTATAGAGCAATTAACAAAAGAACTAGAAAAAAAGTCTAGTGAGGCAAGCATTAAACAAGAAGCAGTCGATGTTGCAACAAATGAATTGCAAGCTGCATTAGAAAAACAAAAAGAAGCGATACAAAAGTTAGAAGAAGCAAAGAAAAATTCACAACAAAGTGTAAATGAGTTAGAACAAAAAGCTAAGAATTTAGATATGGCTAAGAAATCATTGGATATTGCATTAGAAAATCAGCAAAAAGCCAAAGATGAATTTGAAAGTGCAAAAGCAAATGCTAAGTTAAAAGAATCTGATTTGACTCAAAAAAACAAAGAAAAACAAACAATTCAAGAAGAAATACAAGAAGCTAACCAAGAAAAAGATAGGCTGCAAAAGGAGGTTGATAGGCTAGCTGAAGAAGAAAATAAAGCAAGTGTTGAATTGGAAAATAAAAAAGATTCTTTAGAAGAAATCAATAAACAACATGCACAATTAAGCGAAAAAATACAGCAAGAAGAATTAAAAAATCAGCAAATTAATCAACAAGAAGCACAAAAGCAGCAACAATTAACTAACGCTATTAAAAATATACAAGACAAAGAAGCAGAAGGAAAGACAAACAATTCTGAATTAGCACAAGCTCAAGCAGAACTAGAAAAAGAAAAGCAAAACTTAATGGAAGTTAAAAAATTAAAGAGCAAAACTGAATCAGAATTAGAGCAGGCTTCAAAAAATGTTGATACTATAACACAGCAAAAATCAAAGCTTGAGGCCGAATTACAAAGTGCAAAAGAAAAAGCCAAAACCGCAAAAGATGATTTAGATAAGAAAACTGAAGAATTAAAATCGAAACAAAGCGCAAAAGAAGAGGCCAATAAAGTTAAGAAAGAAGCCGAATCTAAAAAATCCAATATTGATAAAAAATATCGTGAATGGCTCGATGAACATCAAAGATTACATTCTGAGGTAAACCGTAAAAAAGATGAACTAGATCAAATATCGGTTGAAATTGATGACTTAAAATTAAAAATTTCAGATGCTGATTATGATTATGAATATGAAAAAGATGTATTAGAGCAACAACTAAATGCAAAAGAAAATGAAAGAGATGAACTCGAAAAAACATTGCAAAAACTCAAAAAGCAAGAAGAAGGCGCTAAAAAGGCCTTAGATGATAATGAAAAAGCCAAAGAACAAGCGGCCCAAGAACTAGCCCAAAAAGAAAAATTATTTAAAAAAGCAGAAGAAGAGTGGAAGCAAGCTGAATCATCAAAAGAGCAGGCAGATAAAGCTTATAAACAAGCTAATGAAGAAATAAAAACTAAAGAAGCACAAGTTTCGCAAAAAGATTCGCAATTAAGTGAGTTTCAAAAAACTAAAGAAGAATTAACAAATAAAAACAATGAAGTTAATGCTTCATTTAAAAGTGCTACAAGTAAGGTTCAAGATGTCGAATCTAAAATACAAAAATTAAAAACGAATGATCAAAAAATACAGCAAAACATTGAACAAGAAACACAAAAGAAACAAAAAATTGAAGAAAAAATAGAAAGTCTCAATCAGCAAAAAACTAATTCGCAACAAGAACTAAAAAAACTAAAAGAATCACTTGCACAAAAAACAGAGGAAATGACTGAGGCAGAACGTGCTAAAAATGATGCTCAAACAACATTTGATGATGTAAAAAACAAAAAGCTAAATGTTGATAAACAATTATCTTCTATTTCAACTACAATTGCACAAAAAACTAGTGATTTAAATCAAAAATCAAATGAAATTTCCGAAGCAATGCAAGCATTGGAAGCAGCAAAAACTAAAAGTGAACAAGCTAAGGAAAAACATGATGATGCAAATGCAAAAGTGGAACAAAATAGAAGCAATGTGCAAACCAATCAACAAGAAGTAGATGCAGCAGAGCAAAAAAATCAACAAAACCTTATAACTGAAAGCAATATTCAAAATAAACTAAGTAATTTAGAAGAAGAAATTAAGCAAAAAAGAGAATCATTAGAACAAAAAACCAATGAATTAGATGATGTCAAACAAAAAATGGCAGCTGTAGCACAAAAGAAAAAAGATGCAGAAATGCTACTGCAAAAATTACTAGAAGATAAAAAACAAGCTGAAGAACTAAGAAAAGAAAAAGGAGAAAAATTAACTCAAGAAAATGATAAAGTTACCCAAAAAATAAAAGATGTTAAACAAAAAGATGATGAATTTAAGGAAGCTAAAGAAGCAAAGGATGCTATTGATAATAAATTGCTCGAACTAAAAAATGAACTAATGAATAGAATGAAAGAATTAAAAAAAGCTAATGATGAAATTCCTCTCTTAAATGAGTTAATCAAAAAAGCTAAGGAAGATATTTCAAAAGTTCAACATCAAATTGAAGAGCAAAATAAGAACATTAGTTTACAAAAAAAGAACATTGAAGCTAAAACAAATAATAAAAATCTTCTTTTGCAAGAAACACAAGCATCGCAGTTTTTAAAAGAAATTATTAAAAAGCAATTAGATGAGGAGTCTAAAAATATTGCTAACTATGAAAAACAACAAAAGGAAAAAGAAAATTCCTTATCGATATTAGCACAGAAATTAAAAGACCTTAATAATCAAAAAACAAAGAATGAAAAAAACATAGATCAAATGGTTAATTCGATTAAGCAATTATCAAAAATCAAGGATGAGACACACCAAGAGTTAAATAAAATTAATAAGGAAGTTAATAAGAAAAATCAAGAAATTTTGCAAATAACAAATAAGTTGGATGAATTAAAAAAAGATTTGAATAAATTAAAAAGATAGCAATTTTTTTTAAAACATGATAAAAGAGGCGGCATATAGCCTCTTTTTATCATTATTTCATAATGATACATAAACACTGGTAGCAAGTTTGCAAAAAAAAAAAAAAAATGTTAATATTTTCTTGAAAAATCTTGGGCATTTTACAAAAGCTAATTTTATCAAAGAGAGGTATAAGAAATTATGAATAAAAATGTAGAAGAAAACAAAGTAAAAAGAAAAAAACGTAATGTTATTTTATTAACATCAGCTTTATTGGCAGCATCAATTACAACCGGAGCTATTGCAGCCTTTTATCTTACAAACAAAAATAAGCATGATAAAAAAAGCCTTTTGGCTTTGGAAATAAAAGACCAGAAAATTACTGCAAACTCAGCGATCTTTCATTTAAAAAATATTGATAAAAATGATGACACTAATCGTTCTTTTTCAGTTTTATTTTATGCTAAAAAAACTCCTTATAATGTGCAAAGAAAGACTCATGTTATTAATCAAGAAGAAAAATCTATGTCATTTGGGATTAATAATGAAAAACCTTTATATCCAGATACTGATTATGAGTTTCAGATGATTTATAATGGTGAAACAGTTTTAATTCATCACTTTAAAACTTTGAAGCTAGAGGAAAAAGACAAGCAAGCAGAACTTGATAAAGCAAATAAAGATCTAGAAGAAGCTAAAAAAGCTAGAGAAAAGGCATTACAAGATCTAGAGCAAGCTAAGAAAAACGCTTTATTAAAAAATAATGATGTTATTTCCAAAACCAACGAGCTAAGTGAAGCAAATAAGAAACTAGAAGAAGCCAAAAAATCTAAAGATGAATTGGAAAAACAATTACAAAGTATTAAGGAAAAAATTAAGGAATTTGAAAAACAAAAAAAAGCAGCCGAACAAAATAAGCTACTAACAAATAATAATGTAATTTCCACCACTAAAGAAGTTGAGCGTTTAACCAAAGAACTTGAAGAAGCAAAAAAAGCCCTAGAAGAGGCAAAAAATAAAAAAGATAAGGCTAATTCAGATCATGATAGCGTTAATAAAGATGCTATTCTAAAATCTGATGATTTAGCTAAAAAAGCCAAAGAGTTAGATGAAGCAAAAAAAGCATTGCAAGATGCGATAAATGCCCAAAACAGTGCTAATTCTGAATTTGAACAACAAGAGGAAAATATCAATAAAAAAATTAAGGATCTTAATTCAAAAACGGATGAATATAATAGTGCATTAAGGGCTAAAAATGAATCTGAAAAAGAAATAAATCGTATGCAAAATGAAGTTGCAGAGATAAATAGAATTCTTAATACTCTTGATACTGACAAAACCCGAATCAATAATGAGTTAAACAACGCTAAGCAACAATTAGCTTTAGCAAATCAAAAACTTGCAGATATACAAAAAGAAGCAAATGATGCTAGACAAAAAGCTGAAGACCTTACCAACGAAAATATAAGACTAAATAACGAAGTACAACAAGCTAATGAATTAGAAAAAGAGAATATTAATGATATAGCTCGTATTTCTAAAGATTTGCAAGATGCAAATTCTGAATTGTCAAATGTAAAAGAAACTCAAAGCAATATTGCTGAACAAATAAAAAAATCCAATTTTGATTATAAGCAAAAACAACAAAATTTAAATCAAAAAACCAAGGAATTAGAAGAAGCTAAAAAATCATTAGCACAAGCCACATCTGAAAACCGAGAAATTGAGTCTCAGCTAGAAGAGGCAATAAGAAACACTAATCAAAAAAATGATGATTTAGTGCAGAAAAACAAAGCAAAAACCGACGCAGAAAATGATAGAAATAAATTTCAAAGGGAGCTAGATAGCGCATCAAAAAATGAGACTGATAAAGACCAATATGCTAATCAATTGAATAATGAGTATGAAATATTAAAGCAAGAACTAAAAAGGCTTCAAGGTCTAAAGGATAGCGCAGCAAGCGAAGTCGAAAGAAGAAATAGAGATCTTGAAAAAACAATTATAGATTTAGCACAAAAGCAAAAAGATATTGACCAAGCTAATAGGATGAAAGTAGAGCAAGAGGGCATTAAAGAAAATCATAATAAAAAACTTAATGAATTGAATCATGCTTATGAAAATTTAAAAACAAAAAATAGTTTGGAAAAAGAACTGGAAAAGATATTAAGAAACAAGAATTCATTGGCAGATAAAAAACAAAAGGCATATCAAGCTTATTTACAAAAAAAAGCTAACACACAACAAAAACTTGATGATTGAAATGATTCAAAAAGAGGCAGAGATGATTACTATACTAAGAAATATTATGAATCTTTATATAGAGAAGCCCAAAATGCGGAACAAGAAGCTGAAAGAAAATGGTCGAATGCTAAAGACGAATATGATAAGCAAGAGAATAATGAAAATGCTATTCATAATAAAATTGCTGAAATTAATAAAAATACAACTATTTTAACTAGTTCTCTCAAGAAATATGAAGACCAGATAAATCAGCAACAACATCTAATTGGGGAAGCTTCGCGAAAAATTTCAGAAATTGAAGTTGATATTACCAAGAAAACAAATGATAAAAGGATGCTAGAAGAATCTAAATCTAACAATGAGCAGCTAAAATCTCAATCTGTACAGAAACAAAATACAGCAATAAAGTCCGTAAAGGATAAGGAAGAAGAAATTAAACAAAAACTTAGTCGATTAGAAGTTGCGCGTGTTGAGGCAGAACAAGCGCGAAAAGCCAGAGAAGATGCAGAACATCGATTGCAATCAGCTAAACAAGAACATGATGATAAAAATAACCAACTTCAGAGCGCTCAAGAATTATTGCAAGAAGCTAAAAGCAAAGAGTCTTTCTTACAAGAAAAATTAAATGAATTAAAACAAAAGGTTAATAATGAGACAACTTCAGTATCTCAAAAGCAAGGTGCTGTTAATGACGCTAATAAGCAAATCCAAAAAACGCTAAAAAGCAAGACAGATTTGGAAAAGAAATTGCAAAGTGTGAATGAAGAAGCTAGCATGAAACAAGAAGATGTCAATAAAAAAACAAAGGCTTTAGATGGTGCAAATGCTAAGCATCAAGAGTCGCAAAAAAATCATCAAGCGTTAATTCAAAAACAAACCGATATTCATAATAAATTGCAAGAGGCACTTAATAATATAACTCTGGCTAATCAAAAGTACCAACAAGAACTTGAAAACACAAATAATAAAAGTAAAGAAGTTGCCGATAAAAATAATGAATTAAAAAATAATACTAAATTGATTGAACAAGCATCGCAAAATAAGGCGAAAACAGAGCAAGATCTTATAAATTTAAATACTAATTTAGAAGAAAAAAAGAAAGAATTGGAAGATAAAAATAATAGTTTAAGTGAATTAAATCAAGCAATACTTCATGCTAATAGCCTTAAGGACAATGCTAAAAATAAGGTTAATTTAGCTAATCAAGATGTAAAAAATAAAACTGATTTATTAGCTCAGAAGCAATTAGATTATGAAAATGCTAAGAAATCAAATAATGATTCTTTATTTGATAAGAACAATATTCAAGGCCAAATAAAAGATGTTGAAAAAGACTTTGAAAATAAAACTCATGATTTGCATCAAAAGCAAAAACAATTAGATAAAGCGATTTTAGATAATGAAGAAGCAATCCAAAAAAATAAGGAAGCAGATTCTATGATTAACACAACGAATAATAATCTTCAGAATGCTTTATTAGAGGATTTGAAATTAAATAAGAAGATTTCTCAATCAAATAAGGAAATTAAACAAAAAGAATCTATTTCAAATAGTAAAATTGAAGAACTTGACAGGGCTAAAAAAGAGGCTTCAAAAGCTAATGGATTGCTAGAATCTCTTAATATGAAACATTAATAATCATATATTTTTAATAAACATTTTAGGTTTTTAGTTTTCAAAATAAATAATCCACGGTGGTGTAGTAAATTTTGTGTAAATTTATTTCCTGCTTACTTTTTTAGTAAGAGATTTGAGAATAACAATCACACAAATCTAAATTTATTAGGCAAAAAAACAACCGAACAACATGACAAAATTGGATAAATTTTCTTCCAAATATGTTGTTTGGTTGTTTTAATTATTTAATCTTCTTTTTCAAAAATAATTTGTAATTGATTAAAAACAGATTCTCAATTAGGAACAACTGCTGTTGTATTTATGAATAGTAATAAAATACTTGCTAATGTCTATAAAATTTTGTTGTATTTCTTAACAATATCACCTTAACTTAGATAAATTTTTATATAATTCAAACAAAATTATAGTTTTTTGCTTCCCACAGCATAAGTGAACAAGATAAGAAATTTAATTATAGTTTTTGCAACAAAAAACCGCAAAGAAAGGACTAATATGGAACCAAAAATCACGTCATTAACTCAATGTTTATTAGATATACTTAAAGATAATAATAAGTATTATTCTTCTGAACAAAATAAGCTTTTATTAGGTAATATTTTTGCTGCAGTTAATAATCATGATAGCGATCTTTTGGAAATTCTTTATTCTAATGAATTAATATGCAAAAATTTCTTTGTTAAGGTTAAAGACATCTGAATTTTTAATGACAAAAAATTCATAGATTTTATCAACCTAAAAGACTTTATGCCTGATAGTTTTACTTCTTTTAAAAATCGCATTGGCCTAGTTGATAACAATGGGCACTTTCTTGACGAAAGCAACGATGTTGTACTTTCATTCCCCTTCAAAGATTGTGTTTTAGTTGGCAATCAAGACAAAGATGACCAGAAATGTAGTGAAGTTATGCTCAATGAAACTCTTGGGCTTGATGATATTAACAGACTTCTTGATCCTAAAGCCCTAGTTAATGCAAAACGCTATGGCTCACAAGGAATTGAACAAAACATATTATTTAATAAAAAAGATAATCTTATCATTAAAGGGAATAATCTTATAGCATTAAGCTCTATATTAAAGAGATATGAAGGAAAAGTTAAATGTATCTATATCGATCCACCTTACAACACTGGCAATGATTCATTTAATTACAATGATAAATTCAACAATTCAACATGACTTGTATTTATGAAGAACAGATTAGAGCTAGCCAAAAAATTATTAAGGGATGATGGAAGTATTTTTATAAGTATAGACGAAAATATGAAGTCATATTTAGATATTTTGATTAGAAGTTTGGGATTTGATTATTTTAAAGAGTTAATATGAGAAAGCGGAAAACCTTTTGGGTATAAAGCGACTAGCACTATATGGCCTCGTGTTCATGAAACAATCTACCATTTTTGCAAGGTGCGTAGTAAAATTTTTTATAAACCCACCTATACATTTGAATTATCAAGTTCAGGTTCTAAAATAATGACTTCAAGCATTATAAAAGCAAAGGAAAACGGGATTTATTCAATGGATTGGATCGTAGGAGCAAAACAAAGTGTAAGTTTTGGTGCAGGTCAAAAACCTGAAGAATTGATAAAAAAACTCCTTGATGCTACTACAAATGAGGGCGATATTATTCTAGATTTCTTTCTTGGTTCAGGAACAACCGCTGCTGTAGCACACAAAATGAATCGGCAATATATTGGTATTGAGCAAATGGACTATATCGAAGACATCACGCTAGCAAGGCTTAAAAAAGTTATTGATGGTGAACAAGGAGGAATATCTCAGTTAGTAGGCTGACAGGGAGGCGGTTCATTTGTGTACTGCGAATTAGCCCAAAATACACAAAAATGAGTGGATTTGGTAAAAAAAGCAACTAGCAAAGACATTGTTTGTGTTAAAGACCAAATACTAAATTCTAATGACATAATTCCTTATTTAAGTAAAGCAGAAATTGAATCTAGCTTAAGTACTTTTGATTCACTTAGTCTTGATGAGAAAAAAGCTCGTCTTATTTCAATAATTAACAAAAACAAATTGTATGTAAATTATTCTCAAATAGATGATGAGTCATATGGAATTAGTGAAGCTGACAAACAATTTAGCAAATCGTTTTATGAATTTAACAATATAAATAGATGTAATAGAAAGGAGTAATATGGAACCAAAAATCACATCATTAACTCAATGTTTATTAGATATACTTAAAGATAATAATAAGTATTATTCTTCTGAACAAAATAAGCTTTTATTAGGTAATATTTTTGCTGCAGTTAATAATCATGATAGCGATCTTATGGAGATTCTTTATTCAAATGAGTTAATACGCAAAAATTTCTTTGTTAAGGTTAAAGAAATCTGAATTTTTAATGACAAAAAATTCATAGATTTTATCAATCTAAAAGACTTTATGCCTGATAGTTTTACTTCTTTTAAAAATCGCATTGGCCTGGTTGATAACAATGGACACTTTCTTGACGAAAGCAACGATGTTGTACTTTCATTCCCTTACAAAGATTGTGTTTTAGTTGGCAATCAAGACAAAGATGACCAAAAACGCAGCGAAGTTATGCTTAATGAAACTCTTGGTCTTGACGATATTAACAGACTTCTTGATCCTAAAGTCTTAATTAATGCAAAACGCTATAGTTCACAAGGTGTAGAACAAAACATATCATTTAATGAAAAAGATAACCTTATTATTAAAGGGAATAATCTTATAGCATTAAGCTCTATATTAAAGAGATATGAGGGAAAAGTTAAATGTATCTATATCGATCCACCTTATAACAGAAACGATGATTCCTTTCAATACAATGATAAATTCAACCATTCAACCTGACTTGTGTTTATGAAGAATAGACTAGAGTTGGCCAAAAAATTATTAAGGGATGATGGTGTGATTTTTATATCATGCGATGAACATGAAAGATCATATTTAAAAGTTTTAAGTGATGGAGTATTTGGAAGAGATAATTTTATAGCCGATTTTATTCGCAAGACTAAAAGTACTACCAACGATGCTAAAACTGGTATAAATATTCAACACGACAATTGTTTATCCTATGCAAAGAATAAAGAAAATATTAATCTTATTGGTGGTGAGAAAAAATTATCAAAATATAAGAATACAGACAATGATCCTAAAGGTCCTTGAATAAGTGATAACCCAAGTGCCAAATCAGGTAACAAAGAAAATAATTACTTTGGTATTAGAAATCCATATACTGGTAAAGAAGATTATCCACCCGATGGTAGATATTGAATATTTTCGAAGAATACAATTGAAAAACATATTGCTTCAGGAAAAATTTGTTTTAAAAAAGAATACAATAAAAATCAAAGAGGTTTCATATATAAAACATGGTTATCTGATTTAAAAACTAAAGGTAATACATTTAATTCACTTTGGTTTGCCTCTAATGAATATATGAACCAAGTAGCTACGAAGGATGCGAAAGAATTAGGTTTTGTCGATGAATTTAAATACCCTAAACCAGAGTCCTTTATTTATTATCTTATTTTACATTCAACAGAAGTTGATGATATTGTTCTTGATTTCTTTCTTGGTTCAGGAACAACAGCTGCTGTAGCACATAAAATGCGACGTCAATATATTGGTATTGAACAAATGGATTATATAGAAAACATTACTGTTTCTAGATTAAATAAAGTAATCAATGGTGAACAAACTGGTGAATCAATATTGGCAGATTGAACTGGTGGTGGTTCATTTGTGTACTGCGAATTAGCCCAAAATACACAAAAATGAGTGGATTTGGTAAAAAAAGCAACTGAATACAACATTGTTGATGTTAAAAACCAAATACTAAATTCTAATGACATAATTCCTTATTTAAGTAAAGCAGAAATTGAATCTAGCTTAAGTACTTTTGATTCACTTAGTCTTGATGAGAAAAAAGCTCGTCTTATTTCAATAATTAACAAAAACAAATTGTATGTAAATTATTCTCAAATAGATGATGAGTCATATGGAATTAGTGAAGCTGACAAACAATTTAGTAAATCATTTTATGAGGTAGAGAATGAATAATAATTTAGCTGATAAATTAAAAAATATATTAGATTATTTTCCACCTAAAGACCTTGACACATTTATTGTAAATGGACTAAATCCTAAAATTAAATTGAGAGATTACCAAACTAGAGCAATTCAATCATTTATTTTGTATTATCTTGATGAAGGTAATACAAAATTACGTACTCAAGATAAAATACACAACCTATTCCAAATGGCAACAGGGAGTGGAAAGACAGTAATAATGGCTGCTTTAATTCTATTTTTATATCAACAAGGTTATAGAAACTTTATTTTCTTTGTATCACAAACCAATATTCTTGAAAAAACTAAAGAAAACTTTGCAAATCCAGCAAGTTCAAAATATTTATTTGCTTCGCCTTTAAAATGCTTCAATAAAACAATAAAAATCAATATTGTTGATAATTTTCAAGCTTCAAACATTGATAAAGACTCAATTAATATATGTTTTACAACCATTCAAAAATTACATAATGACATTATTAGTCCACGCGAAAATGCTATGAGTGAATATGATTTTAGCAATCATAAAGTAGTATTTATTAGCGATGAATCTCATCATCTAAATGCAAGCACAAAAGCCAAAAGTAAAGTACAAAAACCCGAGATATTTGAAGAACCTTCTTGGGAAAACACTGTAATTAGTTTATATAATAAACATCCCGAATCGCTTTTACTTGAATTTAGTGCAACTGCAGGTCTTAATAATGAAGATATTAATAAAAAATACGCTGATAAACTGATTTTTGACTATCCTCTCAAAACTTTTAGAGACGAAAAATGAACCAAAAACTTTCAAAACATAAGTTCTGAGACAACATATTGACAAAGATCGCTTATAGCATTAATTATTAGTGAATATCGTCATATGCTTTTTAATGATTTAGGCTTAGAAATAAAACCTGTGGTTTTATTTAAGTCAAAAACAATTGTAGAAAGTAAGAAGTTTTTTGAAGAATTTAAAGAAAAAATTCAAAAACTAAGTATTGAAGATATAATCGCTCTTGAAACTATTGATATTCCAATTATGAAGCAAAGTCTTAGTTACTTTAAAAATTTAGGACATCAAGACTATCAATTATTAGTTAATCTACTCAAAGAAAGTTTTCGTGAGCAAACACTAGTCATTATTAACTCATCCACTGAAAGTGCAATTGATGCACAAACGCAAGTGTTGCTCAATACGTTGGAAGATAAAGACAATGTCTTGCGAGGTATTTTTGTAGTTGATCAACTAAATGAGGGTTGAGATGTACTTAACCTTTTTGACATTGTTAGACTACATGATGAACGTCAAGAAAATACACGTGTAAAAACCAACAAGTATACAATTAAAGAAGCTCAATTAATTGGACGTGGAGCCCGTTATTGTCCTTTTGTGTATAACAATGATGAACAGAATCGAAACAAACGAAAATTCGATGCAGACTTAAGCAATAAATATCGTGTTCTAGAAACTCTTTATTACCACTGCAAAAACGATTCACGCTATATTAATGACCTTCAAAACACACTTAAGCAAACCGGTCTTATTGATGATGATAATGGTAAAGTAGTTGAAATTAAACTTAAAGAAGAATTTAAAAATTCAGAATTTTTTCAAAATGCTTTAGTTTGAACTAACAAAAGAGTTCCAAAACAAAATAGTATGCCAAGCGAGCAAGATAAAGTTAATTTTACTAAAACTATTGATTTTAAAATTAGACAAATTAAGGCTAATGAGGAAAAACTTTTTGATTTAGACACACAATCAGATAATGAAATAGAAGAACTTAAAATTGTTCAACAACTTAATCTTCAAGATGTTGAATATCACATTCTTGAGGGCTGTGCGCTTTATTTTGAAACACTGAAGTTTGATTTTCTAAAATCTAAGTTTTCTAATCTTAAATCACTTCAAGAATTTTTAACTTCATCTGATTATCTAGGTTCAAATGTTAAAATTATCTTTAAGTCTAATGACTCGAAAGCAAAAATAAGTGGAAGAGATATTTTTAGTGCAGTTATGGAAGCATTCAAACATATTGAAAAATATCTTTATTCACTCAAAGATGCAAGTGTAGGTGAAAAAGTTCTACGTCCTAAATATCTTAAAGATGTTATTGAAGATAAATTAATATATGTTGCTAATGTTGAGGATGAAGACGGAAATGGTAACCCTCAAAGTAAAGCAAGCGAAAAACTTAGAATGGATCTTAGTTCTAAAAAATGATATGTTTTTAATGAAAATTATGGAACAAGTGAAGAAAAAGAATTTGTCAAATGATTTAGTGATAACTATGCAAAGCGACTTGAAAACAAAAATATTGAATTCTATTTAGTTAGAAATGAACGTTTTAGTGATCTTGCACTTTATGATTTTGATAGTGGTGATCGTTTTGAACCTGATTTTCTTCTTTATTTCAAAACCAATAAAATAAGTTCGCAAGTATTTGTTGAACCTAAAGGTACACATCTAATCGAACATGATAATTGGAAAGCGAATTTATTGAGCTTGATAAACAGTGACATCAATCTTATGCCAAATAATGGTAATTGAAGAGTTATTGGTATGCCTTTTTTCAATAAATTAAAAACCACCGAATTTAGTCAAAAATTTGATAATTTTATTGAAAGTCTATAACACTCGTGCTTTAAAATGCTATCGTAGATAATTTTGTGTAGAGATCACTAAATAGCAAATATTTAACAGAAGATTTTTACACAAATTTATCTATAGTACCACCAAACAACATATTTGGAAGAAAAATTCTCCAATTTTGTCATGTTGTTTGGTTGTTTTTTGCATAATAAATTTAGATTTGTGTAATTGCTATTTTTAAATCATTTACTAAAAAAAGTAAGCCAGAGATAAAATTACACAAAATTTCTATACTACCTTCAAAATAAGTTTGAGACTGATTTATACAAAATTATCCACAGTATCCAAATTTAATTTATTTAGCAAATCATTTTTTGGCAATTTGTATATCGCTGTCTTGAATTTTATTTTCGTGATTAAGACTGATATATCTTATTAATGCTTCAAACTCGACAAATATTTCTTGATACTTGCTTGGAATTATATCAAGATCTAAAAGATAGGCAACATTATCAAAACCTTCATCATTTTTTATACCAATTTTAACTAAACCGTGATATTCTATATCATTAATTACAACGTTTGTAATATAAATTCCTGATTTAATTTTTTTGATATTTTCAGGATATTTAAAATGAAATTTATCAAAATTGGTAATAAAAGCATATTTTTCAATAAGTAGATTATTTATTGCCGAAATGTTGCCTTCATCAATTAATTCATTTATTAATGTTGAGGAAATTTTTCTTTTATTAATCTTTCGTTCGTTTGCTGTATAGACTTCAAAATTTTTTTTAAGGTAATTAACATCGCCACTTCTACGAAAGCCAAAATAAAAATCATTACCGCATACAACATATTTAACGTTATTATTTTTTAAATTATTGCAAAAGTCATAATGTGAAACATTCATTGTATCTTCATTAACATCAACTAAAAATACGAAATCGAATCCTAAATTAAATAATGTATATAGTCTTGTTTGGACTTGGAAGGCCTTGCTTTCATGTATTTTCGACTTTTTATATGGTTGGTTAAATAGCATAATTGCTAATTTGTAATTTGCCCCTGAATTTTTTAGGTCCTTTGCAATTTTGATTAATTCATAGTGTCCTAGATGAAGAGTTTCAAAACTGCCTAAAACCATAATTAGGTCATTATTTATTTCAAAAATTTGTTTAAAATTTCATTCAAAAATTTTCATATTAATAATTTTACTTTAATTAATAATTTTAAAAATAAATAAAAATTTTACGATTACTCGTAAAATCCTTTTTCTTTTAGTTTGAAATATGGTCCATCTTCAGTAACAGGTAAACATATTTCATTAGCAACATCTTTAGTGGTATCTTCTCCATTTCCCATAGCTATTCCTAAACCAACTAGTTTTAGCATCTCAATGTCATTTTCAGAATCACCAAATGCAACCATTTCACTTGGCTTAATATCCAGCAGTTTGCCCAATACTTCTAGACCCACGGCCTTGGTAATGCCTTTAGCTGAAAGAAATATTCCCCCAGGTCATGTTGCTAAAACTCACATATTCATATTATGGTGTTCGAATAAAATATTAAGTTGCTTAGATCAATATTCGGGATTATTTGTGCTAACAGTGATTAGATAGTTTTTATCATTTTTTGTTTCAAATTCTTTTTCTGATATAAATTTATCTTTATAAGGTAGATAGAATCAGTGATTTAGATTAAATAAATCATTATAATAGCCCCATTTATATCCTACAAATGAAAATGGTATCTTTCTTTCATTAGCAAATAATCTGAACTTTACAAAATCATTATAATCAATAGTTTGTTCAAATATGTATTCATTAGTTTTTAAATCTAAAATAAATGTTCCATTTGCACCAATAAAATAATCAACATATGGATTATGTATTTGTTTTCCGACTGTAAAAATATCACGTCCTGAACAAAGCACATTAATATAACCTGCATCTTTTAATTTGCGAAACATTTCTTTCATTCTTAGAGAAAGTTCATCTATGCCGAATGGTAGCAATGTACCGTCTATATCAAACACAACCATCTTGTACTTGTTATTCATTTTAACCTCTTAACTAGGCAATGAAAATATACGGTTGAATAAAACCTTGTCGAAGGTTATGAAACCGTTATTTATTTGTCCTCAACCAATTATTTGATTATTAAATGTAAAAAGGCCTTTTCCGTTAAGGTTTTTAAATCTATCGAAAAAAACCGATTTTGACTTTATTAATTTCACTTCAAAATGTGTAAGTGTATATAATTGTACTCTAAAAAGAGAGTTTATGTTATTGATTTGCTCAAAATCGAGACTTTCATTTAATTTGATATTCCCAATTTTCTCTCGCTTTAAAATATTTACAACAGCATCCGTTTCAAGATATGTTCCAATATCATGAATTAATGACCTTATGTATGTTCCTTTTGATACTTTTGTTCTAATGATGAATGATTGTTTTTGGTAGTTAAAATCTATTAACTCCAAGTTGTGTATTTTAATATTACATTCTGCTAATGAAAAATCTATGTTTTTTCTAGCTAAATCATAACTTCTTTGTCCATTTATTTTTTTGGCCGAAAAAACTGGAGGAATTTGTTTGGTTTGATTTTTAAAATGTTTTAGCGCATTTTCTAATTGCTCCTTGGTAATCATTTTTTTATTTTTTAAAAAAATAACTTCTTCACCTTCATCATAACTTTTAGAAGAGCAATGAAGTGAAGCTTCAACAAAATACTGTTTTGTATCATTAATAAGTCATGGCAAAACTTTTGTATCATCATCACTAGCAACTATTAAAAGACCTTGGGCTAACGGATCAAGAGTACCGCTATGACCAATCTTTTTAATATTATGTTCTTTTGCGAATTTTTTAATTGCAAAAAAACTTGATTCTCCTCTTTTTTTATTAATCTTAAAAAACATTTTTCCTCAATGTAATTTATTATATCATTTTTAAATTATTTAATCAATTGAAGGGGTTATTGATGAGATAACCGAATATCAAAAGCTTTATCTTCTTAGTTTTTAAATTAAGTGTTAGATTTATGTATTAACGAAGATTACCATATTTATCATGAGGCAAGTTTTACTTGATTTGCTAGTTAAAAAATATCTCTTTATTTTATAAAAAACACTAATTTACTAATTTATAAAAGTGTATAAAATAAAAATAGGTGTTTTGAATCATATTTCAAAAAATTAAAATATATGCTACTTTTTTTATTAAATAACAAAAAAATTATATATAATAATATAGCATTAAATAAGTAAGCCGTTTTAGCTCAGTTGGCAGAGCAACTGACTTGTAATCAGTAGGTCGTAGGTTCAAGTCCTATAAACGGCACCATATATGCGCGAGTGGTGAAATTGGCAGACACGTTAGTTTTAGGCACTAATGCTTCCGGCGTGAGGGTTCAAGTCCCTCCTCGCGCACCATATCATTAAATATGTTGTTTAGAAAGGTTATAAATGCCTTTCTTTTTTTATTTTAAATTTTATAATGAAAAAATAATTAATATAATTCAAATTGCGCGCTAAACTTAATATGTTATGAGGAAAGTGAAATTATTTGAAATGTTTTCAGGCATTGGCAGCCAATATAAAGCCCTTAAGAATTTAGATCATAAATTGAATTTTAAAGCAGTTAGTTTGGGTGCTTGTGATTTTTATATTGATGCAATTATTTCATATATGATAATTCATTGCGGTAATCGTAATTACTTTTTTATAGTTAAAAATCTTATTATGTTGGTTTATTTGTTATGCGCTTAAATTAGTGGATAACAAATAAAGCATAAAAAAAATGCCGTGAAGGCATTTTTTATTGGTGATTTACAAATGGTGGAGAATGAGGGGCTCGAACCCACGACCCTCGCCTTGTAAGGGCGATGCTCTCCCAACTGAGCTAATTCTCCAAATGGTGACCCTAGCGGGACTCGAACCCACGCATGTATGGATGAAAACCATATGTGTTAACCACTTCACCATAGGGCCATACTGGCGCCGACTATTGGGATTGAACCAACGACCAACTGGTTAACAGCCAGCTGCTCTACCGCTGAGCTAAGTCGGCACTCATATAAGTAAATGCTTAATTATTATAACCTAAAAAAATATTTCTTAATAAAAATTTTTAATTTATTTATATAAGCACCATCATATCTCGTATTATCGGCAATTATGGTGCTGGTTAGAGGTATCGAACCCCCGACCCACTGATTACGAATCAGTTGCTCTACCATCTGAGCTAAACCAGCATGTAAATTATTTTAGCAAATTTTAGTAAAAAAGTAATTTTCTAAATTATTAATTATTCATTTGTTAATTTTAAAAAATATAAACTTGTCGCTTTTTATTAAAAAAATACTTTTTTCAAAAAATAGTTTATAAAAATAGTAAAATTTGGTTGATAGTGGGAGGAAGTGGAAATGTATGGTAAATACGAGCGAAGCTTAGATGACAAGTTAAGAGTTGTCATTCCGCCTAAAATACTTAATGATTTAGGAAAAGAATTTTTTATCACAATTGGTTTTGACAAACAATTAGTTTTGAGAGATAAGGTTGAGTTTGAAAAACTAAAATCTAAACTTGAGGATAATAATTTGCTTAATAGAGATTTGAGAGAATTAAGTAGATTTATCTTTGCAAATACAGAATTAGTTGTGCCAGATAAGTCAAATCGTATTATTATTCCGAAACATTTAGCTTTTAAAACCACTATCAAAAAGGATGTTGTCTTCATCGGATCAGGAAACACCTGTGAACTTTTTGCAAAAGAAGTTTATGATGCAAAAGAAAGATATTTCGAAGATGAAATTGACATTAATAATCTAGCTCAGAAATTATTTGAACAAGGGGTTAAATTATAGAAAAACATATTCCTGTTTTGCTAAATGAAGTAGTTAACTCATTAGACATTAAGCCAAATGGGATTTATCTTGATTTAACTTTAGGAAGAGCTGGACATAGTGTTGAAATTTTAAAAAAAATAAAAGACCAAGGTAACGGGAGACTTATTTGCTTTGATAAAGATATTGAAGCAATACGTGATTCCGAACAAAAATTAAAATTAGTGAGTGACCTTTTTATATTAGTTAAGAGTGATTTTAGATTCTTGAAAGAAGAATTAGCGAAACTTAATATTGAAAAAGTTGATGGAATCTTAGTTGATCTAGGTGTATCTAGTCCACAACTAGATGATGCTAGAAGAGGTTTTTCATATTCACAGGATACAAAACTGGATATGAGAATGGATTTGGATGCAGAACTTAATGCACATATAATAGTGAATGAGTGAGAAGAAGATAAAATTGCACAAATTTTATACGATTATGGTGATGTAAAGCTAGCAAGAATAGTTGCGAAATCAATTGTTAAAAATAGACCAATTAGTACTTCTTTTGAATTAAATGAAATTATTAAAAAAGCATTACCAGCCAAAATTGTTAGACAAAAGAATCCATCGAAGGCTGTATTTCAAGCCTTAAGGATTGCGGTTAATGATGAATTAAATGCATTAGATGATTTGCTAAATCAGGTTATAGATTTATTAAATGTTAACGGCAAGTTAGCTATTATAACCTTTCATAGCAAGGAAGATGCAAAAGTCAAAAGATTCTTTCAAAATTTAAATTATGTAGATCCTAAATTAAAAAGATTGCCAGTTCAGACTGAATTAAAGTGAAAACAAAAAATTATTTTTCCTTCTCAAAGCGAATTTGAGAATAATAAAAGATCACGTAGCGCAAAAATGAGAGTGATAACAAAAATAGGTTAATTTATGAAGAAAAGTGTTATTATAGCATACAAATTTGAGGTCAGCAGTTTTTCTGTTGAGGTTATAGAGCAAAATTCTTTTGGAAATATTTTGATTTATAAAAGAAGCATTAGTAGCACAATTTTTAACCTATTTGAGTTAGATTCATTTATTTGCAAAACTAAAAAAGAAATTGAAGCAACCATATCTTTGACAATAAAAAATGTTGTTGTAATTATTCAAGATTCACCTTTTTTGAAAATTAATAAGAAAATAATTTCTAATAAAAGTAATCAAAAGCTAACTAATTATGAATTAGCTAAGAAACTATACTACTTAGAAAAATCAAATAGTAATTACTTATTTGATTACTCATATCTAAATAATGATAATAACAATCAATTAATAAGTCTTAATCTTTTAGAATGAAATGTTGCTAAAAACATTTTTAATCTATTTAAGAAAAATAACCTAAATATTTTAAAAATTTATGACTATGAATTTCTTAAAAATATTTATTTTAATCAACAAAGAGATTCTGGAATAGCTACCCAAATTTATTTAGATGATTACAGCTTGAAATTAAATGTTTTAAAAAATGATGTAGTTATAATTAAAAAAAATGTTAATTTAGGAATAGATTATTTAATTGAATTCATTGCTAAACAATTGAAAACTACCAAAAAAATAGCTTATACTAAATTTAATTTATGGCAATGTAACTTAAATCCTGGCAATAATTTATTATTTAAAAAAGTTCTGGGATATTATTTAAAAAAAATTAATGATTATGTTGAATCTTTTTTAAAAAATATAAAAGATATTAATATAAAAGTTAATTTTAATGTAAGTAATAGCAAATTCCTAGAAACCATAAAAACGTTTAAAAACTTTAAAATTTTAAGTTATTTATCAGACAAAGCTTATTGCGCAATTGATGTTATTAGTTATGAAATGATGGGAATTATTAATCTTGTTAACAAAAGACAAAATACTATTAAAGAAATGACTATAACCTCTGAATTATTTATTTTAGACGTAAATAAACGAGAGGAAAAAGGATATTCTTTTAATTACAAAAAATAAACTCAATTTTATTTATATAATTTAGTTAAATTAAAGATAAAGTAGAAAAAAAGTAAGGAGTACTGCCATGCCAGAATTTGAAAATTTCAATTCCGTTGCTAATATTAAAGTTATCGGTGTTGGTGGTGGTGGGAATAATAGTATTCAAAGTCTTCTTGATACAAAAATTGATGGATTAGAATTTGTTGTTGCAAATACAGATAGACAAATTCTAGATAAATTTGATAAATCACTAACACTACAATTAGGTGATAAAAAAGGTATCGGGGCTGGTGCTAATCCAGAAATTGGAAGACAAGCTGCCGAGCATTCAACACATGAAATAAAGGAAAAGATAAAAAATGCTAGCCTAGTAGTCATTACTGCTGGGATGGGTGGCGGCACCGGTACTGGAGCAGCCCCCGTGATTGCCAAATTAGCTAAAGAACAAAATTCTTTGGTAATAGCAATTGTAACTACACCCTTTTCATTTGAAGGAAAAAAGCGAAGTCAGATTGCACTCCAAGGGATTGAAGAATTAAAGAAAAATGTAGATTCTTATATTATTATTTCAAATGATAAATTAAAAGAATCTTTTGGCGAAATTTCTTTTAAGGATGCTTTTAAGGTTGCAGATAATATTGTTAAGCAATTTATTAGAACTGTTGTCGATATTATAGTTGTACCTGGTTTGATTAATTTGGACTTAGCCGACCTAGAAACGTTAATTAAAAACAGTGGTGAAACCATTGTAGGAATCGGACAATCAACTGGTGAAAATGCGGCGCAGAAAGCAATGCATAATGCGATAAGCAGTCCTATTTTAGAAAGTAATATAAAAGGTATCACTAAAGCAATAGTTTATTTTTCGTCATCAAGAAATAGCACTATCAATGATTTTGAAGCCGCAATTGATGTTTTAAAGAATGTTGCTGGCGAAAATATTGATGTTATATTTGGCGTTGGTTCTCCTGCTAATGAAGAAGCAGAAAAACTTGGTGAAATTTATGTATCTGTAATTGCTACAGGAATAAATAGAACCAACAATAAAGAAGAAAATGATTTTAAACTCACAAATAGTGAAATCGAAAATCATACAGATGATGATACACAAGAATATTTGACAATTTCAGGTTTTGATTCATCTAAATCTAAATCCCATTTGAATAATAAATATTCAAATGATGATGAAAGCAATGAAATTATTTACAATAAATTTTAAAGTAAGAAGATGTAAGAATTCCTGTTTTAAAAGTAAATTATTTTAGAGAGAGGCAGTTGCCTCTTTTTTATTACCCAGAGTTAGAAAGCATGAATATATTGAATAAATAAGCTAAAACATATACAAATTTTATCATTATTATAAATAATGATAGCCTTACAAAATAAGCAACTTTGCGAAAAAAAAAAAAAAAAATGTAACATATAACCTATAAAAATTGAAAAATATTTGAAAACGATAGCTTAAAAAAAGAAAGAGTATAAATTTATGGAAAACACCAGCGAAAACAAACAAAAAAAGAAAAGACGTGGCAACATTATTTTAGCTTTATCCCTTTCACTATCAATTGTTGCAACAGGCGCTTTGGTTGCTTATTATTTCTTAAATGCCAATAAAAATGGAGTTAATGGTGCAAATGATATTAAAGGTTTAAAAATAAAGGACCAGAAAATTGCTTCAAACTCAGCAGTGTTTAATTTAAAAAATATTGATGAAAATGATAATATGGATAGAACATTTTTAGTTTTATTTTATGCCAAAAAAACACCATATGAAATAGTTAGAAAGTCTCACACAGTCGGAAAAAATAGCGAAAATATGCATTTTGGGATAAATAATGAGAAACCGTTATCTCCTAATACTGATTATGAATTCCAGATGGTTTATAATAATAAAATTGTTTTTATTCATCAATTTAAAACCTTAAAAGCTGAGCAAAAATATTCACAAGATGAATTAGATAAAACAAACAGCGAACTAGAGAAAGCAAAGCAAAATGATTTATTAAAAAATAGGGATGTAATTTCTAAGACAGAAGAACTAAACAAGGCTAATGAAAAACTAAATAAAACCAGGAAAAATAAGGAAGCTTTGGAAAAACAACTTCAACTTATTAAAGAAAAAATAAAAACGCTTGAAAAATCAAAAAAAGATGCGGAGCAAAATAAACAAGAATTAGAAAATAGCGTTATTTATGCGAATAATGAGTTAGATAAACTAACCAAAGAATTAAATGAAGAAAATAGGAAACTAGAAAAAGCTAAAAATAAGGTTAAAAATGCTCAAGAAAGCGTTGAATCTTCAACTTCTAACGCTATTGATATAGATAATGATTTAGCAAAGAAAACTAAGGAATTAGAAGAAGCTAAAAAAGAATCAGAAAAAGCTAATAATACTATAATTGCTCTTAATAGTGATAAAAATAGAATAAATAATGAATTAAATAATGCTCAAAAACAACTAGATCAAGTAAATAAACAACTTAATGATGCAAAGCAGGAAGTAAGTGAGACAACTCAAAAACTGAATAGTCTTATTTCTACAAATATTGAACTAAACAATCAAGTTCAAGAAGCAAGTAGACTTGAAGAAGAAATTTCCATTGACGCAGGTCGTATTTTTAAAGAATTAGAGAAAGCAAATAATAATCTAGTAAAAGCAAAGGACAATCAAAAAAACATCTTAAAACAAATTGAAAATTCTAAACGCGAATATCAAGAAAAAGAGCAAAATTTTAATCAAATAAATAATGAATTGGAAGAATCAAAAAGATTATTGAAACAGGCTCAAGATACACAAAATAACTTACAAACACAATTAGATGAAATTAAAAAAAATAAAAAGCAAAAAAATGAAGAGATTAATAAACTAGGTAATGAAATAAAATTAGTTGATGGAGCCATTAAGAAAATAGAAAAATTGATTGCTGATATTAAAAATGACGAAATCGACAAAGATCGTTATGCTAATCAGTTAAACATTGAATATGAAATTTTGAAACAAAATTTAAAACTCGCAAATGATCTTAAGGATGGTGCTGCTGAAAGTTCTATAAATATCGAAAAAAGAATTAAGCAAAATTTAGAAGAAATAAAACAAAAAAAATTAGATATAGCTGAATTTACTAATCAAAAAAAATTATTAGAAAATAAACTAGTTGAACTAGGAAATAATCGTACATCTATGAGAATCAAGATCGGAGAAGTATCTGAATTGGTTGAAAAAAATAAGAAACTAATTGATTCATATAATAAAAATATAAGTGATTATCATAAAACATTAGATAGAATTGCTGAGGCCAATGGATCTGATACTGGTATTGGTGATGGAGGAGCTGCGGCGGAGGATAGAATTTGAGAGATAATTGATCGACTTCAATCCGAAAAGAGTAGTATTGAGAAAGATTATGAAAGAGCACAAAAAGAATTGGCGGAATGGGAAGAAAAAAAGAAAAAACTCGAAAAGAAAATTGTGCCAGTAGTAAAAGAATATTGAGATTTTGATGGAAAAATATTACAAGCAGAGAAAAGACTGTTGGAATTAACTAAAGAAAAAGACGAAAATATTGAAAGAAAAGCCCAATCTGAAAAGAAACTAAAAGAAGCTGATGCTAATGTAGCAATCAAAGAGAAGCAAAAGAATGATAAGTTTGAATTATTACAATTGGCAAGAGCAGAAGCCACTGAAGCTAAAAAACGTAGAAAAGATGCAGAAAACAATTTAAGATTAACTAAGGAAAAATGAATAACAAAAAATCAAGAGATTCAAGATGCTAATAATGCATTAAATAGCTCTAATGATATTTTAGCTGCATTGGAACAAAGCCTAAGGGATGCAAAAAAAATTGTGGATGAAAAGCAAAAAGAAGTAGCTAAAAATGAGAAAAGTAAAAGTAATGTTGAAGTGCAAAAGCAAAATTCTTTTATGAATAATAAGAGATTAATGAAGGCGCTTGAAAGTATTAACAATGATATTTCTTTAAAAACTGATGTGTTAAATCAAAAAAGTAACCAATTAAGTGATTTAAATAAAAGACGTGAACTGCTAGCTGCTAATAAAAATGCATCTGTGCAAAAAGCTAACAAGAATAATATAGAATTGCAAAAAGTTCAGCATGAATTAAATAGTGCTAATCATAAAGTTCAAAGTTTATTTGAAAATGTAGGCCAAAAAACTAAAGAAGTAGAGCGAATAATAAAAAAACTGCAAGATATTGAAAAAGCTATCAATAAAACAAATAATAATAATAATAATAATAATAATAATAATAATTTAACAAATAAAAAACAAAAAGAATATGAAAATGCTAAGCAAAAAAATGATGCTGCTTTACTGAAACTAAATAATGAAAAATATAAACTCAAAGAAGCACAAAAGGAATTAGAAAAAATAGCTATTGAAATTAATCTAAAACAGCAAAAATTAGAGAAAGCAAAAAATAAATTTAATGATATTTATAGTCTTAATCAAGAAATAATTAAAACAATAAACGATGCTGATTTAAGTATTAAAAATATTCTTAGTGAAAGTGATAATATAAAAAAACAAATTCTAAAAAATGAAAAAGAATTAAAATCAGATGAAGAAAATGTATCTGTTAAAGAAAAAGAACTTCAAAAAACAAAGAAGGAATAAAATAATGCATAAACATTTCATAAATTCACTAAGGGAATTCTGAAATGCTATTAGATTAATAAATTTTTCAGAAGTTAAGAAGTATCGTTTAGCTTAAAAAAATTAAATAAACTTTAACTTAAAGCTTGATTTTTTTTAAAAAAATAAAAAAGGTAGCAAAAGTAATCTTGCTTTCCTATGCCCTCCATTTAAGTCTAAAAATAAGGAACATAATTTAAATCTTTTTAATAAGGAAGTGTAAGAATTTTTTGTGTAAATTAATTTCTAGCCTACTTTCTATTAAGAGATTTGAGAATGGTAATTATACAAATTTAAATTTATTATATAAAAAATAACCAAACAACAAAATAATTGAAAAAATTTTTGTATCTGATGTTTGGTTATTTTTTTGTTATTTATCATTTGTGTCTACTTAGAAACTGAGTCTGATTAAAGAGATGCCTTAAATTGGAAACAACATTATCTCATTTTTTAAGTTAATTTTAATTGTAAAATTCTCATAAATATAATTATTTGACGAACAAGTTAATGATAATGATACCTTTATTTTTGCATATGTTTTTGATAATAGCAAATTCGTAGTAAAGCTAAAATAATATGTTATGGCATACAAAAAAACAAATTCTTGCTATTTTGCTACCAAATTTTGCAAAAAAAAAAAAAAAACTATAATTCTGTTTTGTATATAAAAATTTTATCTAAGGAGATATCATGAAGAAATCTAACAAAATTTTATTAACATTAGCAAGTATCTCAATACCTTTTATAACAGCTGCAACTGTTATTTCTTGCAGTTCAAATAATGATAATAAACCTAGTAATCCTAAAATAGAAGATCAAAAGAAACCAGAAGATCCTAAAAAGAAAGAAGAAGGCAAAGAACAAGAAAAGAAACCAGAAGATCCTAAAAAGAATGAAGAAGGCAAAGAACAAGAAAAGAAACCAGAAATTAATGGCAAAACTGAACCTGAAAATAAGGATCCAAAAGATGATGGCAAGAATAATGATTCAAAAAAAGAAAATAATAAAAATAATGAACATTTAGGAAAAACCCTTCCTGACGGCAAAACAGAAGATGAGGATGGCGAGGATACCCTTACATCTCCAGCCCTACCTAAACCAGAGCCAACACCAGAAGAAGATGATTTGATAAATAATCTTGATGAAGAAGAGGTTAAAGAAATTGAAAAAAATGAAGTCCTTGTATTTCAAGGTCTATTTAAAAAGAGTTTTGAAGACCTTCAAAAGCAAGTTTTAGAAGAAGATTTAAAAAAATTAATTACTGATCTTCCAGAACAAATTAAAAAAAATATTCCTAAATTTGATGACAAAATTAAATTAGGCGAATTAAAATTAACTCCTGAAAGTAAAGAATCTAAGGAAAAAAATAGTTAAGAAGGAATAATAACTATTTTTACAAAAAACTAGATGACTTAAAAGTACCAAAACTTTAAGTTTGCATTCTATTTAAGCTACCTATATCACGATGATAACTATCGGTTTTTTAAAAATAAGGATATGACTTGTTTTAAATAAACTTCTAAAGAGAAATTAGAAATATTTAATTCTTTTAACTTTGCAAGGAATATTTTAAAACAATCTAATTTATATCGGTTTTATTTAAATTTGCCGGGGGTTCTTAAATTTTTATAATAACGAGTTTGGGTTTGTTAAAAAATATATAAAAATCTAGATGCATTTGTGTCTAGATTTTTTGCTCTTAAGGAGATAAAATAAAGAAATTAGGAAGAGAGAAATAGTTAAATATTTGCGTTTCAGACCATAAAAAATGTGCAAAATAGATAAAACCATTAGGAATTTCTTTTTAAATTGCAAAGAAAATAACAAGCGGTCTAATTATTGACAAATCATAGAAGACATTTTAGCAAAGCATAATTCAGTAGTAATAAAAAGCGTGCTACTAAAGAAAAGCATCTTTAAGATGCTGCTATGAAAATGAAAGATAGATACTTCAATAACTTCGTTTGATATAATGAGAAAATGGTTTAATAAAAGCAAAAAATAAAACCATAAAATGGTTATTCAATAAAAATTTAAAATTTGAATATCTTAATTTTTACTAAACATTATTTTAATAAAATCGCTTATTATGAATTTGCTACACTTAAGAAATACGAAATAATTAATTAGTGTGCTTCTTTGCTTGTATGAGAGCAACGCGTGATTAATTATTATTTGGCATAAATTAGGTGGATTACCAATGAAGTTATTGGGCAATGCTAGATTGTGGCAAAATACAAATTTGAATAGTTACATTCAATTGTCCATTCAGTTTTTTGTGGCACAGTTTAAATTTTTAAAAACATTTGCTTTTAAAGGATATATAACAGCTGGAATGTTTTTTGTTATTTTCAAAATTAAATTTAGATGTAATAAATAGTAAAAAATAAAATATTATTGTAATTTAACTCGATAGTATAAGTAAAAATCTTGTATTAGTATTTTTATTTTGTCTATATCAACTTATTATAATATAATAAATACATGCTAGATTTTATACAAAAAAGAATACAAAAATCAATTGATAAAATTAATAAAAAATTGTCAATTAATGAAGAAGATATTTTAGAAATTTTAAGAGAAGTTAAGTTAGCTTTATTAGAAGCTGATGTTAATTTAGAAGTTGTTAAATCATTTATAAAACAAGTAAAAGAGAAGGCATTAAATAGCCAAATTATAGGTAAATTAAATCAGCAGCAAACTGTCTTAAAGATTTTTAAGGATGAATTAACCAAAATACTAGGTAGCAATTCTATTGAAATTAAACCAAAGGCAATACCAACAAAAATTATGATGGTAGGACTACAAGGTTCAGGTAAAACTACAACATCCGCTAAATTATCATTTTATCTTCGGAAAAAAGGGATATTCAAAAAACCACTATTAGTTGGTGATGATATATATCGCCCCGCTGCTAGAGATCAACTAGAACAGCTTGCAAAGCAAACTCAAACCGACTTTTTTACAAAGAAAGAAAATGATGCCTTATTGATTGCAAAGCAAGCGATTGAAGTAGCTGAACAATATAAAAATGACCTAGTTATTGTTGATACTGCAGGACGTTTGGCAATCGATGAAGAGTTAATGAATGAATTAGAACAAATTAAAAAAAATATTAAACCAGATTACATATTTTTAGTTATTGATTCAATGAGCGGTCAAGATGTTATTAATACAGCGAAGGCTTTTCATGAAAAATTAAATTTAAATGGAACCATCATAACTAAATTAGATTCAGATGCAAGAGGTGGTGCAGCGCTATCAATAACGCATCTTCTTCAAATTCCTATTGCCTTTATTGGGATTAGTGAAAAGATAGCTGGCCTAGAATTATTTTATCCAGATAGAATGGCAGATAGAATTTTGGGAATGGGTGATGTTCTTTCGCTTATTGAGAAAGCATCAGAAGAAGTTGATGAAAAAATGATGAAAAAAATAGGTTATAAAATGATCAGCGGAAAGTTTGATCTTAATGATCTAATGAATTCTCTTGCGCAAATTAAAAAACTCGGTAAGATGAAGGCAATTCTTAAATTAATTCCCGGAATGGCTGATAGAGTAAGCGATGAAAAAATAGAGGAAGCTGAAAACAAGTTTAAAATTTATACATATCTAATTAATTCAATGACTGAACAAGAAAAAAAGATGCCTAAATTATTAAAGAATTCGTCTCGAAAAGAAAGAATTCTTAAAGGTTCGGGTAGAAGTGCTCGTGAGTATAACATGTTATTAAATGATTTTGAGAGAATGTCTAAACAAATGAAGGAATTAGGTAATAATCCACAGATCAAAAATGGTATTTTAGGATAAAAAAAGATGGGCATATTAAAACATGGACAAAAATCCAGATACAAATGTGCTCAGATTTTTTTGTATATGTTTATAAATGCATAAATTATTAGTAAACAATTTAGTTGCGAATGCTTAACCTACTGCATTGGCAAAATTTAAAAAACTAAAAATAAAATGTAAAAGCCGGTTAGGCTTTTAATCCTGCCAAAAACGATGCCAAAATATTATCTTGTTTAAAAGATTTTAATATTAATAAATGCTTTGAAGCAGGTGTTAATTTGGCTACTGTGAGTTCTTATTTAGTTAAGATTTTTTAAAAGAAACAGTTGATATGTTACTAAATTAATTGATAAATAAAGCAATTAAATGCAAAATAACAAAAGAGAAGAAAGAAAAAAACTTTATAGTGCAATTTGAAGAGTTGCTGAAGATTTAAGAGGAAGCGTTGATGTTTGAGACTTTAAGCAATACATTTTAGTTACATTGTTTTATAGATACACATCTGAGAACATTACCAAATATTTTAATGATAATTGATGAAAAAGGTTTGATAAAGAGACCTTTTTCATCTTTTTATAAATATCTTAAGAAGCAGCAAAGATGATGAAAATCTTAATGAAATATTAACTACAGTTTTTGATGAAATAAAAGCTTCGACAATTGGTCATGACCCTGAGGAAGACTTTAAAGATTTACTTAAAATTATCTATGTTTCCTCATACCCCTTATCTTATATTTTATTTTTATTAACAATTTTCTTTATTATAAATAGATTTCTTAATAGTTTAATTGAGCTTACTAAGAAGATGTTTAAAGAAAATAAATTAGACAGTTTAAAAGTTTTTTTGCTATTAGTTTTTGAGTGTAGAATAAGTTTATATAAGGAAAGATTTCTAATATTATCAAGAAATTTCAAGAACACATTGTTTAAATATTTAGGGCTATTTTTACATATATTTAAAATATTGTTAATTGCATTTTTTAACACTTTATAATCTTTTGCATCAAGCTCTACGCGAAGTGAGCTTTTAATTGCATCAATAAAAAAGTTAGCAGTATGGTCTATATTCTCTTCATTTGTAATTTCTACTAACATTTTGTCGAATATAAACAATAAATTATATTTATTTTTTATAATAAAATGTTTTCATAATTCATCAAAATTTCTTAATTTAACATAAACATCAGAATAATTAATAAGAGATTCAACGAAAAAATCAGTAAATTCTGAAAACGAATTTAGGCTAGATAAATATTCTTTTACCTTATTAAATTTTTGATTATTTTTGATGTTAAATAAATATGTTAAAAAGCTAGTATTTAAGGAATCTTTTATTAAGGAATGGATTATATCTTTGAATTCTTTTTTTGAATCATTTATTAAACCGGAATTAAAAAGATATTTTAAAACATCATAAACCATATTTTGTTCATTTTTGAAAAAGTTGTTTAATTCTTGTTTTATTAGTTTGTAGTTAATAATTTTTTTTGATAATGCCTTTTTTTGCAAAATACATTCAATAATGTAAACTATGTCATCAACCTTATGATCCTTTAAGAGTATTAGAATAGCTTCTTTTGATCTTCGTTCATTTGTTAAAAAATTAAGAATTTTAGCAATGCTCTCATATTGTTCTGGAGCATAAATAAATTTCTGACTAATAATTTTTTTGATCATTTCGCTTATTGGCAACTTGCTATATCTTATGAATATTGAACAAAAGTCAGTTATACGATTTCTATTGTGTAAAAGATTATTAAAATATCTTTGTGATTTATTTTGTCTGAAGAGAATTTCATTTTTATTTTTTCCATAAATCATTTTAAATAAACTTAAATTTTCACTACATTGTGATATTGGATTATATGAATAGATGTTGTCTTCTCAATATTTGGTGTCGGAAATATATTCATTAGTAAAACTATGATTATTAAGATCATTTTTAAGCATTTTGAAATTTAGAAAAAGCTTAACATAAATATCCATTGCTATTTTTTTATAGCCGCGTTCAGTTGGATAAATTGAAAAAATATTTTCAAATAAATATTTTTTATTTTCTTCCCAATATTTTGTGTCGTTTATATTAATAAAATCAATTCGGCATTTTTTAGCAGATTCCGCAATTGTTTTGTTTAGATTAATTTGTAGGTAATCAAAAATTTCAAATTGGTCGCTTAATTGAGTGTTTAAAAAAGATGAAATAGTATTTCTTAAATTCAATAATAATGGTGAGTAGCTAGTGATTATTATTTTTGCTTTGTTATTAATTTTTCTGATGGTTGAAATTAGACTTATTATTTTATTTTCGATAACAATGCTTAAATTTTCAATATCTTTTTTGATTACGGAAATTTGTCTATCTCTAGCTTCACCATTTAATTTAGTCAAAAGAAATATTTTTTGAAATGGTAAATTGGAAAAAAAATCATTAAAGCCAATAGTTAAAGTAATTAAATTGGCTTCCGCAATTTTTTCATTGATATATTGGAAATCATTATTTCTAATATTTCAATCCTTCAAAAATGGTGAAAAAAAGTTATTAAATGGATTATTTGACGATCAATCTATTGACTGGATTAAGTCTAATTTGCTCCCCATTTTTTTAAGGACCTTTTTATTGTTGCTATAAAATGCTTCCAAAAATTCACATGAGGCATTACATATAGCAAAATTGTAAAAACTTTCAACTTGTAAATTAGACGTATCATTTAGAAAATTTGCTAACATCGATGGGAAGCATAAACCTTTGATTTCGCCATTTTTATCCATATAACCATTAGTCGGAAAACCAATCTTTGAATTATAACCTGCTGAAAATGCGTCGCCTAGGGCAACATATTTTATGATAATGGGTTTTTTCGTATTCTCATCCATTCTATTTTCCGCCTTCATATGAATCAAAAATAACATTATTTAAATTTTTGAAATGATTAATTAACATATTGATGCCTTTTTTAATGTCATAAACACCGTTTTTTAGTAATAAATTGTTTTGCATTGCATATTTAGAAATATTTGCAAAAATATCCTCTAAATCAAAAGTAGGATTTAAATTAATTTCTTTTAGTTTCTCAGGATAATATTTAGACATTAATTGATAAAGAGAAACAATTAATTCGTTTTGATCAATGGCCTCTTGTCTAATTGATCCAACAATGGCTAATTTTGCTCCAATTTCATTATTTTCGATTTTAGGCATCAATAAACCAGGAGTATCTAACAAAAGATAATTTTTGCAATTAATTCATTGTTCCGATCTCGTAATACCAGGTATCGACCCGACCTTAGTTGCTCTCGATTTTGACATCATATTAATAAATGTTGATTTACCGACATTTGGCACACCTAAAACAACACATTTAAGGCTTGGAGTAAGTTTTTGCTTTTGATCATTTTTGGCCTTAAATTTTAGGAACTCTTTATTTAGAGCAATATTAATTTTTGCATATGTATTTTGTGCTTTTAGGTTGGTAACAACTACTTGACCACGTTTTTTATAATCTTCAAGAAAAGGTTTGAGTTTTTCGAGATTAGTTTTATCTGCTTTATTAAAAACAAATAAAACTGGTTTGTTATTAATTATTTTGAAAATTTCATCATTAAAAGAACTTCGAGGTAATCTAGCATCCATTACAATAATAAATAAATCAAATAATTTTTGTTTTTCTTGCAATAGTCTAAATTGTTTGGCCATATGGCCAGGAAATCAATGGATCATATTATTTCCTTTCTATTCTTTTTTTAATATAAAATCCTTGCCTTTTTGGACTTCATAAATTGACAGATCATTAAAGTTTGTTTGTCGTAAAATTTCATATAAAACAATAGCTACTGAATTAGCTAAATTTAAACTGCGACAATTAGAATTCATAGGAATTCTTAAACAATTATCGATGTTAGTTTGCATAATTGTCTTTGGTATCCCTGTACTCTCTGTGCCAAACATAACTCATATTTCGCCTTCTTTCTGTGCCAGTTCATCATATTTAATATCGATATAATTTTTTAAACCATAACGTGTTATGTAAAAAATATTTTTGCTAGGATATTTTTTAATAAAATCATCATATGATTGATGAACTTCATGTTGAATTTCACTAAGAAAGTGCCCGGCTGCTTTTCTTTTTAATCAATGAGGGTGTAAGTCAAAAGCTATTGGTTTTATAATATGAAGCTTGGCTTTAGCAGCGAAACATGTACGGATTATATTTGCTGTATTAGCATTTATTTCAGGTTGATATAGAATAATATTAATCATAGTAAAAATTTTACTATATATAGCAAAAATTAGCAAATATAAAACTCACTAAACAAACATTTAATCCAATCTTTATGATATGTTGGTAAATAAAAAAAGTTTGGTTTAGAAATAAACAAACTTTTTATAAATCTATAAATATAAACTACGATATTAAAAAACTATTTAAATAATTTTTTATATTGACCATATCCTTTTTCATCAAGTTCTTCATAAGGGATAAAACTAAGAGATGCGGAATTAATGCAGTATCTTAATCCACCTTTATCTCTTGGGCCATCACTGAAGACATGACCTAGATGTGAATCGGCGTTTTTTGATTTTACTTCTGTTCTAATCATTCCATGTGAAGTATCTGTTAATTCAACCAATAGACTATTATCTATCGGCTTAGAAAATGCTGGTCAACCGCAACCAGAATTAAATTTATCATCTGATATAAATAATGCTGTACCATCAACAATATCAACATAGATGCCTTTTTCATAATGGTTATTATATTTATTCATATAAGGTCTCTCAGTAAATGCTTTTTGCGTTACATTATACTCAAGTTCACTTAGTTGTGCTAAACGTTTTTCTTTTTCTTGGGGATTCATAAACCCTCCTTATATTTTATAATTTTATATTGAGTAAGTATATAAAGATTTTATATGATTTTATGCATAATTTAAATTATTTTATAATTTGTAAATTAGGAATTTTCTAACTTAATATGAGTTTGATGAACTTAATATTAAATATGCTCATATTAATATTTTAAAAAAAACACCACAAATACATAGATCTGTGGTGTTTTAACACTATTTTTTACTTAAAAAGTAATATAGAAAAAATTTATTTTCTAATATTTAGTGATTTAATGGTTGATTGGTATAATGTATAATCTTCGTTTTTTAAGTGATTTAGCAATGCTTTACGGTGATTAACTTTTCTCATAAATCCACGCATTGAGTGCAAATCTTTTTTATTAATAGCAAAGTGTTTTTTTAATGATTCAATATCTTCAGTTAATATTGCTATTTGTACAGGCAAGTAACCTGTGTCTTTTTCATTTCTTCCAAATTGCTTTACCAATTCGCTTTTTCTAATTTTAGAAACCATCTTTTTCCTTTCATAACCTAGCAATAATCTTAATTACTACCAAGGAATAAATAACGAATACCTCAATATAGGGCATTCGCTTTTATTATATCATAAAAAAATAAAAACACGACTAGCGTGTTATGGTCAATTTCTTGAAATGGTGCGAACAAATGGACTTGAACCATCGACCTCACGATTATCAGTCGTGTGCTCTAACCAACTGAGCTATGCTCGCATAAAAACATGGGATAAACCCATATAAGTATATCACAAAAAAATTAACGTTTTGAAAATTGTCTTGCTCTTCTTGCTTTTCTCAATCCAAATTTCTTACGTTCCTTAACACGAGCGTCTCTTGTTAAGAATCCAGCATCTTTTAATTTGTTACGATATTCATTATTTGATGCTTCTAATAATGCTCTTGCAATACCTAATCTAATGGCTCCTGCTTGACCGGTTAAACCACCACCATTTACATTTGCAAAAACATCAAATTGATTTGTTGTTTCGGTAACACCAAATGGACTTAAGGCATCCATTAATAAAATTTCTGAATTTAAATATTGTTTCGCTTCTTTTCCATTAATTACAAAATTGCCTTTTCCAGGAATTAAGTAAACTCTAGCAATGGAAGATTTACGACGTCCTAGGCCATAGTATCTAATTTTATCTGCCATTATTTAACCTCTATTTGTGTTGGTTGTTGTGATACTTGCTTATGTTCTGCATTTGCATAAACATAAAGATTTTTAAATTGTTTGCGGCCTAATTTTGTATGAGGCAACATACCTCTAACTGCTTTTTCAACTAGAGCAATTGGTTTTTTAGCTCTTAAATCTGCAGCAGTAATTTGTTTTAAACCACCAGGATATCCAGTGTGGTGATAGTAAATTTTCTTTTCATCTTTTTTAGCTGTTAAAAGAACATCTTTTGCATTAATAACAACTACATTGTCGCCCATGTCAACATTTGGAGTAAATGTTGGTTTATTTTTTCCACGAAGGATTGAAGCAACAAGAGTTGAAAGTCTACCTAAAGGTACGTTGGCTGCATCGATGATGTATCATTTTTTATCAACTATTTCTTTTCTAATAATTGTTGTTTGACGCATACTTTCTCTTTCATGTTTTAAATATATTTAAAAATTAATGATCATTATTTATATACATAACTTAATATAAATAAATTTCACTAAACTATTATAGCAAAAAAAATTTCATTAGTTCATTTTTGCAATCATATATATTAATGCTGTTTCTGCTCGCAAAATTGTCTTGGTTAATGAAACAATTTCGACATTTTCTTTTTTTGCCAATTCTATTTCATTTAATGAAAATCCACCTTCTGGCCCGACAATTAGAAGAGTATCTCCTTTTCGTTTGGTTATCTTTTTATCTTTTTCATTTTCATAAGCTAAAATTTTGTTTTTAACATCTAGTTTAATAATCTCATCATAGGTCATAACTCTTTCAAATATTGGCATTGTATTTCGAAAAGATTGTTGTGATGCTTCAAGGATTATTTTTTTAAATCTCTTTATTTTGCTTTCTATTTGCATATTAGTTTTATCTGTGTATTCTGAAATAAAAGGAATAATTTTTGTTACTCCTAATTCAACACTTTTTTGTAAAGCAATTTCAAAATTATTTTGTTTTATAAGTGGGATTGCTACAATTAAATCATCTTCTAATTCATTATCTATATTTAACTTTTTCTTAATTATGGCCTTATTAGGAAACTCAAAATAACATAAGTAAAACTCATTATTAAAGTTTATTAAAAAATCTTGATTTTTAATCCGGATTACTTTTAAATGTTTTTGTGTATCTTCATCTAAAAAGAAATAATTTTCACTTTTAGAACTGCTAAAAAATTTATACATAATTATTAAATTATAAAATTTTTTATAAATATCTAATGCTTAATCCTTAAATCATAAATAAAAGTTTTAGAGATAGAAAGATAATAAGTTTTATTTTTTTAATAAACACTTAATAAACAATAATAATATAAGCACTTATTTTCTAAAAAAACATGTAATTAAATAATTAATCCAATTGCGGCCTTTATATGATCCAAATTATAAATGCAACATAAAAAATAAAAAAATATAACGGAAATTCGGAATATTTAACATAAATTAAATAACTGTATTTATATTTTTATTGTTATTTTTGTAAAAAAAATGAAAAAATCTAACTTTTTTATATTAAACTAATAGCAAATAAAAAACAATAAAGGAGAATATATGATTAAAAATAAATTCCTAAAAGCATCACTATTTTTGTTGCCGATATTGCCCACTGCAACATTAGTTGCATGTGCACCAACAAATAACAGCGAACATACAGTTCCAGACGCTGGGCCCAAAATTAATGAAAATAAAAAAACAAATCAAACATTAGATTTTACTAATTTTGGTGTTAAAAAATTTAATGGTCAAGTAAAAACCAGAACATTATTATTTGCGGCGGCAACAAGTGAAAATTTTCTAGATAAGGATGGTGTATTTTCATTCAGATTACACCACCGGCCAGTGGAAGGTGTTAAAGGCGAATGATTAGCCTTTGCCACAGAAGTTAAAGGAAGAAATGATAATACATTAGTAGATCCTTTGAATATAAAAATTGCATCGACGCAAGCCGATGAAGGAGCTGGTGTTGAATATCCTTTAAGATTTAAATTTGATAAGCCAGAAAACAAGTTAGGTACAGGAAAGTATTACACATTTGTTTTTTGAAAAAAAGATGGAACTGAAAGAATTGTTTTCAATCAAACACATATTGATAATAACAACGACATTTTTCCATCATTTCTACCAAACTAATAAATTAAGAAAAAAATTATAAAGAGCAATCAACATTATGGATTAGGATTACTTAAAAAATAGAAATATTTTTTTGTTCTTACTTGCGCCATTATGTTGTGCTCATTTTATTATTGTTACTTTTGATAAAAAACTTAAAATAAAAAGCCGAATGCTTTACATTTATGGATAAAAAATATGCCATTTGCACACGGTGGCTAAGCAAAAAAATCCCTTTATATCTTTTATTGCTTTTTATTGCTTGCGGGGTCTTTTTTTGATTTTTTGATTATTATGTTACGATGCTAGAAATTAAATTAATAATAATTTTGCAATATTTACATATTTTTATAAAAAACATTGTCTATATGTTTTTGCTTTTATACAAATTTTATTTAGGAATCAAAGCATTTTATAAATTTGGTATAACAAGTTTTATAAGCATTTTAGGAAATATTTTTTTAAAAAAATCAGTCTACAATAAAAGAGAAGTTAATAATATTGTCATTTATAAAAATATAAATTATATCAATAGCGAAATATTGGAATGAATAAAAGAAGAAATAAGCAAATCCAAAAAATAGCTGTGTCCAAAATTTAAATGCCAACTTAACTTAATTTATTATGTTTTATGATACAATTTTTATATTAATTTTATATAAATATATAAAAAATATAATGAGGTTACAATGCCAAATAATACTAAAAAAAATATTCATGATGTTATCGCTCATTTAAAAAATATGGGTTTTGTTTATCAAAATTCAGAAATATACGGTGGTGTTGTGAATACATGAGATTATGGTCCATTAGCAACTGCTATGATGACTCAAATTAAAAATATATGAATTAATGAATTTATAAGAAAAGAAAAAAATTATCAAATTGATTCTAAAATTATTATGAATAAGAATGTTTGAAAAGCTAGTGGTCATATTGATAATTTTTCTGATTTTCTAATTGAAAATAAAGTTAATAATAAAAGATACCGTGCTGACCATATTATTAAAGATCTATTTCCTGAAATTAATGTCGAAAAATGTACATTTGATGAATTAGAGAAAATCATTAAAAAAAATGTTAAAAAATATGATGGCGTAAGTGCAGAATGAGGAGAAATTAGACCATTTAATTTGATGTTTAAGACGCAAATGGGAGCAATTGATAACAGTTCTTCTGAAACCTTTTTAAGACCTGAAACCGCACAAGGTATATTTGTGAATTTTAAGAACTTGACTAGAACATCAAGAGCTAAATTGCCTTTTGGAATTGGCCAGATAGGTAAAAGTTTTCGCAATGAAATAACCCCCCGTGACTTTATTTTTAGAACAAGAGAATTTGAGCAAATGGAATTAGAATTTTTTTGTGAAGAAAAAGATAGCAATAATTTTTATCAGTATTGAATTGAAAAATGTAAAAAACTCGTTTTATTATTAGGTCTTAAGGAAGGAAATATACGTATAAGACCACATGAAGCAGAAGAATTAAGTCACTATTCAAAAGGAACAAGCGATATTGAATACTTATTTCCTTTTGGATGAGGTGAGTTATTAGGAATTGCTAATCGCGGCAATTATGATTTAAGTCAACATATGAAATTTTCTGGTGAATCTCTTGAATACTTAAAAGACGATGGGACCAAAATAATTCCATATGTTATTGAACCTTCAATTGGATTGGACAGATTGCTTTTTGCATTGATTATCGATGCTTATACAGTCGAAAAAATTGATGATAAAGAAGAAAGAGTGATTTTAAAATTAAGTAAAAAAATTTCACCCTATCAAGTTGCTATATTACCTTTAATGAAAAAGCAGTCATTGGAAGCCAAGGAAATTTATAACAATTTATTGGAAAATACTAATATTAGAATAGCATATGATGAAGCTGGTTCTATTGGTAGAAGATACCGTCGACAAGACGCAATTGGAACACCATTTTGTATAACTGTTGATTTTGATACAACCAAAAATAATACTGTAACTATTAGAAATAGAGACACAATGAAGCAAGATGTAATACCAATTAGTGAAATTGCAAGTTATTTATTAGAAAACAGATAATAAAAGGAATTAATTTTGCAGGAAAGTGTTTGAGAATATGTAATTTCTAAAAGTGATATTGTTAATATTATTGGGCAATATCTGACTTTAATGAAGCAAGGGAAGAATTATAAGGCTTGTTGTCCTTTTCATGGCGAAAAAACGCCATCTTTTGTTGTTAGCCCAGAGCAAGGAATATTTAAATGTTTTGGATGCGGAAAAGGCGGAGATGTAATTAAATTTATTCAATACAAGGAAAATTTAACATCCTTTGAGGCACTAAAATTTTTAGTCAATAAACAAAACCTAGATATTTCCAAATTCGGCAATTTTATGAATAATTCCGCTATCACAACTGAACATTCTAAAATTCTTGAAGTCAATAAGGTAGCACTTAATTTTTTTAGATATCAAATTACTTTTGAAAAAAGCGCCGAATTAATAAAGTATCTGCACAAAAGAAACCTAAATGATAATTTAATTAAAGAATTTCAAATTGGTTTTTCATCAAAAAACAAGTCAATTTATGAAACTCTTATCGAACATAAATTTGATTCGTTTGAAATATCCAATTCATCATTATTATCTTCTATTGAAAATAAAAATTTTTTTAATGATCGTCTAATGTTTCCGATATGCGATGAATTAGGCAATATTATTGCTTTTTCAGGTAGAGATATCACTGGATTACAAAACCCTAAATATTTAAATAGTTCTGAGACTATTGTTTTTCGAAAAAATGAAGTAATTTTTAATTATTTTCATGCAAAAGATGAAATAAATAATAAAAGAGAAGTTTACTTAGTAGAGGGGCAATTTGATTGCATAGCCATGTTTAAAGCTGGATTCAAAAATGCCGTAGCAATTATGGGTACTTCATTATCACCAGCCCATCTAAAACTATTAAATAATAAAACTATTACATTATTTTTTGATAATGACAGTGCAGGGCAAAATGCAACACTAAAGAATTTAAGGATGATATTGTACTATTCAAAAAAATACAATTTAAATGCTAAATTTGTTATAAATACATTAAATAAAGATGCAGATGAACTTTATAATCTAGATAATGGTTTAACTTTAAAAAAAATGTGTGAAAACAAGGTTGATATTGTCGAATATTTATTAATGCTGGCCAAGCAAAATATTTTAAACAATAAACAATCATTTGAGAGAAACGAAATATTTAAGCAGATATTTGAATATGTTTATTATATTGATAATTCATTAGTTTTAATGCTCAAAGAAAGATTTATTAGTGAAAACATTTTAACTGCCGATTTATTTGAAAACTACTATAAAAATTCTAATCCTCTTTTCTTATCAGATCCATTATTTAAAAATAAAATTAATGAAAAAAAACATAGCACAAATCACCCAAGTATTTATACAAATGAAAATTATGATAATAACTTTTTTATCAAAAATGATATTGCAAGCCTACAACCAGAAGTTTCGAAGCAAGGAAATTCACCAAGTATTAATAAAAAAAATAAAAAATTCATTAATGCTAGAACAATATTAAAACAAGAAATAAGTAGGCATTATATGCTATTAAAGGAAATTTTGTTGCTAGTATTAAATCAACCTTTTATTGCCAAACAATGAAAAAATGATGGATTTCATGATCTTAATTTAGATGATGATTCACAAAAGATATTAAGAAAATTAATTAGTTATATTATCAAAAAGAACAAGGAAGGTTTAGAACTAAGTCAATCCAATCTTGTTTCGGTAATTGAATCCGACCTTAATAAAGCAAAAATATCAAATAACATTGATTTAATAAATGAATATAAATCATATCTAGAACAGGCAATTCAGATAAAAAATTTAACTCTCACAAATAATGATTTGAAAAAAGATATCAAAAATCTATATGATCGTGTAGATGAATTTGTTGAGAATCGAAAGAAACCAAAAAAGCAGATTTTAATGTATACCAAAGGAGCACAGGATGACAAGTAATAATTTAGAAAAATCAATAGATTATGTTATTTCAGTAATTGAAAATGAGGTAGTTAAAAGGAAAAATAAAGATAAAAAATTTAAAACCCTATCTCAAGAGGAAGTTTTTGATATTCTTTATAAGAAAAAACTTTATGTTGATGATGAAGAAGCAGATTTACTATTGCTTAAATTGTTTGAAAAAAATCTTATTTCTAATAGTGTTGATGAAGGCGATAACGATGATGTTGAAAATTTTGTTCAAGATGCAGAATTTAACGAAAGTATGTTAAAAGATATTGATGACGAGGATGCTGAAAACGAAGATATTGACTATGACTTTGAATATGATGATAGCACCTTGGTACCAAATGATAGCATCAATTCTGCTGTAGAAGAAGATCAAACCTTTAGTGAAGATGATGAATATATTTCAAGCAAAATTAGTGAAACGTATGATGAAGAAGATGAAGAATATGACTATGATCTTAACGAATATGATGATTATAGTGAAGTTAATTGAAAAAGCAGAAGATCTAATGATGAATTTGATGCATCAAAACTATTAAAAAACTATGATAGTGAAGAAATAAAAATTGGTTCAGCTAGAAAAAATTCTGAGAATAGTAATTTGTCAAATAGATTAACTGAAACAAATGATATTGTTAAGTGATATATGAGATGAATAGGCAAGTATGGTAAGCTTTTAACACCAAAGGAAGAATTAGAAACAGCTGAAAAAATGGCTAAGGCTAGAGAGAATGGTGACAAATGAGCATATAAAAAAGCACGCGATTTGTTAATTAAAAGAAATTTAAGACTAGTTATCAATAATGCCAAAAAATATAAGAATAGAGGTTTGAGCTTTATTGATTTAATTTCAGAGGGTAATTCTGGAATCATGAAAGCAGCTGATAAATATTTACATACTAAGGGATATAAATTTTCTACATATGCTACTTGATGAATTAGACAAGCAATTACTAGAGCCGTTGCTGACCAAGCGAGAACTGTAAGGGTCCCTGTGCATATGGTTGAAACAATCAATAAAGTCTTGAAGATTGAGAGAGAATTACAACAAGAACAAGGTTATCCTCCTACAGATGAAGAAATTGCCAAGAAGTTTGGTGAACCTGAATTCACTGCTGATAAGGTAAGATATATAAGAAAAATAAACATTGACCCTATTTCACTTGATAAAAATATTGGAAAGGAAGAAAATTCAAGCTTTTCAGACTTTGTTAAGGATGAAAGTGTAATTAGTCCAACTAATTTTACAAGTCAAGAAGAATTGAGTGTCATTTTGAATGAAATGATTAATTCGTTAACAGATGAATCTGATCGATTATTAATAAGAAAAAGATATGGAATTTCTGACCCAAACGGAGAATCATATCGTCCTCATTCCCTAGATGAACTTGCTAAAGAACTAGGGGTAAGTAAAGAAAAAGTTCGTCAAATTGAAACGAAGGTTTTGCGTAAATTAAGACATCCGCAAAAACGTAAGCAATTAAAAGAGTTCTATGCTAATGAAAGTTATAATTTAGATTAAATCGAGGTGAAAAAATGATTAAGTTGGGCAGTCATGTCTCGTTTTCAAAACCGGACTATCTATTAGGCGCTGCACGTGAATCACATCATAATAATGCTAACTGCATGATGATTTATCTCGGGCCAAATCAATCCCCTTATCGCGTTGAAGAAAAATACTACAAGTATGATGAGTACAATAAATTTTATGCAGATAAAATTAAATCCGATGATATTATTGTTCATGCACCCTATATCATTAATCCTTCAAATCCGCTAAAAAATAAGTTTGCGATTGATTTTTTAATCTCTGAAATTAAAAGAATGAATTTTATAGGGGCTAAAATAATTGTTTTGCATCCTGGCGCACATACTACTTTTAGCAAAGAAGAAGCTAAAAGTAGCTTAATTTATTCATTAAAAACAGTTTTAGCAAAAACTAATGATGTAACAATCGCCTTAGAAACTATGGCTGGTAATGGAAGTAATTATTGTAATAATTTTGAAATATTAAAAGAAATAATTGAGAAAATTAAATCTGATAGAGTTGCCATATGCCTTGACACATGTCATATATGGGATTCTGGATATGATATTAGGGATTATGATAATTTTAAAAAATATTTAAAAGACAACGATTTTCTAAAGTATATAAAAATTATTCACTTAAATGATTCAAAAAATCCGCTAGGTTCTAAGAAGGACCGCCATGATAATATTGGAAAGGGGTATATTGGTTTAGAAACTTTAAAAAAATTTGTTTATGATCCTGATTTTGATAATATACCCATTATTTTAGAAACACCATATATTGGCGACTTAGCGCCTTATAAAGAGGAAATTGCTTTATTATTAGATAACACAGAGCCTAGTTTATTTTAAAATATCTTTAAGATCGCTTTTTGTAATTTGTCTATTATCTTTGACTAAATCTAAAATTTTTTCTATCCTATTTTAAACATCTAGTTTCAAATTTTTTCTTCATAGTTTTTTGCTAAAAAAGGTAATAATTGCACCATTGTTAGAAATATAGTGTTTGAGTTATTTCTTAAAAATAACATATTCTATAACTATGCGTCTAAAACTTGGCGCATAGTTTTTGTTAAACTCAATTTTATCTAAAGTATTGATAATTATCTCATTTCTCTTTTTGTGAGCATACATATTTTAATATTTTCTAATGTAAACCTTCGGACAAACTATTTGAAAGAGAAAATTTAAGATCTATTGTTATAAAATTTAGTTTTCATATCTTCGCTTAATGTACAATATCTATCTCTATGACAATAGCAATTAACAATTGTTTATCTTACCTTTTTAATATATCTAAAAATTTGTCTCAATCAAATCTTACAGAGGGGGAGATATTTTTTTATTAGGAAAACTAGAAAATGAAGTATCTCATCTAATAACATTAGTATTGAACTTCTAAATTCTTTATTATCAATAAATAAAGTAACATCTGTTCTTTGAAATGCGACAAATTTATTTATAGCTAGTTTTTAGTTGTTTAACAACAAAGTTGCATTATTATATTTCGTGGTTTTGACTAATAAAGATTAAAATATATTTATCAAATTTACCCCCTTTTTTATCTAAAGATATTTTCTAAACACTTAAAAGCCGAATGTTCTTCTTCAATCATAATAGATTTAAAATCATTTGATCTATGTGCCCTTATAATTTTTTGAATATCATCCAAAACCAACAACTCTCTTTTGTATTGCTTAGTCCAATGAAAACACCTTTAGAATTTAATTTATACTTCGCCATTATAGCAATGCGCCTCGCCTATTTCTTCTAATTTTTATCTTAAAAGAATTTCATTGAGATAAATATTAATTAAATTAGTAACATCAGAGCTAAAACCATTTACATTCTAATTAGTAGATAGAATTTCTGTCTATTCTTATTTCTTAGCATGTATCAATTTCTTGCTAACAAAATCATCATTTACGCGCTGAATGGATTTTTTTACTTTTTGTATTTAAAAAAGAAACTATTTATGTTTTTAATTTATTTTATTGTTCTGTAATACCAATTTTTATTTAATTCTGCTAGCTTCCATATTTACTCATTCATACCCTATGCGTTATTTAAAAACACAATTGATCATTAATTGATTTGATGAGAATTATCAAAAAAAAAAAAAAAAATGTAAAATACTTACATCAAAATAGTATTTAAAGGAGAAAAATGAAAAAAAGCAAATTACTTTTTATAGGATTTTTACCTGCTTTGGCAACACCAGTTATAGCTCTATCATGTGCAAATCCTGCTAAACCAGAAAAACCAGAAAAACCAGCTGAACCAAAGAAACCAGAAAACCCAGAAACAAAAACCCCTCAACAAGAAATGCCTGATAAGAGTAAATCCGATAAAACAACTCCCGATACCGGAGCAACTAAAGATGATTCAAATAATGAATCACAAGAAAAACAAGAAAAGAATGAAGAACATAAAAAAAATGAATCTTCAGACGTTCCATCTTCATTCGAATTGCTAGGATATGATAAAGAAAACATTAAATTAGAGGACTTTAATCGCCAGATTTTCGGACAGGCTGATGTACCAAAAGAATACCAAACACCGCCAACATTTGAATTATTGGGTTTTGGAAGCGCAACTATTGGTGAGGAAGAATTTAGCAGACAAACAAACGGTTTAAAGATAAAAGATACTGATTTCAAGAGTTATGGTATAAAATTTGAAAACGATAAATTAACTATTGAATTTGAAACAAATAAGATTCATATTTTAATAAAATAGCTACAATAACAATTGTTGTTAACGCCTTCGAAAAATCGTCGCAAAAATTTACATCACAGAAATTAACCCTAACTAACAAAAGAATAAATTCGTTTAATAATAAATTCACTTTTGATTTTTCTTTAAATAGTGAAATTAAATCAGATACCCATAAGATTCAGTCAATTCGTCTTGTAGAATTAATTATTGATGGTCAAAAGGTTGAACTTTAATAACTTTTAAGAAATCTCAATAAAAAAATTTTAAAAGCAAAGGTAACAAACCTTTGCTTTTAAAATTACTTCAATTATTCTTCGTAATTTTCAGGGCGGCTTAAGATCTTAGAACCATTTTTGGTAACAAGGATTGTATCTTCAATACGAGCCCCGCCCAAATCTTTTACATAAATCCCGGGTTCAACCGTGATAACCATTCCTTCTTCTAATACCACATTGCCCGTTCTTCTGCCAACTCCTGGTAGTTCGTGCACATCGATTCCTACACCATGGCCAGTTGAATGAGTAAAGAATTTACCATATCCTTTTGATTGTATATATTCTCGACAAATTTTATCAATCTCAGATGTTTCAATTCCTGGTTTTACAGCTTCGCGGCCAAGTTTTTGAGCTTCGCTAACAACATCAAGAATCGAAACTAATTCAGCTGACTTGGGTTTTCCAAAGAAAAATGTTCTTGTTATATCGCTAGCTCAACCATTGTATTGCGCTCCGAAATCAATTTTAACAATATCGCCATCAACCAATTTACGATTTGTTGGATGATGATGAGGTTCGGCAGCATTTGTACCAAATGCAACGATTGTTTCAAAGCTTTCTTTTTCAGCACCAAAAAGGCGCATTAAATATCCAAGTTTATTTGATACTTCTAATTCAGTCATGCCTTCAACTAAAATTTTCTTTAATTCCTCTAATGCTTGCAATGAAATTAAACAAGCTTCCTGGATGTAATCGGATTCTTCTTGGTCTTTTATTATTCTAAATTGTTTTCCTTTTACATTATGAAATTTTGCTTTTGGCATCATTTTTTTAAAATATTCAAATGTTTGAACATGTAAATAATCTGATTCAATACCAACATTAGAATATTTTTTCTTGTTTAGAAAATTCGATAGTGTTTCTTCTCCTGACTCCAATAAAATAACTTCAACATTCTTTGCAAATTTAGTTGCATATTCAATATATCTACCATCTACAAATAAAAAGGCTTTTTCTTTCTCAATTACAATAAAACCATCGCTTGTCTGAATACCAGCATATCATAATCTTGTTTGAGGCGCCTCTGAGATAATTGCATCTAGCTTCAATTCTTCGAAAATTTTGGTTATTTGTTGTTTTAGCATTTTAACTCCTAAACTCTATTTATTTTTTTTCTTTATGGTTTGTATGTTCATTACATTTTGGACAATATTTTGTTACTTCCATTTTTTCTGGATGCAACTTTTTATTCTTCTTTGTGATGTAGTTTTCCATTTTGCATGACTCACATCTTAATGTTAAACCTTCTCTTGGCATACTTTCTCCTTCTTTTTTAAAATATTTAATTTTTGAATACTTTAAATAACATTATGTATTTTAAAATAATTATAAATTATATTATAATTTGCTATTAATTTGCTTTTTTTAATATGTTAAGGATAACATAAAAAAATGATTAATTATTTTTTAAAAAAATATTTAATAACATAACTTTTTATTGCTATTGCTATTGCTAACTATTAACAAGCGATTAATTATGTGATATTTGTTCTGAATTATTTTTTTGCTCTATATCTTTATTTTCTATACTATCACTTTGGATTGGCTCAATAATAATATTATCTTTTGTTATATCAGGATTTTTGATATCGTCATTATTTTTTTTCGAAATGTCTTCAAGATATTGCTTGGTTATTCCCTTTAAATACTTAACTAAATATATAATGCCGCTAATCCATGACAAAATAAGGCCAACAATTAAAGGGATATTAACATAAAGAATATATTTATCATTTGAAACATATTTACCTAAATCATTATCAAAATTAGTAAATCATGGTGCACTAAATGCTATTGTAATAATTGCAAGTGAGACAATAATGGTTTTAATCTTACCTCACCAATTTGCTGCTACTTTAATGTCCTTCTTTACGGCATAAACTCTCGCACCATCAACCAAAATATCACGGATGATAAACAAAACAACAATTGGCAAGAACGAGTAGTTCATTATTGATATAAATAACAACATCATTATTGTCGCAATCTTATCTGCAATTGGATCAAAAATCTTACCAAATTGTGAAATAGTTTTTGTTTTTCGGGCTATATGTCCGTCAATAAAGTCAGTCACCATTGCTATAATAAATATTGAGACATTTAATCAATATATGATTGATAAAGTTATCGAGTATTTTTGATTACCAACAATTTTAATTCCATCATATCAAAATGTTCCATTGTGTTTAATAATTAAAAAGAAAGCGGACGACATTAAAAATATAAAAGGAATCATTAATATTATCCTCAACACTGTTAGTCAATTTGCAATACCAAATTTTTTTATGTGTGGGCTATTATTTTTGCTTTTTTTAATATCTTTAATCTTCTTCATAAAATTGACTCTCAATAGCATTAATTGTCTTTTCTTCTAATGCTATATTTTTTTTATCTTCTGGAATGCCAATATACTGAGTTTCAAAAAAATCTAATGTATCATTAATTTTTTTAGTTCACAAATTTGGTTGAGTTATTGTCAATTTTTCAGCGTGTTCTACAAATAGAGTATACTTTTCATCGTTTTGGAAAGAATATGCAAAATCCTCTCTATTAATTAATTTGGTTAGTATTTTTTTTACACCGTTTTTAATTTGCCCCATTTTAAATTGGGATTCATTTGCACCAAATTTCTCTAACTGTTTCATACTAAAATCAATGACATATTTATAAGTCATTATATATTCATAATATAACGCCAAAGTTTCAGCATTCTTTTTATATTCTAATTTTGCTGCTTTTCTTTTTGCTCTTTTATTTTTCGTAACTTTTCAAGCGATATAAGCAATTATAAGTACTAAAACAATTGCGAGCAAGACATACACAATAGTTTGTCCATTACCCATATTTTTCTCCTTAATTATATTTTAAAAATTATATATTAATATCATCCAAACTACAAAACAATGTTAATTGTTTTTTGTCTTATATAAAATCAAAGCTTCAAAAGGGTTGAGTTCTTTTGGAATTTCTGAGTAGAATTTATTAGCATATGAACTTGCTAAAATTTTATAACCATAAAGTGGAGTTATCTTCTGATGCTTTGATGTCAAATTTGTAATTAATACCATCCTCTGTTCGTTAAGTTTTTTGCTAAATTTAAATATACCATGACTTTGTTTAATATTTCATACACCCTTTATGAAATAAGAAGAAAATTTGGAATTTAAAGAGAGTTTATTCAAGAAATAAACAAAGTTTATTGTGCTATCTTTATTAATGATTTGTTCCTCGACATTGTTACTTTCTAAATTAATTGGGTAAAAAATATTAGTATTTTCATTACTTTTTATTTTTTGTCCATTTCAAGGCATTTGAATATAAGACGATCATTTATTGAAATAACAATTATATTTATGATATTCATTTAAACTTATATTTTTATATTGGAGAAATCTTTTTTCCTCATTATAATCTTCATTGTTAAATGTGAAACGTTGGTTGAATTTAGCGCGCAAGGCACCTATTTCATCGCCATAATAAAAACCTATTGAATGATTGCCACTATATAAAAATACAAAGAAACTTTTTGTTGATTCATTTAGGTAAGCCTTTTCATTAGCTCATTTAGAAAAGAAACGACCTGATAAATCAGAGCCGAATGATAATATCACATTTGAATGATTTTTAAAATTAGCTACAAATCTATATAAGGATTTAAAACTCATTTTATTCTTGAAATGTTTTTTTAATGCATCATTATTGCCAATAACAGACATTCAAGTTAAATACAAATAATCTAGGCATTTATTGTCGACCATTAGCATCTTTTTATATAGATTGAAGTTATTATTACTAGTTTTAAAAATTACATTAATATTGCTATTTTTACGCTTGATAATCTTATATAAATCATTAATAAATTTTAATTTTTCTTCCTCCTTTAAGCCTTCAAAAGCAAGAAATTCAAAATTATCAAGTATAACAGTTGATACATTAAGTTGCAAGTAGAAACCTAAAACTGATTCAAAATATTTAATAAAATCAGATAACTCATATAATGATGTTTTTTCAAATTCTTTATTAATTAAATATGTATCTAATTTCGTTAAGTATCTATTTGACTCATAATAATTCAAATTATATAAACTCATCATATTATTTCAGTTAACAAAAGCCTGTCTTACTTCTTTTAAATTTATAATTGGAGCTACTTCAATTTGATTATTTTTAAATGTTTCAACAAGCTTTGCAAAATCCTTAATTGAACCATACCTTTTTTTTATTAGTCCAAGATCAAATCTATTTTCATATAGTTTTAGAATATCTTCAAAGCATATAACATTAACACTTAAATTTTTGAAATACTCCAATTTGCTCATAACGCCTTTAAAATCACCAAAATTGCTTCCATTGGTATCAACAAAATTTTCAACTTTTAGCTCATATAAGATGATTTTTTTACCTAAATTAACCATTAATAAATCCTTAATCTCAATAATTTTATACTCAATAAATCAATAAGCGTATCTGGTAAAATATTGCCTTTTTTAAAATCTAGATCAATATTTGCTAAATCAATGATTAACTGATTTAATGTGTTAATGTCAATTCTATTAAAAAAGTCATAGTGAAGTTTGACACGATATATATGAATATTAAGCATTTTTGCTATTTCATCATTAGTTAATTTTATTGATTTTAATATTCCAATTGTTTTTGCATTAAGCAATATCGCTGATATTTGCGATATCACATAATTGTGCTCAATCCCGTAGCTAATCTGTTCGTTTATCTTTTTTATAATAGTTTTTGTGTCTTGACATTTTAACATCGCCTCGCTTAGGGCAAAATCGATATTATTAGATACTGCATAATTATTATCATTAATCATTTTTTCGCTTATATCTTTATTTATTAATAGCAATTTATCAATTTCTGATTCTATTATTTCTAGATTATGTGGTAGCATTGATAGCAAATCAATAAGGACCTTATCCTTGATTGTTCCACCTTTTGTTTTAATCATTTTATAAACAAAAGAAAATAATTCTTTATCGCTAATTTTTTCGATATTAATAGTAGTGCTATTATCATTTATAAATGCAAAAGCTCTTGATGCTAAAAAATATTTATCATACTTATTTATTTCCTGCGTAAAAATAAGAATTAGATTAGCATCGCTTAGTGATGCATTGATTATTTTTATAAACTCATCAATACACAAACCATTAGCATATTTATTTTTTATATTAAATATAAAGGGATTTTTAAATAAAATGATTTTTTTATTTAAAAAAAGAGAATTGTTATTTAATGCATCTGATAATTCTTCTAATGTAAAAAAATCATAAAATTTAACTATCTCGATATCACCTGCTTCAATAGTTTTTTCTTTGTTTATTATTTCATTAATTTTTTTATTTATCAAAAAATTTTCATTGCCTTTAATTAGGTACATACTAATTTATTATATTATAATAAGGACATTTTTTGGTATAATAAACTAATATTATTTACAATTTATTTATTTAAGATTGGAGCATTAAAGAAATGTCAGGACATTCAAAATGAGCAACTACCAAACATCATAAAGCTGCAATGGATTCAAAGAGAGCACAAATGTTTCAAAAATTTTCTAAAGAAATTATTGTAGCAGCAACAATTGGCGGCCCAGATCCAGATTCAAATCCAGCACTAAAATTAGCAATTGCTAAGGCAAAGGCAAAATCGATGCCCAAAGCAAATATTGAAAAAGCAATCTCAAAAGTTTCGGGTGGATCAAAGGAAGGCGCTAACTTTCAAGGATATCTATATTCAGGAACAGCCTTTGGCGGCATAAATTTTGTAGTAAGTTGTCTAAGCGACAACTTTAATCGTTTATCATCTAACATTAAACACTATTTTAATAAATATAATGGACAGCTAGGAAAACAAGGTACTGTTCCGTATGTTTTTGACCAAAAAGGATTAATTGAATTTCCAATTTCATTGGCTTCCGAAGAAGAAGTAATGACTACCGTTTTGGAAGCCGGCGCTGAAGATTTTAAGGTTGAAGATGACTTATATGTTATTATTACCCATCCATCAGATTTTCAAAAAGTCAAACAATCTCTTGATGAGATTCTAAAAATTGATAACTATTCAACTGCTGAAGTTACATATATTCCAAATAGCGAGGTTGAAATTGATGAAGAAAAAATGGGGCAACTTGAAAAATTCGTCGACTTACTTGAAGATGATGAAGATGTTCAGGAAGTTTGACATAATGCAACAACTATTGAATAAAAATTAGTTCTACTTAATAATTATTAATATTTAAAACCTTTTTCAGACCAAGAGAAAGGTTTTAAAAATGCACAAAATAAACTTGTAAAATTTTTTCAGACAGTTTAGCTCATATTAAGAATTTGACTTGACAAAATCTTAATATGAGCATTTTTTTATAATGCAATTCCTTCGTTATTATATTAATTTACAAACTCCTTAATTTTCTTGATAAATCGTTAAAAAATCATTTTTCAGACATCTTTTGTTGAAACTTAAAAAAATTTCGGATTTCAATATTGAAAAAAATATCCTATCTCTCTATTATCTAAGCTATTAATTATGTTTCTGTTTATTTCCAAAACTTTATTTTTAGAAAAATAAAAAACAAATTTTAGATTTTTATTTTAAATTCATTTTGAAAAAAAGAAATTCAAGGACATGATTTAAAAAGAAAAAAATATTCGAGATGTCAAAATTTATTCTCTTTAAATATTGCTTGTTTATTATGGGATTTGATTTATTTTCTTAATACTTTCTTTATTTTTTCCCATATTAGATAAAAACATTTGTGTATTATTAAAAATTTGATTTATGAAATTAAAAATAAACAAAAAGAAATTTATTCTAACTGCCTCATTTTTTATTATTTCATCAGTTGTACTTATTAGTGGCGTTGTAGTTAAAACAGAAATTATAGATAAATGACATCATAACAAATCTTCTTTTAAAAGTAATTATATAACTGTTTTTATTGAAGGCGCAGTGGAATATCCGGGTGAATATACTTTAAAGGATGGAGCAAATTATTTTGATTTAATAAGAGAAAGTATTTTAAAAATCGGTGCAGATTTACAAAAGATAAATAAATCACAGTTGTTAAAAAACAACGAAAGAGTTTTTATTCCCTTTACTAAAAATAAAAAATTAAAGATAACAGATATCAATGATTTGCAAATTTTAATAAATTTAGGAATTAAAACAAACATTGCAAAAAAAGTTTTTGAATACATTAAGGAAAGGAATGTTAAGAATTGAGATGATTTATTACAACTACCAGGCATTGGTGAAAAAACTTATCAAATATTAACAGAAAATATAGATATATAGATATTCTATTAATATCGTCCATCAGTTCTTTTTTAATATTTATACTAATATTGAGAATTGAAATTATTTTAATTTCACTAGCTTTAATAATGATTTGCATTTTTAATTTTTTTAATATTAAATTTTGAATTACATTTTTCATTTTTAGCTCAATTATTTTTTTAAGCTATGTAGTTTACCAGTCAATTTTTGCAAAAATTGACGGGATAAAATTAGATAATGATTTAAATATGATTAGAGAATATAAAGCCTATCTAATATTCAAATATAAGGATGCTTATTTTAAAGTTTTTAAGACCAAAAGCATTATAGATATTACTTTTATGAATAACTATGAGTATACATTTCATATCAAAGGAACACTTATTTTAAATAAGAATTTAAGCTCGTTTGAAGCTGCAAATAGGCTATTTTTTAATCTCACTAATTCAAATATTGAATTTATTAAAAAAAATGAAAAATTATCAATTTTTAACACAAAAAACCGCACAGTTATAGATTATCTTAATATCATCATTTTCAACAATTATAATCAAGCTAATAACATATATAAAAAGCTTAGCGATCTTAATATTATTCACTTTTTCACTATTAGCGGATTTCATTTTAATTTAATTTATCTATTTATATCCAAAATAATTAGAAGAATTAAAAATGGCTATTTTGTTGAAGATTTTATCGCTATTCCTCTATTGATTATTTATTTAATATCAATCGAATTTCACGTAAGTGCAACAAGGTCTTTAATCTTTTTAATATTAGCATATCTAAATAAAATTATTTTTAACAAAAAAATAAACAATATTGCGCTATTAGCAATAACGGGTTTAATAATGGTTTTTTACAATCCATTTATAATGTTTTCATACTCTTTCATTTTATCATTTTTGATTACACTATCCATATTTATTACAATTTTTGTTTTAACAAAACAAGGATATTTTGTCAAAACAATTGCGGTATTTTTAGTTGCCCATATTTATTCCACTTTAATAATTCACACTTTTAATAAAAACTATAATATTTTTTCTTTTTTTATTCAACTTCTGTTTATTCCAATTATTTCCTTAAACTACATTATTACACTTCTATTTTTTAGGATAAATATCATTATTGAAAATACCATCCTTTGATTTGATGCGTTCATTGACATAATTAGTGAATCAAACATAATCATAAAATTTGATACATCATGATTAATGTGCTTTATATTTAGTATAGCCTTATTAAAGGCTTATAAAATAAAACTCCATAGCCAACTAAGGTTAGGAGTTTGATAAATTTAGCATTAATTTTAAATCATCTTCATTAATTATTGTTATACCAAGTTTTTGTGCCTTAGATAGTTTGCTTCCTGCCTTTTCGCCAATTAATAGGTAGGCTATATTAGCAGAAATAGACGAAAGTACCTCGCCGCCGTTTTCCACAATAAGTTTTTCAAAATAACTTCTAGGTTTTGTAAGCTTGCCTGTTATAACAAAAGATTTATTATTTAGGATATTGGTTATTGCTTTTTGTTCATATGATGGATTTATACCATGTTCAATTAATTTTTTAATTAAACTTATGTTTTCTTCATTGGAGAATCATTCTATTAATTGTTTAGTAATCTTATCACCAAAATCATAAAAATCTTTAAACACTTCAAAATTAAAATTTAAGGCATTTTCTAGTTTTAGAATTTTTGAAGCAATAATATTCGCAGTTCTTTTTCCGACTAATGGGATTGATAAACCAAATATCAAATTTTCAAGTGGTTTAGTTTTAATATCCTCAATTGATTTTAAAATTTTGTTTATTGACAAATATCCAAATCTTTCCAATTTAATTAATTCATCACGATGTTTATGAAGATTAAAGATATCCAATATATTATTTATAAAACCATTTTTGTAAAAATATATGATATTTTTTTCACCAAGTGAATTAATATCAAGCGCCTCTTTTGAAGCAAAATGAATAAGTTTTCTAACTTTTATTTCTTGGCAATCTTGATTTAAACAATATTGTTCCAATCCTGTTTCATTAAATAACAAAACGTTATTACAATATGGGCATACCTTAAATGGCTCTAGCTTCTCTAAATTATGTTTATTAGCCAAACCTATAACGCATGGAATAATCTCACCAGATTTTTTTATGTATATTTCATCACCAATATTTATATCTAGATTTTTAATAAATTCATAATTATTAAGCGTTGCAAAACATACTTTTGTTCCTGACAACTCAACTTCTTGCAATAAAGCGTTATATGTAACTAAGCCAGTCCGACCAACAGTAATAAAAATATCTTTTAATATGGTGGAAACAACATCAGGCTCATATTTAAAAGCAATTGCTGAATGAGGGAATTTTGCTGTTTCACCTAATTTATCATAAAATTTGAGCTCATTAAGTTTTATGACTATGCCATCAGTTTCATAGTTAAATAATAACTTTTTAGTCTTGAATTCCTCAATAAATTGTTCTATTTCTTTAATAGAAGAAACAAGGATTGATTGCTCTATAACACAAAAACCCAACTTTTTTAAAAATTCAAATGATTCATACATAGTTTGAATATTATGTTTTTCCGGTGCAACAACATAATATAAGAATGATGAAAGATTTCTTTCTTTCACAATTTGTGGGTCCAATTGGCGTAAAGTACCAGCAGCAACATTGCGTGGATTAGCCATAGCCGTTTTATTTTCACTAAGCAATTTTTCGTTTATTTTCTTAAACTCATCAATAGGAAGAAAAATTTCACCTCTAACCTCAAGGGGCTTTTTATAATTAATTATTTTTGGAATATTATCTATTTGCAAAACATTATTGGTAACATCTTCGCCAATTAACCCATTACCCCTTGTCACTGCTTGTATTAACTTGCCTTGATTATATTTAATAGAAATTGAGAGCCCGTCAATTTTTGGTTCGATAAAAAAAGAAAAATGCGAGGTTACCTTTTTAATATTATCAATAAATTTTTGGATTTCTGCAATGGTATATGCCTTATTTAAAGAAAGCATTGATTTATCATGCTTAACCTTAGCAAAATTTTTAGATACATTAGCATTAATTTTATTGGTTGGCGACTGCTCTAATTCTTCTTTTAAAAAAAGATGTTTATATTGCAATTCCAATCTTTTTAATTGATTAAATTCAATATCATAAATTTCATCAGAAACTAACGGTTTATCAAAATCATAATAATATTTATCTCATTGGCTTATTTTTTGTTGTAATTCTAGTATTTTTTTTCTTGTTTCAAAATCTTTCTCATTCATATTAAACCTTTTGAAATGAAGCAATTCACCATGATGGTAAAGCAATATGGTCTATAGCACATATTACAACCAATGCAGTTAGAGTCATTAATATTAGCGTAGCAATCAAATCTCTTCAATTAGGAACTAATTGACGATAATAGGTTCTTTTTGCATATGGTTCATATCCTCTTGAAGTCATAGCATCAGCTAAATCATTAGCCTTATTAAAGGATGAAACAAAAAGTGGGACCATTAGGACAATGAAAGATTTTATTTTATCCTTAAAATTACCATTTTTAAAATCTACTCCCCGGCTTGACTGCGCCTTCATAATTCTTCCTGATTCTTCTAACAAGGTAGGAATAAATCTTAAGGCAATGGATATAATCATCGTAATTATTTCAGTTGGTACTCTAAATATTTTTAACGGATATAGCAAATCATTGATTGCCCTCGTTAATAAAACAGGTTTTGTTGTCACTGTCAAAATTGTTGTTATTAATACAACGCCATAAATTCTCAAAAGTATTGTAAAAGTTCGATGAATTGAGAATAATGACAATTGAAATATCGAATTAACATCGTTGTTAGGAGCAAAATATACTACATTAACTATTAATTTACCGCGATAAATCACAAAAGCGTCAGCATTTGTTTCTGTTGAAAGAGGAACATATTTATCAATTTCGTAATACATCACCGCGCCCTTAACAGTTAGCATATTAATGACCAGGAGAAAAATAGCAATATAGATAGGAAACTTAATTTTTTTAAAAATAGAAATTACTGATTTAGTAGAAATACCATATAAAACCATACTAATAATTACTAAAATTGATAATGTAATATAATGTTCAGAAATAAAAAACAAAATTATAAATAGTATGTTAGCTAAAAATTTCAGTCGGGGATCAAGTCTATGAATTGGCGTCTGTATATTGAGATATTTGCCAATAATTGTTTTATCCATATTTATAGCTCCTTTTTATTTTTTTCACTTAATTATGTTATTTATTTTATCAGCCAATTCTTCAATATTTGTTACTTTTCCAATATTAAAACCAGCATTATTTAGCCTTTCTACATATGACAATAATTTTGTGGGAATTAAATTATTATCTAATAATAGTTTATTATCACTTAGAATATCATAAGTATTACCGTCTTTAATAATCTTCCCATCCTTAACAAATAAGGTTCTATTTGTTCATTTAAGAGCATTATCTAAATCGTGTGTAACAATAATAATAGTTGTGCCTTGCTTATATAAATTATAAAACAGCTGGAGCATTTCTTCAACACCCTGCGGGTCCAAACCAGCAGTAGGTTCATCTAAAACAAGAAATCTTGGTTCCATAGCAAGAATACCTGCTAAAGCAACTCTTCTTTTTTGCCCTCCTGATAAATCAAAGGGGCTTCTTTTAAGATAATCAATTGGTAAACCGACCATCTCAATATATTTAGCCGCTAATTCCTTAGCTTTGTCTTTTTTAATACCCATTGAAACAGGCCCAAAAATAATGTCTTTTTCAATAGTAGATTCAAATAATTGATATTCAGCAAATTGAAATACAACTCCAACTTGCTTTCTTAATGCTTTAACATTTTTGATTTTTCTTTTACTTTTGGTAATATCAATATCAGTATATACTATTTCAACACGATCACTTTTTTTAGTTTTTTGAAACTTCTCTAAATTCTTTATATATTCATTTAATTTAGCTTGGTATGTTTCATCATTATCATCACTTTGTTTTTTTGGTTTAGATGGCTTTTTGGCTTTCTTAAACAAAGGGACATCACTAAAATGCAGTAAACCTTCATCGGGTAATATTAATGCATTAAGATGCTCTATTAATGTAGTTTTACCAGAGCCAGTTGGTCCAATAATTGAAATTGCTTCTGATTCATTAATTTCCACTGATACACCATCTAGCACCTTAATATATGTAGGAAGCTTTTTGTTATATTCCTTTGAAATATTGTCTACTTTAATTTGCATAATGTCTCCAATAATTTTTTATCGTCATATGTTGGCTCAATTCCGTGAATCATTTCACTAAGTTTGTATATAAAAGGTGAATCTATTTTTGCAATTTCAATTATTTGTTTGTTATTTAAAATTTCAATAGGTTTTCCTTGAGCTATCACATGGCCACCTGAAAAGACAATTAACTTATCAGCTAACAAAGCTTCATCCATATCATGAGTGATCGAAATTAAAGTTTTATTGGTGTTGGAATGCAGATCATGAATTATTTTGTAAATGTCATTGCGGCCTCTAGGGTCTAGCATTGAAGTTATTTCATCAAAAATAATAATTTTAGGATCTAATGCAAGAGTAGAAGCAATGGCTACTCTTTGCTTTTGACCTCCCGATAAATTCTGAGGTTCCCTATCTAAAAAATTGCCCATTCCTACTTCATTGGCATATTTTTTTACAATTACGTTCATTTCATCATATGACATTTTTTTATTTTCTAAGCCAAAAGCAATATCGTCTTCAACAGTAGCGCCTATAAATTGATTATCTGGATTTTGATAAACAATACCAATTTTTTTTCTAATTTCCGCCAAATTTTCAGAATTTATTTCTAGACCATCAATAATAATTTTCCCAGATGAAGCTTTGTAAATTGCGGCAAGTAGTTTTGAAAAAGTGCTCTTTCCTGAACCATTATGTCCCAAAATGGCAACATATTGCCCATCTTCAATTGTAAAATTAATATTATCTAAGGCATATTTTTTAGCACCAGGATATTTATAACAAAGTTTTTTAATTTCAATCATAGTGATAATTATAAATATAATATTAATTTTATTTTTCAAAAATGCTTAAATTGACATTTTATTGTAAACAATAAAATATATAAAAAAACTATATAAATCAACAACTATAAACATATTATTTAACTTCTTTTAATGCAAAAACCCAAGTGTCGTAGTTTCTTATAACTAATAGTTTTTTATAAATATTCTGCTTTTTTAAAATATAGTTTGGCTGAAAACAAACAAATTAAAAAATATTTTTAGATAAAACAAAAATTATGGTTTATAATATATAACGCTAATTGCGAGTGTAGTTTAATGGTAGAACTTTAGCCTTCCAAGCTAACTACGTGGGTTCGATTCCCATCACTTGCACCAGTTGCGGATGTAGTTCAATGGTAGAACATCAGGTTGCCAATCTGAATACGAGGGTCCGATTCCCTTCATCCGCACCATTTCAAAAAAACTTGGGAAACCAAGTTTTTTTGATTTAACTAAATTTATTCAAAATAAGGCAATTAAAACTTATATAATATTAAAAAATAAATAATAAAGGAGTTTTATGGCTAATGTATTAGTTTTATATTCTTCGCCCATATCAAAAGAGAAGTCTGTTTCAAGTGCTATTACTAAGAGCTTCGTTGAGGAATATAAAAAAATTAACAAAAATGATGAAATTGTGGAGTTAGATTTAAACGAACTTGAAATGGCAACACATCCAATGAACTCAAATAATTTTTCTGATTTTTTTAATGATGAATTATCAGGTAGATATATTGATATTTTAAAAAAAACCAACAAATTAATTATTTCAGCCCCAATGATAAATTTTAATGTTCCGGCAGTGTTAAAAAATTTTATCGACCGAATTTGTGTTGCTAATAAGACATTTTCTTATAAATACGCTAAAAAAGGTAGCTCAATAGGTTTGTTATCTAATTTAAAGGTACAAATAATTGCTTCTCAGGGAGCTCCATGTGATTGATATCCTTGAGCAAGTCACATTTCTTACCTAGAGGGCATCTGAAATTTCTTGGGTGCAGAGGTTAGTGAAACCCTTTTAATTGACGCAACAAAAGTAGAACCATTTAATTCTTATTCAATTGAGGAAATTATTAAAAATAAAATTAACAAAATTAAAGAAAGGGTTATGAACTTTTAATAATTTAAAATTTTAAAAACCAAGCTCTAAAATAATGAGAAAGCTTGGTTTTTTATTTTTATTTTAAGCCCAAATTTTTGGTAAAAAATTAGATCATCATTTTTTGCAAAATTAAGTTATTTTGAAAAATAATTCTCCAACACAGCTTATATTTATATTTTATCTAAATTATCAAAAACAAAAAATATCAATAATTTATTGCAAAATAATAATAAATTAGCTAAAACAAATATTTTTTATGAAACTTTTATTATTCCTTGTCTTCTGTTAATAATTGCGAAAATTGTACGCTTTATTTATAAAGAATTCCCCATTTTTATCTCAGTTATCGTTTTGTGACAAAAACATGTCATTTAGACTTTTTATTGTACTTGCGCCATTTGCATAGAGATTATTTCCTTTAATATCTACAAATATGATAGCGAGCGTAAGCTTAAATTCTAAGTTATTATTAATGTTATTAATATTATTAATATATTTTCTATACTCTTCAATTAATTTTTTTGTTTTGTCTTTATCAATATCATGTTTGTATGTTTTAATTTCCAAATAAATGTAATGATTTCGTTGTATAACAATAAAATCCGGATAACTATTACTTATGTCAAAATTATTATTGATATATTCAAAATTAATTCCACTATGTACTGGATTCTTTGCTCAAATTCTAATTTCAGGCCGCAGTGATACACATTTCTTAAACTCATTTACAAATGTTTTTTCAGCCTCTGATTTTAAATAAATATTTGCAAATTCTTTATTTATTTCTTGATAAGCAAATTTATTGTCTGTTTTTGGATCGCCATCATCTTTACTCTCTATTAAATAATCTGGTAAAAACTTAGAATTATTTATTACATATCTTATTTCTTGATTATCCAATTGTTTTTGCAAATGCTTTTTATAAAAGTCATTAAAGTTTTCGATTTCATATTTAATTATTAAAAATCAAAAGAATGTTTTATCCATTATTGATTTTAATTTTGTTTCATAGATGCTATTTATTTCTTTTTTAATATTTTCTGTAAATATTTTTTTATTATTCTTAATTGTTTTTATATTAAATAATTCCATATCAATTTTATTTTTTAGCTTTAATGTTATTTCTATTTTATTACCATAACTTTTTTGATTAGCAATTATAAAGTTATTATCACAAAACTCTTTTTTGCATACTTGGTATTTTGTTTCAAAGTTTTCAATAGAATAATTATTTAAATAATTACCAACTTGTTTTTCATAATCATCTAAATTAAAAACAGAATTAGATTTATTGATATTAACAAGAGAACCATACACAAATTTTTCTTTTTTAAACTGAGATTTTAAAATCAGCATTCTTTGAGCATTTATATCTCTATCAACATTGCTATAAATGTAGTATTTATTAGCAATTGAACTATTACTAAAATCATGTGAAGGATTGGGATTTCTTTTTATTCTTCCAATAGTTTGTGCGCTTAATGTTTTTGATGAAACATTTCTTAATTGAACCAGCATACATGCTCTCGGTATATTTCATCCTGTTGCGGGTCCTACTTTAAAAATTATCACATCAGTGTCCGAATTGTATTTAGATATATCTCTAAGTGAAAAATTATCTTTTTGTCTTAGATTTGACTCTTTATCATTTTGATCAAAATACTTTACTCATGATAAAGAATGTTTATCTAATTTTTTTATTATTAAATCAATGGTTTCATTGAATATTTTTTCTTTTTCAGGATCTTTACTACTGTTATCAACTTGAATTAACATGGCGGCATTAATGCCTACTAAACCTGGTTCGTTTTTATCATCATTATATTGTTTTTTTATGTCCTTGAATTTCAAACAGGCTTGTTCTAAAATAACATCATTATCAATATAGGAAATGTCTTCATTATCTTCGATACCTTCATTAAAAATTTTTTCACTTTTTAATAATCTGATTTTATCGTTAAATAGATCTTTTTCGCTTAGCTCAATAAGATCTAAACTCAAATCAGTTGGAGTTGCTGTCATTTTTATAACAAAATCAGCCCTTAATTGCATATTTTGTTCAAATGAAATTTCATCTTTTTTATTTTTTGAAGTGTCGGCGCCGATGTGAGCTTCATCACGAATATAAATTAATTTATAGTCATTTAGTTTTATTTCATCTAAAAAAGCCTCAATTGCATGTTGTTCTCTTAAAATTGAGTTAGCTTTAAATGATGCTCCGCCCATGATATAAACATTATTTGGTTTAGCAAAAAACTGATAATTTTTTTCTACTTTAGAATTTTTATTAATATTTGAAGGGCTTTCAATTCTTGTAATTTTTAAATCGTTATTTATTAAATATTGTTTATACTCATTGAAGTTTTCTTCCATTTGTTTTGGCAACTCAGCACTCGATAAAGTTGCAATAACAAAAACTAAATTTTGATTAAAATTAAATTTGTTTCATTCAATTAATTTATCAATATAGTTAATCATCATAAATGTTTTACCAGAGCCAGTTGGAGCCTTAAAATAAACGGAATTTTGTTTGTTTTCTTCTAAGCTATTTATGGTTTTATTAATTAAAGTATTAATAACTTTTTCTTGAGAATTAGTTAGATTCATTATCTTCTCTTTTCTCTGGTTTTAAAGATGATAAATCATTTAATAAATTAATATATTGCTGTTGATTGTTTTTATCTATTGAAGTTATTCCAAACTCTTTTAATACGTCAATTAATTTATTAGCTAAGTCTTCAATTTCAATATCTTTGTTTGCTGGACTTATATCATAGTATTTAATATTAAAGACATTTAAGTTTGCCTTATATGGTTCGTTTTTCTTTATTCAATCAAAAGTTTCATTTTTAGTACCAACCCCGTGGTTTATTCTATAAAGTCTTTCATAGTTTACATCTATACCGATGTTATTTTCGTTATTTGTAACAAGAGTGAAGCTTCTATTGCCACCGTCTTCGCGATTTAATTCTAAAACCGCATGAGCTGTGGTGCCAGATCCGGCAAAGAAGTCAAGGACACGAATATTTTTTTTATCACTATGAAGCCTAATCAAATATTTTATTAATTTTATAGGTTTAGGTGTTTCAAAAGCATTTTTATATAGGATATCTCTTATTTCATTTTTTGAATCCTGTGTATGTCCCACAATTTCATAGCCCAAAATTGTCTTAGATATAATATCTCTAACATCAGATAAATATCTTTTTAAACCTGGCCTTTTTGTGGCATCATCTGGCAGGTATATCTTATTTTCTCTTATCAATTCATAAATCTTTTTTTCTGAAAATAATCACCCAGAATTTTCCGGGCACTTATAAACTTTTTTATTTCAGACAATGTCAAATTTATTATTAGAATTTCTTGTTAAATCAGCTATTTTATATCTTCCTTTTTCATCACTAAATTTATACATTTTATTATTTTTTTCATTGCGTTCTAAACGATTAAATTTAGTTACTATTTGCTTATTTTTTAAATAACACAGAATATAATCGTGATTAACAGAAACGTAATGATTATTACTTTTTGGAGAATAATTTTTTTCCCAAATAAAATTACAAACAAAATTCTCTTCGCCAAAAATTTCATCCATCAAAACTTTTAAATAGCCTTGCTCAGCATCATCGATAGAAACAAAAATAACTCCATCATCTTTGAGAAGCTCTTTTGCTAATTGTAATCTTTCATTCATTAAATTAAGTCAACCATTTCTAGAATATTTATCACGATAAATGAATTTTTTTGCCTTAACATCTTCATTATTATCTGCAATACTATTACCATCTTTTTTAGTTGATTCAGTATTATAAGGAGGATCAATATAAATTACATCATATTTATCAAGCGAAGGCAGCTCTCTCTCTCTCTCTCTCTCTCTCTCTCTCAATCACTATCAAATTCTTTAAAGCATCATAGTTTTCGCCGATGATTAATGTATTATCTTTGCTTTTGTTTTCGTCTAAAACAAAGCTAAGTTTTTCATCTTTTTCTAATAGCGCAACTGTTTGTCAATCACTTTCGGGCGCCACATCAAATCTAAACCCCGTTTTAATTCTTTGTGCAACAAATTGAAAAACATATTGTAGTTGTTTTTCGTCTTCTTGAAATTTTTCTAAAATTTTTATTGCCAGTCTTTTTTGATCTGTATTCAACTCTTTAGAAGAAATATCATCAATTTTCTGAATGTAATTTTTTAATAAACTCATTAATATCTCCTTATAGCTTATGATATTTAATTAATTTTACTAAATAAGAGAAATCAAAATAGATTAAAAGACAGTTTTTATTGAACAATTTAATCAATAGTTCTTTTTTATACAATCTTGTTTTCATAAATTAATAATATTTCTCTTATTAGATCTAATTTATTATAAAAATACATGCAACGGAAGTTAAATAATGTTTTCTTATATATATTTTTTATTTATATTTATATTTGCAAAATCTATATAAAGATTTTAAAATTTCAATATGAAATGTTTTTATGCAAAAACGCACTTTTTCTTATATCATGATTTAATTTAAATTAAGACATTATTCTACAGGTATCTTATTTAATAAATTATAAGAGCTATAAATATCAATACATCAAAAAAACAAAATAAATTGACATTTAATAAATACTGCTTCATAACTACTTTTTTAAATAAAACATTTTTATCAACTATAATGTATTTAATAATATTAAATTATTTAAATAACGAGAAACATTATGATTAGATGAGTCATATTTACAATATTAAAATTAAACTTGTATATGATTACATTGTGGAGATATAATGAACCCTATAAGCATTAAAGACAATATTCTTGAGCATTGAATAATGATTGAAAAACTTAGCGAAGGTAATTGAAATAAAAAAGATTATTGCGAGATTAAACTAGATAAACAAAACGATAATTATTATGACTATTTTAATACGATTTTAAAACAAGAAACTAAGCAAAAAAAGGAAAAATATTTAGTTTTTATTTTTAACACATTTAATTCAAAAGAACTAATTGATCTTCTAAACAAAAAACATAATACTAAAATTAATGATGATGAATTAGAATCAATAGGAAATAATAAATTCAGTTTTGCTATACGTTTTAATAATAATCTTGAAATAGAAAAACAATCCACTTTCTATACTTGAAGTGCATATATTAGAGAGACCAAGAGTGATTTAGAATTTAATTCTATGTCTAAATTTAAAGAAAAAGAACATGAACTTTCAGATGATATTGAAAATATATTTAAAAAGAAAGAAACCGAAGATTTAAAAGCATTTTTTAATAAAGCATTTCAAAAATTAATACAAAATTACAATATTGATGTTAATCTTTCCAGATATAAAATAGTAAATGATGATGAAGATGATGCCTTATTGCATTCATTTTTTATTGATGACTTAGTAGAAGCTAAAGGAATATCAACACAAAATCTAGACAAATATTTATCATCATCAAAAGAAGAAAATAGCAATGAATTAATAAAAATAAATTTAGATAATAAACAAGCTGATGGTATTAAACAAATCAAAGAAATTTTAGATCCTAAGAATTATCCATGTTCAAGATTTCCAAGCAATGTAGAATATGCGCTTTCATTAATGCAACAAATTGCAGTAAATCTATCGACAAGTAAAAACTATGAAAATATTAAAATGAAAAGTGTAAATGGACCTCCAGGAACAGGAAAAACAACCCTACTAAAGGATATATTTGCTGAGCTAATTACTCAACAATCTCTCGAAATATGCAAGCTAGATTCAAAGATAATTAAGGATGTTTTTTATAAAGAAATTAAAATTTTGCCTACACAAATTGCAAATAAGAGCATTTTAATAGCAAGTTCAAATAATGGAGCTGTGCAAAATATAGTAAACGAATTGCCTCTATTGGAAAATGTTGACAAAGATCTAGCAAATGAGATAAAGAATGCTGATTATTTTTACAAAACTGCTAATGCAATAACTGAAGAAAAAGATAATAATGAAGGTATTTCCAATAAGCATAAAATCTCAAAAGAAAAATGAGGTCTTTTTTCATTGGAAGGCGGCAAAAAGAAGAATATTATAGAAATAATAAAAGCTGTCGAAAATATCATAAAAGAAATATACCAGCAAGAAAATAACAATTCAAATGTATATCAAGATTTTTTAAATTTATATAATGACATTAAAAAAGCACAAAATGATATACAAATGCACATAAACCTTTTAGCTAAAATAGAATTAGAAATACAAGCTTTAATTGACGATTTCATGAAGGATAAACCTAGCGATAAATTTGAAAATAGAAATCTTAATATAGAATCAATTAAAAACGCAATTAATGAAAGCCAAAAAGAGATAATAAATTTAATAAATAATAACCATAATGAATTAAAAAATATAAACAAATCTATCGAAAATTTAAAACTGCAAAAACCAAGCTGAATAAGTAAATTATTTAAAACAAAGAAATACAAAGAATTTAATGAAAAATTAAACTCCTATTTAAATCAACGCGTTAAAATATGCGACTCACTATTATCTCTCGAATCTAAAAATAATAACATAGGCAAAAAAATCGATAGTATCAACAGAATGCTAGATCAAAAAAATAAAATCCAAGATTTTTTTATCAATAAGAAAATTAATAAATTTAATGCAATTAATGACAACAATGTATTTCAAAAAAGTAACCCATGATTTAACAAGAATTTTAGAATCAAACAATCAAAATTGTTTATTTTGGCGCTAAAAGTCAGAAGACAATTTTTATATGAAAATAGGGAGGCTTTAAAAAGCGCCGTTAAAATATGAAATAATAAAATCAAAGGAAAAACTATTGATAAATGCGAGTGTTTAGTGGAAGCATGAAATTGAATTAATATGGCTGTACCCGCAATTAGTTCAACCTTTGCAAGCATAAGGACAATGTACAAGAATTTTCCAAAAGAATCAATGGGATTTTTGTTTATAGATGAGGCGGGCCAAGCGGTTCCACAAGCAGCGGTAGGTGCAATTTTTAGAACGAAGAATATTATTGCTGTTGGTGATCCATCGCAAATTGAACCAGTTTCAGTATTAGACCAAAATACCTTAAAATGAATAAAAGAAAAATATAAATTGCCTTATGGTCTTAATAGCTCAGTGCAAGAAATTGTTGATAATCATAGCAAATATGGATTTTATAAGAAAAACGGAGATTGGATTGGCATACCTCTTTGAGTACATAGAAGATGTCTAAGTCCAATGTTTGATATTTCAAACGAAATTTCCTATGAAGGAAATATGGTCCAAGGAAAAGAAAACGGTAAACAAAAAAGCTACAATGGATTTTGACTTCATGTTAAGGGAAAAGCCATAAACAAACATTATGTAAAAGAACAATGTCAAGTTTTAAAAAAATATTTATTTAAAATAAAAAACCGTGATGCAAATTTAAAAGATGTCTTTATTATTTCTCCTTTTAAAGCAATAGTAAATGAACTTAAGAGAAATCTCAATGATTTAATTAATAAAAGTAATATAGGAACAGTACATACTTTCCAAGGAAAAGAAGCTAAAATTGTTTTTTTAGTGCTAGGTTGCGATAAAGATAGTATAAATTCTGCTCAATGAGCTGTTGGCAGCAATAATCCAAATATTATGAACGTAGCAGTAACACGTGCAAAAGAGGAGTTTTATATAATTGGTGACAAGGAAGTATATGAATCACTCAATAGTGATGTAATTAAAACTTGCTGAAAACACCTAGAAATTGTAAATGAGCAATAAAAAATTATATGAATATTGAGTTTATTTATATATGTTTTAAATGCCGAATCAAGTTATTTAAGAACCGATATTTTTCCTAGGTTTTAATATTAAGGATATTGTAAAAAAGAATCTAGTTATTTTTAGTTTTAATAAAGAGCCCAAAAGGAATGATTTACAAATATACAAAAGATAGTCAAACACCTCTAAAATAAAAGTCCAACTAATCAATTTAGTTTTAGCAATGTTGAAGCACTAATTAAAAAATTTAAATTAAATGTAATAGAAGCAACAAAGGAAAAGCTAAAAATTTTTACAAAAAATAATAACCAAAAAGTAGAAAAACCTTTAACAGACTTGATAGAAAATAAAAACGATTTGTATACAAGCAAGTGTATGGTGATGAATTAATTGATAATTTGCTTAAAAAATTCATATGATGATTTAAAAAAATGCAATTAAAAAATTAAATAAAAAATCATAAATCTATTTTAATTTAAGGTGGATTTATGATTTTTAAATCTTAAAATTGGGAAAATAAAAATGAATTAAATAATATAATTTTGATTTATATTAGAGACATTTTTGCAATAAATATATTTTTATTAGATCAAGGTCGTAAATTAGAATAATACTAAGTAGTAAAAAGTGCCTTTATAAATGCCTTGGCTTTGTCTAAAATTTTGGTCATAATTAGAGCATCAATCATGAAATTTTGCCAAAACAAAAAAAAAAAAAAAATACTATAAAATTTGCTTTATTAAACTTAATTAAATATAAGGAGAAAAATGAAAAAAAGTAAATTACTTTTTCTAGGATTTTTACCTGTTTTGGCAACACCAGTTATAGCTCTATCATGTGCAAATCCTGCTAAACCGGAAAAACCAGATAAACCAGAAAAACCAGCTGAACCAATGAAACCAAAAAACCCAGAAACAAAAACCCCTCAACAAAAAACACCAGATAAACAAGGCGATACTGATCAATCAATGCAAGGCGATTCAGAGAATGATAAGCCAATTAAACCAGAAATTGAAACACCTGAATCAATTCAATTTAACAAAGACAAACAAGCAGTAATGCTTTTCGCTGAAAAAATTTCTAAGGTTGATATTTCAAAAGATAACTTTATTGATGAACTTAAAAAAGAAGGGGCTGCGGCATTTGAAAAACTTGGTAAAAGTGATTATTATTTCAAAAATGTTTTAACAAAAGCATTTTCATTATTAATTAATCTTGACGATATCATTAAAAAAGATAAAAATCCAAATGTAATTATTCAATTATTAGGTGAAATTGATAACATTTTTACAAAAAGCTTATTCAAGGGACAAATCGATCCTCAACTTAAAAAAGAATTTAACAAAAATGTTAATTTAGGTGTTGAATTGAATAAACTTAATGTTAATTCGGATAAAAAATCAATAGAAGAATTTCAAAAATTACTTGAAGATGAAAAAAAATTAAATGAACTTCTGAAAAAATTTGATATTCAAGAATTTAATTACAAAGATGAAAAACTTAAAGATGCGCTTGAAAAAACTAAACTTTTACAGATAAATAATATTCCACCACAAGCAAAAATTCAATTATTAGGAGAAATTAGTAAGCTATTAACAAAGACAGCAAGTGATTTACTTTTCCCTAATGGTGAAAATTTAAAATTCGAAGAAAAAACACAACAAGAAAAACAAATCGAAGAAGTTAAAACTATTGTTTCTATGGTTAAAAATCTAAAAATAGAAGCAAATGAATCTAGTTTTTCAAACCTTAAGAAAATGCTTGAAGAATACAAAGAAAATTACAAGAAAGATAATGATAAACTTTCTAAATATGGCCTTGAGGGAAACTCATATAATGAAAAATCAATTGACGAAGCAATAAAAACAATTGATGAACTAATCAAACTTTCAAAAATGAATAATTTACCAGATGGCAATAATAAAAAAGATCCAAACCTAAAAATTCAATTGCTGGATCATTTAGTTAGATTATTAATGCCAAGTAGTGCTGACTTTTTACAAAACTAAAGCCTTAGTAATTTTGTAAAGGTTATTATAAAGGTATCCGAATGTGGATACTTTTTTTTATAAATTTAGTTAGAAAAGCATAAAAATTTCTAAAAATTACTAATATAGAATTCTTATTATGTCCACATTATGACGATATTATTTATTTTGATTAAATTTTAAGATAAATATAACGAGTTTATTTTTATAAAATAAGTTATTTGCTATAATTTCTAGGTGCAATGTAAAATTGCCTAAAATGTGGAAGAATTTATTAATTCGTTTGAACCACAATTATCGAAAGGATTTTTAAAAATGGCAAAGGAAATAGTAAAAAAAGCTAAATTACAATTTTTAGCTGGACAAGCCAAACCGGGCCCTGCATTAGCAGGTGTTGGTATTAACATGCCTGAATTTACTAAGGCTTTTAACGACCAAACAAGAGACAGAGGTTCGGAACCAGTTCCTGTATTAATTACAGTTTATAAGGATAAATCATTTATTTTTAAATTATTTACTTCACCAACATCATATAAATTGATTCAAGCTTCAAAAATTAAAAAAGGTAGTGGAGTTCCAAACAAAGAAAAAGTTGGTTCAATTACTTTGGAACAATTAAAAGAAATAGCGGAATATAAAATGCCAGATATGAATGCAATAACTCTAGAAGGCGCTATGCATCAGGTTGCTGGAACTGCTAAAAATATGGGTATTACAGTTGAAGGTTATGAAGAATGACTAAAAGGAAGTGCTAACTAATGGCTAAGAGAGTTACAAAGAACGCTAAAGTTTTAAAAACATTAGTTAACAAAAAAGATATTTACCCTTTAGCAGATGCAATTGAATTAGCTAAGAAAGCTTCATTTGCAAAATTTGACGAATCATTAGATATTGCTATTAAATTAAATTTAGACACAAGAAAATCAGACCAACAACTACGTGGAGCTGTAGTGCTACCAAATGGTACTGGTAAAAGCATTAAAGTTTTAGTGGCTACTGATGAAGTTTCAGCGCAAAAGGCGGCATTAGAGGCTGGAGCAGACTTCGTTTATTCATCTTCAGAACTACCAGAAATTTTAAATCAAGATAAATATGAATTTGATGTGATTGTTGCCGATCCAAAAATGATGCTTGTTTTAGGAAAATATGGTAAAAAGCTTGGTCCAAAAGGTTTAATGCCAAACCCAAAGACAGGAACAGTTACAACAAATCCAGTTAAAGCTGTTGAAGAATTGAAAAAAGGTAAAGCAAATTACCGTGCTGATAAGGGTGGAATTATCCATGCCTCGGTTGGTAAAAAATCAATGCCTACTGAATTGTTGGCTCAAAATGCTGAAACCATAATTCAAACAGTTAAGAGATTAAAACCACAAACTGTTAAGGGAACATATGTTTTAAACATTGTAGTTTCTACTTCAATGGGTGCTGCTGTTAAAGTGAAAATCGATTAATTTGTTTTAAAAAACTTGGCCAAAAAGCCAAGTTTTTTAAAACAAAAATAATAAAATTAGACCAAACCCATAACAATTGGGGATTAGGTCTAATTTTATTTTGATATATTATTTTAAATTATAAAATGTTTCTCTTCCTTTAAACTTAGCTCTATTACCTAGCTCATCTTCGATTTTTATTAATCTGTTATACTTAGCGATTCTATCAGTTCTTGACATTGAACCAGTTTTTATTTCTCCAGTGCTAAATGCTACTGATAAATCAGCAATAAATGTATCTTCTGTTTCGCCAGAACGGTGTGAGATCACAGGAACTAAATTAGCTTCTTGAGACATCTTGATTGCTTTAATTGTCTCTGTTAATGAACCAATTTGGTTAATCTTAATTAATGAAGCATTAATTGCTTTTTTAGTAATAGCTTCCTTTATATATTGAGGATTTGTTACAATTAAGTCGTCCCCTACTAACTGAACCTTTTCGCCATACTTCTCATTCATTGCAATAAAACCGTCCCAATCATCTTCATGGTGTGAATCTTCAATTGAAATGATAGGGTATTTATTAATCAATTTACCAAAGTAATTCACAAGTTCTTTAGTTGTAAATTCGTATTTATTTTTAGCATATTTTTCAAAACCAGCTCTTTTATCTAATAATGCCTTCTTAAATTTCTTAAATACATACTTCTTCGTCTCTGAATCATATAGTTCCGAACATGCAGCATCCAAGCAAATTGCAATCGAATTTACGCCTTCTGTTGCGGGATTAAAACCAGCATCCTTAATTGCTTTAACAAGAAAATCAAGTGCTTCCTCATGGGTATGTAAATTAGGTGCAAAACCACCCTCATCACCTACTTGTGTTCCGTGTCCTGCCTTCTTAAGTAATTTAGCTAATGTATGAAATACTTTATTTGCCATTTGCAGAGAGTGTTTAAATGATTTAGCCCCTACCGGCATAATCATGAATTCTTGAAAATCAATGGTATTTGAAGCGTGTTCACCACCGTTAATAACATTTAACATCGGCACCGGCAAAGTAAATGAACTTGCGCTAATTTGTTTTAAAGAAGCCAGATATTCATATAATGGCTTTTTAGCTTCGATTGCAGCTGCTTTTGCGCATGCTAGAGATACAGCTAAAATTGCATTGGCACCAAATTTTGATTTTGTTGGAGTACCATCAGCATCAATCATAATATTATCAATCAACTCTTGATTTTTTACATCATGCCCAATTAATAAACTAGCTATTTCATTATTTATATGATCGCAAGCACTTTGAACACCCTTTCCACCAAATCAATTATCTTCATATTTTGTTCCTTTATCACGTAGTTCTAAAGCTTCCTTTGATCCAGTTGATGCGCCCGATGGCACTAGAGCTTCAGCGAAAGCTTTTTTAGTGGTTATCTCAACCTTAACTGTTGGATTCCCTCTACTATCTAAAACTTCATATGCATATATTTTCTTAATTTTAGACATTCCTATTCTCCTTAAAAATTCTTTAAAAATAAAATTAATTTTCGTCATCTAATAACGTTAATTTTTTTATATATAAATTATAGAATTATTTATTAATTTAGAAGCAACATTATTTATTTTAATAATGTTAATAGTGTAAAATTTTATATTATGGATTTAATAGAAAAAGAATTTAATGATTTCATTGATAAAATAACAGAAATAAGATATGACGACCCGCTCAAAGCAATTTATCTCTTAGATAACTCGAGAAATAAATTTGTTATTGATGCAATGCAAAAAGAAATTGACGCTTTCAGAAATACTATATTATTTCAGATTAAAAAAAACAATTTAAAAACAAAAACCAATTTAGATACTTTATCACTAATTAATTCATTAAAAAACAAAAAAATGGATTATATTTTTATGCTTAACTATAATGAATTAAAAAATCGAGATATAAATGAATATCTATCTGAATTTCAATTCTTTTTTAATGGAGATGGTTTTGACAATGGAGGATTTCAAACGCTAATATATGATTTATTGCAAACAAAGAATGTTGATTACAATTACAAAGTTAATAATATAATAATTAATCCTAAAATAGATGGTTCATTTTTAAAAAATGAGGCAATTGCTAAACTGGAAAAAGAAATATTAACAATTTACAGCAATGATGTAGCAAAAAGCAAAATCGCCAGACAAGTATTCAGTGCATATTTATTCAAAAATTGAATTAATATTTTAAAAAATAAAACTATTAGCGAATATGAAGAAATAATCAACGTTACTAAGGTTTTATTTGGCGAAAGTGATGAAAATTCACTATCAGATAATGAAAAATCATTATATTCATTATTTAAATAAATAATGTTATAATAATAACAATATTTTTTATTCAAGGAGAACAAAAAAATGTCAAGAAAATTCAATGAGGAAAATACCGAATTAATTATCGATTATACCATTAATGGCGAGGAGTGAACCAAGGCCTATGAAAAAGCCCAAAAATCATTAGCTAATGATGTTACAATTCCTGGATTTCGAAAAGGTAAAGCCCCTTTAAAAGAAGCTCTAAAAAGAGTTGATCCATTTAAAATTTTTAATAAAGTAATTCATGATAAATTTGATGATGTTTATAAAAATCATATAATTACTCAAATTAAAGACGAAGATAAAATTATTAATGATTATCACCCTAGTTTTGATGTTAGTGATTATTCTGACCAAGGTGCCACATATGTATTTAGATTCCCTCTATTTCCTAATGTAAATTTAGGTGAATATAAGAAACTTAATACTAAGTTAAACATTGCAAACATTGATAAAAAGATGATTGAAGGTACCAAAGAAACAATTTTAAAAAATTACGCTGTTTCCATTGAATCTAATGAACCAATAAAAATGGGTGATAGTGTAAATTTTGATTTTACTGGTTACATTAATGGTGAAAAATTTGAAGGCGGAGAAGCTGAAAAATTTGACATAGTAATAGGATCAAATCAATTCATTCCTGGCTTCGAAGAACAAATGGTCAATCTAAATCGTGGTGAATCAAAAGATATAAATCTTAAATTCCCTGAAACATATCATGCAAAAGAATTGGCTGGAAAAGATGTAGTCTTTAAAGTAAAAATTAATTCAGTTAAAACAAATAATTACCCAGAGGTAAATGATCAATTCTTAAAAGAAGCAAAAATAAATCCATTAGTAAACACTATCGAACAATTTAATGAATATGTTGAATTTGAAGCAACAAAAGCAGTTTTACAAGTAGCTTCGCAAACCTACACAGATGAAGCAATCAACGAAATCATCAAGAACTCTTCAATAACAATTTCTAACATAATTATTAATGAAGAAGCTGAAAAATATTATAAAAGTTTTATTCAACAACTAAAACAAAAAGGGATTAGCGAAAGAGATTATTTTGAATTCACAAAAACCAATAAAGAGGATGTTCTAAAAACATATCAAGATGAAGCCTTTAAAAATCTTTTTAAATCATTTGTTTTAGGAAAAATTGTAGATGAGGAAAATCTACAAATCACTGATGAAGAATATGAAAATAAGGTTAATGAAATAGCTAAATCATATAATTTAAAACCAGAACAAATAAAAACCTTTGTATCAAAGAAATCATTGGAACAAAATGAACTACCACATAAAATTTTTACTTTACTAGTTAAATTTAGCGATTCTGAAAATTATGAAAAATATAGAAAATTAGAAGAAAATATAAAACAATATGAAAAGAATGTTGAACAAGCTATTGTTAAAATGGTACAATCAAAACCTAAGGACAATGATAAAGAATCAACAACTAAGGCTGACAAGGCTGAAAAATAGATAAACGCAAAAATAAAAATGCAAGATTAAATTCTTGCATTTTATAATTTCTTTTAATTATTCGGCAATAAGTGTATGCTTTGTGTATCAAGCAACAACTCTTTGTGGCAGATAAAGAAAGTATAAAAACCAAATGTTACAATACCTAATAGTCATTATTTAATAAATGAACCAAATAATTTGTCCACCTGTTCCATCAAATTTCAATCTTCTAGCACCTATAATGGTGTGGTTTGCAATAAATTTTTGTCTTGCACAATAAACTCATGGTATAGCAATTCCTAATGTAAAAACAAGTTATAAAATAATTCCTCAACGGAATAAAAAACTGTAAAAAATCAATGTTTTAATGCTGAAACCTCATATATTGAAGAAGGCTCATTTTTGTTTGTTTTTTTCCTTTATTTAATCACAATTAAATAATGCTTTTTTTAATTGTGCCTATATAAGGAAGCTGTCTCATTTTTTCTTCTCAATCAAAACCAAAACCAACAACAAAGTCTTCTTTTTGAATAATGAAACCATAATTATCAGGCTCAAATTCCACAATTCTACCACTAGGTTTATTTAATAAAGTAAGGACCTTAAGACTCTTAGGATTTCTAGATTTCAAAATTGACACAACCTTAGTCATAGTTTTTGCTGTATCGACAATATCTTCAACTATTAACACATCACGACCCTCGATATTATTAACAAGATCAAGAATTATCTTAACATTTCCTGATGGTTTGTCTTTCCCATCATATGAACTAGTTATCATAAAATCCGTAATAAAATCTATGTTAATTGTTTTTATCAATTGAGCATAAAACGGTAAGCATCCTTTTAATAAACCGACAAGAATTAAGTTATTTGAATTTTTATATGTTTCATTAACTCAATTGCTTAGTTCAATTATTTTTGATTCCAATTGTTCTTGGTTGAAAAGAACTTTTTCTATTCGTGGATCAATTGTCTTAACTGCCATTGTTTTTCCTCTTCATCAATAATTTTTACTACTTGCTTATATACCTCATCCTCAGATAAATTGTTTGTATCGATAATTTTGTAATTAAGTTGAAAATCATCAGCAAGTTCTCTAAAAATTTTATAATAATTTTCATGCAAGTTCTTGAAATAATCGTAATTAAGATCTCAATTATCTATTTCAATAGCTCTCCCTCGCTCAAAAATTCTTTTCTTAAAAGTATCAAAACTTATATCAAGAAATATTACTAAGTCCGGTAATTCGCTTTTTGTAATTAACTTAGAAAATAAGGCTTTGAAGCCATCAAAATATTTAGGTTCCTTTTTACTAAGAATTAACTTAGCAAAAATATAATGTTCAATAGAAAATCTATCCAAAAACAAATGCCGATCTATATCGGGTTTATCTTGCAATTTATTATAAATTTCCATAAATTTTGCTGAATGGTTTTCAATAATAAAACTTTGAAAACTAATAGTTAAATTTTGTTTCTTCTCATATAATCACTTTAAAAAAGTATTGAATACCTCATCATTTTCTTCAAATTCATTCAGTAGTAAAGAATTTTTATAATGATTAGCTAATTTGGAAGAAAGCGAACTTTTTCCCGCAGCAATCATTCCACTTATTCCTATTATCATAAAGACCCCCTAAATAAGAAAACTAAAAATATTTAAATTATTTTACTAAATGTTGTAATCAAAAAATAGTAAAAAAATAAAAAATAGCAATTTGTGTAATATGCTATTTTTTTATAAAAAAACAGTTAATAATTATATTAAAAAACATATAAAGTTAATTATAAATCTATCAATATTTTTGATAAAAAATTTGAATCGTTTTGCATATCATATGCCTTAACCAAATTAAGCATTAAGGCAATGATAGTCATGGGTCCAACACCGCCAGGTACTGGAGTTAAATATGATATTTTGTTATTTATCTTAGAAATATCAATATCACCGACAATTAAACCATTTATTCGATGTATTCCTACATCAATAAGGACAACATTATCCTTTAATTTTATTCCGTCCAGGCAGCCACGGCAGCCAGTTGCTACAACAACTAAATCATTCAATAATAAATCGTCCTTCGGAGTATTAATATCATATCTTCTTACATGAGACCCATTTTGCTCAAAATAATCAGCAAGCGGCTTTCCAACTATCTTGCTTTGACCGACAACGGCAATATTCATATTATTAAAATTAATTTGGTATTTTTTTAATAATATAACAACACCAAGAGCTGTAGCAGGGAGAAATGAATTAAAATTAGTTAGAAAATTTGCTTCTTGGTTCCATTGTGTCAAACCATCAATGTCCTTAGTTATATTAATGCAATTAAGTAAATCTTGTAGATTTTTGACTTTATCCGTTTGCAAAGGAAGCTGAACTAAAAAACCGGTTGTTTCTTTGTTCAGAATATCAATACTATGCTTTATTTCTTCTTCTGATACGTTTCTATTTAATTTTATTAATTTTGTTTTAAACCCAAGGAAATGAGCAATATTTAATTTATGCTTTATATATATATTAGATTCCTCAAGATCACCAACCTGTAATATACCTAAAATTGGCATTTTATCTTCTGCCATGTTTTCAAATTGCTTTTTTATTTTAGTTTGTATTTCTTCCTTAGTTTTTTTACCATCTAAAATATTGTACATTTTTATACTTTTCTAAATGCACCAGTCTTACTTTGCACATTAATTGATGTTGTATCCTTCAATGATTTTGCATAATCCATAGCTTCTTTTTGCGTTTTAAAAACTCTCAAAGCTCTTTGTCCTTTTGGGTTTTTTACTGCCCATCCATCAGGATGATTTACGACTAATCTCACTGCCATTATTTTTCCCCTTTTATTTTAAAATTTACAATAAAAATACTTTATATATTATAAAATCATACATTATTTTTTAATTAAAAATAAGCTATTTTATTTAAAAAAAATAAAAAAACTTTTTTTGTTATTAATATATTTTTTTATCAAAAAACCGGATTAAATTATTTTCTAAACTTTACATCAAAAAATAGCAATAAAATAGGTTTTTACGATAATTGTAAAATTTAACTTAACAATTCGGCGAGATTACAATTGTTATTTTGAAATAAAGCCACCACAAATCAATAATTTCATAAATTTATTTATTTGCTAAATATCTTAAATATTTTAAAATTTGCTATCTCCCAAAATTTTAAAAGGCCATTTCTTTCGATATCTTTTGAGTTTTTTGTAAATTGAAAAAATAAATTTTAAGGAGTTTTTTTAATAATGGCGACTCTTTAGCTTTCTGCATCTATCATTTTACTTGACGTTGGTATATCGGTGATTCCTCTTATTTAGTTATTAATATTGCTATTTGTCTAATAAAAATTTTTACTATAATTTTTATCTAATTATTTTTATAATTGATTCTTAACATAAACAAAAAAACATGATGCCAAGGCATCATGCTAGTGTATTTACATTTGGTGGAGATGCGGGGAATTGAACCCCGGTCCATACATTGTAATATTTCAATATCTACAGTTTATTCTATTTTTATGCTAAACCAGTTTTAATTAAAATAGAAAAAAAATTAAAAGGGTGTCAGTTTATTTGAGTCATTCAGCCCTTAACTGAAACAGTACTGAATCAAGCCCAACACAACAAAATTCTTAAATGCGGGCCACATTATAAGATTTTGACCAGATTTTAATTAAGCAAATACTGGATTTAATTGACGATTCATAACGTTTGTCATGAAGTAGTCTTTTTCTTTTTTGTTTTCTAAGTTTGCATTTAAAAAAGCCTAGAAGTATTATGGTTTACAAGACCACTGCAATTGAAATACGTAAATATTTGTCGAAGCCATTACATCCCCGTTAATATATTTTTCTAAGGTTTCTTTTTAGCTCTTCTTGTTTAATTTTTTCACGTTTATCGTATTTTTTTAATCTTTTAGCCAAAGCAATTTCAACTTTTATATAATTGTTCACTCAATAAATCGAAAGGGGAACCATTATTAAGCCTAATCTATCAATTAAATTACTTATTCTCAAAATTTCTTTTTTATGCATCAATAATTTTCTTGATCTATCCAATTCGCCCTTAACTAGCATATATTGAGAAATATACAAGTTATTAATCCAAACTTCATTTTTGTTGCTAATAGAGCAAAAAGCATTATCCATTTTTGCATTTTGTGCCCTCAAACTTTTTACCTCTCAACCAAGTAATGAAATTCCTGCTTCATAAGTACTATGAATCTCATAATCAAATTTAGCAAATTTATTTTTTATAATTAACTTTGGCATAAATAATATTATAAGATCAAAAAAAGAAATATTAACACAAAGACGCATTAATATTTCCCTTTTCTCTTTCAATCCCAATAATTTTTATTTTATAATTATGGCCAACCTTGAATAAAAGGCGGTCGCCTTTAGCTTCATAATTGGAAATTTTTATAACATTATCATCCAAATCTTCAAATCTTATTAAAACACTTGTTTGATATTCGTTAATATTAAAAAATACTCCAAATTTTTCAATAGAAACGGCCGTAGAAACAAATGTCTTATTGATTAGTGATTCAAAATATTCAGCTTTTCTAATATCAACAATGTCTCTTTCAACAGTCATTGCCGTTCTTTCACTTTCAGAATTCATAAGCGCAATTTGCTCAATTTTACTAGATTCCTCCGAAAACTGTTCATCGCTAATTTTTTTACGAGCAAACAAATATTTCTTAATTAAACGATGCAATAATAGATCAGGATATCTTCTTATTGGTGAGGTAAAATGTGAATAATATTTAGAAGCAAGACCAAAATGACCGATATTTTTAGATGAATATACTGCTTTTTGCATTGTTCTAAGAAAAGCATTTTTTATATAATCATCCAATCCCTTTTCTTTTAATTTATTTACCATTTTTGAAAAACTTAAGGGGTTTCCATCAAAAGGTACCAATATATTATTTAAATGTGCAAATTTAATAAGCTCTTGAAGCTCAAAAAGCTTATCATCAGATGGTTTATCATGAACACGATATATTGAAGGAATATGGTTTTCAAACATCATTTCCGCTATTGTTTCATTTGCTCTAACCATAAAATCTTCAATCATATTTTCACTTTCGCCATCCTCTCTTATTTTGATGTCTACTACTTTATTATTTTCTATAATTAACTTTGGTTCCTTAATTTCAAAATTAACATAACCTTCTTTGATCTTATATTGTCGAATAATTTTTGATATTCTTTGCGAATCATCCATTAATTTTTTTAATTCTAATGATACATTTATCTTTTTATTAAAATAATCATTCACTTCATTATAAGTTAGGCGATAATTAGAATTAATTACACTTTCATAAATATCTTTTTTAACATTATTACCTTCTTTATCTATTTCTAACTCAAGTGTAATAGTACATCTATCGACATTAGGGTTTAATGAACAAATTCCATTAGATAATTCATAAGGTAACATAGGTATAACCTCACCTGGCAAATAAATTGATGTACCCCGAAGCAATGCCTCACTATCAATTTTGCTTCCTTCTTTTACATAATAAGAAACATCCGCAATATGAATATAAAGTTTTGTATTACCATTAGGTAACACAAAACATGATATCGCATCATCAAAATCCTTTGTATCTAGACCATCAATAGTAACAGTTAATAAACTGCGTAAATCTTTTCGTTGTTTAATTTCATGATCACTAACAGATGTAGGCATATTGGAAGCTTCTAGAAGAACACTATCATTGAATTTCTGGCTAACTTCATTTTCTGCGAGAATTTTAGCAAATGGAAATTCAAAAGAATTAATATTTGTAATAATTCTATTAAACTTAATAGCAATATTTTTTTCATTTGGTTCTAAAACAAAAACCTCAGCAACATCATCTCTATTTATATTTTTAGGTATATTCATTAAATTAAAAATCTCAAACTTTCCTTTATCTCGATCATTTGATGCTTCGAAATAAATCTTCCCATTATGCGATCTTAAGAAATTTCCTATCAAAATATTTTTTTTATGTTTTAGTAGTTTTGTAATTTTTGCCTTATATAACAATTCATTTTTATCGTTATAATAATAGAAAATTTTGGCCTCTATTAAATCACCATCAAGTAGATTTCTTGTTTCAAATGGAAATAAAATTGCAGATTTTTTCTTTAATTCATCATTAGCATCAATAAAATCAATAAAACCTAATCTTTTATTAGTTATTGCAACAATATCTTCGACCATTGTAAGATAAAAAATAGGAATATAGGAACCATCCCTCTTGTATTCGATTTTTTCGTTTTCTTCCAATTTTTTAAGTATTAATGATAAATCAGTATTTAATGATGGATGTATGTTTAATTTCTTTACAATTTCCAAAAAACTTAAACCTTGTGGATGAGATTGAATGAATTTTAATATCTCAACTGAGTCTAATTTTTTAACATTTTTAAAAAATTTATTGTTCATTATATGTAAGTTTTAACCTTGCTGTCAAACAACGCGCAAAATAATTGCAAATATAAACATTAAAATGCCTAAGGAAATCATCGACCATTTAAGAACTTTTTTAATTCCGCGTTCTTTTGAAATTTTAAATAGGTCAAGATCATTGCTACCAACAAGTGCACCGCTAAAACTATTAGAATCTGGGGCCATCATAAACGATATTCCTATAATACCTAAGGATATTATTAAAAGAATTACAACTAATGCTCATACCATAATATTATTTTCTCCTAACTTTTAATTTCTATCCCATACTCAGCAAGTTGATCTTTTGTTAATTCTGATGGCGCTGAAGTAAGCAAATCTACACCTTTTGCGTTTTTTGGAAAAGCAATAACATCCCTTATGGATAATGATTTAGTTAAAATCATTAAAACTCTTTCAATACCAAATGCAATGCCACAATGCGGTGGTAGGCCGTATTCAAATGATTTTAAGAAGAAGCCAAATCTTGATTGTTGTTCTTTTCTTGATATTTTTAAAATATCAAAAATCATTTTTTGAATATTGAGATCATGAATTCTAATCGATCCAGAACCTAGCTCAAAACCGTTTAAAACTAAATCATATGATTTAGCTCTAACCTTATTAAACTCATCATTTTTCAGATAATGAACAGTAGATTCATCAAATTGAGTAAACGGATGATGTGCAGGAGCATAAGAATTAGTTTCCTTATCAAATTCAAACATTGGCCAATTAACTATTCACAAAAAGTTTAATTTATTAGGATCTGCTAACTTATATAGCTCATTCAATAGTGTTCTTATTGCACCCAATGCTTTTAAAACATTTTCTTCATCGTTACCGGCCGATATTAAAGCGATCGGGTTTGATAAATGAGTTGACTCTTTTTTTGTTGCAAGGTGTTTGCTAACTTCACATGATGGACAAGTTAAATCTAACGTTTCAAAAAACTCACCACCATTCTTATAAAAAATTTCATTAATTATATCAATATGCTCATTAACATCCCGGTCAAATATTATGCCCTTTACATATTTCATTCCGAATTTATCACTCAATTCCTCTGAATAATCTTGAATTAAATATGGATATCTTGTGTCGGGTTTATCGTTTCCATAATGTTTCATTGAGTATTCAAAATCCATTCGTGGAAATTTTGTTTCAATATTATAGCCTAATTTTCCCAGAACTTCTGCTCACATTTCCTCACATAATGCAAAGATTTCTTCCTCCGAGCCAAAAGACATTTCAATATCTAATTGAGTAAATTCTGGTTGTCTATCCTTTCTTAAATCCTCGTCTCTAAAAACTCTTGCTAGTTGAAAATATTTTTCAACACCTCCAGCCATCAATAATTGTTTAAATAATTGGGGTGATTGAGGTAGTGCAAAAAACCTTCCTTTTTTTCTTGTTGGCACCAGGTAATCTCTTGCGCCTTCTGGAGTTGATTTAGCTAAAATAGGTGTTTCAACCTCAATAAAACCTTTCTTATCGAAAAAATTTCTAATATAAAGCGATAATTTATGTCTAATTTTAAGATTGTTCAATACTTTTTTATTTCGAATATCCAAAAATCTATATTCTAGACGTAAATCCTCATTTGCAGAATTATTCTTATCATCTTCAATATCAAAAGGGATTTGTTTAGATGAATTAAGAATTTGATATTCATTAACTAAAACTTCAATTTCACCTGTTTTTAAGTTTGCATTAGCATCAAGGCGCTTCTTAACGATACCATTAACCTTAATGCAACTTTCCTTGGTTAAAAGTGGGTCAGAAATATTAACAAACACCAATTGAATGATACCGCTAGAATCTCTCAAATCAACAAACATTTGATTCTTAAATTTTCTCTTAGTTGCCACTCAACCAAACAGTTCCACACTATTACCTATATTATTTATATCTAAATCTGCACAATATATTTTTTTCATTTTATATTACATCCTTTATTATCTCTTGAAATTGTTTGATGTCATGGTATTTATGAATAATTTCAATATCTTTAATTTTTATTTTTATTTCTTGATGTTTTGAATTTAATTCCTTAAATATGAGCATTCTAGGTTTTAATTGATAATTTAATTTAAAAAGTTGTTTAACTGAGCATTTTTCATTAATGAATTCAATGTTGTACTCTTTTCTTAAATCATAAGCGATTTTTAATATTTCATCTTTTTCGTGATCATTTATATAACCTATAAGAATATCTAAATCTTCTTTTATCTCTTCGTATTTGTCAATGTTATAAGCAATTATGTTAGATATTCTATCAACGCCGAAAGCAAACCCGATCGATCCGATCATGGGGCCGCCGAAAGATTCAACCATTCCATCATATCTGCCACCAGCAAGAATTGTTGATTTCGAACCAAGAGCCTTCGAGTCTGAAACAAATTCAAAGACAATATCTGTATAATAGTCCAATCCTCGCACTAAATATGGATTAACCTTGTATCTAATATTAAATTTATCTAGCAAAATTAACAACTCATTAAATTCCTGCTTTTCATTATAACTTAAGAAATCAAGTAATTTAGGAGCATTCATTACAAATTCTTTTTTATTTTCCTCTTTATCATCAAGAATTCTAAGGGGATTTTTTTCTAATCTAATTTTTGAAATTTCACTTAGTTGATCTCTGTATTTTAAAAAGTAATCCTTTAAGTATGCAATATATTTATTTCTGCTTTCAATGCTACCAAGATTATTAATTTCTAAAATAGAATCATTTATTTTTAAATCATTTAAGAAATCATTAGCAAATTTAATTGCCTCAAAATTAGAGAGAACTGATTTTTTTTCGATTAATTCAATTCCACCTTGAATAAATTGTCTATATCTACCCTTCTGTGGTCGCTCATATCTAAACATAGGACCAAAGTAAAATAATTTTGCCTTTGTAAAATTATTTATCTTATTTTCGATATATGCTCTAATAACTGATGCTGTGCCTTCAGGCCTTAAGCTAATAGTTCTATTGCCGTTATCGCGAAAAACATACATTTCTTTTGTTACAATATCACTAGTTTCACCAGCTGCTCTTATAAAAAGATTATAGTCTTCAATGATTGGTGTTTCAATAAATTGGAAATTATATTTTTTGCTTATTCCCTCAAAAGTCTTACGAATAAAATTTAGTATTTTAGCCTCTTTATTATAAATATCCTGTGTGCCTTTTAATCTTTTGAACATATATTCCTCACTAAATTACATCGAAAAATCATTAATACCAATAAAGGTTTGCTCTTGGATTTTTTCTGTTTTTCAAAAATCATTTTCAATTCTTTTGTGTTTATTTTTATATCTTAAATTAATTAAATGTTCTAATAGTCTTGGAATAATAAACATGTTTAAATATCAAGTAAATAACAATGCTAATTGAAGTGAAAATATTGCATTAAACGATACACTCACAAGCAAGAATGGAGCTGATGATAATAATACAAATCCCAAAATAACATTAAATGTTTGAATAGTAAAGGTATCACTTATTAATATTTTGATAATATTATGAACCTGGGTTGGATTATAAATAAAGTTCTTGGTATTAGTATCTTTTAAAATTTCATCTTTTATGATTGATGAATTGATTACCGAATCAACAATATTGATAAACGAAACAAATAATAAACCGTCAAACACAAAATTATCAATTTTAGTTCTAAAGATAATGAATATCCCTAACACTAAACCAATCAAAAGAATTTGTTTTACTATAAAAATAACTGCTGATTGCATTGAATATCTAACTGTGATATATATGAATATGCAAATATTGGTTAATAGCATTAATAGAGAGATTCAGGCAGTTGAATACCCGATGCTGTTATTTCCTAAAGCATTAGAGCTAGTTACTAAAGTAACATCTGCATAATTCTTTGAATTAAATAACTTTAGCAATTCGTTGTTTATTAAATTGCTCATATCCATATTTGAATAAATTAATAGCGAATTTAATCCGTTTTCACTTGCTTTTACTTTCTCGATTAAAACACCTTCATTATGAGAAATAATAAAATTTTGCAATTCATTTAATATAGTAGTTTGTCCACTAATATCAACGCCATTTTTGAAATTTAAACCAACACTATAAATAAACTTAAATTTTAAATTAGAATCAACATTAAAACCTAATAATGCTGACTTTTGTATTCCAGAAAAGGAACCAAATATTAATATTGACACCATAAGAATAGCGATAATAGGAATAATAAGTAGTCTTGCTTTAAAGAAATTATTAATCTTTAAAGTAAATTTATGTATTTTTTTATTTGCACTTAAAAGCAAATACTTCTTATTATCAAACGATTCGGTTTGAATTATAAGTCTAAACAATATGGTATTTAAACCAATAACAATAAAAGAAATTAACAAAGCGCCAATGCCCATTAACGCACCAATAGTTGAAGAATGATTAATATTTAAATAGAAAGCCAAAATGGCCCCAATGCCTATAACAGCTACTACATCAAGTCCAGATATCAATGACCTTTTTGTCGCCTTATTTATAGCTTTGTTAGTATTCGAACCTTCCTTAATTTCCTTTGCAAAGATGTGCAATTTTCTAATTAATAAACTAAATGCAATAAATAGTAACATAATTGCTGTTAGTCCAATTATTGAATTTATAACTACACCAAAAGCAGTTATGATTGATAAAAATACAAATATCAAGAATGCCAACGTAACACTAGCAGTTACACCAAGTAGTCTGTACTTTATTAATAAAAATAGTGACATAACGGCTCACATAACAACTATAGCAATGATATATGAATCAAATTGTCTATATGATTTAGTAATAAAATAAGCAGTTTGTTTTTCTAATTTAAATGGTGTATATGAGAAATTAATTAAAGAAGTTAATTGTTTATTTGAATAACCATTAGAAATGTTATTAATTAAGTAAAATATTGAATCACGTTTTTTTGATGAAATCAACGAGATAGGAGATATTGCAGAAATTAAATATCTTTGGGCATTAATTGAATATTTTAAGCTTGGTTTTAATGTCTTTAATACTTTTCCGTCCTTATCGCGTGTAACATCATCACCTGCTTTATTATTGGCATATGCATAATTAACAGGATTATTTTTTGCTCTATCTCAATTTTCTCTATCATTTTGAATGGCATTTTGAATGAATTCATCCAAATTTAACCAAAAGTATACTTTTGAGCTAGGGTCATCTTGACCTTGTCCTTGTTGTTGAAAACCTCTTATAAAATAATCATATGCAAGGTGTGTAAATTGATCTCATGCATAACTATTCAATTTAATTTGAATTCTATCTGCATAACCCTCAGGTATTTTATCACTTGCGGGATTTGGATCTAAATCCATGTTAAAATTTTGAGACCCTTCATCAATGAGCTCTTTCAACCCATGGAATGAACTTTCATTACCTTGATATCTACCTTTATAAAATAATGGATTACCATTATGATCGGTAATTGTTAAATTAGGTTTTTTAATTAATGAGTCTAAAAGCTGTTTTTGGGATTTATCATCAGTTGCTGACAAATCTTTTACTTCAATAAGATTATTAGACAATAAATTAACATCATAGTTAGAAGTTAATTTATCACCTTTTTCTTGAAGGTACTGCTTTACAATATCTGCAATTTTATTTGGTTGTAATTCGTTTTTAGAACTTGTTTGGTTGCTATTTTTTTGAATTTTTAAAACTGTTTTAGTTCCGATAATTTCATTATTAGTACGATTAAATTTATTCAATGTTGGTGTTAAATAAAAAATAGAACCAAAAATAAATGCTAACAACATCCCAATAAATATAAAAATACTAAAAACTCATTTTATTGCAGGGCTAATTTTATTTTTTTTATTCATAGGTACAATTATATAATAATTGTTATATTTTGAATATATTTTAATAGTTATAAAGTTTTAAATATAAAAAACATAAAAACTTATTAGTTATTTATTAATTGATTTTAGATATTCAATTCCGTCGCTGGTTATTCTTCGACCCCTAACAGTTTTTTCAACGAACTTTTTTACTAAAAGAATAGGCTCTAAATCATTAATTATTGTTACCTTATCATCTTTTAAAATTGAACTTATAGTATCTAAAGAAGCACTTTTATTTTTAAATACATTTTTTAAAATGCTCAAATATTCAACCTGAAAAATATTTAATCCCCCGGGATATATATCTAGATACTCAAATGATTCCTTTACCAAACTTGCTTCTATTTGATTTAAGTTTCGAAATAATGCAAAGTCATAAACTCTTTTTAATAAGTTGTTAGCAATCCTTGGAGTAGATCGACAGTTTCTTGCTATTTCCTCAATTGCATCTGGTGCGATTATAATGTTATTTCTATTGGCTGAATTACTGATTATCTCTTTAATTTCTTCGTTACTATAAGGCAATAATTTTCCGATATATCCAAATCTATCTTTTAGTGGATTTGATACTAAATTAAATTTTGTAGTAGCTCCTATTAATGAGAACTTATTTAAATTTAATCTCATTATTTTCATATCACCTTCAACACCAACAGGCAAATCAATAACATAATCTTCAATGGCAGAGTATAATAATTCCTCAATATTCTTATTTATACCATGAATTTCATCAATAAACAGAATATCATTTTCACGCAACGAAGAAAACAAAGTTAATATATCACTTTTCTTTTGAATCAGGGGCCCTTGCACATAAATGATGTTACTTTTAGTCTCATTAGCAATTATTTGAGCTAAGGTAGTTTTACCTAATCCTGGTGGCCCGTAAAATAATAAATGGTCAATAGGTCTTTTTTGTTTTAGTGCTGAGTTTATCATCACTTTTAAAGTAGATGTAATCTTATTTTGCCCAATAAAATTATCAAAACTTTTTATTCTAAATTCTTGCTTCATTTTGTTTTTGACTAATTATTTTAATTGCATTTTCAACAGATTCTTCAATATTGCTCGTTAATTCCATATTATCAAGAGCAAGTCTGATCTGATTATTTTTGAATCCTAACATTTTCATTGTTTCTTCAAATTCTTTTAAAACTGTGTTGTTTTTTGAAACTTTATTGAATTTTTGCATTTCTTCATCACTCATCTTTGAAATAAATTTAATATATTTATCCTTTAAGGTTAATAAAATTGCATTAGCAATCTTTGGCGATACATAAGGTACCTTTATTAACTCTTCTTTATTAGAGTTTGCAATATAATTAATAATATTTTCTCAACCTGAATTTAATATTGAAATAGCAGTTTTGGGACCTAATCCTTGCAATGAAATTAAATCCTCAAAAACTACCATTTCTTTAAAATTGTCAAATCCATATGTCACCCTAGAATATTCATTGTTTATTTCAGATATAAATATTTTTCTCACCTCCCCTGCTTTAAATCTACTCATTTGTGGCGCATAAATAAGTTCACCTCTGCCATTGTGGTCTAAAATAAAATAATTTGTATTTGTGTGTACAATTTTTCCGTATAAATAAATTGTCATTTTTTTCTTCCTCCTGAATTCAAATATAAGTGCGAAATTTTAAAAATCATCGACTTTAAGAAAAAATAGGGAAATTTTTTAGAAAAAATAAAAATTGATAAAATTTTATTTATGAAAAATGTAATAGTAAATATAGAAATTCCTAAAAATTCAAATATTAAATATGAGTATGATCGAAAAACCAAAAAAATAAAAGTTGATAGAATTTTGCGTGAGGGTTTTAGATATCCAGCAAACTATGGTTACCTTTCAGAAGCACTTGATTGAGATGGCGATGAACTAGATGTCTTAGTTTATTCACCTGAAATTTTTATGCCCGGTGTCTCAGTTGAAGCTAGAATTATTGGAGCAATGAAAATGATTGATTCAGGTGAAACTGATACTAAATTAATCGCCGTTCATGCTGATGATTATCGTCTTGATCACATTAAATCATTAGATGACTTGGATAAAATGTGACTACATTCAGTAGAAATATTCTTTAAAAACTATAAATTCTTCAAAGGCCCAAATATTACCAGTATAACTGGATTTGAAGATGCAAAATGAGCACAAAATGAATATAATGAATGTGTCGAATTAATGCAAAAATACGGCTCTCTTACTAAAGAGGAATTCATTAAAAAAATGAAAGAATTACACCCAGATAAATATCTATAAAATGTAGCATTGCTAAAAATGCTACATTTTTTTTGAAACTTTAAAATTTTTTTATATTTATAAATATAAAATGTTTTTTCAGTTTCATAGATTCCTATAATTCCTAAAAAAAATATTAAAATAATGGTGAAAGGTAAAAAATGAGACAAAGATTTAAAAATATCCTTATTATAAGACCAATATTATTAAAACTATTAAAGGATTTTGTGGGTTTAAAAAATGAAAATGGCAGTTTTAGATTAGAATTAGACATTACTAGACTTGAACTGGAATTATCCAAAAAAATTGCAAATTTTGAAGAACTTAGATTGCAAAGATTAGAAATTACGAGCGGATCAAAACAATTAGTTATAAAACTAATTAAAAGTCTAAGTCAATTGGACCGTTCAATATTACTAACAATTTTATTCAAAGACGATCTAAGCAACATAACTTGAAAAACCTTCAATATATCAAAATCCACATTCTATCGAAGATTAAAATTTATCGAAAGTTTATTATATTGATGTTTATTCGATTAATAAAATAGTCAAATAAAGCTTATTTGCAAAGATAGCAAATATAGCTTTTATTTATTTTGGCAAAAAATGAGAACAAAATATTTTTTTATGTAATAAAAGGTTTCAAAAGTTTCATTTATTAGCATAAAGTAAAAAATAATGGTGTACTTATTATGCCCATAAGAGAGGCATAGAGAGGATTTAATGCTACCAATTTATAATTATTCAAACATTGAACACCAAAAAGAAGTTGTTGAATATAAAGAGAAAATTAGTGCAACTGTCGGAACATACAATGTCGAAGATAGATGAAATTTAGTCATCGGACTTACAAAAAATCAAAAATGTGAAATATTAATTTTAAGAAACCTAAAAGAGAATACATGAATTATTGAATTCACGATTCCTAAATCAGCATATGAGAATTCAAGAATTAAAATTTTGCAATTAAATAATAAGGATCTTGAAGTGCAAGATCTAGAGAAATTAGAAAATGAACGGATAAAATTTCGCATTTCAAAATATGTAGACAAAAGCGAAATAAAATTCGAAGATTTAAAGGAACTAAAGGTCAGTTTTTATAACAGGTGAAGAGCTAATTTTTATAACAAGCTTTCTTTTGTTATTAATTTCAAAATAGAAAATAATGTTGTTGATTTTAATAATATTAATGTTAAAGAAAAAGATTTGAAGTTTGAGCTAATTGAATCTATAAAAATTACCTTCGATGGCGAGACTGGGGAATATACAAACATTTTTGAAAATAATGTTGCTTATGCTAATAACCTAATTTACAATATGAAGTTTTTTAACCTAAAACAAAATAATTTTTTAGAAAAAGCAATGCAACAAACGATTGAATTAAAGAGTCCAGATCAATATTACATTCCTAAAAGGCAATATCAGTTAGAATTTTTAAATAGTATCTCTATTGAAGAAGGCAATAGATTTATTACTGCTGAATTAATACCAAGAAAAACCGAAATAAACAAGTTCAAGTACACAATAGATTACTATATAAATAATAAAAATAGTTGAAATAGTAAAAAGAAAGAATTTATTAGTTCCAAAACAGACGGACTTATAGGCTATCATATTTCGCCAACATTTAAAGGTAATGTTAAATTAGAATTTCAACTAAATCAAAACATCATAAATAATGTTAGCAAAATTAAATATTATGACCATTTTGACAAAAAACTTTTTGATTCTAACGAGGGATTAATCAAGCTTTTTTGTCAAGTTGTAAAGACAACTGATGAATATCAAAATTTATATTATTCAAATTGAAAAAAACACATAAAAACTTCATAAATTTTTAAAATTTAGGTTCGAATTAATAAAGGCCTAAATTTTAATTTAACATTATGCCTATATATTAACTAAATTTAAAAAAAATTTATATATAACATTCATTAATTAAAAATTAATAATTTCAATGTAGTTATAAAAAAATAAATTTTATTTAAACTTTGGGCCTCTTGGAATTAACTTTCTTTTATGGCTTGTTTTTTTATGAAAATACTCAATTTTAGTTGAAATATCACTACTTATTAAAGTATTATCCATAATATATTTTTCGAAATCATCATATGAAAAACCAAGTTCATCTTCATCATATTGATCATTAAGCAAATTAGCAGAAGGTCTCTTATCCAAAATTTCTGTTGGTGCATTTAATAGTTTAGCCATTTCATAAATATCAGATTTAAATATATTTGCAAATGGTAATAAATCGCAACCACCATCACCTCATTTGGTAAAATATCCTAAATAATATTCATCAAAATTGTCTGTACCCAATACCAATGAGTTATTTTGTTGTGCTTTGGTATATAAAACATTCATAAAATATCGTGATTTAGTATTAGCTTTTATTCAATCCTCCTTTAAATTAAACTTATCAGAAAAATCGTTAAATTCTTTTGTTAAATCAATCGTTTCAATCTTATTTTCAACAACTAAATTTAACTTCTTGATGTGCATTTCATTAATATCATCTACCTTTGTTTTTAAATAATAAAAATGAGCATCTTTTTTAAAAACTTGATAACTAATAATTGCCAAGGTTGAACTATCAATGCCGCCAGAAATCCCAAGGACAACCCCGCTAGCATTAGCTTTTTTCACCTTATTTCTTATCCAATTTTGAATTTTTTTAATCATTATCAAGTATTTATTGTTTAAGTTTTTTTTATCATTATAATTATTTAATTCATTTTTTTTCATAGTAATTATTCTATTATTAAAATTTAGATTTTATAAATGTTTTTAAATTAATATTAATTTATTAATTTATAATTTAGATATTTTTATTATAACAATATAAAGCAAATATAATTAATAAACAATATTTTAAGGAGTTAAATTATGATAAATGTTAATGACCTAAAACCGGGTGTAACCTTTAAATTAGACGGTAATATTTATGTTGTTTTAGAAGCACAACACTCAAAACAAGGAAGAGGCCAAGCCAATGTTAAAGCAAAGGCAAAAGATCTAAGAACCGGATCAATAACTGTAAAATCTTTTACTGGTGGTGAAAAAGTAGAAAAAGCAATGATCGATAAGGTCTCAATGGACTATCTATACAATGCAGGAGATAACATTGTGCTAATGGACCAAGAAACATTCGAACAAATAGAAATACCTGTATCAACAATAAAATGAGAAGTCAATTTTTTAAAAGAAGGTATGAAAGTTATTGTTAGAAAATATGAATCAGAAGTTTTGGATATTGAATTACCAGCTAATGTTGGATTAGTAGTAACAGAAGCGCCAGATGCAGTTAAAGGAAACACAGCTCAAGCCGCCCAAAAGAAAGTTACTTTGGAAACCGGTTATGTAGTCGAAACTCCTCTATTCATCAAAGAAGGAGAAACAATTTTGGTTTCAACTGAAACTGGTAAATATGTAGGAAGAGCATAATGAGCAATTTTATCTCAGTCAACACAAGAATGAATTTTGACTTCAAGGTTGAAGAACATGTTATTTATCAAGCAATAAATCAATTCTTTGAGTCTCAAGACTCAATAATTCTTACAAAAAAACCTATTATTAATATAAAAAATAGCACAAATAATATTGAGATTTTTATTTCTTACAAGTTAAAAAAAGAAGCTATATTATCATTCGAAACTAAGAACGCAATATTCATGCTTGAACAAAGAATTTATTCATTAATCAATGTTAGACCAAACAATATTAACATTGTTTTTGAAGGAATTGAAAATGTTTAAAAATAGAAGAATTAATAATTTAGCTATTGATAATATCAAAATTAATTCATTAGCCCAGATAGCAAATACTAAAAATCCAAATGTAGCAATTAATATTAGCGCTGCAAAGATTTTTCATGCACTCTTTGCTTTTCATTATAAATTTGATATAAATAATCCCCAGTGAATATCTAGAGATAGATTCATTCTTTCGTGTCCGGATGTAAATACCACCTATTACACAATTTTATATTTAATGAATCTTATTACGAAGGAAGAAATTGAAAGCATTAATAAACCAAGTTGCAAATATCATAACTATTTAAAACGCAATAACAAACTTGGTATTGACTTTTCATCAGGCAAACATGGTTGTGGTATTGCAGAGGCTGTTGGTATTGCGGTTGCTGAGGCCTTTTTATCAAGTAATTTTTCTGAAATAAATCACTTTACATATGTTTTCGCTTCAAGCAAAGATCTAGAAACAAGCATTGCGACTGAAGCTCTACAATATGCAGGATCAATCAAACTAAATAAACTAATTGTGCTATATGATTCAAACACATTATTAAATAACTTTAATTCTAAAAAGAATAGTAATGACATTAGAAAAACATATGAATCATATGGATTTAATTATATTATTTTAAAGGATGCTAATTATAAATCTATTGCAAACGCAATATCGAAAGCTAAGAAGGCAAAAAAACCAACACTTATCGAAATAAAAAGTTCAATTGTTGAATTAGCAGTTAATAATTTTAACAACTACTACAATAATAAATATTATTTAACAGTAGATGAAATTGAGGAATTCAAAGAAACAACTAACTTCAAGCGTGGTGACTTTTTTGAGAAATATCAAGAAGTGGTAGATGAGTATAAGAAAGTTATTAATTATAATAACGATTTATTTAATAAATGAACTGCTTCAGATAAATTAATTGAATTCTTGGGAGAAGATCTAAAAGAAAATGTAAATGATAACTTTATATCAAATTCAGGCGATATCTACTCTAATATGGTTGTTATCTTAAATAATATATTTGATAAATACAAAAACGCTTTCCTACTTTCTTCTTCGCTAGATCCAATAACAAGAATTAAATCAACTAACGGAGTTTTTGATTTTAACAACAAAGATGGCCGTTCTTTACTATTGGGATTAAAAAACGAGGCAATGAGTTTAATTGCAAATGGTATATTTGGACACTCAAATTTTAAACCAATAATAATTGATTCCTTATCAAATACAGACAAGTTAATTCAAGGAATCAAAAAATCTGTTAGTGATAACCTAAAGGTATTATATATTCTAAAAAATGACTTAAATTCTGTTGAAAACTCTAATATTTATTACCAAAACGAGGAACAAATAGGTATTTTATTGCAAATTCCTAATATAAAAATTTTATATCCTGGCGATCTTAATGAATTGATGGGCTCTATTGAATATTACCTTAATAAATTTAATGGTCCCGTAATCATTATAGCCAATTTTCATAGCAATTGAAATTGTGAAAAAACTTCAAAATACAAATTTCTATCAGGGTCTTATCATGTACTAAAAAATGATTCAAAATATAGCCTTTTAGCCAAAGGCAACGATCTCCAGGTTGCATTCAAAATTGCCAATAAGCATAACTTGAATTTAATTTCAATATCAAATGATGAAAATATTGCAAAATTAAATTATGATAAAAAAACGGCTATAACATTCACAAAAGATATTTCTGAAGGTTGAATGAAATATGCTAAATATAACCTCAACATAAATAACTCAAACAACAAAATTAAATCAGATTTTAATTATATTGAAAAAAATATAAAATTAATCATTAATAACAAAAGCTAGGTTCTTATATATCTACCTAGCTTTTTTTAATTTTTTTAAACCATTCCAACTCAGAGGCCGTAATATGCCTATGTTCTCCAACTCTTAAACCATCATCTGTAATAACTCCATATCTTTTTCTATGTAATTTTTTAACAAAATTATTAACTAATAAAAAGAGATTTTTCACATGATGATTTCTACCTTCTTTAAGAACTATAGAGTAGGTTAAATCTTTAATATGTTTTATTGTTTGTTTAGAAAAAACACCATTAAGTTTTACAAAATTAGAGTTTAAAAAATTTAAATCTTTTTCACTCATTGGCTTTTCCAATGTTGCAATGTATTCTCTTTCTATATTAGATGAAGGATGGGCCAAAATATTAGCAAAATTGCCATCGTTAGAAATAATTATTACTCCTGTTGTATTAAAATCAAGCCTTCCAATTGAATAGCAATATTTATCCATTCCCATTCACTCATAAATAGTTTTTCTACCCTGCGGATCTCTTAAAGTGCAAATGGTGTTTCGAGGTTTATTAAGTAATATATAAAATTTTTTATCACTTCTTTCGATGATCTCGCCATCTATTTTAATAACAGCCTCAGCATCAACTCTCTGACCAATTTTTGCAACTTGACCATCAACTAATACTCTTTTTTGCATAATCATTTTTTCGGCCTCGCGTCGCGAACAAAAACCAAAATCCGAGATCATTTTTTGCAATTTAACCTTGTTTTCCATAATTAACAAACCCTTCAAATAACACGTTAAAAAAAATATATTTATATTATAAATATTTTGCGTTCATAGTTTCTTTTTTATTTATCTTTTTGATTTATCTAATTTAATTAAAGCAGGAGGAAAAATGTTGGAAAACAAAATTAAAAATCTTAAAAGTATGAGTTTGCAAAGAAAACGAGCTTTTATAATTGATTTTTGCCTAAATCAAAAACTTAAAAGAATACAAAACAACATGAAAGATACTAAGAATGTAGGATTGTTAGATTTTTTCATAAGTTCGCTAAGTGAGGACTATAAAAAAATCTTCATTAATGATTTTATTACAGTAGATGGTGATTCGTCGTGATATCTTGAAAACTGATCTAAAAATGCTTATTATAAGAAATTAAATTATTTAGTAGACCTATTTATAGATTATGTTTATTGCTTTTAATGAAACCCCCAAACTTCATTCATTAGAAAATAAGCAAGAACAGTGAATGGAAGAATATATCATAAATGCAAAACAAAGAAAATATTTAGAAAACTGAAATAGTTTCAATGAATTAACCACAATTAAAATCAGACGCATTATAAGAAGCGATAAATTCATTATTACATTTGAGCATAAAAATCCATTAAAAGAAATAGAAGCCATAAGAGTTAATGGACTAATTAATAATAAAATAATAGAATTCAAGCCAAAATATGAATATAATAGTGGTCATTTTATACTAACTTATAATAGTGATAATGATTCTAAAAATAAATTGGAATTTAATGACATAGCAAATATCAATTTTGAAATTGAATATAAGGTGAGAAATTTATGATATCAAGCAAAAGCATTTACCTATTGAATTAAAAACAATCCAAGATCTAAAAATATAAATCTAAATAATACGAAGGCCATAAATGTATTAAGTGAGATTGAAATAAAATCACTACCAGACCGCATTAATAAGAACATAATTAACCATAAATTCAAAACAAAATATTTGAATTTATTCTTTAATACTAACAATTTAAAACAAGGAATTCATAACATCAAACTATTATCACTAAAAATTGCCAAAAGCGATCAAGAGACTAATGAAGAATACATTCTAGATAATAGTGATATTTATGATTTAACATTTTCATCTGCAAACATTTATGACTACGCAAAAAATAAGTATGATACTAAGCTTAGCTATCATAATTTTAATAATGCTGACTTAGTTATAGATACATATTCTTATTATGATAAATTTTCAGATACTGTTATGGTAAATAATCAAAACCTTAATGCAAAATTAGGGATTCTAATACCATTAAAATACAAGGGAACATATGGTTATGAAATTAACCTTGATATAGGCAAAAATTTAAAGTCCTTTAAAATGAGTTATTCACAAGAAATTGAAAAACCTTTTTTTGATATCAACAATGGATTAATAAGAATGAATACAAGATCAATTAAAGGTTGACTTACAGATGAAAAATGGCACAAAATTAAATATGATAATTTTGCGGACGTAATCAAAATGGCAAACTCTTTGCAATCAATAGAACAAATAGGAGGTAAATAATGAGTGAAAAAAGTAAAAAATTATTATTATGAACATCATTAACCATAGCGATTGGTGGTTGTGCTGGGTTGGCGACAGCATTTGTAGTATTACAACAAAAAAACAAAGAAAAAGAAAGTAGCCAAGTCGATACTATTCAAAAAGAAAAATTAAACGACAAAACTAATAAACTATCAATTAAAAAAAGCCAACAACAAAAAGATTTAAAAAATAAAGAGAATGAATTGGAACAAAATGACCATAAAGAAGATTCATACATAGAACCACAAGAAAAGAAAAATATTAATTGAAATGATGTTTTTCCTAATATAAAGAGCAGTGACTATTATGACAAATTAAACTATAGAAACGGGCAGGCTTGAATTGATGAAGACATGATAGTTTATATCATAAAAGACATCATAAATAGAATGCTTGTAACTGAAGGCGAAGTTGAATATGCTTACAAACAAATTGATGACCAAAATTTGTTAATAACTTTTAAATGGAGCAGTGAAAAAGAAAAAAGTGTTGTAACATACAAGATAAATACAAATAAGTTATAATAATATTTATGAATTTTAAAGAATTAGTATTTAACGAACTTAAAAAACATACAAAAAAAATTTTTAATAACGAAACATTAATTAAGGATCTTGATATCGATAGTTTAGATCTGGTTCTATTAGTTTCAGATATTGAAGTAAAACTAAAAATAGAAATAAAAGACGAAGAACTAATAAAATTAAAAACCATTGGTGATATTATTTACATAATAGAGCAAAAATATACAAAATAGAAAAAAAATGTATAATATTCTATGAGCGTTTCTTATACGGGTATAGTTCAATGGTAGAACAACGGGCTTCAACCCCGTGTGTTGTGAGTTCGAGTCTTGCTACCCGTGCCATATCATTAATAAATGTTTTAATAGAACAACTAAGGTTGTTCTATTTTTCTACAAAAAGAAAAATAAAAGCCAATTGAATTGGCTTTTGGCAATTAAACATATGGTGCCGTCAACTGGAATTGAACCAGCGACCCCTTCCTTACCATGGAAGTGCTCTGCCCCTGAGCTATGACGGCAATATTTAATACGCTAATAATTATATAAAAAAATGCATATTATTTTTAATAAATTTGACGCAAATTATAGTAATTTAAAATATACTTTTATTACTATGGAAAAAACAATGTATGAATCTCTATGCTCAATAAAGAAGCAATTCCTGGAATTAGAACAAAAACTAAACGATCCTGAAATCTATAACAACATCAAACAATACACAAAAATATCTAAAGAAAAAGCAAGCATTGAAGATATCTATGTATCATTCAAAAAATACCAAGATATTGAAGAACTATACTTATTATCAAAAGATATTATTAACAATGAAAAAGATGCTGAATTGATTGAATTAGCAAGAAATGATATTAATAGACAAATAGAACAGATGCATGAACTCGAAGAAACAATAAAAGAATTACTATTGCCAGTTGATGAAAACGATGAAAGAGATGTTATTGTGGAAATTCGCGGGGCTGCTGGTGGCGATGAGGCCAATATTTTTTCAGGCGATTTATTTAGAATGTACCAAAAATTTTGTGAAGAAATGGGATTTAAAATAAAAATTATTGATTACACATACGGTTCAGCAGGTGGATATAGTCAGATAGTTTTTAGTATAAAGGGTGAAAAAGTGTTTTCAAAAATGAAATTTGAAAGAGGAGTTCATCGAGTCCAAAGAGTACCATTAACTGAAACACAGGGAAGAGTTCATACTTCAACAGCGACAGTTACGGTTTTACCTGAAGTAGATGATAACGTTCATATCGAAATTAAGCCTGATGAAATCGAGATTGATGTGTTTAGATCTTCAGGAGCAGGAGGCCAGTCAGTTAACACAACAGACTCTGCAGTTAGAATTACACACAAACCATCTGGAATAGTAGTTACATCACAGGACGAAAGAAGTCAAATCCAAAATAAAGAAACTGCTTTAAAAGTATTAAAAAGTAGACTTTATGAACTAGAAGTTCAAAAGCGCGAAGAAGAAGAAAGTGGACTTCGAAAACTTGCGGGTACTGGGGAAAGAAGTGAAAAAATTAGAACTTACAACTATCCACAAGATCGGGTTACAGATCATAGAATCGGGTTTTCAACTTCCTTAAAAATAGTTATGGAAGGTGATTTGAAAAAAATTATTGAGGCGTTAATTGCCGATGAAAAAGCTCACAAAATAAAAGAAGCAGGTTTATAATGATTAAAAAAGAGGTATTGCTACAAGAAAAAAGAAGATATGAGCTACCTCTTTTTGTTTCAAAAAAGGAAGAAAAATTATTAAAAAAGGACTATCCGGTACAAAAAATTATCGGATATCAAACAATGCAAAATATCCATATCGATATTAGATATAATGTATTAATTCCACGATACGAAACAGAAGAGGTTATCATCGAATCATATAATTACATTAGCAAATATTCTGATGTCCTAGATTTATGCTGCGGTTCAGGTTTTATTGGTCTTGCTATTTGCAAAAATATAGGATGTAATGTAACATTATCAGATATTTCAAGACAAGCAATCAAACAAACTAAATTAAATGCAAAAATTAATAATCTATCAAAATACAATATTATAAGAAGTAATTTATTTAAAAAAATAAACAAAAAATTTGATTTAATTATCTCCAACCCACCCTATTTAAATAAGAAACATTTATTTTCTTCTTCTTTAAAATGAGAACCAAAGCAAGCGCTATTTGCCAAGGATAATGGATTATTTTTTTATAAAAAAATTACAAAAGAGGCACCGAATTTCTTAAAAAATAATGGTTACTTAATTCTTGAAATTGATGATTATGCTAAAGAATGAATTGAAAAGGAATATTCTAATGTTACATTTAAAAAAGATATTAATAAAAATTTTAGAATTGCAATTCTAAAATATGATGACCTTAAAAAATAGCACTCTAATTAAAAATGTGCTAAAATTTTATTATTATGATGAATAAAAGAGACTATTATGAAGTTTTAGGCATAAATAAAAGTGCGACTGAAAAGGAAATCAAAGCTGCCTACCGTAAATTGGCAATGCAATATCATCCAGACAAAAACAAAAATGCTGATGCTGAAGAAAAATTTAAAGAAATATCAGAAGCATATGAAATTTTATCAGACACAAATAAAAGAGCAAAATATGATAAATTTGGTCATAACGCCTTTGATGCTAATGGATATCAATTCGGGGATTCGGAGGATATTTTCCGTAGTTTTTTTGAGGGTTTTGGCGGAGGTTTTTCTGGTGCCGATATCTTTGGGGATATTTTTGGATCATTTTCAAATTTTGATGAATCAAACCATCAAAGAGGTCAAGATCTACAACTAATATTAAACATTGATTTTGAAGATGCACTATATGGAAAAACAATTGATCTTAACCTGGATAAATATGAGGTTTGCGGTCATTGTAAGGGCAGCGGTGCAGACACCCTTTCTGATGTAATTTTATGTAATAATTGCCATGGTTCTGGAAAAATACAACAAAGAGTTGCAATATTTACTACCATAAAGCCATGTCCAGTATGTTTAGGATTGGGCAAGAAAATAAATAAGATATGCCATCAATGCCACGGCAAAAAAACAGTAAATTCAAAGACTATTCAAAAGATAAATATTCCGGTGGGGATTGAGGATGGGGATACAATTAGAATTGTTGGTTTTGGAAAACCTTCATCAAACGGAAATAATATTGGAGATTTATATATAGTATTCGCTATTAAACCTAGCAAAAAATACAAAAAAATAAATAATGATCTTTACATTGAAATGCCTTTATCAATTAAGAGCTTATTACTCGAAGAGGAAATTAATGTTCCAACACCATACGGAACAAAAAAAATTAAGTTAGACCATAGCATTAAAATAAATGAACCATTTAAAATCAAAAATTGCGGATACCCATATAAAAATTCTAGTTCCAAGGGCGATTTATTCATTAAATTTGATTTATATGTTCCTAAATTAAGCAAGAGCGATAATTCTCAAATTAAGGAAATATTTAAAAATACAAGTGATACAAAACGAGAAGAATGATTAAAAAAATTCTAATCGTTTTTTTAATTCGTTTTTTAAAATAAAATTGTGCTATTATTTTTGATAACATTTTAAAATATTTTACTCAGAAGAGAGGCTTAGCTTATGTCAGAAAAAATAATGATTGTCGAATCACCAAATAAAATTAAAACAATTCAAAAAATTGTTGGTGATCAAATTAAAGTTATTGCTAGTTCAGGGCATATTTTAAAAATGGCAACATCGGGCACAAATAATCTTGGAATAGATTTCGAAAATTGAGAACCAGAGATGATTCCTGATCCAATGAAAAAGTCAACCATTTCAGATTTAAAAAAAGCAACTAAAAATGCTAGCGAAGTTCTAATTGCAACTGACCCCGATCGCGAAGGCGAAGCAATAGCAAGTAATCTAATTTCAACCTTAAAATTAAAAGATAAATACAAAAGAATAAGATATAATGAAATTACAGATGAAGCAATAAAATTAGCAGTTGAAAATCCTTCTGAAATAGACGAAAACCTTGTAAGAGCACAAAAGTCAAGAAGGATGCTAGATAGAATTATAGGCTTTAGACTATCACAATTAATGATGCAAAAAGTAAAAAATGCTCCTACTAACCCTTCGGCAGGAAGAGTGCAATCCATTGCTTTAAAACTAGTTTGTGATCGTGAGCGCGAAATTGAAACATTTGATCCAATAATTTATTCAAAAATTGAAGCAATTATAGATAATGATGTCAACATTCCTTTGTACTTAAAAAAAGACAAAAAATATGAAGATAATACTTGGTTAACCAATGAACAAGGTGAAAAAATACTTTTTGAATTATTAAATAGCAACTATGAACTAATTGTTGATGACATCAATGTTTCTAAACGCAAGGAATCAGCTTATACACCTTTTAAACAATCAGTTTTATACAAGGAAGCAAAACACAATTCCCAGGCAGTGCAATCATCAGCCCAAAAACTTTTTGAAAACGGGTTAATTTCATACCCCAGAACTGATTCAACTAGATTAAGTGAAACATTTGTTAAAAAAGCTCGTAAATACATAACTGAACAATATGGTAGCCAATATGTAGCTAAAGAAATAAAAGGTTTTTCTGGCGCTCAAGATGCTCACGAAGCAATTAGACCCACATACATTGAATTAACACCAGAATTAGCATTACAAAAGTATAATCTTAACAATATCGATTTTGAAATATATAAGATGATTTATGATAAAACAATAATGTCACTAATGAGCTGTCCTGAAAAAGAAATTGTAAGATTTAATTTACATAACGGGAACAATAATTTTAGAATGTCGTATAGTAGAATACTTTTTGACGGTTATTATATTTATTCAGGCAAAGAGTCATTAATTAATATTCCAAATATTAAAATTGGCGATATCATCAAGGCAAAAGATTTTATTAAAGAGGACAAAAAAACATTACCGCCTGCACGTTATAGTGAAGGTTCATTAATTAAAAAACTTGATGATATTAAAGTTGGAAGGCCTTCAACATTTGCTTCAACAATAAAAGTATTAAAACAAAGAATATTTGTTGAACCAATTGACGGACATCTAGTACCCACAGAATTCGGAAAGGTTGTTCTTGAAAAACTTTTAACAAGTTTCCCAAGAACTATCAATGAAGAATATACAGCTAAGGTTGAGGAAAAATTAGACTTAATTTCAGAAGGAAAAGAAGAATACAAAACTTTAATGAAAAAATTCTGAGATAGTTTCAATGAACGCTATGAAGATATAAAGGATCAATTAAATGTTACCATTTTGGAGCCAGCCAAACCTAATGAAAGCTGCCCTTTATGCAATGCAGAACTCGTTTATCGCTATACAAAACTAACTAAACAAAAATTTATTGGTTGCTCTGCTTTCCCTAAATGCAATTTTATTAAGAACATTGATAATCCTGTAAAAAAATTCTACAGAAGAAAAAAAGCAAAAAAATAATAAAATACATAAGTTCGTAAAATACTATGTATTTTATTTTTATTTTATTTAAAAAAAATATTAATATGTAAAATATTAATCATGAAAAATAGGCAAAAGAAAGCTAGGGGAAAATCAGACTTTTGAACACTTTTTGTAATACCAACTGTCACTCTATCTGCAGTAGCGGGTGCTATATATTATATTGTTAAAAATAGTCAAACAATCCAAAAAGAATTTTGGTCAATTGATAAATTCAATAATAAAGCCAAGGAAATTCTCTTAGAAAAAAATATCATAGGATCGTTGCAAGCTAAGAATTTGTATGAAGATTTTAAAAATCAACAAAAACTTGCAGAAATCCGAACTAAAGATTTTGATAACACTTATAAAGATATTATTAAAATGAACAAGAGCAAACTTACTTTTGAACAAAGAAAAATCCTCAATAATCGGCCAAAACCATTTGACGCGGATAAATTTTTAAAAAACAAAATTAATATTATCCTCGATTTTGAAAAATCAAAGTTTTTAGATTTTCATTTTACAGATGTTGAAAGAATTCAGAATAACCCTTTTGACCTTAGAATTCATTATGAAGTTTTTTTAAATTATGAATATGCAAGTGGAGTTTTTGAAACAAATAAAATAAAATCCACCCCTGAATCAAAATACTATTATAAATCAAGCCAAGTTGTAACTTTTTTATCAAATACCTTAAAAACACATCAAGGCACAGAATTTTCAAAAGAATGACCAAAAATTAAAAAAGAAGCCGAAAAGATTGTAAGCAAATATGATGAGATAAACAAAAAAATTAAAGAAAAAATTCTGAAATATGAAGAAAAACGAAAAGACATTAATGAAAAAGAATCAAAAACTCCTTTGGAAATGCAGGAATTAGAAGATTTAAAAATTAAAATTAATAACTTAAAACAGGAAGTAGATAAAATCTTCAAGGCCAATAATTTTCAAGAAGAAATTTTTTCATGATTTGTTAAGGCGATAAATGAAACTAACGCTGCACAAGATATATATCCAAAGAAAACTTTTAAAATTGTTCCGTTTAAAGAAAAAGATAATGACCAATATGTTTTATGAAATCCGAAAAAAGGTGTTAATGAATTGACCATCAAATATCAGTTTGTTAATATTAATAACAAAAAAATTAAAAGCAATAATGAAATAAAAATTTTCACCTTGGATGTTTAAAATATGAGTAAGGATAAGGAAAATTATAAGAATTTAAAGGCCATCATCAAAAGCGATCATCAAGTCGCAATAAAACTAATTAAAGTAGCGCAAAAATACAACCTTGACATCGACCAAAACGATTTGCTTAATAAATTAAATAATAATCAATCTGATGATATCACACTATTAATCAAAAATTTAATCTATTTGCTAAAAAAACAACCAATCCAAGAAAAATTTAAACCTATCAAACTAAAAACTGATAAACAACTAGAAAAACTCATAAAAGACTTTAGGAAGGAAAATAAGTAATGAAAAATAAAATTAATATCGCAATAGATGGACCTAGCGGCGTAGGCAAAACTGTTATGGCCAGAATGCTGGCTAGTGAGTTAAATTACATTTTTATAAGTAGCGGAAATTTATATCGTGCTATTGCATATAATGCTATATTAAATGGCATTGATTCTAATAACGAATCAGAAATTAATAAAGCATGAAATTTTGAGGACTTATTCATAACAAAAGATGAAAAAATTTTTCTAAGAGGAGAAGATATTACTCTAAAAATTCGTGAGGATAGAGTTTCTTTGTATGCATCAGAAATTGCCAAATATCAATCTGTACGTTTAAAAGTTAACACATTCATTCAAAAAAAAGGCGCACAAGAAAAGGGAATAATTGTCGATGGAAGAGATGCTACTTACCGTATTCTTCCAGATGCAGAAGCAAAATTCTTCTTATGAGCCACACCAGAAGTTAGAGCTCATCGTCGTTTAAAGCAAAATAATTTACTTGGTATAGAGTCCCAATATGATGAGATTTTAGAATCAATTAAAATAAGAGATGAAAATGATACAAACCGTGATATAGATCCATTAATAGAAAGTGAAGGCAGTATAAGGATTGACTCAACAAATATGAGTGTGGATGAAAACTTTTTAGTAATGCTAAAAGAGGTCAAGAAGAGGTTAAACTAATGAAAAATACAATAGCGTTAATAGGAAAGCCTAATGTCGGAAAATCAACTCTTTTTAACAAAATAATTGATAAAAGAAAATCAATTGTTTATGATACTCCTGGAGTTACTAGAGATAGAATTTATCATAGCGCAAAATGGTCTGGATATGATTTTAATATTATTGATACCGGAGGAATAACACAAGAAAACGAAGACTTTAAAGAGCAAATTAAAAAACAAGCAGAAGTAGCAATCAATGAATCTGAAATTATCGTTTTCATAGTTGATGGTAGAGAACCGATCACATCAGAAGATTTTTTTGTCGCTAGTTTATTAAGAAAATCAAACAAAAAAGTTTTGCTTGTTTTAAATAAGCTAGAATCAAATATAAAAACATTTTTTGATAATCAAATATATAAATTGGGGTTTCAAAGCATTTTTCCAATAAGCGCTATTCATGGCGATGGAGTTGGCGATTTGCTAGATGAAATAGTTAAAAATCTAAATTTTAATGATGATAAACAAACAAATCATTTTAAACTTACCATATTAGGCTCGCCTAATGTCGGAAAATCCACGCTACTTAACACCCTTACCAATGAGGAACGTTCTATTGTATCGAATATTGCTGGAACAACTAGAGATTCTGTCTCTTCAATAATAAAAATTGAAAATGAGGAATTTGAAATTATTGATACAGCAGGTATTAAAAGAAAAAGTAAATTATCCAATAGCATCGAGCACTATGCATTAATGCGAGCCACAGATTCAATACAGGAAGCTGATTTATGTTTATTAATGTTGGATGCCACAGAAGAAGTTAGTCATTTTAGCCAAAATATTATTGGGATTGCCTATGATTTAAAAAAACCATTAATTATTATTGTAAATAAATGAGATTTAATTGAAAAAGATACCAATACAATGGATATTTACAAAAAAAACCTTTCTAAGAAATTAAAATTTGTAGATTGAGCACCTATTGTTTTTATATCCGCTAAGAACAGAGTCAGAATAAGCAAACTAAAAGATGAAATAATTAAAATTAAAAACAATATTTCTAGAAAAATAGTTACCAATCAATTGAATTCAGTAATGATGACTGCACAAATGATAAAACCTGCTTCACCCATTAAGGGTAAAAGATTATCAATAACCTTTGCAAGACAAATTGATGGAAAAATTCCAACTTTTTTATTATTTGTAAATGATGAAAAATGTGCGCACTTTACGTATTTAAGATATATAGAAAACCAAATAAGGCAAAATTTTGATTTCAGTGGAACACCTATTACCCTTATACTAAAAAATAAAAATAAAAAAGAGGACAAATAATTATGAAAAAAAGAATAGCTATTCTTGGTAGCGGGGCAATGGGTACTGCATGTGGAAATGTTTTAGCTGAAAACGGACATGACGTTATATTTTATGGCATCAATGATAATGAATTGCAGGACCTTGAAAAGGGCTTTAATAAAAAATATTTTGATAATAAATTAATTACCAATTTCAAAACAACAAAAATCCTTGAAAAGGCAATAGAAAATGTTGAATTTATCATCATAGCAATACCTTCAAGATTTATTCCACCTGTTTTTGAAGAATTAATAAAATTAATCAAAAACGACGTAACAATTATTAATGTAATAAAAGGTTTTTGGCCTAATACAAACAGTTTTGTACATAACAAAATGGCTGAAATGGCAAAAGATAACATAAACATCAAAGGCATAACTTCATTAATCGGTCCTTCCTTTGCTATTGATATAATAAATAAACACATAACAATTGTCAATGTCGTTTCAAAGGATATAAATAAAGCTAATGAAGTTAAAACGATATTCACAAATGACTGATTTGCGGTTTCGGCTATTGATGATGTTATTGGTGCTGAAATAGGCTCAATATATAAAAATATACTAGCAATAGCATCGGGCATAATCGCATCATTAGGATATTCGACCAATACACAGGCAGCGCTATTAACTATGGGATTAAAAGAAATGGTAAAATATGGAAAATTTTTAGGCGCTAAAACCGAAACAATATATGATTTATGTGGCTTGGGCGACTTAATTCTTACAGGATTATCAGAAAAATCAAGAAACTACCAATATGGTTTAAACTTCCTAAAAAATAAAATAGATGATAGCCAAACAACCGTCGAAGGGTTATATGCCCTAAAATATATTTATCATCAAAATATATCTAAAAATAAACTAAATTTACCATTAATAGAAGGAATTTACAAAATAGTATATAATAAAGAAAATCCCCAAATTATTATTAATAGCTTAATTAAAAGGGTTTAAACTATTTATTAAATTAAGGAGTCTGAATAATGACAAAGAGAGAATTAATTAAAAAAACATCGGAAGAAACGGGCTTTCAACAAGCAATGGTTGAATCAATTTTTGATCAAGTTGTCGATATCATTATTGAAGAGTTAGCTAATTCAAGACAAATAACTATTTCAGGTTTCGGCGTTTTTTCCTCCAAATATGTAGCTGCAAAAACCCAACAGCATAACATTACAAAAGAGGAAATTGAAGTTCCTTCAAAAATGGACCCAAGATTTAAGTTTTCAGATGTTTTAAAATCAAAAGTTGATGAAATATATCAAAAAATTAAAAAGTAATATTCTCAACTATGTTCAATATTCCAGGAAAAGATAATGATAATTTTTTTCCTCAACACAAGGCTTCTTCATAGTGAAGGGCTTTTTTTGTTTTAAATTTTTCCTGCAAAATATGATGTTCAATTAACAAAAATAAATTTTTAGGCTTAAAATAAATTATTCAAAAAGCAATACCATTATGCTTTTTAATAAGATCAAGGTATTCAATTTGATGCTGTTTAATATTATTAAAAGGTAAAACATCCGATTCAGTACTTTTGGCCTCAAATGCCAAAAACCTTCCTTTATATATTCCATAATAATCAACAGAGCTTTTGCTGCTGATTATTGCATTATCTAGTTTCAACTTTTTATCATGCAATTGAACAGATTTAAAAGTAATATCAAGATTCTTCTTATGGATAATACAAATGCTATTCTTAAAATAAAACTCTCTCGTTTGATTGATGATTGTTTCTAATAACATACCGCGATTTTTGAAATTAGCTTTCATGTTAGAATTACAACAAAAAAACAATAAAATTTTTCCTTGTTTTTTCTCTAATTATTTATTGTATTTATAAAAATTCTCAAAATATTCGTCCTTATTTTTTAACAAATACTTAACTAGCTCTGCAGCCATTAACATTGCCATAACATCATTATGACAATAAATTTTTAGATCTTTAATTTTTCGGTTTCATTCATTATCCTTAATAAGATTTAGGGCTCTTGTCGTAGCAATTGTTAGCGCCTCCGAACCATTTTTAACATTAAGTTTTGAATATGGAGTGATATTATATTTTAAATGTTTATTTAAATTATTATTTGTTACAAAATATTCAATCTTTTTTATTGAATATGATCCATTAATATATCCTAGATTTATCATTCTATCTACAACAAAAATTTTCTGTTTTCGTCCAGAAAAAAAATTGCATATGTCAACAAGACGGTTTACAATAAAATCAATTTTTTTTGCATATTCATTAAATTGAATCTCGTCTAATTTATTTTGCAAACAATAAATATGAAGCGACTCTTTTATTTCAAGTAATCTGCTCTTCTCATAATTTATATTGTAAATAATATAATATGAAATTTCTTGGTCATATAAATCATCGATAATTTTTTTATATGTATTGATATCAAAAGTTAAAGGATCATAAACATAATCATTACTTTCATAAATTTCATCATTCTGCGTCTTTACAATTGATGTTTGAGATATTACTTGATTTCATGCTGGCAAATAATCGAGCATTGGAGTAGGTAATGTTACACCTTCAAAATCAAACCAAGCAATCTTGGCATTCTTATCCGTTATTACATTATACTCATAAATGCTTTGTATTTCTGGATTTATAGAAATAAGATTATTATCATAAAATTCACTAACAGTTCTTTTTGTTAGCAAATCAACATCATTATTTAAACCGGAAATTAGCTTTAATATTTTTTTGCTTCCAAATTTATATTTAGGGAACTGTTTTTCAACTAATTTATAAAAGAAAATATTCGAATTAAAATTGTCAATGAAATCATCCTTAGTTAAAGTTCAATCCATTTGTAGTGAATCTCTATTATTAATCAAATAAATAAACTCTTTAAATGAACACGTATAATCACTTATATTTTTTGTGTGCTCTTCAATATTTGCCAATCTTTTCTCATTAAAATCGTATCCAGCGGAAATCAATTCACCTTTAACATGGTCAATGATTGATAAATTATTTGTTTTTTTTGATCTTACTGGTTTTGTATATGCAAAATTAGGATCACAAATATATTTAGCTTCAACTTCATCCTCGGATAATAAGACTTTATCATTAGGTTTAATATCTACGCCGCCTTTATTTGGAGAACAATATTTTGACAGATTGAACTTTAGGATATTTTTTCTTACATTCTTTTTCTTTTGATATCTAGGTTTTAACAAAAATATCTCATTAATATCACTATTTAGTGATTTGGTGATGATATTATAATTTCAATATGCCTTTAATAGATTTTTTCTATTCGTTTTTTGCGAATAAATTAAATCACCAAAATGTTTTAATTTTGTATCATAGAAAGCAACTTTTGCATAACAAGATTGATATTCAAAGGCCGGGTTTATAATCAAGCGAAAATTTTCATTTATTGATTTAATTGTATCAGCTAATACATCATCCTGCTTTTGCTTCAATGATATATATTTGATTTCTTCGTCCTTTATATGATATCTTTCTTTATAAAAATCAACTAAAAAATCAATTGCCTGATCATAAACGGTATCTAAGCCTGAGGAAAGAATATTAACTGTTGTAAAAATGGAAAAAAGAAAATTTAAATTTTTATATACATCTTCATCAACTGTGTTATTAATTAATTCATGATTATTACGAACTGTTTCCTTTAAAAAATCTATTTTTTCCAGGGTGTCGAGTTCTTGAATATAGTCTTGCTTTTCCTTATCTAAATATTTAGATGCAAACTCGTTTGAAATATTGTCTATTTTATCAAAATAAAAGTTAATAAGTTCATGGTTGACACTAGAATCATTATCGTCCTCTAAATCAAAATTAAAATTACCTGCAAAAATTTCATGGCTTGAATCTAAATTGCCATCAATGCTATTAAATACTAACCATGGGTGTGTAGTATTAGCAACTAAAAAATCGCTAAATGAATATCTTACCTTATTTTTCATACTCTGCCACAGCCTTGCCTTCATTAACTCACTCTAGATATAATTTTTTTCATTCATCATAATTCTTACATTCTAAATATTTTACAATATCAACATCTATACTATTATTTCAAGTGGGACTAATACCTAATTTTGTGTATTTATCATATCATTTTTTGCATGCTGCCATATCATCCAAGACTTGTTCTTCATTTACCTCAAAAGGTCAACCCTTAACAACTCGATTATTTATGTCAACTAAATTAGGGTCTTTGTAATCTTCTTCTTCTAAAAAACAAGCAATAATTGCAAAATGTTTGGCCCCCATCAAATACGAATATAATTGTGCTTGTTTTAAATAAGCAACATTAATCATACCTTGTTTCCAAGATTCAAGTTTTTTACTTCCGACGGTTTTTATCTCAATAATCATCTTCTTTTCAGCAATATAGCCATCTGGTAATCCGCCAAAGAAAACATTATTTTTGAAATAATCATAGTTAAACTTTTCGGCAGGGAACCGTTGAATAGGTAAATTGAATGATTTTTCAATTTTTTCAAGAATTTTAGGTTCTAGAATAACTCCGGCATTTACATATTTCGGATCCAATACTGGAAATCTAAAATTAGCTATTCTCGCAAATGCAGCAAAAGGGCTATTAAACTGAGTTAGTTTTAAAATATCTCCAAGAGCTGAACCAGTTATTTTTCTAAAACCGCCAAATTCACCGGGTTTTTTTGATAATAAGTTTTTATGGTATTCAGCAGTTAATTTAACTGTTTTTGTTTCATGATCAACTACATATTGATTGCCGTTATAATGCAAGCGGTTGGGAATAATTATTTTCTTTTCTTCATTCATTTATTTACCTCACTTATACTTAAAAAAAATAAAAATAAATACATTTAAGTTATTATTTATTAATTTTACTAAGTATTATGTTAACTATATTTGAATTTTTTTAAAAAAATAAACGAAATAATATGGATTTAACTAAAAACATAGCTTTTCTTGCTATGTTTTTTTCTCGTTACCTATCTTAATATAATGATATTATTTTAATAAATTAATAATTTTTTTCTCACTCTCATTTAATTCAGGTTCAATATCAAGTCTTACATGACAATAACCAGATGGATTTCTTTGCAAATAATCTTGATGATATTCTTCTGCGATTACAAAATTTGTGAGAGGTAAAAGTTCTACATAAAATTCACTATAATTTCCCTTTAAAATATTAAATAACTTTTCTAATTTAGTAAAATCACTTTCATTATCATAGTATACACCGGTTCGATATTGGATACCAATATCACCTCCCTGCTTATTTAAGGATCCTGGATTAATAATTCTAAATAAGTGTAAAACAAGTTCCTCTAAAGAAATTTTCTCATTATCATAAATGACCCTCACTGTCTCAGCATGTAAGGTTGATTTAATTTGATAATATGAGGTTACATCAGTATTACCGTTTGCATAACCAGTTTTAGTTTCTATAACACCTTTTAAACGCGAAAAATAGGCTTGCACACCCCAAAAGCATCCGCCAGCTAGATAGATAGTTTTTTTCATAATTTTCCTCCTTATTTAATTAATTTTAAGTTAATATAGTACTTAAAAACCAAGCTAAATATATCTTAATTTCTATTAGGTATTCATAATTTAAATTATTATTAGTTTATTTTAAATATAATACATTAAAAATAAAAAAAGATATCAGCCTTTATTTTATGTTTTTTTATTTTGTTATAAATCAACTTATTTTTAGTAGTTTTTAAAATATTTAACATCTAAAATTTTATTTTTTTATATTTTTTAGCAATGCTCTTATAAATTTCAAGAATATTTTCATAAAAATTAGCATTATTCTTATCAAGCAAAGAAATTTGCTTAATTCCTTCTAAAATATCATCAATCATTCTTAAATTTCTAGCCTTATTGTATCCTCTTCAAATATCATATTTTTTTCTAAATTCTTCATAATACTCTTCTCTTGATAATCAAGGATTAAAGCAAATCATAATTTCTCTAAATAGTGAAAATAAAATCAATATTTCGGAATTATACATATCAGTTATAATAATATATTTTTTAGGACCAAATGAAAAGGTTATCGATCTTGTCATCGTTTTTTCAATATAGGGCAGTTTTATTAACTCAATATTTCTATCTTTAAGAAGCAAAGAAACTTTACTAATTTTTTCATCAAAAGAATCAATTTCATTAAACAGTGTATCAATTAATCTAACAATAACAAATTTTGGTAAATATTCCTTAAATCTTGATCTTGAAGCAATGTCTTTTCCTTTAAAATTTTCTCTAATGAACAATTCACAAAAACGAATAAAAGGGATTCTATTATGTTTTGTAATTTTGCAATGATTAATATACAAATGTTTTGAAATATACTTTGAATATTCCTCGATGTTCAATGTTCCATAATATTTTTCAAGAAATTCAATTATTTCTTCTTCACTTGGCGACTGGCTAAGCCTATTATCACCTAAGATATTAGTAAGATAACGATTTTTTTCAAGTATCTCCCAGCCTAGTTTTTTAATTATTTCTGTTTTGTCTAACGGGCCAACATTAAGATTATTTCTAAAAAAATATCATTTATTTGTTAAATAGCCAATTTTTAGGTCTAGCATTTTTTCTAAATCTTGAATTAAATTAAGACTAACATCATCTCTTAAATCGTTTAACAAGTTAAATATTTTTCTTCGATCGGCTTTAATCTTTTTACAAACATCATTTGTCTTAATATTGGCAATTGTGAAAATATTTCTTAAAAATTCTCCAAAGGTTGTACATGAATTTATTCGATTCTCTAACATCAATAAATCTTTTTTACTCATATAACATCTTAACCTTTCAGCAACAAGTTTATAATACCAATTGGAAACAATTTTATAATTAATTTTAGTTAATTACTTTGTTAATTTAAATTTTATTTAATTTTTCACATTATTTTAATAAAAATCGCATAAATAAGACAAAAATGCAAAAAAAATAAAAATATAGTTAAACTATTTTTGTTATAATTTATTAAAGTAATTTAATTTTAAATGAGGTAAATATATGAAAAAAAACATAAAGTTATTTTTATCACTATCACCTTTAATAGCAGTTTTAAGCACTCCATTAGTAGTTGCATCATGTAGTAATAAAAATGGCGATTCAACTGCGGAAATCAACCAAATTATTTCAAAAAAAGACCAAATTCAAAAAATTATTAAATATGAGGAAGATTTAAATGAAAAAGAGAATGCTCAAAAAATACTAGAAGAGATAAATAAACTTAAAAAAGATGAAAAAGACGAAAAAAAGGTTAAATCATTATTAGAAAAAATAAAACTAGCAATATCAAGTTTCAATAAAAGAAACACACAAGAAAAATCAGGATTAATTGTTCAAAAAATAGCCGAAAATCAAGAAGAAGTTATTGCTTCTGATGTAGTTAAGGAATTAAAATCAGCAAAAAAATGAGAAGATGTTAAAAAAGTTTTTTCAAAATATTCAATTATTTTTATCGAAAATGAATTAAGAGAAAAAGAAGAATTAAGTATCTCCGCTTCAACTCATTCGCATGATGATGAGGGTGAAATCCACCTAGATATTAAATTCAAGGTTTTAAATACTACAATTAGATTTACATTAATTGGTTTCAAAAAAATCGAACCTGTAAAAACGATTTCAAATTGAAAATTTACAACAAAATTAAAAAATAAAATTGAAGAAAAAGAAGCACAAACTAATTTCTTGAATAAACTAAAAGCAGAACAGGGAAAAGGCTTTAAAAATTTATTAGAAGAATTACAAAAAACACTACCAATCGAAAAAGTTGATAAGAATAAAAATGATATTGAATTTAGTATCAATTTTGATGATTCAAAAACTAAATTTGTAGATAACTTCTTAATTTAAATATAAATTTCTATAACACCGCAGACAAAAAAATAGTTCAAACAGAATCAATTCAAATAGAAAACATCGATGACCATCACGAAGAATAACGCATTCAAAATACGCCAATGATAGATAGAGTTAAAAATAGGGGGTAAATTATGACAACTAAAATTAAGATAAACTTGTTCAAAAATATTGCTTTCTATTTTTTTATTTTCTTTATTTCAATTGTTATTATATTCTTTGCAATAAATGTTTTAATTGAACCTCAAATTAAAAAAAATATAGCTATTTATTCACAAATTTCACATAACTATGGAGCTAGATTTAAGACCTTTTTAACAAATTTATTTACATTTAATCCCGGAAAAATATACTCTCATGAATTAGCAAGTGTTGAAAATAACATTTTATTTCTCTACCTACGGCAATTTCGTTGGACCTTTTTAATAAGTCTATCAGTATTTATTATTAGCTTTATTGTCGGCAACATATTAGGAGTGTTTTCTGCTTATAAATTTAATAAATCATATGATGTTATAACCTCTATTATTATTTCTTTTTTAGGTTCCTTACCAATCTTAATTATTTGCATTCTTGCTTTATCAAGTGCAGACATATTTGGCTATCCCTCGCAGTTTTTAAATAGTAAACTTAGCTTTGCTTCGCTAATAGTTCCTATACTAATTTCTTCACTCCCAACAGTAGCTATCTTCTTTTCTAAATCAAGAAAAAAAACGTTTGAAATTCTTAAATCAGATTATTATCTATTTGCAAAAACATATGGAATGAAAAAGCGTGATTTACTAAAAAAAGTTGTTTTAAAAGAATTGTTAATTGGTGAACTCAACTTATTTTTTGTTCTCTATGTTTTATTATTCACAATAACAATTTTAGTTGAAAGAATTTTTTCAATCCCAGGCCAAAGTTTATTAATTTCATTTGCTTTCAGAAAAGGTGAAGTAGATATTATTATGTTTTACTTTATCTTTAATTTTATTTTACTAAGTTTTCTTTTATTAATCAATAAAATCGCTATAATAAAGTTGAGCCCGAAAAACGAATTCACTTCTTTACTTCTTTTTAAAAAATATAAACGAGGTAAAAATGCACAATAATCTATTTAACTTTGCAAGAGAAAAAAAATCGAATTCGAATCCTTATGTTATCCATACAAATTCCGCAAAACAATACTGAAAAAGATTTTTTGCCAATAAATTTAATCTTATTTGTTTTATATGCTTTGCTATTTTAATATTAGCTTTATTAATTGCCACATTTTTAATTAAAAACTCTCCTACTCACTCAATCAATGAAAATACAACACTAGTTAATGACCTGCCATCAAATATTTCTCAAAAAATAACAAAAAACTTTAATCGTGGTGTTGAATTAGATTTTATAAGAAACATCGCAAAACTGGAAGCAAAATCAGCGGCTAGTGAACATAGAAACTTAATATTTTGAATTGAATTTGACTCAGCGAGAGATATTGGTGGAGAGCAAACTATTTATACAGATATTGTTACTTTAACATACAATCCTTACAATCTAATCAAAGCAGTAAATCTCTTACAATTATCTAAAGATATGCCCATAAAAATTCCTAATGGTTTATTTCTAGGAACAAACAACCAAGGAATTGATATATACGCCAGAACGATAACATCTATTTGGTCAACTATTTTAATAATTCTTGCTGCAATTATTATTAATATTTTTATCGGTTTTAATTTTGCGGTTATTATAAATATTTATAAACAAAATATAATTGTACGATTTATTGATAGAGTAATCAACTCTATTAGCGTTATCCCAGAAATTATTTGAGTTTTTCTATTATCTATTTTTATCGGAACAAGTTTATATGGGTTGTTTATATCATTATCAATAATTTGCTGAATTTCATATTTCAAATTTGCAAAAGAAGAAATCAATTCCTTGCTAACACAAGAATTTATCGTTGCTTCTAGGGCTGTTGGTGCATCAAATTGAAGAATTGCCTATAATCATATTTTCAAAAGAATTTTTGCAAACTTTCTAATAATATTAGTTGAAAGATTTTCTATTAATATCTTAATTGCTTCTTCATTAGCATTCCTAGATTTTATTAATGATTCAAATAGCATAAATATAGGTTTCATTTTAAAAGAAGCAATTAGTTTGGTATCCAATAATCCTGGATATCTCTTAACCGCATCAATATTTATAATTGCTTTTTCAATAAATTTAAAGCTACTATCATCAGGTTTAGCTAATACATTTAACCCAAAAACAAAATAAAATAGGCCAAGCATACTTCGCAAAGAAATTCAACTTAGGCCTATTTTTTTAAATAATTCAATTAATTAAGATTTAATTTATCAGATATACCTTCCTTTTTGGCAACATCAATCAATATTTTCTTAATACTTTCCATAATTTGTTTAGCTTTGGCTTGATATTCATCATTAATTAGATTATTAGATTTGTTAAAATCCATATTTTCACTAAATAGTTTAATTAAAAAATTATAATCTGATTCATAGTTTTTTTGGCCAATGTTGTCAATAACATTTTCTTTTAAAACTTTAAAATCTTTTTTTAATTCACCTATTATTTTTTGATCCTTTACACTCTTTTTTAACAATAAATGCCATAACCCCATTTCAAAGGTAAGATTAACAATGGCATGTGAATGAGTATGAGAATTCTTGTCACTCTCGATATTTATCTTGTCAAGATCTTCTATTTTCGAAACTTTTTTTTCATTAAATACATTCTTTCTTAAAAAATCTCAGGCATCGATAATGGACTTTTGCAGCTCACCAAGATTAATATCCTTTCCACTCAATCTCTTATCAATAATTTCGATAAATTTAATAAACTGTTGATTATCAAAAACTAAATTAACATCGTTCAAAACGGCATCAACATCTTGAAAAATTAGTTGATATTTATCTAAAAGTTTAGCTAAACTTGTTTTTTGTTTACCTGCTTCTTCTAATCATTTAACAAAAAAATCATTAATTTTTTTTGAATTCTCAGGTTTTCCTTGGTCGATAATTAATGCAGCAACCTTGTTTCTAAAAGCATCTATTCTTCTTATAATTCTAATATATCGCTTACGATAATTTCGATACGTCTGTTTAACTTCTAAAAATAATTTCAAGAGTTCATTATCGTATATTTTTTTTATTTCAAGTGTTGGTTTATTTTCAAGTTTTATCTCAACAATGTTACTCTTATTTTCTATCGATTCATTTAATGATACATTTTCTGAATCATTTGGATATCTTATACATGAGATTGAAATAGCAGGCAATCCAAATAAAGATAATCCCAAAAAACTAGTCAAAATTTTTTTGATCCTCATTAGTTATACCAACCTTTCAAAATTAATAAGTGTAAATATATCATTAGATTTTTGAACATCATAGCCCTTAAAATAATTTCAATAAACAGAAGCCTTTGCTATAACTTTATCATTTTTTGATTTATACTTAAAATCAGACGGATTATTAAATGAAATAAAATTTAATTCAATATATAATTGACCTAATTTATTTTTTTCTGGTATTAAATTAAGTTCAATTCTCTTTATACCATCTAATGTTTTGCCTTGTTTATTTTCTAGAGCATAAGCTAATAAATAGTTATTAATATATGCTTCAAGCACCTTGACTTGATATGAATTATTATCTAAAAGCGAAACATCAAAATTTTGTCTACTATCGTTATTTCAATAATTAAACAATTTATCCATCTTATTTGATGCTTCATTAAGCCCTTCCATAAACGCTGAATCCTTGTTACTGTTAACAAAATCCGAAAGTTTTATGCCAGCTTTTATCCCATTATTACTTGGTTTAAATGAATAAATATCCTCAGGTAAAATATTTGCGTTATTTTTATTTTTAGTAATCAACCCCTTTAACCTGTGTCCATGATCATCAAAGTTAGAACTTAACCAGGAATATTTCTTTTTTGTGCCATCTTTCTTAGTAACCTGAACAATTGCTCTAAAAACCTGATTAGTGTCGAAATAATCAGTAAATTCAAAATCAACTATTTTATATTCAAGATCTTCTTTTTTTCTATATTCTGGAATCTTTATTACAAAGATCTCATCTTTTAGATTTCAAAATAAATTCATCAAACCTTTGGCATTTCAATAATCTTTTGAACCTGATGACTTTATGAAGTGATTAATATTATCAATAATTGTTAGATATCTCTTTCCATCCATGAATAAAAGGGGATTTTCGACGTAATCAGTAAATAATGGATATTCTTCTTTTATTCCTTTAGTTCCGACCCCAAATTTTCCATTTGTGGCATAATTTCTGAAGCCATTTAAATAATACTTTTTATTCTTATTTTTAGATTTTATTAATTCTTGACCGTTCCAATCCTTAATACTACTTATCTCAAAGGAAATATAATCTGTAGCTCCAGAGTATGAATGTTTTATTTCGCTATTGCTTCAATCAATATCGATTGATGCCACATCAACGTTAAACTTATTTAAATAAAGTTTTAATAGTTTTACAAATGTTGATCTCATCTCATTATGTTCATTTGACAAAAAAGATTTTGCTTGTATATATTGAGGTTGAATTCAATTTGAAAACAATACCCTATGCTTTTTAGCATTAATAAGATATTTACGATTCATTATAGAATAATTCAAATCAATATCTTGGTTCAATCTAAAAATTACTGTCTGTATGTCCTCGAAATAGGGGTCCCTATTTCTATTAAAATCTTTCCCAAATATCAATGATAGAGTTGTAAATCATTCGTCATTAAAAGAACCTGCTGAGTCAACATCATCAAACGAATATTCATTCAAAAAGCTATTAATATCACTCTTTTCATCTGAATCGAATATACGAATATTATTATTGCCAGTAGTAAACTGCTTTCAATTATTTCTATATGGAAAATCCGGTTTATATTCAACCCATTCATTTTTATTAAGTAGGTACATTTTTTTATTTTCTATCTTTACTGCATCAAAATTATGGCGGCCATTCTTATCGAATCAATAAAATATATGTTCATCTTTTTCTATTGAAGCTATTTGACTAAGAGTTAATCTATTCAAAAATACTCTCGATACCTTATCAATATCTAAATATACTTCTTTTTTAATATTTTGACTACAACTTAAAACCGCAAAAGGAATTGCCACAATAGGAGAAATTAATAACAAATTTAATAGCTTTTTTCTTATTTTCATAATCAAATTTTATCACTTTTTTTTATATTATAGTTATAAAAATATTGTATAATTATTACAAAATTACGAATTAATAAACATTGTGAAAGGAGGTAAATATATGATAATAAATAACGTGGGGACTGCATTTGAAAATAATATAGAATTAACCATATTTATAAATATACTAGTTTATATCCCAATATTAATGATTTTACCACTCATATTATTAGGTCTCCTTTCGTTTATAAAGCCATCTGAAAAAGCAAAAAAAGGTAATGCAATTATTTATATGTATGCTTTTTCAACTGGAATGTTTTTAATGATAGGGGCATTCGGTTTTTTGCGAGAAGGATATAAAATTGCTATCGATTTTACACATGATGGCCCAAATAAGTTTGGTTCAGAAATAAACAGGACACTAGTAACTGCCGGTATTCTCGGGATAAGTGCATTAATAGGCTTTAGTGTTGTTATTGCAGGAAGGTATTTATTTATTAGAAAATCTAAAATAGATCCTCATAAAAGTCATGAAGAACATAACCACTCAGATCACCTAATTTCATTCAAAGATATTGATAACCCCAAAGCAGCTTGATTAGCAATTGTTATGTTATTAAGTCACAGAATAATTGATGGTTTTTTTATTGGATATTCAATATTTAAAATAATATTTACTCAAAATACTTTTTCAAGTTCACTTACTCTACTAATAACATTTACCATCCATATCCTTATTGAAGTCACAATCATATACTTCCGTCAAATTAAATATGGAGAAAAAAAAGGAAAGGCAGTTTTATATAATTTCATAACTTTTTTACTTATAATCCCCTTCATTTTTTTAGGAGCATTTACTGGGCGATTCATAAACGATGATTTAAAATGAATACAATCCTCATTATTGATTTTTGGAGGCGCAATTATCATATTTACCGCTATCTTTGAACTAGTCCCTGAATTTATTCATATAAGAAACAAAGATACTAAAACTTTATATCGAACATTAATAATTTTTGCTGCTTCTATTGTCACAACAATAATGCTTTTAAGTTTTCATAGTCATGTTTAAACAAACTAAGGGAGGAAATAAAATGAACAAAAAAATGATTTTATTAACACCGTTAATCAGTTTAATGCCCATAATTACAATATCATGTGTAAAAAATAATTTCAACACCAATAAATATCGTTTCATTGAAAAAAATAATTATGGTAATGATTATGCTAGCTTTAGCTACCTTGATGATAACTATACTAGTAAAAATATTCACAAAATTAACCTAGCAACAGCAGCAAAACTAATACGAATAAAATCAAGCCAACAGCCCTTAATTGATTTTAGAGACAATATTGTTTTAGCTCCCTCAGAACTTCATTATAAATTAGAATGGGCCAACAAAATTAATATCACAACACCAATAGGCACTAATGAATATAGTAATGATAATACTGATATTGTAGATTATGAAAATGAATCAAACAAACCAGAAAATGGTATTTTTAAGCCTGAAAAGGATAAGGGTAATGGTTTTAACTCACCCTTCCTATTTGTTCCTTCGAGTGATATCAAATCAATAAATAACCCAAACTTTGCTAAAGATTTGAATAACACAAATAAAGTTATAATAGACATCAAAAATAGAGATAATGTTTGGATTAATTACCTAGGCAATATTATAAATACCAATAACCATATTAACCACAAATCATTTAAACTGGGGCTATTATCAAAATTGTTACGAAACAAAGAATATCGCCACTCTTTTGCTGCAAAGCATAAGATTGATCTTTCAAAATATAACAATAAAAAACTACAAAAAAATGATGGTTTCGATTTATATAACTACCTAATTCAAAATGATATTGATGTTGATGCACTACTTAATTTTGATAATAATAAAATTACTATTAAAACAAGGGGCGGATCATTTAAAAATCTAAAACAAATATTTGATAATATCCTTATTATTCAAAATTATCTAGATGCAATTCCTTATGAAATAATAGAATCAAGTTACAAAGATCCCCTAAAAAATCTTGATTGATTTTTTAATTATGGTGAAACCTACCAAAACAGATTTTATGCAAGTAATTATTTTATTTCGCATATGAATGCCAATGAAACTACCTTAAAAATAAATAAAAACTATCAAAAAAATGAAGATGATAATCTTAAAGAAATAATCATTCAATACAACTCGTTGCCCTTATCGCAATCTACGTTTTCACTCCAATCATTAAATGCTTTTAAGCAAAATATTATTTCAAAAATAGAATATGAAGACCTTAATTTAGATGAAAAAAACTATATTCTTGAAAACTATAAGAAATATAATTTTTCATATCAAAAAAATTATAATAGATATTCAATTAACAACAATATTATCATTAACCAAAATCCTGATATAAAAACGAAATATATGAATAAAAACTTTATGAAACTATATTATGGATTAAAAGATAATAACTCACTAGAACTTAGCAAAAATAATTTGACATTTCAATCATTATTTAACAACCTAATAAACCAGTATAGCCTAATTGAGGATGACAAAAATCTATGATTAAGTCAAGCACCAGAAAATCTTGATATTTTAGCTTCTAATGAAGCTATTGGAATAAGTGAACTAAAGGATGCATATAATCAAATATCGAAACCTATTATTTTTGGAGCGAATAATAAAAAATTAAGTGATACATTCCAATACCAAAATAAAAATAGACTAAATGATCCATTAATTGTTTTTGTTGAAGACAAGATTAAATCAACATGATTTAAATTTATTGAAACTAACCTAAGAAATATAATTGATAATTTTTATAAAACATCTAATTCAAATGAGAATATTTATGTAAATATTCCTATAATGATCACCAAGGATAATCAATTTATTAACAAAAGGATACTGCTGATTAAAAAGATTTTTAATTCTATCGACCGCCGGCTAAACATAGATATAACTAAAATTGATAACTTTGAAAAATATCAAGAATTTTTTGAGAGAAATAAATCAATATACAAAAAATCTACATTTAAACTATTCCAAGGAACAACACCAGAATATTTATACAAACAATTAACAAATTTTGAAAATAATTTAAATAAATTAATTGACCTTATATCTAAAAATAAGAAAGATTATTTAACTAGTTTTGAACAGATTATTTCATTGCATAATTTTTTAGTGAATAATAATATAAATCTCAAAAATAGTTTGAGCAAAACACAAGAAACATTATTTATCACTTATCTAAGTAATTTAGAAGTAGAAAACCAATTAAAACTTATTAATGAAATTAATAATCTAATTAGTTATTCAATAAATCTTATAAATCAAATTAACATCAATAGCTTTTCTAAAATTATTTATCAAAATAACATCATTAAACCACTTGGTTGAAATAACTTAAATTATTTACAAGATATAAAAATTAAATAAGGAGAAAAAAATGATTAAAAATAAGAAGAAAATATTCTTATCAATAATTGCTACTAGTTCTATCCTCACACTGCCAATTGTTACATTATCATGTAATTTTGATAAAAAAAATCCAAATAAACCAAAAGTACAATTATTAACCGACTCACAAATTCAAGAAATAAAAGACAAATTTGAATTCACATTAAAACCTGAGGGCAAAAAATTAAATGAAGAAGGAAAATTATATGCCTTATGAGATAAGTTTACAAAATCAAAATATAATACTAAAATAAATACTTTTCAAATCATTAATTGAGATGCTGAATTTAAAAAAAACTTTTCATTTAAATATCATAAATTAAATGGTTTAGGTTCAGCACATATATATGAATTCAAACTGGCATTTGATGGACAAACACCAATAATTAAATACACTATAAAATGTGTCGATAGAAATTATCAAGAAGAAGCCAATGGAATAGTCAAATTGCAAACTGATTAATTTAAAACATTAAAAAATGGAGTGGTATAATATAGATATGAAAAAGATAAAAAAATTTCTAATATTTAGTTCATTTAGTGGAATCGTATTTCCGCTAATAGCTGTTTCGTGTGGAGGACCGACAAATAGCCAAAACAATCAGCTTTTGCCTGACAAAAGTCAAAATAATGCAACAGGCAAAATAAACCCTTTAAAACGTCCTAAAGCAAAACTTCTAACGACTTCACAATTAGGCGAAATAAAAAACTCGTTTTCATATACCCTAACAAATGAAGGTAAAAAGTTACCTCGTGAAGAATTAATGAAAATATTGCAAAAAATTAGAGCTGATTCCTATCCAATTGATAAGGGAATTACATCAAAAGTTGCTAATGACCCTTCAAGAACGTTCGAAAATGTTAAAGCAAATGAAAATTTTAAAAAATATTTATCTTTTACATCAACATTAGGAAACTTAAAATATCTTTCTGGTCATGTTATAGAGATGGAATTTGTACTTGAAGGTCTTGAAAAGAAGCAACCTGCTATCAGATATTCTGTAAAATGCCTAGATATAATTGTTAATGGGAAAATGAACACTGAGGCCACTGAGTATATTTATTTGGATTTAGACAATTAAATAAAAATAGGATCTATTAAGTCAGATCCTATTTTTATTTCTTAATTATTTCATTTAATGAATATTTTACAAGAAATATTAACTAAAAGAAACTTTTTCGTATTTATAAAAAACTTTCTTAGTTATATCGCAAACCTCACCCTTGCGATCATCATGTTGCACTGCACTACACTTGTCAAAAGCCAATAGAGCATCATCAATACCCTCATATTTAAAATTATATTCAGACTTAATTTTATAATATGCCTCAATATAAATATCATCAATTTCATTTTCGTTTTTATTAACAAAAAAACAATGTGTTAATTCATGCAAAATATAGTTAAAAATAAATGCTTCACAATTGAAAATATCCGAAACAAATATAAGTCTTCTAGCTCCTTTTTGAAAAGTAATGGCCGCAATATCGCTATTCTCGATAAAAGGCATTGTAATCAAAATAATTCCTTTAGTCAATAAATAATTTTGTATTTCATCAATTTTATTTTTAAAGTTTAAATTTTTAGCGCATATTAATTTAACAACTCTTTTATACACAACTTCAAAATTATTTTTTCTAAAAACACCAATTTTTTTAGTACTAATTGTTTCCAAAACCGATAACTCACAAAATCTAATTCAAACCTTACTATTAGGGTTGGCATAAATACTTTCATCTGCTAGTGCATTTTCACGCAAATATTGGGTATAATTATCTAAATTAGCAACGCCATAAAACCTATTCATAATCATCAATTTTTTGCTAATAGGCATATCTTTTGTTAATTTAATATTACTTACCAGTGGCAAACTTGGATTCTTAATGATAAAGTCCTCTCCATATTGCACCAAAAGTTTTTCAGCATCTTGTAGATTAGATTTTTCCTTATTAGCATATATTGAATAAACCTCAGATAGCGTACCTAATTCCAAATTAAAAACATTTTCCAAGCCTTCAATAATTGCAATACTTAAATTAACATTCGTTTTGCTATTAATGATTATATAGACATATTGAGCACTAAGCCCCAAACGTTGTGCCAATTCTTTTTGTGATATTGAAAATTTTTCTAAATAATAAGAAATTTCTTCTCCAAAATTATTTCCATGCAAATCAAGATGTTTTAAATCGCAAACATGTTCAGTTTCCATAAAATCCCCATTTTATTTTGCAGCGTGGATAATGTCTTCATTTTTTACTGCGCTAGGTATTAATTGATTCATCGAAAATTGTCTTTCCTCAGTTAGATCAGTAGAATGCAATACTACCTTGGAATCTTTATCTAAAAATTGAGACATTACTTGTAGACAGGCACCGCATGGGAATAATATTTTATTCAAATTGCTAATTATATGTATTTCCTTAAATGTCCCTACTTCTGCGCCATATGCTACCGAACCAAAAAGTGCAGATCTTTCAGCGCAAAGTCCACTAGGATACGCAGCATTTTCACAATTGACTCCATAATATTCATTGCCCAACTTATCAATAGCTAAAGCTGCCACTTTAACCTTTGAATATGGTGCAAATGAATAGTTTAATTTTTCTTTTAATAATTCTTTGTTCATAATAATAATTATACTATTTATAGTTTATAAAACTATAAAACTAAATAATACAAATCATCTTTGCTTATATCAAATGTAAAAATCAAATTAAAGTGTTAAGCATTTTTACTTAACATTTATTTTTTTATGTTAAAATTTTTTTATTAAAATTTAAATATACTAAAAATATATAAAAACTTCAAGGAGGAATACTTATGGTTAAATTAAGACTAAAAAGAACCGGAAAAAAATTCCATGCTACATATAAAGTTGTTGCTTCTGATGCTAGAGCACCACGTGATGGAAAATTTATTGATGAATTAGGATACTATGATCCTCATACAAAAAATTTATATCTAAATGAAGAATTAACAACTGTATACTTAAACAACGGAGCAAAGCCTACTGAAACAGTTAGAACTCTTTTAAAGAAGAACGATTTCTACAAAAAATACATCGAATCAAAAAACAAATAGTTATGAAAATAAACATTCTCACAATATTCCCAGAACATTTTGAAGCATTTAAAACCTATAGTGTTATAGGCAAAGCAATACGTCTTGGGCACCTAGAATTAAATATTATTGATTTTAGAAAATTTTCAAAAGAAAAAAGAAATAAGGTTGATGATTCTATATACGGCGGGGGTGATGGAATGCTTCTACAAGTCGAGCCTATCGATCTCGCCCTTGAAACACTACCCAATAGTTATAAAATCCTAATTAGTCCACAAGGACAAAAATTCAACCAAATGAAAGCACACGAACTTGCTAAGCATAATGAAATAACACTCGTGTGTGGCCATTATGAAGGTTTTGATGAACGCGTTTTAAATTTTGTGGATGAAGAATTATCAATTGGAGATTATATTCTAACAGGCGGAGAAACTGCAGCTATGGTCGTTTGCGAAGCTGTTGCTAGATTAGTTCCCGGAGTTTTGCGCAAGGGGAGCCATCAAAACGAAAGTTTTGAAAACGAAGGACTACTTGACTATCCCCAATACACTAGACCAGCAGAATATAAAGGACTAAAGGTTCCTGAAATATTACTTTCTGGTAATCATAAACTAATAAAAGAATGACGTGAGAAACATGCTTATTTAAAAACACTAAAAAATCGTAAAGATATTATCGAAAGGATAAAAAATGAGAAGTAGCTTATTAGAACTTGTAGAAAAAGACCAAATTAGAACAGATCTTCCCGAAATAAGAGAAGGGTACATAGTTAGAGTTCACGTTAGAATTAAAGAAGGCGATAAAGAAAGAATTCAAGTATTTGAAGGGCTAGTTATTGCTGCATATGGTGAAGGTATCAATAAATCTATCACTGTTAGAAAAGATTCATATGGTATTGGCGTTGAACGTGTATTTAAAATTAACTCTCCTTTAATTTCTGCTATTCAAGTAACTAGAAAAAATAAGGTTAGAAGAGCTAAACTTTACTACATGAGAGGTCTTAAAGGAAAAAGCGCAAGATTGAAAGAAATTAAAAAATAGTTATTCTTGTATCTTAAAAAAGCATGTTTCACCTAACATGCTTTTTTATAACAAAAAATAATTTTTTCAGCAATCACCCTAAAAATAATTAATCTTGCTGTCTTAATAAATTAATTGCAAAACATCGTATCCACAGTTTTTCAATAGCTAAAATAATTTTCTTAATATCAATATTTTCAAAATAAGGAGCTTTATTACCAAAAGTATTAAAAAAGTAGCAATTTAAAATAAGTATCAATACTTCTATTTTGCTTCTAAGGATTGCTATTTAACTTGTGCAATACATATTCTTAATATAAAAATTATTACAAAAGCAATTACTAAATTTTTGCTAGGCATTCTATTTTTTGCAAACCATAATATAAGTTTGGAAAATTATTGCCTAGCATACATCAGTTATCTTCATATTTAAATTATAAAAAATTATTCACAGCTAAAATCAGCATATACTCTTGGCTTTGTTAACAACAAAAAAATAAGGTTCGAGATTTCTTTGTATTTTTCAAAATTATCTAGTCTTTTATCTCCAAAATATCTTATGTTATAATCATCCTCTATTTTATTTCTGCAAGATCTTTAATAGTAATTTCCATGTTTTGCAAATATCAATTGTACTTTTGCTATTCTGCCTAAAACAAATCAAATAAATTAAATTTTATTTTGTTAATTAAATTTAAGGGTAGAATATTTTTTCTTCTAATTTGCATTTATTAAAATAAAAAACTCTTTTTTTCCTTTTTTAAGGACTGCATACTTATTATCATATCTATCAAAATTAATTACAATATTTTCATTTTCAACAATCTCGTTATCAAGCATAAAGGATTTTTTAGCTATAAATTCTCGAGTTTCCCTATTTGAAGAAGTGATTTTATTTTCCTTTATAAAATCAATAAATTTAGTACCGTGTTTAACACTAAAAGTTTTAAGGGATTCTTTAATTATTTCAATATCGCTAATTAATAATTCCTCTTTACTATTTGCAAATAAAATTTCACTTATTTTTTTTGCCTGATTTGCATATTGTATTCCATGAATATCCTTAACCACTTCAAATGCTAAAATTCTTTGCGCTACTCTTTTAAATTTAGCTTGCTCATGCTCTCTCATAATATTCTGAATTTCATCTAATTTAAGAAAAGTTAATGTCTTTAAATATTCATCCACTTTGGAATCTGATTGATTTAATAAAAATTGATATAGAGAATAAGGAGTTGTCATATTTTTATCTAACCACAAGGAGCCGCCACCAGTTGACTTACCAAATTTATTTCCATTTTCATCAGTTAATAAATTAATTGTTAAAGCAATCGCACAAGCAGCGTCTCCATAAATTTTTCTAATAAACTCAAGACCAGTTGTAATATTACCCCATTGATCTGAACCGCCAGCCTGAATCTTCACATCATACTTTTCAAACATGTTCTTAAAGTCTCAACCTTGAATAAGCTGATAACTAAATTCAGTAAATGTTAATCCATTATCCAATCGAGTTGCAATACTTTCTTTTTCTAATAAATAATTTACATTTATCATTTTTCCTATTTGTGAAAGAAAATCAAATAACGTCATATTTTTATAAAATTCGATATTATCAATCACTGATAAACCAAAATTTTCTAGTTGTTTTTTTATTGATTCCTTATTGTTGATAAGGGTTTTTTGATCAAGGAAGCTTCTTTCACTCTTTCTAAAACTTGGATCACCGATCATCCCAGTAATCCCCCCTAGAATTGCATAAGCCTTATAGCCTTGTTTCTTAAATCTTAATAAGGTAGCAATTTGCAAATAATTTCCTAAATGAAGACTTTTGGCGGTAGGGTCAAAACCAATATAAATTCCTGAATCATGAGAAATTTGAGAAAACTTTTCTTCGTTAGAAATATTATTTAGTATTTTTCTGTTTTTAAGCTCTTCTAAAAAATTCATAATGTAAATAACTCCTTAAGTTAAGACCAACTAGTTTGGTTATGATTATTTTAAAACTCTATTGTTTAATATTTTTAAAATTATAGCTAACTTTTAATTTTTAAAACTTTTTATACTAATTAAAAAACGAAAAAGTACTAATGGCAAACATAAATATAAATATAAAAAATTTAATAAATCAACTTATTTTGTGGGTTTTTATAATTTTTTTTTAAATTATTTATATATAATACTAAATTATTTTGCTACAACCATTTTTTAGGAGGAATGTATGAAAATAAAAATTATTGTTGATTCTTCATCTGGATTAACGGAAAAGCAGGCCAATGAGCTTGGTTGAGGATTTATACCATTGCAATGCGAAATAGACGGTAAAACATATCAAATTGGAAGAGACATTGTTGTTGATGATTATGCTAAAATGTGAAGAGAAAATAAAAAAATTAATGCCACCACTGCAGCTTCTTCGCCAGCGATTAATGATATCGAGATAAACAAATACTTAAATGAGTATGATTTAATTTTAGTTTATCCTATCTCTAAATTTTTATCATCACAAACATCATTTCTTAAAACACAATTTCAAGATAACAACAAAGTATATATTGTTGAATCAAAAAGAATTTCCTTCTTGATTCTAAAAGATTTATTTAAATTTGAATCTCAAATTAATTCAGGTGTTTCTTTTAAAGATGCTATAAAACATTTTGAAATAAATAATGAAAGATTAATCTTAATTCCACAATTTAACGACGCTCTTGTCAAAGGTGGAAGGCTTTCAAAAGGTGCTGCTGCAATAGCTAAATTATTAAAAATAGTTCCACTAATCGCTTTTGACAATGGTGTATTAGAAAAGGATTCAATTGGGCGCGTATTTACTAAATCACTTGAAAAAACTGTTACAGATATGTGAAATAAAAACAAAGACACTCCTGATGGAAAAGTGCTTTTTGTTCTTCACTCAGATAATGAAATGATTGAGGAGCTTTTGACAAAATTTAAAAACATCATAAATGATCAGATTCCAATTTATACATACAAGTTACCAGCCGATGTTTCTATTCATACAGGAATTGGGGCCGTAGCAGTTTCGATAGTTTCTATAGATAATGAAACCCAAAAAAAATTCGACTCATTACTAAAAAAATAATTAGGTTTAAACAACGAGTAAAAAACTCGTTTTTTAAATAAAAGTAGTATATAATTCCTAATAATTGAATACAAGTTTAATTTATAAATTAAAACCTTAAACTATAAATTATAAAAATATAGCATTTGAAAGGAAAGATTATGAATACAAAGAAAAAACGCACTTTGCTAAATATTTTAATATCATCATCGGTATTAAGTTTTCTGCCTACTCTAGGCTTAATTTCATGTGAAAATGAGCAAGATAAAGAAAAGCGTTTAGTTAAAGAAGCCCTTACTAAATTAGAAGGTTTATTAAAAAATGTTGAAAATGAAAATAAAACAAATTTCAAAAGCAAGGCCTATATCGAATCAAAAAATGAAATTAAAAAAATTAATGAATTGCTTGAAGATAATAACATTAGTAACATTGAACTAAAAAAAGCAAAAACTAAATTATCTCAACTAAACAATCAAATTTCTAGTGAACTAGAAAATATTCGCAAAATTAACGAAGAAAACGATGGTAAACCAAAAATTGATAGCACTCTTAAATATTCTGATGAACAATTTTTAGCTGATTTTAATAGATTAACTAGTTCCCAAGATATTGAGACTAATTTTGTTTTATCTTTTGAAAATCTCTTCCCTTATCATGAAAAAAAACAAATCTTTCCTAGTCAACTTCAAAAACAATATGCATCACTGGTTATAAAAGCCAAAGATGATGCGATAAACAAAAAAATTGAATTTAGTGTCTTTAATATTGATTTGGCAGATAAGGCCAACACCACTGGCGAAGCTGAAATTAGACTTGTATTTAGAAACAAAGCAACTAACACGCAAAAAAATTACAAATTTAAACTATCAGGTTTAAACAAAAATAATTTCAATGTTGATAGTGAAGGTAATAGACCTAATGGAAGAGTTTCTGATGAAAAAATTGAAGAAAGTGAAATTCAAAAATATCAAAAATTAAGTCAATATGATCGTTATAAAAAAGATAACAATGAATATGTAGAAAGACTGAAAGATAATTATAAGAAAAACGGTATTAATAATTTAAAAGATTTCAGAGCTTTCCTAAATATAAGCGATGCAAAGAAAAAAGAATTTGATCAAAAAGCGCAAGAATTAAAATTAGATACCTATGAAAATTCCGCCTACAAAGGTTTCAGTGTCCCTACATACAAACAAGATGGCACATTAGATGGATTGGAATTAAATGGTGTTGAGGTTGGTAAGCAACCTAGTTTAATTGATTCATTAGGAAAACCAGATATCTTTAAAACCATCGGTGTCGCAAGAACAATCATTAACGAACAGTATCTAAAAATAGCTAAACAAACATTTTCGATTTCAATAAGTAATTACAAAACTTATGAAAAAGAAATTTCTGAATCTAATGATTTAATTAAATTCTGAAAAGATGAAAAAAATGAAGAAACCTTCAAGAAAAAAATTCAAGAAAAAATTGCTCAGCTAAAAGAAGATAAAAAACAAGTTGAAGCAGATTGAGATAAAAAAATAAAAGAAAATACTGATGAACATCTTGTGGAAAGTCTTAACAAGCAAAAAACACAAAGTCTTAAAGAATATGATGATAGAATAACTCATTTTGAAAAACATACAAGACCGGCAGAAATTAAGGAATTAGAGCAAAAAATTAATGAATATAAAAAACGTGCTGAATCAAAGAAGGAAAATAATGTTGAATCTGGTACTATGTGAATTCTAGACTTTCAACCAGATAACACAGGAAAATATCCAACTAAATGATATTTTGGAACAAATGCCCACGTTGCAAGGGCTATAACTAAGGATTTAAGTGGATTTTCATTAACAAGAATTAATAAAGACATTCATAGCGGAGCAAAACTAAGAATATCAGATATGGATGACAATATCACAACTTTTGGAACTCAAAATAAAGATGCAATTAGAACCATTTTTAATGCAACTGACTACCTAAGCACTCATCCAACTGATTTTTTATCAGAACGTCAAAAGAAAATTTATGAAGGTGTTGAAGAATTTGCTGATTTTGCTGTTATTGAAATTGACTTTGAAAAAATTAAAGATTTTTCAGCATCCTCTAATTCAACAACCTTAACTGAAGTTTTAAAGGCTAAAAAAGATTTCAATCTAGCTAAAGAAGTTACAAATGATTATGCCAATGATAAAAAATCTCATATCAAATTTAGAAGCAAATCATATCTTGTGGATTATCAAGCAATAGATTATCCGTTAAGTGGAAAGATTCCACCTAGTCTTGATCATTTATTTGCCGTTGGATGGCCAAGCGCCCGTGAAGATTTCTATTTAAAAGCATACATCGATGATGATCAAAGAGAAAGGGCAAAGTTTGGTTATTCATTTAGTTTATGATTTAATGCTAATTATGACTTTTATGATGCAAAATTAACCAATTCTGAAAACGGGCCATCTTCATTCCCTAGCGATGTGCTAAATAGAGGAAATTATTTATCATATCAAATTGGTTATCGTTCATTCGCTGACAAACCTGGGGTTCTAGATTCTTTTATTAGTGCGCCAATCAATGGTGATAAATTATTTGAATATGAAAATAAGAAATATATCAGCATGAGCCTTAACTATCTACCAAGAAGATGAGCACCAGCTGGCGGATCATCTGGTTCATCAATTAGAAACCAAAATAATGAATTAGTTGCTATTCACCATACAACCAATCAATTCGCAAGAACTGGGCTTGCTCTTGCGTTTAGATCAGAAGGTTTTAATTATCAAGGTTTATTCGGGACATATAATCTTCCAGAATATGACTTAATTTATGGTGGTGGCAAGGATCAAACAAAATCATATAGACAAGCTCTAAAAAATCTTTATCCAAATCTACAAAAAACTAACCTATTTGCAAACGGATTAGGTGATGAGAATATTCCAGAGCAATTTAAATTTAAGAAAGGAACCACAAGATAATGCAAAATTCCACAGTCAAAGAAAATCGCATATATGATGACTTTGAGTCATTATTCAATAATAAACGAAAAAATCTGTTAGTATCAATCTTGAAAATTACTATCATTTCCTTGTTTATTTTTTTATCAGGATTAATCTTATTTTTTGCCCCCATAACAATTTTTTCAACAAAACTTTTCGCTCCTTTTACAAATACCCCTGAATACTTCCTAAACTTTTCAAGTTTATCATTGGAACGTATTAATTACCTCGCTATATTCAGAATTTCACTATTAATTAGTATCTTTTTATACACAATTAGCAAAAACTTTTCTAATATCTTCACCCATAAAGAATCGGCTAAAAAATATATACCTTGATTTGTCATATATTCAACCCTATCAATTATTTCTGTAATATTGTTATTTACGATGTTTAATGAAAAAACACTAAGTTACTACTATTTATCATTCTTATCAGTTATATTATTAATTGTCGATGTTGCCTATGCAATTTATACATACAAATTAAAGAAAAAAACAAATCCTTTATTTTATAAAAACAAAAAAACTCTTATTATTTCAATTATTTCTCGATCAATTTTAGTCATAGGATTTATGGCTACGATATCAGCATGAATATTCACCATCGAAAAAGATGAGCAAAAATTTGATTTTCTAGATAATAACCCTGTACATCAATTCTTTATAAGTTTATTTTCACAAAAAAGTGGAATTAATCTATTTTACTTAATTCTAATTTTTGTCACATTAGGAGTGCTAATATTTGGGATTAATATCGAAAGAATTTTATGAACTGCATCAAAACAACAAAAAAATAATGAATCTAGAGAAAGACTACTTCTTTATATTGGTTTTGCCTTTACTACTGTAATTTGATTTATTCGTGCACTATTTTATAAAACAAGTTCAAATGTCATTGATGCTGAAAAACCATCAAGAAATTATATTTATCTTATTGGCTTAATATTTATTGTCCTATTTTTTATTAGTTATGTCCTAGTAAGTTTTCTAAAACCACTAAAAATTAAAGGAGTTTTATTAAATACAATTTTTACCGGCTTTATTTTTACACTAATTTGAATAATAACCGCAATTGTAAGTTTAAAAAATCAAGAAATTATTGTCACAAATATTACTCTTTTATTTTCTTCAATATTCAGCATTATAATATTAATGCTTTATAAATACAAAACTTCAAATGAACCTATATATGTTTCAATAATATTGAAGAGCTTAGTTTTATTAGTAATATTTACCCTAATAATTAACGGTTTAAATGCATTACTACTTTCAAATAATAACCAATCATTCTATAATATTCCTTCAAAACTTTCGCTGGACCAAATTTTTGTAATCACTACTTTAAGTTTTGCTGTTTTATTTAACATATCAACTGTTATAAATCTAATTTGAACTCTAACAGTAATTACAAAGAAAAATAATGTCATAAACCAAGGAGTTTCAAATGAAGTTAAGTAGGAAAGAACAAAATATTTTAAAAGCTGTACAAAATGATTTAGAAGTATTTAATTATGATTTCATGCAACTAAAGAAACAACCTAACTTTATCTCCTTTGATAAATTAATGTCAACAATTCAATTAAAAGCTCAAACAAAATCAAAGGATATAGATGTTAAAAAATTGTTTAATTATCTAAAACAGGCTCAAAATAAAAAATATGAAATTATTTTGGATGAATTTGTTTTATCCTATAAATTGGACGAAAGATTGAATAATTACTACCTAGTACCATTTATAAAGCAATTTCCATCAACAAATATTGAATCAATTAATCTAAGAACTGAAACTAACCTATTTAAATCAAAAATAGCACTTTACTTCAATGAAGAGATAAAGCAATTATTAAATAAGAATTTCTTTGTTGAAATTATTGAAAATATTATTGTTAAAACAGATAATGAATCTAATTTATTAAACATATTTTACAACGAAAAAAGTATTATAGGATGATAGTATGCATTTAAAAAAATGAGAAGAAAAATTACAAAACCTTGAAGGAATATTGACAAAGGTAAATAATTCCAAAAATATTCTTTTGATTGAGATAATGAAGCTTACGAGAAAGCTAAAATTCAATATTTCTAATGCATTGCTAAATATCAACTTAATCAATGCTATTAAGGAAAAATACACAATAAAAAATAAGTTAATTAATGATTCTGAAAATAATAATAAAACTATTCAAAAACTACGTAATATATTTAAAAAACGATCAGTACTTTGGATTTATTTGACCGAGAACCAAAAATACTCAACAGATTCATATAGTAGATATGAAAAAAAGCTACTTACAAATGTAAATCCTAAACACGATGATTTTATAACAATTGGCCAAAGAGCTAGTGAATTTTGTAATCAAAACAAGTTTGACGTAATAAAATCCTTTAGTGAAGAAGAAAAACAGGCTACCAATCTTGCTTGAAGAGTTAGTCAATTAGTTAAGACCTTATATATAGATAATAACTATTCAAAAGTTAATTTTGTTCTTAATACCAACAAAAATTATAACGGGCACTTTACAGTTCTTCCTATCGATGAATTCAACATTAATAAACTAGTAAATGAAGTTGATAAACAAAATTCAGTTGGTGATATTTCTGGTTATAAAATTTATCCCGGTATTGAGGATTTTGTTGAAAATGAAATAAACATCATTTTAGAAAATGCTATATATTCATTGTTAATTGAGTCATTTTTCTACAATGCCAAAAATGACCTTGTTACAACCAATAAAATTATTAATCAAATTGAAGAAGATATTGCAAAGGTTAAGAAAAAAATAATTCGTACTAAACGCGAAAAGGAAATTGAAGAAATTGTTTTATTAACAAAAGCAAACGAAGGTTTTGGGGGTATTAAATAATGATTAATAATAATTCATTTAAAATTAATATTCACTTCATTGGTAATAAACATCTATCAATCAGAAATGCCATATTATTTATCAATATTGATGAAGAGGATGAGTGGGGTCTTGCTAATTCGAATTCAATGATGGCATTTGAAAACACAGTTATTAAAATTAGAGACCTTGATCAAGAAAAAGAATTATTTTTATTCTTAATTAACGCAAATATAATCATCAAAGAAAACGAAATTAACATTAATTCATTTAGTAAGTTAGAATTATACAAACAAAACAATAAGATAAAATTTGATAATTTGCAAATCAAAGAAATAACAACTAAAATTAATTACTATGAATCATTGCAAAAAATTGGACTAAGTCTTGACCAATTTCTTGAAGAAAAACATTTAAAGCAAAGGCTATATATGCTAAAAATGGAGCAAAAACTAAAATTAGTCAAGGAGGAAAATTATGAAATTAAAAAATAAATTATTCTCTTTAGGTTTAATCAGTGTGATCCCGCTTCCCTCGTTAGCTCTTATTTCTGCCTACAATCGTCAAGACGAAACAAAAGAACTCAAACAGGATGCGCCTCAAAAACCCGCTGATCCAAACAAGCAAAAACCAAAAGCTCCAGAAAAACCTAGCCTAGCTCTCGACTTTGATACCTTTGCCAAATTTACAAAAGATAATGTGGAAAAAAATGTTGAAAAAATAATTGACTTTACCATTAAATATCTTGATAATGAAAAAGGGAAATTGTTGAAAGATTTAGACAAGGATTTTAAACCTAATTTAGAAAAACTCATCTACATCCAAGTCCTACAACAGTATCTTGAAAAAAACAAAGATGCATTAAAAACTAAGCATATGAATAACCTTGGTTTCACAATTGTTTTTCCATATGTAATGTCAACTAATAAAAATTACATTCCATCTGTAGTTGAATACGAAGGGCAAAAATTTGATAACATAAAGGTCGGAAAAACTAAAGAAACTAACTATGAAGAACAAATTAAGCCAAATGGAAAAATTACAAAAGATAAAGAACAACTTAATACAATTACCAAACAAAGACTTGATAAATTAATAAAGGATTACTTTGGTGCGTTGCAAAAGCAACTTCCAAACATGCTTTTTGACAAGGTAGACATTCCTAAAATAGGAGAACAAATTAATATTAAATTCGGCACCTTCAAAGAAAAAGAAAATACAATTAATGGTTTTAGTTTTACTCAGCCCAAAGACTTTGCATCATGAGAAGATTACATTGTTTCGAAATTGCATAAGAAATTTGTTAAATTTGATCTTGAACAGAATAAAAAATTCATTCTTGATGAACAAAAAAATAAAAAAGAAGATGAACCAATAAGAAAACCGCCAATAATTCCTGGGGATAAACAACAAAAAGAAATTGATACCCAAGAGCAAATTCAAGCTCTTCCTTCGCTAATACCTAATGTTTCTTCAATTTACACATCTAAAACAGCAAACAATCTAAAAACGTTTTTTGATAGTTCAAAAGCAGAAGAAAAAGAAAAGATATTCTTTTTTGATAATGCCATTAACACTAGATTTAAATATAGCGTAATTAATCTAAAAAGTGAAGGTGGAAATTCATTATCAGCAACAGTGAGAATTAGTGATAGAGTAGATCCTAAAAAGAGTCGTGATTATGTAATTAAAATAAATATTGATACTTCTCCGGAACAAGAATCACTTAATTACGCATATGAAGAAATAATTAAAGAAAATAAACAACTATTTAGCAAAATATTTACCGCTTTGGGAATTGATGACAAAATAAACTATAATGATTTAAGAAATGATACGCTACGTAGCGTTTTATATAATATGGTTGGCACAGGGGTTTTAATCACTAATAAAGAATCGTATGTAAATGCTGCTAACGATATAATCACAAAAGCTGCTGAAAATCTCTTAAAAAACGAAAATAACAAATCTGTTATCGAAGCCGACATTAAAAACTCAAATTATCTATTATTAACTAGTTTATTTTCTTCAACAATCAATGGTGTAGATTATTTTAGTAGTCTTGCTAACTCTCTTAAAGCTGTTTTAATACAATTTGAAGAAATAATTAAGATAAATAAAGACATTATTAAGAAAAACTTTGCTCAAAATGGATTTGATTTAAATTTAATAAATCAATATTATGACCTTATAAATAAACAAATATCTCGTTTAATTTCTTCAACTGGTTCAAGAACTATTAATATTTTTAGCTGATATGATAATTACACTAAGCAAGTCAAAAACATTATTGAAAGATTTGATATTCTTGCTGCTTTAATCGATAATAAAAAGCCAGATAAAAAAGAGGACAAAGAAAAATTTACAAATTCATATCTAAAAGCGGAAATTCAAATTAAAGATAATAATCTAGAAGGAAAGAAAGCTTTAAACCAAGCTGGTTATGCAATATTTGCAATTAGTGCATTATTAACAATAATTGCAATTACCTTTATTGCTATAAAAAGCAAAAAACTCGGTACTATAAAATTAAAAAAACTTTCAATTTCAGTAATCGGCATAATCTTGTTTGTTCTTGTTCTTTCTATTGTAATGTCAATAATCTAATTCAAAATAGAGTTTTTAATAAGAAATTGTTACACAATTATTAAAACTCTATTTTTTTTTTTTTTTTTTTTAAAAAAAAAGCAAAAACTAACTAGGCTAAATTTTCAAAAAAGCTAGTAAATTTCACATTTCAATAGCAAAATAAGTTCAAATTTGATGCCCAATTTATAACCCTGCCCAATGTTCATAACCCGAAATTCAAAAAAAAAAAAAAAACATTATTATATTAGTAAAAAAATTAAATACCAAAACATAAGAAAAGGTTTAAATATGACTGAAAACAAACATGAAATTAAAACAAAAAAGAAAAAAACACCTAGAGTTTTACTAGGAGCAGAACTAGCGATAGCAGCAACATTAGCAACTGGCGCCATAATAACAGCATACCTAGTTAGCAATAACCAAAATAAGTTAGAAATAAACAAACAAAAAATAACTAGTAACTCAGCTTCATTTATACTAAAAAACTATAAAAATTATGAAAACACCGAATTTACAGCAAGAATCTTTCCCGAAAATAATCCAAAAGCTTTTCTTGAAAAGAAATACATTATAAACAAAAATAATGAAACCATTTCTTGGGGTGAGAAAAGAAACGAAGCTCCTTTAGAATCTAGCACTGATTATGAATTTCAAATAATTTTTAAAAATAAACCTATTTTAAGTCATAAATTCAAGACATTAAACAATATAACTGAACTTAATAAGAAAGCAATAGAACAAGAAAGAACAAATAAACTATTAAAAGAAGCGCAAAAAATTAAAGAAGATTTAGAAAGAAAACTCTTAGATTCACTTACAAAAAACCAGGAATTAAAAAAACAGAATGAAAATCTAAAAAAAGATAAAAACTCACCCAAAACAAATTCTTCTATTGATTCAAAAAAACTAAGTGCAATAATCAAAGAACTTCAAATGGCAATTATTGAATTAAAGCAAGCTAACCATAACCAAAAAAATGCAACACAAAAATCATATGAGGCTAACCAAAATTTAGTCCAAAAACAAAATGAAATTTCTTTAATAAACAAAGAGCTTGAAGAAGCAAAAAATAAAAAAGAACTAATAAATAACCAAAAACAAAATGCTGATAAAAATTTAGAAAGAATTAACAACATAATTAGCCAAAAAGAATCTGAAATTCAGGCACAAACTAATGTTAGAAATCAACTAGAAGCACAAAAAAATGACAATCAAGAGAAAATCAATAAACTACAAGAAAAGATCAAACAAACAGATCATCTTTTAACACAAAAACAAAGTGAAATTTCAACTAAAAACAATGAATTAATAGAGGCAAATAAAGAACTAGCGCAAGCTCAGGAAGCACAAAAAGCAACAAAGCAAAGCCTAGAAAACACAAACAGACAAATAAAAGAACTAGAAACTAAAAAAGAAGAGGCTGATACAAACCTTTTAAATATCAACAATAATTTACAAGAGGAATCAATCAAAATTTTGCAATTAGCAAATGATTTACAAAGTGCGATTGATGAATTAAAAAAAGCAAATGAGTCTCAAAAGAGTGCAATAGAAAAAGCAAAGCAAGCTAAGCAAAAACTTTCGCAGAATCAAAATGATATTGCTCTAAAAAATAAGGAATTGCAACAACAAAATAATCTAAAGAGTTCACTACAACAAGAAAAAGCAAAGCTAGAACAAGGCCTACAAAAATACACGGAAGAAATAAAAGAAAAAACTGCTTCCAAAACTACCAAATCACAAGAAAAAAACAAAGCTTCAAGTGCATTAGATACAAGTAAACAAAAAATCACAGAAACTGAGAATAAATTAGATGAAACTAACAACTCAATTAAAGATAAATCAGTTGCTGTATCTAAAAAAGAAAAAGAATTAGAAATAGAAGAAACTAATTTATCAAATCTACAACGTTTAGAACAATATAATATGCAAGTGCTGCAAGAAAAGAACACCGAATTAGATGGAATTAGTCAAATTTTAGCGCAAACAATACATACATATGAAGAGGCTTATAATCAACATAAATCAATAGAACAAGAAAGTTTGAATGCAAAAAATAATATTGAAAGAATAAAAAAAGAAAAAAAGAATGAATTAGAAACTATTAAAGAAATACAGGATGAATTTAACCAGGAAAAGAAAGAGCTTGACGACGAAACTGAAAGAAGATGAAAAAAAATAAAAGATATCGAAAACGCCCCCGACACCAAAACAAGTGAGGAAAGGGAAAAAAGAGATGAAGAGTGAAGAAGTGCAATAATATCATGATATGTTTGAAATAATTTTTCACTTAAATCTCGGTTAGAGAGACTCAAAAAACAATATGATCGAGAGCTAATGGATTGGGATTCTGACAAAATTATGTCTGAACTTAAGGCTGCTGAGCAAAAATATAACGATGCCCAAAAGGTATTAGAAGAAAAAACAAAAATACTTGCCGAAAAAACTAAAGAAAAAGATAATGTTCAACAAGAATACAACAATGCTGAACGTGAAAAAAATAACGCAACGCGTGAACTTGAGCAAACAAAATCTTCTATTCAAGCAAAAAATAACGAGATAGATAGGATAAAAAGAGAGTTAAATGCTGCGAAGCAAGAACTTCAGGATGCTAATGTTACAAAACAATCAAATATAGCAGAATTACAAGAAGCTAAAAAAGAATATGAAAGTAATATAAAAAACTTAAATGCAAAAACAATAGGTGAACAAAACTCCATTAATGCATTGCGGAATGTAGAAACAAATAAAAGTTTAATAAATCAGAAAATAAATGAAGTTATAGCAAAAATAAGTCAAATAGATATAGAAATTGATAAAATCAACCAATCATTAACACCACTAAATATTTCAAACCAAGCATTGCAAACAGCAAATAACGGGGCCGAAAGTAAATTAAATCAAGCCAATCAAGATGTAACACAAAAAACTAGTGATCTTGAATTAGCTAATACTAAATTAAAAGAAGCGAACGCGAAAATTCAGGAAATTAAAACAAATAAAAGCAAAATAACATTGACTAAACAAAAAAATAATGCCGATTTAAAAGAAGCTTTGAAAAATAAAAATAATCTTGAAACTCAACTTCAAACTGCGATACAAACAATAGACAAAAAACAAAAAGAACTAAACAATAAGAACCAAGCATTAGAATTTGCAAGATTAGAGCAACAAAAAATTCAAAATAATAAAGATAATACAATATCATTATTAGATATTGCACAACAAAATCTAGATAACACAATTGAGCAATTAAAAAATAAAGATAACGAGTTGCAAAAAACCAAACAGCAACTTAGCGAATCTCAAAATATCTTAAAGGAAACAACACAAGATATAAGTGAACAAGAAGAAAAACTAGAAACTATAAATAAAGATATTACAAACCTAAACCAAACTTTAGTAAGTAAAACAAAGGAAAAAGAAGAAGCAAATTTAGCAAATACAAATGCTAAAAAAGAATTAGAAAAAACAAGTCAAGAATTAGTTGAAAAATCAAAGAAACTTGAACAACTAATCAATAAACCACAAACCTATACTAATAACTAAAAAACAAAAATATCAAAAAACATCAGACTCAAATTTAAATAAAAAGATTTGGGTCTTTTCTTATTTTGTATTAAAAACAATTAAATTAAGTTTTATTAATAATTTAGTATAAAAAAAGAATAAAAAAAATGGCGATCGTAGCAGGATTCGAACCTGCGACCACATGCTTAGAAGGCACGTACTCTATCCCCTGAGCTACACGACCGTTGCATATAATATTTTAGCACTAAAATAAATTTAAGAACGCTTTTTATAAAATTTATTTTTGAATTAATTATCACAATACATATAAAATGAATTTTGATATCAAAATATGAGCTTTTTATATAGGCTATTATCCTATAATAAAAGATGCAAAATTTTGATAAAATTGTAGTTAAACAATTAAATAAAATCATAAATCTATCTTAATTTAAGTTGAGTTTGTATTTTTAAATCATAAAATTGGGAAAATAAATATTTAATTTCAAATATCAAAAAATTTTGTTTTTGTATAGAGCAACACAAACTTATAAATTTTTCAAAATCAATAAGTTTTTATAAAGAAACTAATTAAATTAATCTATTTCACATCTTTGCATAAGTAAATCAATAATTTTGATAATGAACCTTAATAAAAGCGTAAAATTTCAATATTATAGGGAATTAAGAGGGAATTAAAATATGAAGAAAAAGTTCTTATTTCTATTAGGTACACCATTACCACTAATATCATTGAGTGCTGTTTCATGTTATAGTGATTTTGATTATTTAGACAATGGTCCTTCTAAAATTTTTAATATCAAGAAAACAAAATTTATAAATTTATCATCAAAAGATTATTCAATAAAAAATAAAAATCTAAACTTATATTTTCTTGACAATAAAATTCATCAACCATATGTTGCTATTGAGGAAATGCTAGGTGTTTTAAATGGCTTCGTTGATACTTCGCTAATTAGAAAAAAACCGACTTATGACATCAATGCAACACAACTAGTTTCAAATAATCAATTAATGTATATTGACGCAGATCGTGATATTATTAGTGTTAGCAACGAAGCATTTTTTAATTTTGTTAAGCAAAGCAATTTGACTAATTACTCACGCTTCATAAGTTATGAAGGCTCAAAAATTGAAAATATTAATGATTTAAACGGACCTATCAAATTTGATTTAAGAAGTTATCACATCGATATTTTTAAAGAGGGGAGAAGAACTTTTATTCCTTTAAGTATTTTTAATACCTTATTTTGTAGTCAAAACTATTACAATCTCTACTATAATGGCGATGCGGTTTATGGTAAATTTTTTTCACTAATGGAAGATGAAAATGACGCTTACTCATATCAACAAGGTTCATGGTCGGCGGATAAAGAAACGACACAGGATCGAATTTATAACCTTGATAATCTCTTATTTACCCTTGATAATTTTTATGGACTTAAATCATATAAAAATATATCAAACTTTCAACAGTATATCGGCGATATAAAAAAAGAATTATTAAGCAATAATCCCGATATATATAACAAGGCATATGCAAAATTATTCTTTAACAAATTAAATGACTTGCATACTAGAATTAATATGTTAAATATATTCACAAACAATAGTAAAAAAATCAATGATTATGCATCTAAATTATATGGAACTGAACGAAGTGAATATGCCAAAGTTAATGAATACCTTGAGCAAAAAAGAGCCATACTTGAGCAAAAAATTAAACAAGATGGCTTTATTATAAATGGTAACTTAGCATATATTATTATCGACAATTTTGAAACAGCATCTAATAATGAAATTTATGCAAAAAATATCAAAAGTGACACATTTGAATTTTTAAGAAATACATTGCAAAAAATATTAAAACAAAAAAATATTAAAAATGTTGTGATTGATATTTCTAGAAATGGTGGTGGAAATATTGGAGCAATGTATCGTGCTGTTGGTTTATTAACAAATAAGGACATTGTTGTGCATAGTAAATCACTACTTTCTGGTATTATAGAAACACAAAAATATAAAATCGATGCTAACAAGGATGGCAATTATTATGATAATGATGCATTTGAAAACTTTAATTACTATATATTAACTAGCAAAAATACTTTTAGTGCTGCTAACACATTTTCAGGAATCATAAAGGAACTAAAAGTAGCCAAAATTATAGGTCAAAAATCTGGAGGAGGGACCGCGCCTGTATTGCCCTTGGTTTTGAATGATGGAACATCAATATCAACTAGTTCACCATTAAATTATTTATATAAACATCACGGATCAGAAATAAATCTAGAAGATGGTGTAAAACCAGACATTGAAATTCCATATAACAACTTTTATGATATAGACTATCTAACTAAAATTTTGCCTAAATAAATCTAAATTTAAATTGAATTTTTTTCTTTAAACAATAAAGTAGGAATTTAAAATTCCTACTTTTAGATTTTTATTTTCTTAATTTCACTAACGATTTTTGTACTAATAATTTTAGATAATTCTAAAATATCTGCGTCAATTATTGCCTGATATGAGCCAAACTTTTCCAATAATTTTTGTTCTATCTTAGGCCCAACACCTTTTATTTTTGTTAAGAGACTATCTGTAATTATTTTATTGTGTCTTTTATTATAAACGGCCTTAGCACTCTTATCGACATCATATTGAATTTGCGATAAAAAATTAAACACCTTAGCATCTGAAATTTTAATTTCTACGCCACTATCATTAATTAATCTCGCAAACTCGTGGTGATTATTTTTTACAAGTCCGAAAATAGGCACATTTTTATGAAATTTTTTCAAGGCCTTAATTGCAGCATTAATTTGAATCTCACCGCCATCAACAAAAATCAAATTAATATCTTCATCAATTGAATGATCACAAAAAAATTTACTAATATTTTGATACATATAATGGTAATCAGAATTAGCATCTTCATTTTTGCAAAGTATATAAGAACGATTAAATTTCTTAACATTAATTCCATCAACAAAAATCATCCCTCTACCAACGACTTCTTTAGTTGCTGATTGAAATGAATTATCGAATATTGCAAACCTTGAACAATCAATATTTAATATATTTTTTAAAGATTGGAGAATATCATTGCTTTTTGTCTTATCTTTTATTTTCTTTATTTTATTGCTTAAATCATTCTTAGCATTAGCATTAGCTAAATCAAGTAATTTAGAATTTATACTATAATTCTTTTTAATAATCGAATTTCTAATTTCTTTATTAAAAGGCTGATTCTTATATTTATCATCAATAATTATTTGATCAGGAATAAGATTGTTTTTATAAAAATTTTCTATAAATTCAAATACCAATTCTTCTTCATTTTTTTCAAAACAAAATTGAAAGTCTTGGCGATTATTTAACAATGAATAACGATATTGTAAAATAGAAGCAAACAAAATATTATCATATAAATATACGCCCCATACATCAATAGATTTTTTTGTCTTTAATCTAATGTTTTGGATATTATTCTTTTCGTTTATAAAATCAAGAATTTTTTTAAGTTCTTCCGCCCTTCTAAAATCAAGTTGTAAGGAGGCGCTTCTAATTTTACTAATTAATTCTTGTTTAAATTCTTTATTAAATTTTATTATTTCCTTTGCTTTTGCGAATCTTTTATCTACCTCTACCGGAGTCATTTTTTTAATAATTAATCCTTCTTGCGTTTTTAATAAATGGACTAAATATTTAATTAATAGACGTGTTTTTTCACCATCTACAACCGGACCATAATAAATAATATCATCACGTTTTTTATATTCATTTTTAAGTTGTATATCAATACTATTGGCTTTTTTTATAATACAAATATAAGGATAATTATTATGAGAGGGGAGCATTACATTATATTTAGGTTTATATCTATTAATACTAGCTCGTTCAAACATCAAGGCTTCCGATTCCTTATCAAAAACGGTTGTATCAAAAGAAGCAATATGTTTTAACATTGCACTAGTTTTAAATGAATTATGAACATTTTTGTCAAAATATTGTGACATCCGTGATTTTAGGTTTTTGGCTTTGCCTACATAAATAACATTGCCATCTTTATCTTTTCAAAAATAAACACCAGGTTTTGTTGAAACGTCTTTAATTAATTCTTTATCAATCATTAGTTATTTCATATTTTCTTCAAGAGTATGAATAATAATATCTAATCTTCTAAATGGATCGATATCAAAATCATTAAGAGTTATTTCATAGGCAATATCTTCAAATACACCAAACTTAGGTTTTTCGATTGTTTTATCTAACTTCAAATTAATGTACTTAATTGGCTTTTTATCTAATAAGAAATCAATATTAAATTTATAAAGTGGTTTAATATCTTTAATAATTTCTACCCCTTCAATTTTATTTTCTATAGCATGATAATAAAAAATACTATTTAATGAATTTTTTCTACCAAACGAAATTAATAAAGCATATTTTTTATCATGAATTTTAATACCTAAAACTGCATAAGGGTCAACCAAATAATTCTTAAATTTTTGGTCATCCAATATCAATGCAACATACGGATGCGAAAGATGAATTATTTTTTCAAATTCTTCATCGGAAATTTCATATAAAATAGCATTATCAACCAACGGAAATAATTCTGTTTGTTGTTCTAACGTGATAAAAGCTTTTAAATTTTGCTCATTTTCATTAGGCGAAGTTGAAAATCCCATGTCATCGGTTGCTAGATAATATTTACCAAATTCTAATTTAGTATACACATATACGTTTTCGATAATTTCGTTTGTATCAGTGGCAATAACATTGGCCTGAAATCTTTGATATTGAGGAAACATTTCTCATCTATCAATCATAAATAATTCATCCTTTGTTATTTCAAAAAGAGTGCCTTTAACTTGATGGGCAATATCTTTTTTTAATAAAAAATATGCAGTTTCATCAACACACTTAGCATAGCCATTTAATAAAGCGGGTCTTCTTACGCAATCAGGCGACAATAAATTTTTATAGAACAATTCATCTTGAATAGTTCCATATGAAAATAAATAAATTTTGTTGTCTTTTTCCATTTTTACTCCTTAAACATAAACAAATTTTAGGTAGATATTATTAATTATATTTAATATTATTTTTTTAAGCCCATTTTAGCTTGTAATATTTAAAAATTTCCTAATTTTGAGCCTCTTTCTTTTTTTTTTTTTTTTATCTAAAATATTAAATTAATGTAAAAAACTATACAAAAAATATTTTATTGAGGTGTTTATGAAAAAAACAAATAGAAGAAAAAAAGTTGTAGCCGGAATAATAACCGGTGTTTCAATTGGGGCAACAATTGGAACGGGCTATGTTCTTTTAAATGAAACAATAAAATGAAATCACACAATGGCAAAATTGCAAGTATTAATAAAAAAGATGAATGAGTGGAAGAAACAAAATGAAATTGATAAAAAAACATATACTCACGATCTTTATGCAACCTTTGAAAAAGAACTAAATGAGCTAGAACAATTATTAAATATAAAAGACATCAAAAAAGTAGATGAAATATTAACTAAATTACAATCATCTAAAATTAATTTCAAGAATTATAAAAGTCAATATGATAATCTTGAATTACTTAATGGTGAAGCAATTTCTGAAAAATCGTCATTTAGTGATCTTCTTACAAACTATGAATCTAAGTACAATAATAAACCTTTTGCTACCAAATATATAACTATTTACAATCAGGAAAAAACAAATTTGGAAAATCAATACAATAATGCAACCAATGAAGATGGACTTGCAAAAGTAAAAGCCAAAGCTATTGAATTAAAAAACAATCTCCAAGTGTTGTTTAACCTAACAGATGAAATTTTAAATGCAAAAAACATTGATTCAAAATTTCCTTCTGATATCAAAAATAAAGGTATATTTGAAAAAGCAATCAAAGAAGCTGAAAAAATTCTTAATAATGCAAATGCAACCCTAGAGGAAAGACAAAAAGCACTAAATTCTTTACATGAAAAAATTTCAGAATTCCAAAAAACTCTATCATTAGAAAAACAAAACCTAATAAAGCAAATTAATGACTTAGTAAAAGATGCCGAAAATTATAAGAACACAACCCTCGATTATGACAAATATAAAAATTTAGCCAAAAAATTAGACGCTGAAATAACCAACATAAAAAATAAAATGAGCAAAGATAATGAAATTGCTACACTGAGAGAAATTCTAGAAAAGGCTAAACCACTAAAAAGTGATGCACAACAAATTAAAGAAGCTATTGATGGTTTAACCCAAGAATTACCTTCTTCACAAAAATTATTAAAAGAAATCGAATCAGCTAGTGATCTATTTAGTTCTCAAAAAATTGAAGACGAATTAAAAAATGCAATAAATGTAGGTAATGAAGCTCTAAAAAAACTTGACAAAAATAGTATTACAGAAGCTTTAGCTAATCTAAACAACAAATCAGAACAAGCAAGTGATTTAATTACAAAACAAAAAGACAAATTAATTAGTGAAATAACTGGCTTAATTGAAAAAGGACATCAACAATTAGATAAAATTAAATCTTCTGATGAATATGAAAATAATAGAGATCAAATTAGCGATGCCATTGAAAAAGCACAGCGAAACAATAATACTAATACTTTGTTAGGCGATCTAGTTACAAATAAAAATATACTTGATAGTTTATTAACAAAAACTAAAAAGCAAGTTGCAAGAGATAATCTGACCAGAGAAATTGCCATCGCAAAACAAAATCTTAAATATACCAAAGAAAACAATATTATTAGTTCAACTAATGAATTTGAAAAATTCATACAAGATGCTGAAAAAACGCTAGAAACATTAGATAATGAACAAAAATCCGTAGATGAAATTGAAGTTGAATATAACAACGGTGCTAAAACTTTAAAAGATAGCTACCTTCAAAAATCTAAGGAAGCATCTATAAACACACTAGTTGAAGCTAAAAAACTTAACACTGAACTAGAACAAGAAAAATTTAAGGACAACGGAACTTATCATGTTTCTAAAAAGGATCTACAATCAAGAATAGATTCGGCCGAAGCAACAAATAGCAATGCTAACTCAAATAGTTACAATGTTCTTGAAAAACTTAACGAGCTAAATAAAGCAATTAAAGAGGCTAAAAGATTCCGTGATGCTGATGAAAATGAACGCAAGAAAATAATTGAAGAAATTATCGAATTAAAAAAAGACATTATTAGCAAAAAGAATGAACTAATTGGTGCTCAAAATGGGCTAAAAAATGAAAATTCCGAAAAATATAAGACATTAATCAAGGAATTAGACAAAGTTTTAGAAGATTATAATACTAACATTGAGCCAAATGTTAGCGATTTTGGCGTCGCGAGATTAGATGATGTTAAAGTTAATCTAAAAAAAATAGTTGATAAAATACCTAAAGAAAAAGAAGAAATCAATAAAAAATTTAGCGAATTAAATACTAAATTGGATGAATTAGTTAAAAAAGCAAATGACTTTGTATCGCAAATGCCAACTGATGAATATAATCCTGAAAAACAAGATCTAAAAGATTTAATAACCAAAACGCAAGATCCAACCAATAGGGATGCTATTGATGAATTAAAACAATTAGTTGAAGATTTTAAGGATAAAAATCGAAAAGCGGAAACAAAAATTATCCAAATTAATTCTAATAAAGACGAAGAAATCGAAAAAATTAATAACAAGATTGCTGAAATAACCGATTTTGCTAATGCAAATAAAGATGAATATCCTCAAATAACAACCCCATTATTAGAATCGCTAAAATTAGTCAAAGACAATAATTATCCAAGCTATAACAATACTATCCAAGAATTACAACAAAAATTATCTAATATCACAAGCGCACTAGATAATGCAAAACAGTTGCTTTCAAATACACAAAATAAAGAACAGCTTTCATTATCAACCAACCAACTTGAGGCTATAAAAGATAGCATCAAAAGTAATGATGACGAAATGATGCAACTAAAGCACAACTTAGATGTTGAAATTCAAAAAGCACGTGAAATAATCGCAAAAGAACAAACGGATAAATATACTCAAGAAAAACAAACTATTGATAATCTAAAGCAAAGCGCAGAACAACAAATTATTGATTTTGAACAAAAATTAACAGAAGCAAAAAGTAGATTTAACCAGGCTAAAGAAAGTGCTAATAGCGTTCTGGAACAAGCAAAAAGTGATCCTAATAGCGCTAACTATGCTGACATCATTACTAAAATCAAAGAAAAGATTAGTCAAAATGATGTTATTGATGAAAACGGTCCTTTAAAAAATATTGATGCTGCAACAGCTGAACTTAATGGTTTAGCAAGTTTTTATAATGCAGAAAAAGAAAAAGCTGATGCTATTACACAAACTGCTCTTGACAAACTAAATCAAGAAATCGAAAATGCTGAACAAATTAAAAACACAATGGAGCAAGAACCAGATTTAGATACACAAAAAGCAGTGTTAGAAAAAGCAATTGAAGTTGCTAGAACTTCACATATGCAAAGTCCGAAGTTAACTAATAACGCTATAAAACAAGCTCAAGATACACTAAAGCAAGCAGAGGATGTAGCAAATGACGCCATCGATAAAGCAAATAAGCGAAAAGATGGTATCAGAACAAATATTGCTCAAAAAGAAGTTGAAATTCAAAATTATATTAACAATGTTTTAATGAAACCTGAATACGAAGCTATTAAAAATGATCTAGATGCCTTTTTAAAATCTTATGAGGCAAATGATAAAAATCTTCTAGGGCAAAAAACTAGACAGCAACTAGATGATTTAGTAACACAAATGAATATGCATCTTGATTCTGCTAAACAAAAGAAAGACGAAAAAGATGCAGAAATAAGAGCTAAAAATAAGCAAGCTCTAGCAGAAGCAAAAGAAGCATTAACAAATGTTTCAAATTCAATAACAAGCAAAGATCCAAAAATGATTGATTTAAGAAACGAACTTAACCAAGCAATCAGCGAATCAGAAGCAATCATTACAAATGAAGAATCAGATAAATACGTTAGTCAAAAAGAAAAACTAGAAAACCTAAGTAAAAAAGCAGAAACCACAAAAACAGAATTTGCTAAGGAATTACAAAACACCAAGGAAGCTCATGCGCAAAAAATTCTTGACGTAAGAAATAAAATCTCACAACTTCAAGCAGATGAAAATGCAGCTAATTTAAATAATGTTATTCAAGAACTGCAACAAGCAATTACAGATAATCAAACAATCGATGATAATCTACCACTATCAGAAATTAATAATAAAAAAGATCAATTACAAAAAGCAATAGAAACTGCAGAAAACAAAAAAAATGCTGAGGCACAAAAAACTAACGAGCATTTAGCACAACTACAAAAAGCAATAACAGATGTTAGTGCTACAAAAGACTCAATGACTTCTGAGCCATTATTAAGTAGTGCCCAAACTAACTTAGAGCAAGCAATCGCAATAGCACAAACAGCAAAAAATCAAACTCCAAAATTAGCAAATAACGAAATCGATGAAGCTAAAAAAACATTACTACAAGCAGAAAATATTGCCAAACAAGAAATTAAAAAGATAAATGATCAAAAAGACCAAATTAAAAATCAAATTAATCAAAAAGAAACAGAAATTCGTGATTATATAAATACCGATTTAGCAGGAAATGATTTTAAAAATATAAAAAGCGAATTAGAAAAACACTTAAATGATTATGTAAATAATGAAAAAAATAGCTTATCAAATAAAACAAAACAACAACTTACCGATTTACTATCTAAATTAGATTCACAACTACAAGACATTAAGAATAAAAAACAACAAAAAGACTTAGAAATTAGAGAACAAAATAAGCAAAAGCTAACAAAAATAAAAGAAACCCTTAAAAGTGTTGGTAATAGCATCACAAGTCATGATCCTGAAATGACAAAACTAAAACAAGACATTAATACAGCTGTCACTGAGACTGAGGGCATAATTAGCAAAAACGAATTTAATAAATATATATCGCAAATTTCAAAAATCGAAAGTTTAAAAACTGAAGCAAATAAAAAGATAAGTGACTTTACTAAAAAATTAAATGCCGAAAGAGAAGCATATAGACACAAGCTACAAGAAGCCAATAATAAAGTATCTGAATTACAAAATGATGCAAACTCAGCAAATCTAAATACTGTAATTCAAAATTTGCAAAACACAATAAATCAAAATAACAATGCCCCAGACAGAGACCCAATTTCATCATTTACTACTAAAAAGAATAATTTAGACCAAGCAATAAAAACAGCTGAAAGAGAAAAAGCTGTTGCAAATCAGAAAACTGAAGCAAATTTAGCAAAATTAGGAAATACAATTGATACATCGAAAACTACGCTAAATTCAATAAATTCTGAACCTTTATTATCGGATGCTAAAAATAAATTAAGTGAAGCAATAAAAACAGCTGAGGGTATAATAAAAAATCACACACCTAAAAAACTAGCTGATAAAGATATAGAAAATGCAAATAAAACCTTATTAGAAGCAAAAACAGCAGCAGAACAAGCTATAACAGATATAAATAGCCAAAAAGACTCAATCAAGACGCAAATAAACCAAAAAGCCAAGGAAATTGAGGATTACAAAAATAACCTAAATGGAAATCAATACGATGAAATTAAAAATAAATTAAAAACAGAATTAGATAATTTCAATAGCAATAATAAGAATAATCTTGGTTCTAAAACAAAAGCTGAATTAGATGAAATATTAAAAGATCTAAATAAAAAATTATCCGATGCTAAGGTAGACAAAGCTAAAAAAGATAATGACATAAATGCTCTTAATAAACAACAATTAACAACTGCAAAAGATAATTTAAAGACATTTGTCAATTCAATAACAAGTAATGATAAAAAAATGTTAGACCTTAAGAAAAAAATAAACGATGCAATTAAGGAGGCTGAAAGTACAATTTCCCAAGATCAAACAGATAAATTTGTTGAACAAAAGAAGAAACTTGATGATTTAAAAGAAAAATCTGAAAAAGAAAAAACATCATTTGATGCCAGAGCAAAACAAGCAAAAGATGACTATGACCAAAAACTAAGAGAAGCTCAAGAAAAATTAAATAATCTAAGAAGCGACCCAAATGTAGCAAACCTAACTGATGTAATTAATACTTTGCAACAACAAATTAACAATAATCAAAACGCTAATATTAATGATGCAATTCAGGATATTGACAACAAAAAAGAAGCGTTGCAAAATGCGATACAGGCAGCAGATCAAGCCAAAAATGCAGCAGATCAAAAGACACAAGCAGCTTTAAATAAATTAAATGATGCAATAACTGCCGCAAATAAAACAAAAGATATGATGGCAAATGAATCTGCACTAAATAGTGCTAAGGATACATTAAGTGAAGCTATAAGAGTTGCTCAACAAGCAAAAGATAATAATCAAAAATTAGCCGATACTCAAATAGAAAGTGCAATTCAAACATTAACTCAGGCTGATAATGTGGCAAAAGAAGCTCTCAAAAATATAAATACTGAAAAAACAACTTTAAGAGACCAAATTTCTCAAAAAATAGATGAAGTTTCAAACTTTTTAGATACATTAAAAAAACATAATGAATATAAAGAAATCAAAGATAAATTAGATGCAACTCATAATAAATACAAAGAAAAAAATGTGCTAAATTCAAAACCTAAAAATGAACTTGAAAATATATTAAAGGAATTAAATGATGCACTAACTGAAGCACAACAAAATAAAAATAAAAAAGATAATGATATCAAAGAAGCTAATAAACAATCACTTGCACAAGCAAGAGATACATTGCAAAATATTTCAAATTCAATTACTAGTCATGATAATGAAATGACAACACTTAAAGCAAAACTTGATGAAGCATTAAAAGAAACAAAAACAATTCTTGATAATAATCAAGCAAGTAATTATGTTACTCAAAAACAAAAATTAGAAGATCTAAAAACCGAAGCCGAACAAAAGAAGAAGCAATTTGAAGCTAAATTACAACACGCAAAAACTGAACATAATAAAAAAGCTAAAGAAGCAGAAGCTAAAATAAACCAATTAAATCAAGACAAGAACTCTGCAAACTTAACTAATGTAATTAAAAAATTACAATCAGTTATTGATAACAATAAAAGCATTAATGATAATGACAGCATTGTAAATATAGACAATAAAACAAAAACATTGCAAAATGCTATTCAAAATGCCGAAACAGAAAAAACCACTGCAAATCAAAAAACCAATAACGAACTTGCTGAGTTTGAAAAAACAATCCAAAATGCTGATGCAACTAAAACCGCGATGGATAATGAGCCAGCATTAGATAGTCAAAAGCAAACCTTGCAACAAGCAATTAATACAGCTAATGGTATTAAAAACGCAAGTAAAAATGCAACTGATGCTCAAATAAAAGAAGCTAATAAGGCACTTGCTAATGCTGAAAAAGTTGCAAAAGATGCACTTGATAATATCAATGTTCAAAAATCAAAATTGATAAGTGAAATTCAGACAAACGCTAATAATGTTCAACAATATATAACCCAAAATTTATCTAATAATAGTGATTATAATCAAATTAAGACTGAATTAGAACGAGTTTTAAATGCTTATAATAAGAATGATAAAGCAAATATTAATTCTAAAACAAAACGCGATTTAGAACAACTTAAGTCAAAACTTCATGATGCACTTGAAAAAGCCAAAAGTGATAAAACTCAAAAAGATACCCAGATTGTAGCAAGAAATAGACAAAATCTAATAAATGCTAAAAATCAAATAAATGGCGTTGTAACGCGCATTATTACTCATGACCCTGAAATGGTTGCACTTAAAAAACGCTTAAATGAAGCTATTAAAGAGGCAGAAAGAATTATTAATACTAATGATCAAAGTAAATATATTCAGCAAAAACAAGTAATTGATAACTTAAAAAATGAAGCAAACCGCGCAATAAATGATTTTAATAATAGACTTCATGCTGTGCAAGCTCAACATGACCAAAAACTCGGAGATGCACAAGCAAAATTAAATTCATTAAAACAAGATCCAAACCAAGCAAATTTAGCTACCATAATTAGTAAATTGCAACAAAAAATTAATACAAATAAATCCAAAGCAAATATTGACCCAATTAAAAGCATTTCAGATAAGACTAAAGCCTTAGAACAGGCAACAACAAACGCCGAAACACAAAGAGTAGCCGCAAATAAGAAAACTGATGCTGAAATTGCTAAATTAGAAGCGAGTCTTACCAAAGCAAATGCTACAAAAACCGAGATGGCTAAGGAACCAGCATTAAAAAGTTCAACAGAGGCACTTACAAATGCGATTAGTTCAACACAACCAGCAGCTAATAAAACTACTAAACTAACTGATGCTCAAATTATCGATGCTAATAAAAAATTGACGGCGGCTGAGGATGTTGCCAAAAAAGCTCTTGTTGATATCAATAAACAAAAAGAAAAACTAAGAGTGCAAGTTCAACAAAAAGCAAATGCAATTAACACTTATATAACTTCAAACCTAAATAAAAAAGAATACAGCACAATTAAGAAAGAACTACAAGATATTCTTAATACATACAATTCGCAAAATAAACCTCATCTAGCAGCAAAGACAAAAGCTCAATTAGAAGAAATATCTAGAAATCTAGAAAATGAATTAAATAAAGCTAAACAAAAGAAAACAAAACAAGATAGCGATACAAGCATTGCTAATAAGAAAAAGGAGATTAATAAATTAATTGACCAAATTCCTTATCCTCAACCAAATTCAAATGAAGCAACCCAAGCTAAAAATGCTCTAAAAAGTGCTGTTAATAAATTAAATGATATGCAAAGCTTAAACCAAAAACAAACTGAAATAACTAATTTTAGTCGCCATATGCAAACAAAGAAAGATCAATTAAATGCAAATGGCGGAAATCTGAAATATTCACAAAATAACGCACAAGCAGTTCAAAAAATAAAACAAAAGCTAAATTCAGCACAAAATATAGACCAAGCTAACAACGCGTTGCCTGATGGTTGAGCAAATAAGATTGGGACATACAAAAATGTAATTAATAGTTCATTTGATAACGGGGCAGATAAAAATAATTTAATAACAAGATTAAACCAAACTGTTCCTACAACAATAACTGGTAATAACATTTATAATGAAAATAACCTAAAAGATGAAATAATACAAAACTATAAACGTCTTTCAAAAGTCAAAATTGGCACTTTAAGCAATATTCCTCAAAATGAAAAAAATAATATAACGAGAAATATCGATAACATACAAGTTCCTAGCGATCATAAAAATTTATCTAAAACCATCGATGACATTAAGTCGCTTGTGACAAATGCTACAAGACAAAACTTCAACTTATTTATTGATAAATTAGCATATCCAGAAGATTCATCGCAATTAAGAACTGATTCATTAAAAACAAAAGCAATAATTAAACAAGCACTAACATCTAATATTGATTATTCAAATAAGGTCACTGTGGAAGCGACTCTTAATACACTAAAAACAAATATTGATGCATTAAAAAATGAAATAAACAATATTAAACCAGAGACAAAGAAAAATGAATTCTTAACAGAATTTTCTAAGACTGATCACAATAATATTTCAACACTATTACAAAATGTTAGAAAATATAAACAGAATTATGAAGACAAAAGGCGTTCAGCTCAAGAAGTTATTTCGCAAATTACTGATCAAAATGAAAAGAAAAAACTGCAAGATAGACTAAATAACTCAACAAATAGTATTAAAAACCTTGATACTATTAAAACTGATGCAGAAAAGCAAAAGGAAAAAGAGATAAAACAAAAAGCTGAAATTCAAGCTAAAAAACAAGAATTAATCGAACAAATTAAAAAATTACCTAATTCTCCTGATAAAAAGAATCTTTTAGATAAGGTAGAATTATCAAAAACTGAACCAGAATTTTCGGCTATCAAATCAGAAATTAAAATTATTTCTAGAAAAATAGAATTAAGAAAAGAGGTTGACAAATTAGCACTATTTGATTTATCTAATAATAGAGGCGGATTACCTAGTGAATTTAGACCCGAAGCTAGCGAAGCGACAAAATATAATCTAAAAGATCTTTATAAGCTTATAAATAATGCCTCATCAGATAGTGAATTAAATACAATAAGTGAGAAAATAAATCAACAAAGAAATGCGGAGTTAGAGGATTTAAGAAAAACGAGGTTAGGTTCAAACGGTGATTCAGATTACGGTAATAGTGTCATGAAGTTAGCATTAAATCAGTCATTATCTATAGCCGTAAATAACAAGGCAAAGGATGCTTCTGGAACATTAACTGAACAGTACAGAAAAGAATATTATGCTTTGGATTCAGAAATCAAATCTGCTGATACAATAGAAAAATATAAAGCCGCAAAAATTAAAGCTGAAAAATTTATAGCAAAATATGAGTCTAAAGATACCAAAAAATGATTGCCATTCTTTAAACAAAGGGTTGACTCGCATTACAAAAAACACCCAGCTGATGCAGGTCCATATAATGTAACAATTCCTCTAGGTTCGTGATCGCATATAATATCTGAGTTTGAAAAACAAGATACTGATAGAGCGGGAGCTATAAAGGCTGAAAATCAAGCATTGTATGAAGTTTACTACAAATATAGAAGAAATGCTAAATTAAATTATGAGTTTCTAAAATTAATAGCTAGAGTAAAAGATGCTGGAATAGTTGACGATTCGACCCGATATAGTCTAGAGCAATTAAAAAATAATTTTGAAGGTTTTATAAATGCAGAAGATAAGAGCAAAATTATTTTAGAATCAAATAAACAATTATTCGGTACATACAATGTTTCTGAATGATGAAAAAGAACGTCACAAATTAGTTTCTTAAACTGATGAGCAAAAAAAATAGCCAATGCTCCAGAAAGCTTGATTAGCCAAGAGGAAAAATATGAATTGCTAGATAAAATAGCTTTAAATACAGACTCAACAGATAAAGCATTTTTAGAAGAATGAAAAAAATTCAAAGATAGATTCTACAGTAGTAGTCTAATTGGCCCTGGTGAATTAGATAACGATGGCTATCCAAAAAATGCTAAACCTTATATTTGAAGATAAAAAATATCAAAGTAATGTAGAAATTTTTATGTATATTCTCTTGTATAAATATTTTAAATCTTAAACTTTTACTGGTTTTTATAACTAAAAATAAAATAAGGGGAAAATGCTGATTTATTAAAAAAATCAGCATTTTTTACTTTTTTTGACCTCAAATATATAATAATTTAGTTATAAATAAACTAAAGAAAAATAAGGTAGAAATTATACTAAAAGTCCAAAGAGTTCAAATGCCTAAGAATGTCAAAATCATTAGAAAAGATGATAATAAATATGTATATTATGTTGCAGGAACCGAATATAAAAAAATAAAAAATATAATATCAACAAGAGAGTTAATATTGGTAAAATAGATTTAAAAAATGACAATTTTTTAGTATCAAATGATAAGTATTTTTAATTTTCCCGGCGCAAAAATAACAATAATATAAGATGATAAAAAATATCATCCGTTGTTCCTATCGGGCAATATTTGGCAATAACTAAATTTTTTAAAGATTTATATAGATGAACATTTGGAAAATATTTTTAACACAAAAAGCGAATTAATAAAGGCATTGGCATCTTATTATATTGATGAAGAATTTACGGTTTCACAATTATTTAAAAAGTGGGCATATAAAAATTTTTCTGGTTTATTTTTAATTCCTTCAAACTCAATGATATCAATGCTTTTGCATAAAGATATAACAACAGAAAAAATACTTGAATTTAATTATAGATGATCAAAACAATTAAGAACATATTTAGAATAATTCGGATGACGCATATTTATCTGTCGATTCAACGAACTTTAATATAAGCTCAAAAAACATGAAACATGCTGAATATGAAAAGCCAAAGGTTGATGAAGGACTTCCACAAATAAACTTATCATATTGTTTAGATCCAAAGACTGAATTACCTTTTTTTTATGATTTATATCCCAAATCAGTTATTGATGTAAGTTACTACAAAAAATGATTGATAAAGTTTTTAAATTTGCGTTATAAATCTGCAACTTTAGCATTGAATCGTGGTTATTTTTCAAAAGACAATATTCAAAATATTGCTTCTGAAAACAATGACTTTATAATTATGGCAAAAACTTATAACAAAAGATTAAGTAATTTATTAAATATCGATGAAGATTTCATTAAATCAAACATGAAAAAATCAATTTAAACTTGTTTTAGTTATAAAAACAACTAAAAGTTTAAGTTAAAAATAAAAGTCACATCAAAAAATGATGTAACTTTTATGATCGGTGCAGATCAACAATACTATTTTCACATAAACAATAAAAGATATAAAGCTTTTGAATTAAATGAAAATGACATTCAAATGTATGAGAAAATAGCATATAGTAAAAAACTTCCTCTTGAAATATCGGTGGTTAAAAAAATGTGAAACACCAAGAAATTGGATATTACTACAATCAAATGTTATCTAAAAAAAACAGAAATTTTAGAATCTTTTGTTAAAACTGGCCTTATTTCACAAAGAGAAATAGATTTAATGCGATCAATTAATGAAGATTTAGAAAAAATAAGAAGAGATATAAATAAAATTGTAATTTTATAAATTATCCTATTCCTAGTAGAGCTATTTTTTTTATATTTTTTTATTAGAAATTATGCAAAATGTATACTTAAACAAGTTCAAAATATTGGTCTCATTTTTCATGCTAATTAATGAATTTTGACCCTCTTTTCTTTTTTTTTTTTATCTAAAATATTAAATTAATGTAAAAAACTATACAAAAAATATTTTATTGAGGTGTTTATGAAAAAAACAAATAGAAGAAAAAAAGTTGTAGCCGGAATAATAACCGGTGTTTCAATTGGGGCAACAATTGGAACAGGCTATGTTCTTTTAAATGAAACAATAAAATGAAATCACACAATGGCAAAATTGCAAGCATTAATAAAAAAGATGAATGAGTGGAAGAAACAAAATGAAATTGATAAAAAAACATATACTCACGATCTTTATGCAACCTTTGAAAAAGAACTAAATGAGCTAGAACAATTATTAAATATAAAAGACATCAAAAAAGTAGATGAAATATTAACTAAATTACAATCATCTAAAATTAATTTCAAGAATTATAAAAGTCAATATGATAATCTTGAATTACTTAATGGTGAAGCAATTTCTGAAAAATCGTCATTTAGTGATCTTCTTGCAAACTATGAATCTAAGTACAATAATAAACCTTTTGCTACCAAATATATAACTATTTACAATCAAGAAAAAACAAATTTGGAAAATCAATACAATAATGCAACCAATGAAGATGGACTTGCAAAAGTAAAAGCCAAAGCTATTGAATTAAAAAACAATCTCCAAGTGTTGTTTAACCTGACAGATGAAATTTTAAATGCAAAAAACATTGATTCAAAATTTCCTTCTGATATCAAAAATAAAGGTATATTTGAAAAAGCAATCAAAGAAGCTGAAAAAATTCTTAATAATCCAAATGCAACCCTAGAGGAAAGACAAAAAGCACTAAATTCTTTACATGAAAAAATTTCAGAATTCCAAAAAACTCTATCATTAGAAAAACAAAACCTAATAAAGCAAATTAATGACTTAGTAAAAGATGCCGAAAATTATAAGAACACAACCCTCGATTATGACAAATATAAAAATTTAGCCAAAAAATTAGACGCTGAAATAACCAACATAAAAAACAAGATGAGCAAAGATAATGAAATTGCTACACTAAGAGAAATTCTAGAAAAGGCTAAACCACTAAAAAGTGATGCACAACAAATTAAAGAAGCTATTGATGGTTTAACTCAAGAATTACCTTCTTCACAAAAATTATTAAAAGAAATCGAATCAGCTAGTGATTTATTTAGTTCTCAAAAAATTGAGGACGAATTAAAAAATGCAATAAATGTAGGTAATGAAGCTCTAAAAAAACTTGACAAAAATAGTATTACAGAAGCTTTAGCTAATCTAAACAACAAATCAGAACAAGCAAGTGATTTAATTACAAAACAAAAAGACAAATTAATTAGTGAAATAACTGGCTTAATTGAAAAAGGACATCAACAATTAGATAAAATTAAATCTTCTGATGAATATGAAAATAATAGAGATCAAATTAGCGATGCCATTGAAAAAGCACAGCGAAGCAATAATACTAATACTTTGTTAGGCGATCTAGTTACAAATAAAAATATGCTTGATAGTTTATTAACAAAAACTAAAAAGCAAGTTGCAAGAGATAATCTGACCAGAGAAATTGCCATCGCAAAACAAAATCTTAAATATACCAAAGAAAACAATATTATTAGTTCAACTAATGAATTTGAAAAATTCATACAAGATGCTGAAAAAACGCTAGAAACATTAGATAATGAACAAAAATCCGTAGATGAAATTGAAGTTGAATATAACAACGGTGCTAAAACTTTAAAAGATAGCTACCTTAAAAAATCTAAGGAAGCATCTATAAGCACACTAGTTGAAGCTAAAAAACTTAACACTGAACTAGAACAAGAAAAATTTAAGGACAAGGGAACTTATCATGTTTCTAAAAAGGATCTACAATCAAGAATAAATTCGGCCGAAGAAACAAATAACAATGCTAACTCAAATAGTTACAATGTTCTTGAAAAACTTAACGAACTAAATAAAGCAATTAAAGAGGCTAAAAGATTCCGTGATGCTGATGAAAATGAACGCAAGAAAATAATTGAAGAAATTATCGAATTAAAAAAAGACATTATTAGCAAAAAGAATGAACTAATTGGTGCTCAAAATGGGCTAAAAAATGAAAATTCCGAAAAATATAAGACATTAATCAAGGAATTAGACAAAGTTTTAGAAGATTATAATACTAACATTGAGCCAAATGTTAGTGATTTTGGTGTTGCGAGATTAGATGATGTTAAAGTTAATCTAAAAAAAATAGTTGATAAAATACCTAAAGAAAAAGAAGAAATCAATAAAAAATTTAGCGAATTAAATACCAAATTGGATGAATTAGTTAAAAAAGCAAATGACTTTGTATCGCAAATGCCAACCGATGAATATGATCCTGAAAAACAAGATCTAAAAGATTTAATAACCAAAACGCAAGATCCAACCAATAGGGATGCTATTGATGAATTAAAACAATTAGTTGAAGATTTTAAGGATAAAAATCGAAAAGCGGAAACAAAAATTATCCAAATTAATTCTAATAAAGATGAAGAAATCGAAAAAATTAATAACAAGATTGCTGAAATAACCGATTTTGCTAATGCAAATAAAGATGAATATCCTCAAATAACAACCCCATTATTAGAATCGCTAAAATTAGTCAAAGACAATAATTATCCAAGTTATAACAATACTATCCAAGAATTACAACAAAAATTATCTAATATCACAAGCGCACTAGATAATGCAAAACAACTTCTTTCAAATACACAAAATAAAGAACAGCTTTCATTATCAACCAACCAACTTGAGGCTATAAAAGATAGCATCAAAAGTAATGATGACGAAATGATGCAACTAAAGCACAACTTAGATGTTGAAATTCAAAAAGCACGTGAAATAATCGCAAAAGAACAAACGGATAAATATACTCAAGAAAAACAAACTATTGATAATCTAAAGCAAAGCGCAGAACAACAAATTATTGATTTTGAACAAAAATTAACAGAAGCAAAAAGTAGATTTAACCAGGCTAAAGAAAGTGCTAATAGCGTTCTAGAACAAGCAAAAAGTGATCCTAATAGCGCTAACTATGCTGACATCATTACTAAAATCAAAGAAAAGATTAGTCAAAATGATGTTATTGATGAAAACGGTCCTTTAAAAAATATTGATGCTGCAACAGCTGAACTTAATGGTTTAGCAAGTTTTTATAATGCAGAAAAAGAAAAAGCTGATGCTATTACACAAGCTGCTCTTGACAAACTAAATCAAGAAATCGAAAATGCTGAACAAATTAAAAACACAATGGAGCAAGAACCAGATTTAGATACACAAAAAACAGTGTTAGAAAAAGCAATTGAAGTTGCTAGAACTTCACATACGCAAAGTCCGAAGTTAACTAATAACGCTATAAAACAAGCTCAAGATACACTAAAGCAAGCAGAGGATGTAGCAAATGATGCCATCAATAAAGCAAATAAACAAAAAGATGGTATCAGAACAAATATTGCTCAAAAAGAAGTTGAAATTCAAAATTATATTAACAATGTTTTAATGAAACCTGAATACGAAGCTATTAAAAATGATCTAGATACCTTTTTAAAATCTTATGAGGCAAATGATAAAAATCTTCTAGGGCAAAAAACTAGACAGCAACTAGATGATTTAGTAACGCAAATGAATATGCATCTTGATTCTGCTAAACAAAAGAAAGACGAAAAAGATGCAGAAATAAGAGCTAAAAATAAGCAAGCTCTAGCAGAAGCAAAAGAAGCATTAACAAATGTTTCAAATTCAATAACAAGCAAAGATCCAAAAATGACTGCTTTAAGAGACGAACTTAACCAAGCAATCAGCGAATCAGAAGCAATCATTACAAATGAAGAATCAGATAAATACGTTAGTCAAAAAGAAAAACTAGAAAACCTAAGTAAAAAAGCAGAAACCACAAAAACAGAATTTGCTAAGGAATTACAAAAAACCAAAGAAGCTCATGCGCAAAAAATTCTTGAAGTAAGAGAAAAAATCTCACAGCTTCAAGCAGATGAAAATGCTGCTAACTTAAATGATGTCATTCAAAAACTTCAGCAAGCAATCACAAATAATCAAATAACTGATGACAACCAACCACTTGCAGATATAAATCACAAAAAGGACACATTGCAAAAAGCAATAGAAACAGCAGAAAATGAAAAAATTATAGCTAACAAAGAAACCGAGGCAGCACTAGATAATTTAGGTAAAACCATAAATGAAGCCAATTCTCTTGCAAGTTCAATGCAATCAGAACCATTGCTAAATGATGCAAAAAATAAATTAGAACAAACAATAAAAGAAGCAACAGCTAAGAAAAATCACAGTCCTAAAAAACTAACTAATGCCGAAATCAATAATGCTAACAAAAAACTAAGTCAAGCAAAGCAAGAAGCAGAAAATACAATAAATAGTATAAATAAGCAAAAGAGTGAAATAATAACCCAGATTAATCAAAAAGCAAAGGATATCAAAGATTATGCGGACGCTTTAACTAAGAGCGAATATAAGGACATAAAGGATAAACTTGTCAAAGCTGTAAGCGATTTTGAAACACAAAACAAAAAAGAGCTAAACAACAAAACCAAGCAACAACTAGATGAAATTTTGAATGATTTAAGTTCAAAATTAACCGAAGCCAAAGCAGAACAAGCTAAAAAAGATGGTGACATTAAGGAATTTAATAAACAACAATTATTAAATTCAAAGGATGCATTAAATAATTTTTCAAGTACAATAACAAGTAACGATTCTGAAATGATCAAATTAAAGGAAGATATTAAAAAGGCTATAGATGAAACAGATAAAATTATAAAAAGTAGTCAATCAGAAAAGTATGAGGAACAAAAGAAAAAACTTGATAATCTAAAAATAACGGCTGAACAACAAAAGAAACAATTTGATGCAAGAATTCAAGAAGCAAAATCAGAACACGATAAAAAAATAAAGGAAGCTAATGATAAACTAACTGATCTAAGAAATGATGTAAACTCTAATAACTTAACAGAAGTTATTACCAAACTTCAAGAAGAAATCAGCAATAACCAAAGCTCTAGCATTACTGATTCAATTCAAAGCATTAATAGCAAAAAGGAAGCATTACAACATGCTATCCAAATAGCTGAAGCAGAGAAAGCTGAGGTAGACAAAAAAATTAACAAGGATCTTGAAGATTTCGAAAAAACATTAGAAAAAGCCAATGCAACAAAAAACGCGATGAATAATGAGCCTGAATTAAATAATCAAAAACAAACGCTTGAGCAAGCGATAAATAATGCAAATAACATTAAAAATGCGCATAAAAAAGCTCTAGATTCTCAAATAAAAGAAGCTAATAAAATCCTTGCAGAAGCTGAAAAGGTTGCAAAAGCTGCCCTTGATAGTATCAATAACCAAAAATCTAAATTAATAAAGCAGATTCAAATCAAGGCTGACGAAATTGAACAATATAAAAATCAAAATTTATCTAACGATAGTGCTTATAGACAAATCAAAAACGAACTAGAAACAATCCTAAATAACTACAACAATAACGATAAGACAAATATTAATTCTAAAACTAAACACGACCTAGAACAGATCAAATCTAAACTTGATGCAGCCCTAGAAAAGGCAAAAAGAGATAAAGCGCAAAAAGATGCAGAAATTACTGAGACAAATAAGCGACAACTTACAAAAGCTAAAAACGATCTGCGGGAAGTTGTAAAACGTATCATAACACATGACCCAGAAATGACTAAGTTAAAAGAAAAACTTAACTCTGCCATTTCTGAGGCCGAAAATGTACTCAACAGAGAAGAACACGAAAAATTTATTGAACAAAAAAATAAATTAAATAATTTAAAAAATGAAGCAAACAGTGCAATAACTAATTTTAATAACAGACTTCATACTGAGCAAGACCTGCATAAGAAAAAGCTTAGAGATGCACAAGCAAAATTAGATTCATTAAAGAAAGATCCAAACCACGCAAATTTAGCTATCATAATTAATCAATTGCAACAAAAAATTAATACAAATAAATCCATAAAAAATACCGACCCAATTGAAAGCATTTCAGATAAGGCTAGTGCCTTAGAACAAGCAACAACAAACGCTGAAACGCAAAGAGTAGCTGCAAATCAAAAAACCGATGCCGAGATTGCAAAATTAGAAATGACACTTGAAAAAGCAAATGCTACAAAAGCAGAAATGGCTAAAGAACCGGCATTAAGTGATTCAACAACTGCACTTACAAATGCAATTAGCTCAGCAGAACCAGCAGCTAATAAAACTGCTAAACTAACTGATGCCCAAATTACCGATGCTAATAGAGGATTAACGGCAGCTGAGGATGTCGCCAAAAAAGCGCTTGATGCTATTAATAAACAAAAAGAAACACTAAGAGCGCAAACTCAACAAAAAGCAGATGCAATTAAAGATTATATAAATTCAATCTTAAATAAAAATGAATACAAAAAAATTAAGCAAGAATTGCAAAATATTCTTGATACATACAATTCGCAAAATAAACCTCATCTTACAACAAAAACAAAAGCACAATTAGAGGAAATATCTAAGAATTTAGAAGATGAATTAAATAAGGCTAAATCAAACAAAACAAAACATGATAAAGATACAAGCATTGCTAATAAGAAAAAGGAAATTAATAAATTAATTGATAAAATTCCTTATCCAGATCCTAAATCTCGTGAAGCAACCCAAGCCAAAACCGCATTAAAAAATAGTGTTAAACAATTAAATAATATCCAAAGTTTAAATCAAAAACAAAATGAGATAACTGAGTTTAGCAGTCAGATGCAAAAAAAGAAAGATCAGTTAGGCATTAATGGCGAAAATCTAAAATATTCACAAAATAATGCACAAGCAGTTCAAAAAATAAAACAAAAGCTAAATTCAGCACAAAATATAAATCAAGCTAATAACGCCCTACCAGATGGTTGACCTAATAAGATTGAAACATACAAAAATGTAATTAATTCTTCGTTTGATAATGGCGCTGATAAAAACAATTTAATAACAAGATTAAACCAAACTGTTCCTACAACAATAACTGATAGTGGTGTATATAATGAAAATAACTTAAAAAATGAAATAATACTAAACTATAAACGTATTTCAAACGGAAAAATTGGCACTTTAAGCAATATTTCTGAAAATGAAAAAAATAATATAACGAGAAATATCGATAACATACAAGTTCCTAATGATCATACAAATTTATCTAAAACCATCAATGACATTAAGGAACTTGTTACAAATGCTACAAGACAAAACTTCAACTTATTTATTGATAAATTAGCATATCCAGAGAATGCAACGCAATTAAGAATTGATTCATTAAATACAAAAGAAAAAATTAAGCAGGCTCTAACATCTAAAATTGATTATTCAAACAAAAATTCTGTAGAAACCACTCTAAATATGCTAAAAACAAATATTGATGCATTAAAAAAAGAAATAGATAAAATTAAACCAGAAGCAAAGAAAAGTGAATTCTTAACAGAATTTTCTAAGACTGATCATACTAAAATTTCAACACTATTACAAAAGGTTAGAAAATATAAACAGGATTATAAAGACAAAAAGCGTTCAGCTCAAGAAGTTATTTCGCAAATTACTGATCAAAATGAAAAGAAAAAACTGCAAGAAAAATTAGATAACCCAACAAATAGTATTGAAAACCTTAAAACTATTAAAGCTGAAGCAGAAAAGCAAAAAGAAAAAGAAGTTATGCAAAAGTCTAAGGAACTTCAAAAAGCTAAGGAAGATGCAAAGAAAATCATTGATCAAATTAATTATCCTGGTGGAAGCAAATCACACGCCATAGAAACTCTAAAACATCAAATTGATCAAGCACAATCAATTGATGAAATTAATAGATTAAATGAAAATAATAAGAAGATAAAAGATGCTGTTAAGAGGGCGCTTGACGCTATTGATAAATTAACAGATAATAATGAAAAAGAAAGATTAAAAAAAGAGCTTGATAGTACTATAAGCATCGATGGTCAAAATAGTGGTATTAAACATATTACCGGTAAGGCTATCATGAAACACCGTGAAGCACTAGAAAAGAAAAAAGGTAATATTCAAAAAGAAATAGAAAAGCAAAAGGATTCGGCAGATAAAAAAGATTTAATAAACCAACTAAAACACATCGATAGTGAATCAGACCTTGATATGGTTAAACAACAACTTAACTTAATTAAGGAAAAAGATAAACTAAAAGATGAAGTTTCAAAACTTGAACTATTTGACCTATCTGGCCACCCAAATGGAAATGGTCAAACTGGTAGAGGAGGTTTAAATAGTTCGGAATTATCAATGCTAAACAAGAGAATTACTGACGCAACTACTAAGCAACAACTAGATGCTATAAAAAATGATATAGATCGTCAAAAAGCCGCAGAACTTAATGACTTGAAATTGCAACATGCAAACGGGGGAACTATAATAAATAGCGATTATACTGAAACCTTCCAGGATTTTAGTGAAATGAAGAAAGCCTTATTCTCAATTATTGTAAAAATAAAAGTAATTAAAGGAATAGGAAATCATGCCGCTGAAAATGAATTCAGAAATAAAGGAATGGCGTTGCAAAATAAAATACTTCACCAAACAAAAACCGTAGAGGAATATAGAAGAGTTAAACAAGAAGTAGAAGATTTTGCTAAACGTTGAGAAGATGATAGTAAAACCAAGAATTGAACATTCTTCTTTATTGAAAGAGTTGAAAAACATTCTACACAAAGTCCGCCTGAAGCTGGCCCATTCCCAGTAAATGTTGCGAGCGAACATATTAATCATATTAAAACAATATTTACAAATCAAGGGACAACACGTGAACAAGCCATAGAAGCAGAAAATAATTATCTAAAACATGTATTCTTTAATGCCAGAAGATTAAAAAAGCTTGATTATGACTATCTACAATTTATTAAAGACTTAAAATTAAATCCATTCTTGGATGAAAATGAAAAATCAAAACTTGATGCGCAATTTAAAAGATTTAAAGAAGCTCCTGATATAAGAAGCAAAGAAATAGTAGCTCTTAATATTGATTCTAGCTTGATTGGAAAAAGAACTAATACAAGGGATTTCTGAAGGGGAAGTTCACAAATTGATTTTGTTGAATATTGAGTTTCGATGGTTGCTGAAGCATCAGAAAATATAATTAGTCAAGAAAACAAATATATATGAATTGATAAAATTACCCTAAATATTGATGAAAGAAAAGAAGTTGCTAAAAAACTATGAGATGAGTTTAAAACAAAATATAAGGATACGCTACTAAAAGGCGTTCTATTAGATAAAGACGGATTTCCTCAAAGACATGCACCGTTCTTTGAATAAAATATTTTATTGCAACATTAATTAATGATTTTCATAAATTAATAACTTAAACTTTTAACATTTTTTATAACTAAAATAAGGGGAAAATGCTGATTTATTAAAAAAATCAGCATTTTTTACTTTTTTTGACCTCAAATATATAATAATTTAGTTATAAATACACTAAAGAAAAATGAGGTAAAAATGGTACTAAAAGGCCAAAGAGTTCAAATGCCTAAAAATGTCAAAATGATTAGAAAAGGTGATAATAAATATGTATATTATTAGAAGATGATAAAAAAATATCATTCGTTGCTTATACCGGGCAATATTTGGCAATAACTAAAATTTTTAAAGATTTATATAGATGAACAATTCCCGTGTTTCCCACATTAAGTATAAAAAAAATAAATATTCCATTTTTATGGAGTTTATTAAGTTAAAATAAAAGAATTTTTTCAGTAGTGTAGAAAATTTTGTGTAAATTAATCACTAGCCTACCTTTTAGTAAGAGATTTGAGTATAGCAATTACACAAATCTAAATTTATTATGCAAAAACAACCAAACAACATGACAAAATTTGATAAATTTTCTTCCAAATATGTTGTTGGGATATTTTAATTATTTAATCTTCTTTTTCAAAAATAATTTGTAACTGATTAAAAACAGGCCCTCAATTAGGGATAAGGTACCAAAAATAATAAATTAAAAAGTCCTTTTGGACTTTTTAATTTATTGATTCCAAGTCATAAATGGCTTTTTCAATATTAATCCCAATAATATTATGGACATAATGATAAACTGATGATTCTTTGTTTAAAAAAGCATCATTTGCGGTTTTTATTTTAATGAAATAATTTTCATGAAGCTGAATATTTGCATTAACGTCACATTTATATACTGTTTCTAATAGATATTTAAATTCTTTCTCAGCAATTTCTTGGTCGCAAAAAACATAAAATGGTCAAAAATTATTTTCTTTATATTTAAACGTAATTAATGTTCCACCTTTTCCATCATTGTTTATTATTTCACGAATTTTTTTTAACTGCTTTAATTTAAAATAAGAAATTTTTTTATTGGCAGTGATATTTTTAATAAAAACAGCATCTTTATTAAACTGACTATAAAACAATTCATAAGAACAAATGAAATATAAACTTTCCTCAAAGTAGAAATTATATTGAGTTTCTTCATTGCTTATGTATGATTCATAATCAATAGAATTATAAAACGGAGATTTTGCAATTTTTTTATAAATAACAAAATCACCTAAATCAAGAATTGGTAATATATCATAATCTTCTTGATTTTTTATAGGACTTAATAAACGTGTGCAAATCATTTCTTTCTCCTTAAAATAAAAACCACAAGACACTGCACTTCTCGATATGGCTGCTATATCTCTATCCTGACCAATTTACAAGGTTACCGTTCTCATGGCTTTATTATTATACTATATTTGCAAGCATTTTATTATATTAAATTAATCCAAAAAAACACTTCGAATAAACTACATTATTTGCAACATTAACAAATGTACCAAAATGAATTATAAAATGCGCCGAAGCGCAAATTTTAACGTCTGTTGTAATATTCAACAATTAATGATTCATCAATTTCTTTTGCAAATTCATTTCTTTCTGGCATTCTTGTATATGTAAACTTATTCCCATCACGAGTTAATCATGCAGCGGTTGTCATAACTTCAAGAGCGTCTTTAACATTTGCATTATTTTCTAATGAAGATTTAAGTTCGATTACAGAACCTGGTTTAATAATCATTGAAGGTATGTTTGCCTTATGTCCATCAACAACTACGTGATTATGGTTTACAAATTGTCTAGCCTGAGCTCTAGTACGAGCAAATCCTGCTCTAAATACTAGATTGTCTAGTCTAGATTCGACTAGTTGCAATAAATTAATACCTGTAACACCATCTTTTCTAGCGGCAATAGTAAATAGATTTTTGAATTGTCTTTCATTTAAACCATACATAAATCTAACTTTTTGCTTTTCATACATATGCAATTGGTAATCAGAAGGTTTTGATCTTTTGGCACCATGTTGACCAGGTGCAGTCATTCTCTTCTTACCCTTTGTGAATTCTTTATTATTTTCTAGAAGCGATGTTCCATATCTTCTAGATTTTTTAAAAATTGATCCTAAGAATCTTGACATATTTTTTTCCTTTCAATATGCAAAGACAATTAAATAATTCTTAATTTATATTTTTTTCTCTAATGATTTCGGTTAAACAGCTTCCTTACTATCAAATTTATAAAACAAAGAAAAAACTTTTAAATAATATTATTTATGCTGTTGTCAATGCTTTACAATTATACCTTATTTTTATTGTCAATAACTAATTATTTTCGCAAGAAATATTTATTCAGCCAAATTAATCAATGGTTTATCATATTTAATTGTAAATTTATACATAAACTTCTTGATTTTTTTTGCAATATTACCTCTAGTATTATTTTTTTCTTGAATCACAAAAATTAATTTTTCGTATTTAGCGTCATATTTAATAGCCATTCATTCTCTTTGCTCAAAATTAAACTTTGCGACATACTTTGTATCACTATCCTTAAAATTTTTTCTAACATCTTCAATTGTGCTAACTTTTAATTGGGCAATTGAATCCTGCATATATAATTTGGTCTCAAAGTCAACAACATTTGATGGATGACAATCATAAACAAATTCACTAATAATCAATTTATTTGATAGGTCCAAATTTTGGTCACATATATCATCATATCTCATTTCTTGAGTTTGATAATAATTTAACATATCGACTAAAATATTAAAAAATAAAAATGCATCATACTTGATTTTTTTATCATTACTAAAATAAACCTGATAATCTTCATTAAAAAACATAAAATCAGGTTTTTCTATATTTTTTGAATCAAATTTTCAACTAAAACCAAGGTTAATTTTATATTTATTAGCTATGTTTGTAATATTCTCCTTCTTGCAAAGATTTGATGTAGCAATACTTTTTAAATTTTTAAAGTCATTGTTTGTATTTGTGTAATTATTAGTAAAGGATAAATAATTTATCACAAGGTCAGAGATATCAACCAAATCATATTGAATAAAATATTTTTGTTTATTATTTCTTCTATATAAATAGACCTTTTCATAGTCAAACGAAAATTTAAAAATATAATCGACATTTTTAAGTAATGCAAGTTTAAAAATTGAAAATTTCAAATAATTAGGCTTATCAAGCTTAAATGTATCTTTTAAAACTGTATAAGCAATATCATTTTTTCCAAGAATTTTCTTAACAAATGAATCTTGTAGTGCACTGGAAATTACACCTATTTTGAGAATATGATTAGCGTTTTTAGTAAAGTTTTTACTTAAAAGAAAATCAGTGTATTCCTTTAATATTTTTCTAAAATTTAAATTACGCATTTGCGTATTACTATCCTTAACTAAGTCTATTGATACTTTTGTATATTCGTCTAGAATATATTCAATTATTTTATGATTTAATGGTTCATTATTCTTACCATATAACGAAATGGCAAAATTATTATTATCATATTTATGAAGATATATGATGACCACAAAAGCTTCGCTAACACTGTTTGTAAATGAACAAAATGCTCTGCTAACAGGTTCATTTTTCTCATAACCATATGAGTCTATATGATCACCATTGATTTTATCAATTAATTCATTTTCAAAAAAAGCTAAAAATTTATGGCTGCCATCATTTGCAATTAAAATTGATTTTTTATCCTTGCTAACATTAGATAAAACATTCTTAATAGCAAATCCTAATAATTTAATAGTAACCTCATTAAAGTTATCATATCCTGCCTTAATTTTAGCAATAATGTGATTGTTTCTACTAACGAAATTACTATTTATTTTATTGTTTGTAGATTCATAGAAATTAGGAAATAATTTCAGCTTCATATTTTTTATCCTTTATTTTATAAGTTCTTCTAGCTTAACAAGAAATTCATCTATTGCTTGTTTTGGTGATATATCCCTTCTTATTTTTTCAATAAGGTTATTCTCAACTAATATTTTAATATATTCCCTAAATTTAGATTCTTTTATATCGATGAGATCACTAAAGGGGATCAGGTCATTATCAAAGATATTTTTTAAAACTAAATCATTCGCAGTATTTGAATAGTTGTGTTTTTTTATCTCATTTTTAAAATTTTTTGTAGGAAAAATATAATCAAGTTGATAGCTCAAATATTCAATTGGCGTTAAATAAAGAGGCCTCCCATCAATAATTTGCTCATGCCTATTATTTTGATTATACATTCAATCTAAAAAAAGATTTATGACCTCATTTTTCGCGCCTACAGCCGATTTGATTGCAGAGAGAAATAAACCTTGGATAAAAAATGAGCCTTTTTTATCTTCTTTAGTTTTACGATGAGGCACATCTAAAATCAAAAAATCATCCTGATGATTTAAGAAATATTTTAGATTATACTTATATGCTCTAGTTGTTATGAACGTAAAAAGTTGGTCTTGTAGCCCTTCAATAGTTATTTTTTTTGTAACATCAATATCAATTTTTTTTGATTTTAGGGCAGTATAGAAGTTCATAAGAGTTTCTCTAAATTCCTCATACTCATTTCTATTTATTTTAAAAATATTGGCATAATCTATTTTAAAATCTTGATTGTATTTAAGAAAATAATTATTAAAGTCAGATCCAGCTTTTTTAAATAAAGTCTCAAAAATATAATTTTCGATATGCTTAACAAATAAAATACTTGTATTATCCTCATTAATTTCCATTTTTTTTATAAGATCAACAAACTCATTAAACATATCATCATAGCAAAGTATTTTATTACTTAAATAATTAATTAATTCCTCATTTTTTTTATCTGCACTAGTTGGTATAAAACTTCTTATTATATTAATAATTTTAAAATTTTTAAATCTAGCTAAAAAAGACTCTGATGATTCTTTGATTTTGTCATAAATTGAATAAAAATAATTAATTAATAATCTTTTATTGACAATAAGCATCTCTGAACTAATGCCAACAGGTAGGCTAAAAATTTCATTTTGATTATCAAAACCAAGACGATTATTATAATCTAAAATCTTTTTCTCAATATTGCTCTTTTTTGCAATATCGGTTAGTTCAACTAATCGGTTATTATAATGAATAGTCGAAACAATAGAAGGGTAGGAAAGAATTAAGGAAGGTGTTCTACTATCTTTGATATTTAGCTCTAAAATAACTTTATTATTAATGTTTTTTTTGTCAAATGAGTTGCGAATTCTAATCTTGTGATTGGCATATTTTGAATCAAGGGTATCATTGAATTTATTAACTAACTCTACAATAGTGGCAAATGCTTTCTTTTCATGGGTTTCTACAAACGGAACCATTAAATTAACATTATCATCTTCGCTGACTTGACAAGAATTACAAAAAGCCACGCTAAGTGGCGAAAAAATCGTAGGAATAATTTTAAAAATTGTTTTCTTTGACATACTTATTATTTGATAATACGTGAGGAAATAACTCTTGCCGCAATAGTGCCGTCATTAGTTGCAGTTGTAATTTGTCTGATATCCTTAGCTACAACATCACCGACAGCAAAGATATTTTTGGATTGTGTCTCCATATTTTTATCAACTATTATAAAACCACGCTCATCTAACATTTCTTTGTTAGAAATAAACGATGTCGCAGCCTTAAAACCAATATAAGGAAAAACCGCCTTAATATTCATTTCTTGAATATTTCCATCAATTTTGACAATAATACTTTCTAATTTATCTTCACCTTGAAGTTTTAATATTTCAGAGTTATAATGAATATAAATATTTGCATGCTTTTTTGCATCGTTAATAATTTTTGCTTCAGCTCTAACTATGTCTCTTACAAAAATGTGCACCTCTGATGCGGTTGCTGCTAAAAAAGTCGATTCTTCAAATGCTGAGTTTCCACCACCAATAATTGCACATGGTTCATTTTTATATAAGGCGCCATCACATACAGCACAATAAGAAACTCCACGTTCCCTAAATTTTTCAATATTTTCAATTGATATTGGTACTAAATTAGTCATTCCACTAGCAATAACAACAACTTGTGCATAATACTCATCACCGTTTTCTAAAATAACTAATTTTTCATTATCGCTAATGTTCCTAATTTCTACAACTTTTCCATAAATATATTTGGCTCCATTTTTTCTTGCTTGATTTAACATACTTGTTGCTAATTCAAAACCACTTATAAAATCAAAACCAGGATAGTTTTCAATCTTAGATTGTTGAGCGATTTTACCGCCGGGAACAGATGATTCAATAAAAGCTACATTATACTCATTTCTAGATAAATATAAAGCTGCTGTTAAGCCAGCTGGACCTGCACCAATAATTAAAACATCAAATACTTTTTTCATTTTTCTCCTTTTTTAAAAAAATAAACATTAGTTTTTTAGGCTAACGTTATTTTTTGATCCTCTGCTTCTTTACGACTTAATAGATCTCTTCTTAATAGACCTTTGTTGTCATTTTTAGGTTCATAAACAATAAAGTAGAATATTTTATGAGTTCATTCTTTCTTATATTTATACACCTTATAAACATTAAAGTTTAGCTTAATTACAAATTCAAATAGAATTAATAAAACCGTACCAACGACCATATATAAAGCTGAAATTACCTTATAGATACCATAATTATCTTGACGTAATGGTTCCATTCCGAAACGTAGAATTCCATAAAAAATAATATATAATGCCCCAGTGGTTCCAGGTCTTAATCAGTTGTAATTGTTTAAAATTCAAACAAGCAAGATATAAGCAAATAAGTTAGCAATTGATTCATATAAGAATAATGGAAGACGATAGTGTCCATTAATAAACATATGGTCTCTAATCAACTTAGGTAATATCTTAAATGCAAACGATGTTTCAGACATAATTTGTCCATAAACTTCATGATTAGCAAAGTTTCCTCAACGACCGATAGCTTGGCCAATGAAAACGGCAGGTAAAATAATAGAAAATGCTTTTCTTAAATTTATCCTCTTTGGATTTTTTGAAAATACAATGTATAATACACAACAAATTGTAGCAGTAATAACCCCACCATGAATAGATAAACCTCCTTGCCATACATAAAATATTGTATATCAAGGCCCATTTGGTCATCCTCTATGTTCAATTAGTTGTTGAACGACAAAGATAAATCTCGCACCAACAATAGCGGTAGGCAAAGCAATAAAAATTAGAATTGCTAATTGCTCAAAGGAATATTTTTCTCTTCTTCAGAAATAAGCAACTGTCAGTATTGCACATATCATACCTAACATTAAAGTTAAAGAATATACGTGAAAAGGGCCAACTTGAAGACTAACGCCTGCATAATCCTTCATACTTTCTCCCTTCATAATAAAAAATAATAAAGAATTACTTATATATAATTTATATAAAATTATATTTTAATTTAATAAATTTTTATGATGATTTTAATATCTTACTTAAATACTGACCAGTATATGAGTAGCTAACATCAGCAACTTGTTCAGGTGTTCCAGTTGCAACGATATTGCCTCCATACTTACCTCCATCAGGGCCCAAATCAATAATATAGTCGGCACTCTTAATTACATCGAGGTTATGTTCAATAACTATAACTGTATCGCCATTATCGACAATTCTATTCAAAACATTCAATAAATTTTGTACGTCATAAGAATGAAGACCAGTTGTTGGTTCATCTAAAACATATAACGATTTACCAGTAGGTTTCTTTTGCAAATAAGTTGCTAATTTAACTCGTTGTGCTTCGCCACCAGATAATGTTGTTGCATTTTGTCCAAGTTTTATGTATCCTAAACCCACATCAATTAATGTTTGCAATTGGTCTCTAATTTTAGATTTTTGAATAAAGAATGTATATGCTTTTTCGATAGTCATATTTAGCACATCATTTATTGACTTTCCATGATATTTTACTTCAAGAGTTTCATAATTATATCTTTGACCATCGCAGTGATCGCATGTCACATATACATCGGGTAAAAAATGCATTTCAATTTTAATAACTCCATCACCCTCACATTTATCACATCTACCTCCGGGTATATTAAATGAAAATCTTGATTTAGTAAATCCTCTAATTTTTGATTCTTCTAAATTAGCAAATATTTCTCTAATATCATCAAATACACCAGTATATGTAGCAGGATTAGATCTTGGTGTTCTCCCAATTGCACTTTGATCAATTTTAATTAACTTATCGACTTCTAAAAATCCATTAATTTTTTCGTTTTTAACAAGGCTATAATAAGCCTTTCTATTCATCGCGTTTTCCAATTCCTTAACCAATTCTTGATTAATTAAGGAAGATTTACCAGACCCAGAAACACCAGTAATTGCAATAAATTTACCTAACGGAAATTTTAACGTTATATTTTTTAGATTATTAGCAGTAGCTTTTTTTAATGTTAATACTTTACCATTACCAGAACGCCTTGATTTTGGCACCTTAATTTCAAGTTTTTTTGCAAGATATTGGCCAGTAATGCTCTCATTTGTACTCATTATTTTTTGAATATTGCCACTAGCAACAATTTCTCCACCGTGTTCACCGGCTTTTGGACCAATATCAACTATAAAATCAGCATGTCTTATTGTATCTTCGTCATGTTCAACAACAATCAAGGAATTACCTAAATTAACCATTTTTCGCAATGAATTCAGTAATTTTTCATTATCTTTTTGGTGCAAACCAATTGAGGGTTCATCCAAAACATATAAAACGCCTGTTAAATTAGCACCAATCTGTGTTGCTAACCTAATTCTTTGAGCTTCACCGCCAGAAAGCGTTTCTGCTTTTCTATTTAGGGTTAAATATTGTAATCCAACATTGATAAGAAAATCTATTCTATGATTTATTTCTTGCAAAATAAGATTAGTTATTTCTTTTTCGAGCTCAGTCATTATTATATTATTAATAAATTCTTTAAGTTCTTCAATGGACATATTGCATAATTCATATATATCCAAACCATTAATTTTAGTAGCAAGGGCAAATTTATTCAATCTTTTTCCGTAGCATTCATCACATTGAGTATCAGACAAATAACGAGAATAATACATTCGCATTTCATTTGATGAAGTATCAAGGTATTTACGCTCAATTTTTTCGCAAACACCTTCAATCCTTTTGTTACGTTCATATTTAATTCCATTTTCAGAAATAATAGTATAGGAAATTTCCTCCATCGAGCCATATTTTAAAATATTTATATGTTCCTTAGATAAATCACCTATTGGCACGTCTTTTGGAATTCCATAGTAGCCTAACATTCTATCAAATTCCTGCCACTCAAGATTGCGAGAATTAATGATATTTTTATAAATTAATATTGCACCTTCATTTATTGACATTGTTTTATCTGCACATATTAAATCTCATGATGCTTTTTGCAAGACACCAAGTCCCTTGCATTTATAACACATTCCATTTGGTGAGTTAAATGAAAAAAGTCGTGGTTCAATTTTTGGCATATTAAAATCGCCGTATTTACAGCTATGTGTTGTTGAATATGTGTTTGTTTGTCCTCCAACAACCTCAATAGTCACCAATCCGTTAGAATAAGATAAAGCAATCTCGACAGCCTCAGCAACACGCGACATTGTTTCTTTATCATTTGATAAACTAAAGCGGTCAATGATTAAGTCGATGTTTCACCTTTTATTCTTATCCAAAATTGGGTCTTTTTCTAGTTCCAAAATAGTACCATTAGCTTTTATTCTGAGAAAACCGTCCTTTTTTAGTTTTGCTAACGTGGTAGCAAAAGATCCCTTTTGATTATTAATTATTGGAGATAATATAAATATTTTAGAACCCTCATTTTGCGACAAAACATAATTAATAATATCTCGGCTTTTTTGCGCTGTAATTTCAATTTTATGATTTGGACAATAAGGTTTTGCTATTCTTGCGTATAACAATCTCAAAAAATCATAAATTTCCGTTACTGTGCCAACAATACTACGAGGATTATTGTGGACCGTTTTTTGCTCAATAGAAATGGCAGGACTCAATCCTTCAATACTATCCACATCAGGTTTTTTTGTTCCACCTAAAAATTGTTTAGCATAATTTGATAAGCTATCAACATACCTTCTTCTCCCCTCTTCATAGATGGTGTTGAATGCTAGCGAACTCTTTCCAGACCCTGAAAGCCCGGTGAAAACGACAAATTTATTTCTTGGTATTTCAAGATTAACATTTTTTAAATTATTTTCTCTTGCATTTTTAATAATAATATTATTATGTTTCATAATATAGAATTATATTAATAAAATAGTGTTTTTAAATAGTAAATAAAAAATTAAAAAATGAATATCTATAATAAAATACGATATTCATGATTGATTGTTTGATTTCTAATTATTTAATAATGAATGTTTACCATTTTAAATTAAGAATATTTATTATCATATTTAAAAAAATAGACCATTTTTAGCTTAATTAAGCCCATTTTTTTATATTTCTATAATACAAGCAAATAATGAAAATAATATATTATAAGAACTAACCTAATTTATTTCATCTTCATCTACTGTTTCTTGTTCTTGCTCTCTTGTTTTTTCTCTTCCTGACTTCTTTTCTCTATATATTTCAAGCACAGTTCTTATAAATGACTCATCTTCAAAGTCCGTAATGTTCATTGCGGGCACACCAGGAACAAAAGTTCCTTGTTTAACCTGAGCAACAAATTCCTTCAATGTTTGAACGATTTCTGCTTCATCAATTCCCATATCAATTAAAGGCTCAACAAAACTTTCTATAAATGCGTATCTCAAATCATCGCGAGTTTGAATTTTTGAAGTATCAAAAGGCAAGTCTAAATCACCATTCTTAACTTTTTCAATCATTTCTTTCTCAGATTTTGCATATTTTTCAGGATTACTTAGAATTTCTTGAATTTTCTTTACATCATTATGTTCAGATTCTGATAATTCTTTCGAACCAAAAAAATTACCTATTGAACCCATATTAAGCAACTCATGGTCATTTAAACTAGGGGCAATGTATTCGAAGTATGACTGATATATTTTATCTTTACTTCTTCATTCAAAAATTGATGAAATTTCTTTAGATATGGTTGAAAGTTCTAATCTTGAAAGAAGACCAAAATCAAAAAATTCTGTCGTAGCTGAAACTTCCCCAAAAGAAGGAACAAGAGAATTATGGAAAGCATATACGTAATTATTATCATATAAAGATTTTGCTAGTTGCATACCAAAAACGCTTGTGTTTTTACTATTTTCGACCCTATTTGTTTTATTAAATTTTAATGAATGCTTTAATACCGCATCTGTGTTTTGCTTTAGCATAGCGCTAAATCTTTCGGCCAATGATACACCAGCGTATTTAATGCCCTTCTTAAGAGTAAATTCAAACGAAACAACCGAAAAATCAGATAATATTGCTGTAAAATAATTTGATTTCTTATCAAGATATTCTATTTTTTTGAATAAAAAGTCATCAACATTGACAATCAAGCCTTTTTGAGCTCTTGTTTCAAAAGTTATTTCTCTAAGTTCTTTCTCATCAAATTCACTTGTATCAAAGATTGGATAATATGGATTCTTATTATATCCATAGAAAGATAGAATTAATCTACCCAATTCCTCAAATGTTAAATTATCAGATATAATTAGTTCTAACGGCTGATCTTCGCCCAAAAAGTCAACTAGTTTAACATTAGTTTCATTAAAAAAAGGAGATAATTTATTAATATTATTAACCTTTAAAATATAATTTTGTCCAATTCTTGTTACCTTCATTTTACTTCTCCTTTATAAATTCATGAAACATATATTTTCTTGTAATATTCTTTAATCGATATAAATAGTCCAAAATAGCTTCCCCTAACCCATTTTGTGCTACATCACTTGTAAAAAGTTTAGCAGTTTTTAATACTTCATTAGATGAATTATCCATTGCATATGAATAATCAGTAAGTTTTAACATCGGGGTATCATTATTACTATCTCCGATAGTCATTACTTCTTTTAGCATTACTTCTTCATTGCTATAAATATTTTCAACCATTCATCTAACGGCACTTCCTTTATTAACTCCTAACGAATTAATTTCTATATTGCAATGGGTCACAATAATTTCCATTTTATCTTTTAGGTGTTTGATACTATCATATATTTTTTCATATAGTGTTGTTGATGGCTGATCGTCAATGGCATACAACTCAATTTTAATAGGTTTTATAAACTCACCTTTTCACAATTTAGGTATCATTTTCTTATTTTTGTCACTAACAAAATGATAATTTATAACCTCGTCAATTATAATTTTTTCATCTTTTAGATAAAAATAATTTTTGTCATCTCAAAAAATAACTTGTAAATTTAACTCATTTGCAATTTTAATTACTTCTTCTAAATAAGAGAATTCAATATTTCAACTCTTAATAATCTCTGCTTTTTTCACGTCATATATTTCAGCACCAGATGAACAAAGAAGATATCTCACATTTAGTCTTTTAGCTAAATTTAACATACGCTCTTGCACCGGATTTCCGGTGCATATGTTAAAATCAGCACCATTATCAATAGCAAACCTAATATCATATTCGGTATCTGGTCTTAAATCAAAATTTCGATACAGCGTACCATCTACATCGCTAAAAATAACAGGTTTTTTGTTATTAATTATTGCATACATTATTTAGCTCTTCCTTTCTTAGCTTTAAAAGCTATTTTCTTGCGCTTAACCAATATTGCTATTATTATATATAAAAATAATGCACTAAAGCTAATTGTGGGGACAACATATCCAACAATTTTCCACTTTTTATTGCTATCATTATTTTTATCATATTCTCTATTATAAAACCAATGGCCATATAGAACAATCTTGTTGCTACTAATATTTTTTAATTCCTCAATTTTTTTGGCTTCTTTTAAATATTTTTTCTTTGTTAACCAAGTTCAAACTAATATGGCTGCTTCAGGCAAGGGGAGTTTTTGACTTCTCAAAATTACTATCAATTTTTCATCATCATTTTTTGTTTTATTATAGTTATCAACAAGATCAATAAAATCCTTAGAAATATATTTTTTAGCAGTTATATTATTATCCAATGCTTGTGACTCTTTTGATGTTAAATCAGAACTTTTACCATTTATTTCTATTTTATCCAAGGCGTTTAACCCTTTTTCACTACCCCACTCAAAGAATGATTCATAAGTATAATCCTTATAAGAAATATTTTCATCTTTTACTTTTTTAGCCAAAAGAAAATCATCTCAATTAAGCTTTTCATATTTTTGTTTAATAGCACTAAATTCAAGACTTTTATCTTCTTCAACTTGATTTTTATTTTTACATGAAACAACTAATGGTGCAGTTGCAAAAACAGGTAATGTAACTAATGATGATAGAAATATTTTTTTTTGCATTTTCTTCATAATTACAATAAATTTTATAATAATTAAGGCTATTTTTTGAATATTTGAAATAACCAAAAAAATATTACATTATTTATGTTTAAATTATTAATAGCATTATTCTAAAAATAAGGAGGTAAAAATATGAATAATCTTTTAATTGCCTTGATTGTAATTAGTGCATTAGCACTAATAGGAATAGTTTCCATATTATCTTATTTAATCACACAAAGATTAAGAGCTGAAAAGGCAAAAACAAAAACTGAGGAAATTATAAAAAATGAAATCCAAAACCATCTAAATGAAATTAATAACCATATTGAAATAAAATTAGATAAGTTAGAACTAAATCAAAAAGTTTTTTTAGCTGAAATCATGGGTGATAAAATAAATAATTTAAAAAATGAATTAAACAAAACAATAAATGAATTTGGAAAGTCTTATAATGAAATAATCAACAATAATTTGGTTCGAATAGCTAGTGTTATAAAAGAAAGTAATAAGGCTCAAAATGAAGATCTAAATAAATTATCAAATGTTTTAAGAGAAAATGTTAATACAAGACTTGAAGATATAACTAAAAGAAATCGTGAGTGATTTGAAGAAATTAAAACAAAAATAGATAAACACTTTGAAGATAAATTAACAAAACAAATCAATGAACATTTTAATAATATCAAGAGCTCGATGGATGAAATGAACAAAGGCATGACTGAATTTAGCACTATTCAAAAAAGTGTTATTGATCTTAACAAAGCTTTTTCAAACAATAAAACTGTAGGAAATTTTGGTGAATTCTCATTAAGACAAATTTTAGAAAACCATTTTCCGTCACTTAAAAATAATCTCTGATTTGAACAATATAAAATTGATCCAAAAAGTGATGAAAAAGTAGATTTTGTTATTAGGTCAAAAAATATTATTGATGGCAAAGAACAAGAAATCATTATCCCGATTGATAGTAAATTTCCTTTAGATACATGAAATAAATATATTGATAAGGAAAATGAAGTAGATAAAAAGGATGCTCTTAAAAAATTAAGAGATAAACTTAAAGAAATGGCTAAAAGTATTAGAGATAAATATATCAAGCCATATCATAATACTGCACCTTTTGCCATATTATTTCTGCCATCTGAAAGCATACACCTAACATTAATTCAAGACAATAACTTTATACCTGCAATATTCAATGATTATAAAATATTAATAATAGGCCCAAGTTTTATGATGGCTTTTATATATAGTTACTCTGTTCAAAACCAAAATTATAGAGTTGCAAAAGATATTGAAAAAATTAAAGATTTATTTATCGAAATTCAAAATAAATACAATGCTGTTAATAACAATATTATTGATGGTTTAGATTCTATTGGACAAGCATCTAAAAAGATTGGAAAAGCATATAAATATACAAACGAAGTCATTAATAAAATTAGCAAAAACTCTAATGAATTAGGCATTCCTGCCCCCGTTATAAAGGAAACCACTGAAAAGAAGAAAAATAAAATAAATGCCCTAATTTCTGATGACATTTAAAAAAATAAAAAAATATGTTGCACATATTGTGCAACATATTTTTCAAACTAAAATTATTTTGTAATCTTTGTTACAGTTCCGGCACCAACAGTTCTACCACCTTCACGGATTGAGAATCTTGTTCCTTCTTCAACAGCAATAGGTGCAATTAAAGTAACTTTTAATTCAACTGTATCCCCTGGCATAACCATTTCACGTTGTCCGATGAATGCAATTCCACCTGTAACGTCTGTTGTACGGAAGTAGAATTGTGGTTTATAGTTTTGGAAGAAAGGTGTGTGACGTCCACCTTCTTCTTTTTTAAGAACATAAACTGTAGCTTCAAATTCTGTGTGAGGAACGATTGTTTTAGGTTTTGCTAAAACTTGTCCACGTTCAATTTCTGATCTATCAATACCACGTAGTAATAAACCAGCATTATCCCCAGCTTGAGCTTCTTTTAGGTTCTTTCTAAACATTTCGATACCGGTAACAACTGTTTTCTTAGTTGGCTTTAATCCAACAATTTCAACTTCTTCGTTAAGTGATAAAACACCACGTTCAACTCTACCAGTTGCAACTGTTCCACGTCCTGTAATTGTGAAAACGTCTTCAATAGCCATTAAGAATGGTTTTTCTGTTTCACGTTTTGGTTCTTCAATGTATGTATCAACAGCATCCATTAAGTCCATAATTTGTTGCTCATAAGCGGCGTCGCCTTGTAATGCTTTAAGAGCTGAACCAGCAATAACAGGTGTATTGTCTCCATCGAAACCATATTCGTTTAGCAATCCACGGATATCCATTTCAACTAAACCAATCATTTCTTCTCTTTCATCATCACTAAACATATCAATTTTGTTTAGGAAAACAACAATTTTAGGAACACCAACTTGTTTTGCCAATAAAATGTGTTCACGTGTTTGAGGCATAGGACCATCAGTAGCAGCAACTACTAATATTGCACCATCCATTTGAGCGGCACCTGTAATCATATTTTTAACATAGTCAGCGTGACCCGGACAGTCAACGTGTGCATAGTGACGCTTTTCTGTTTGGTATTCGATGTGTGAGGTGTTAATTGTAATACCACGTGCTTTTTCTTCTGGGGCATTATCGATTGAAGCGTAATCTCTAGCTTCTGATAAACCTTTTTTAGATAAAACTGTTGCTATCGCAGCTGTTAATGTTGTTTTACCATGGTCAACGTGACCGATTGTTCCAACGTTAACGTGAGCTTTTGAACGGTCAAAATCTACTTTTGCCATTTTCTTTCCTTTCGAGTTAACTATATAAATTTTTAATTTTTTTATAGATATTAAAATCTTTAAGATTAAACGCGTTTAACCACCTAAGCATAGCCTTTCATCTATGTCCTGTCCAAATTAAGGCGCTTAACATTGATTTTTAAAGTAAATAAGTAATGAAATAATTTTAACAAAAATAAAAATTTTTAAAATTTTTTTAAAACTTTTATTATAAAAACTTTAAAAAAGTAATATAAATTTTTCAATTTAATTTAAGTTGTTTTTTCATTTTTAATTATCAAAAAATCACAAAATATAATAATACTAAATTAATAGTTATTAATTAGAATCCCTTAAAATTCTACCTAAAACTATTTGCAATTGTTCTAAAGGAACAGACTGTAGTACGCCATTTTCAGCAAGCGTTATACCACCGTTTTCTTCGCTCACAATTAATGTTGAAGCATCACTCATTTCAGAAATTCCCATTCCGGCGCGATGTCTTGCACCATATTTATTATCAATTGACTTCTTAGTTATTTTATAAAATGTAGCAACATAGTAAATTTTATTATTTCTTATAATAACCGCGCCATCATGTAAGGGGCTATGTTTATTAAAAATAGAAATTAAGATCGAGGAAGAAATATTCGCATCCAAAATAATTCCATCTGTTCTTAGTGGGTCTAAATTATCATTATTTTCAATTGTTATAATTGCACCAGTTTTTGTTGCCGAAAGCTTCTCTAACGCTTCTCTCAATTGATAAATTATTCTAATTTTAGTTGAGCTTCCAAGGCTCTTTTTAATAGACTTATTTTTCTTCTTGGCATTTACAATGTTAATAATATAATTAACTGATAAAACAACCGAAATAAAGATTACAAAAAATAAAATAATATATTCAACCATTAAAAACCTCATCTAATTTTATGAATTACCATTTGCTAATTTAATAATTATTATCAAGACAATGATTTGAATAATTATTACAAAAATAATTGCCAAAATTCTTCTTAGTTTACTAATTGGTTTTGCTTGTGTTGCCTGTGGAGAATCAGATCATCTATCGAACTCAATATATGTTTGATACTTCATTTGCAATTGTGTTTGTCTATTCTGGGCTTGCTTAATTATTTCCTTATTTCTTTCATCCATAATATTCATAAATCTCATCTTTTGAAAATAATTAAAAATTTCCATCTCAGAATAATCCTTAAAAAATTTAGCATTCTTCTTATATGACTGAAATTCAGTAATGATTCTTGAGATATTATCGCTCTCAGGATCATAATTCAGGGTTCTTGTATCTTTTTGTTTTTGAGCCATCTTTCTCCTAACAATCAATAAATCATCATTTTAATATGTTTGATTATTAATTAAGATTATTTTATTATAATTACACATATATTAATAAAAATTTTATATTAAATTACTAAAAAATATAGGAGATAAAATGAAAAAAACAATCAAGGATATTGAACTTAAAGGAAAAAAAGTAATTCTAAGAGTTGATTTTAATGTCCCTGTTTCTAACGGAATGGTTATGGACACAAAAAGAATCGATGCAGCATTGCCAACAATCAAGTACATTTTAGACCATGGCGCATCACTAATTATGCTTTCACATTTAGGAAGAATAAAAGCTCCTGAAGACAAATTAAATAAATCGTTAAAGGTTGTTGTAGAAAAGTTTTCTGAAATTCTAGGCAAAAAAGTGGACTTTATTCCTGAAACTAGAGGTGAAGAAGTTAAAAAGGCAGCTTCAAACCTAAAACCAGGAGAAATTATTTTCTTAGAAAACACTCGTTTTGAGGATTTAAATGATAAGGCTGAGTCGGGAAACAATGAAGAATTAGCAAAATATTGAGCTAGCCTAGGAGATGTTTATGTTAATGATGCCTTTGGTGCTTCACATCGTGCTCATGCTTCAACGGCAGGTATTGCAAAATTCATCAAGGAATCAGCACTTGGTTTATTAATGAACAATGAAGTTTTACACTTATCTAAAATATTAGATGGATTCGAAAGACCATATGTTGCTATTATTGGAGGAGCAAAAGTTAGTGACAAAATCAAGGTACTTGAAAAATTATTCAATGTTGCTGATAAAGTTCTAGTTGTTGGTGGAATGGCATATACCTTCCAAAAAGCGTTGGGTCACAAAGTGGGAACATCAATTTGTGAAGATGACAAAGTAGAAATGGCAAAACAATATTTAATTGAATATAAGGACAAAATTGTTTTACCAATTGACAATGCTTACACTGATGAATTCGCTGATAAAACTCCTTTATTTACAACAAAAGATAATATCAACATTCCTGATGGATATATGGGATTAGATATTGGCCCACAATCAGTTGAGCTATTTAACGAAATTATCGCTTCCGCAAAAACAATATTTTGAAACGGACCTGCGGGAGTAACTGAATTCAAAAACTTTGAAAATGGAACAAAAGGTATTGCTATAGCTATTGCAAATAATGAAAGAGCTTACTCTGTTGTCGGTGGCGGTGATTCAGTAACTGCTATTAACAAACTAGGATACCAATCAAAATTCAGTTTTATTTCAACCGGTGGCGGAGCTTCTATCGAATTCATTCAAGGTAATAAAATGCCCGGTTTTGAAGCAATTCAAGATAAAGAGTAATAGTTTAATATAAATTAAAAGAGAGTTCATTTTTCAATGGACTTTTTTGTTTAATTTGTTAAAATTCTTTTATGAAAAAAACATGTTTAACATTAAAAGAAACTCAGTTTGCGATTGAAAAACTAAAAGACGTTTTTTCACATAAATTAAGAAAAGCCTTAAATCTTACAAGAGTATCAGCACCTATGTTTCTAAGAAGTAGTAGTGGCTTAAATGATGGTCTCTCAGGAGAAAAACCAGTTATATTTAGACCTAAAAATATTAATGAAGATATCGAAATTGTTCACTCACTAGCAAAATGAAAAAGAGATGCCCTGGCAAGATATAATTTTAACGTTTATGAAGGTATCTATACTGATATGAACGCAATAAGACAACAAGAAAATATTGATAAAACCCATTCTTTTTATGTCGACCAATGAGATTGAGAATTAGTTATAAATAAAAAGGATCGTAATATTAATTTTCTTAAAAAGGTTGTTAAAAAAATATATAAATGCCTTAAAGAAACAGAAAAAACCATTAATAAAATTTATCAAATTTTCGCAACAAAACTTCCAGAAAAAATTTTCTTTATTAGTTCAAATGAACTATATAATCTTTATCCAAATATTTCGCCTGAGGAGAGAGAATACGAGATAGCAAAAGAACACAAAGCTATTTTTATTTACCAAATTGGTTATCTATTAAATGATAATAAGCCACATTCAAAAAGAGCTAAGGACTATGATGATTGGATGCTTAATGGTGATTTAATTGTCTATGATCCAATCAACGATATCGCTTTGGAACTAAGCAGTATGGGAATTAGAGTGGATGGTGATTCACTAAGAAAACAATATCAACTAAGTGATTATGAAATAGCAAAAATAAGTCCATATCATAAGGCTATTTTAGAAAACAAATTACCTTTAACTATCGGTGGAGGACTAGGGCAATCAAGAATTGCAATGTTTTTATTAGAAAAAAGACATATTGGTGAAGTTCAAGCTAGCATTTGAAATGATGAGACTAAAAAAACGATCAATGAAAATGGCATAATTCTCTTATAAAATGATATACTTTTACCATAATTAAAATACATAAAGAGTTGTTAGCTTGACGGCGATGAAACATGCCAACCTGTTCGTATAGAATAAGGTGGATAGTCAGAGATTTTTATAAAAAATCTAACATGTATCATTTGTAAGTTTATTTAGTCAAAAAACAACCTATAAAATAGAGTTGTTTTTTTATGTTTTTAATTATAGCTATAGAAATTTAAAGGAGAAATACAATGAAGAGATTACTAACAAGTGAATCTGTTGGTGCGGGACATCCAGATAAAATTTGTGACCAAATTTCAGATGCAATTGTCGATGCTTTATTAAAGCAAGATAAATATTCAAGAGTAGCATGTGACGTTATAGCAAATGATGACCTCATATATATTGGCGGCCAAATTTCAACAAAAGGTTATATTGATACTATTAAGGAAGCATGAAAAATACTTAAAAATTTAGGCTATAAGGAAAACGATTTTAAAATAATTAACGCAATTACTGAACAAAGTCCTGATATTGCCCAAGGAGTAAACAAGGACAACAATAAAGAATTAGGTGCTGGCGATCAAGGGATTTTGTTTGGTTATGCCACTTGTGAAAATGAGTATTATATGCCATGGCCTATTGTGCTAGCTCATGAATTAGTAAAGCGTGCCGAAAATTTAAGAAGACATAAAAAATTTCCATATGCAAAGTCAGATATGAAAAGCCAAGTCACAGTTGAATATGATGATAAAAAAAATACATATACTATTAAAAAAGTTTTAATGTCAATTCAACATGAGGAAAATTTTAATTATGATAAATTTAAAACCTTTATAAAAACAAATATCGTTGACTATGTTTTAAAAGAACATAATTTCAATTTAGATTATGAATTATTAATAAATCCCACCGGTAGATTTGTAATAGGGGGCCCAACCGGAGATACTGGTTTGACTGGTAGAAAAATAATTGTCGACACTTATGGTGGTTTTGCAAGACATGGTGGTGGGGCGTTTTCAGGTAAGGACGCAACCAAGATAGACCGTTCTGCAGCATATATGGCAAGATATATAACCAAAAATTTTGTTGCTGCTGGCATTGCAAAAAAAATGGAAATCCAATTATCTTATGCCATAGGATTACCTAGACCACAATCAATTTATATTGAAACTTTTGGTACTTCTAAATATACAGAACAGGAAATAATTAATGCCGTTTATAAATTATTTGATTTAAGTGTTGAAGGAATTATAAACACACTAAATTTATTAAACCCAATTTTTCTGCCAACCGCAACTTTTGGTCATTTTGGTAGAAATGACCTTAATTTAAGTTGAGAAAAAATTGACAAAATAAATGAAATAAAAGATTTCTTTAAAAATATAAAAAGATAAATTATAATTTTATATGTGTCTAGGGGATTAGTTTAATGGTAGAACAATGGACTCCAAACCCATTTGTGCGGGTTCGATTCCTGCATCCCCTGCCATATCATAAAATTGTTAAAAAAACAAGATACATTACAAATGTATCTTGTTTTTTTAAAAAAGTAAAGCATTTCATATTAATAGATTTTAATAGGAAATGTAAAACGGCTAACTTCATGTTTTATGGCGATTAGGTTTATTTTTAATTTTTTAATTAGTTATATCGGTATAAATATCTTTTTTTCTCAAAATCTGTTAAATTCTAGATTTCTATTTTTTATATTTCACATTACCTCCTATAATGATTTTAAACTATAGGATGTTGCAAAATGATTGAGAATTTACAAATTACGAACAAAAATATGCCTTATTAAGAAATGGCAAAAAAGAATTTATAATTATTAAAAATAGCAAATAATATAGGAATTAAATTAAAATAAAGGAATAAAAATGGGATACCCAAAAATTATTATTAATGAAACTAAATTCAAAACTAACGTTAGAAGAGCAATCGAAATTTGTAAGGTTAAAAATATTGAAGTTTTAGCAGTAACTAAAGGTTTTTGTGGAAATAGAAGAATGGCGGAATTATATGCTGAGGCCGGCATAAAAAACTTTGGAGATTCACGGCTAGATAATTTTGAAATATATAAAGATATACCAGGTCACAAACAACTTTTAAGAATACCAATGATTTCTGAAATACCAAAAATGATTGAATTATGTGATTCATCTTTAAATGGCGATTTAGATGTTATTAAAAAAATTAGTGATTATTGTTTAAAAAACAATAAAAAGCCGCATGAAATTGTTTTAATGGTGGACTTAGGTGATAGAAGAGAAGGCGTTTTGCCAGAAGATGCTTTAAAATCAGCTAAATTAATCAATGAAATGAAAGGTGTTAAATTAATTGGTTTAGGATGCAATTTTGGGTGTTATGGTGCTAGAATACCATCTGATGAAACAATGAAACAATTCGTTGAAATCCAACATCAAATTGAGAGTGAACTTAATATCAAATTAACTCATATGTCAGGCGGAAATTCATTAAGTTTACATATGGTGTGAGAAAATCGTATGCCAAAAGAAATCAATGTTTTAAGAATGGGTTTTGCAATGATTTTTGGTACTGAAGATATGTATCGTCAAACAATTGATGGAATGTATCGTGATGCATTTAGATGCGAAGTTGAAGTTGTTGAAGTTGATTATAAAAGCTCAATGCCAATTGGTGCTTGTGGAATTGATGCGTTTGGACATGTTCCTTATTTTGAAGACATTGGTGATATAAAAAGAATTATTTTGGCAATCGGTAAATTGGATACAATGTTTGATGCCATGATCCCATATGATGAAAAGCTAAAAATTTTAGGTGGATCTTCAGATCATATGATTATCAACGCTCAAGATTCAAATATTGAATATAAAGCCGGTGACATCGTTACTTTTGGTCTTGACTGAGGGAGTTTATTATATCTATTCAATTCTTCATATGTAATTAAAGAATTTGAAAAATAGTTTAATTTTTGTAAAAAAATAACCAAACTTATTGAAAAAGAGATTTTTTGGAACTGTAGATAATTTTGTGTAAAAATCTCCTAATAGCAAATATTTAAAATTAAAATATTTATATAAAAGATTTTTAATATGCCAAAAAAAGAAATTAAAATGCTAAGCGTAAAAGAATTATATGATAAATATAAACCAGCAACTCAGGAAAAGGTTTGCAAAATTATTAAGCAAAATACCAAAGATCTTATTCAAATAATGCCAGAAGAAGAAATGAAAAAACACCTTGTTACGATAGATATGAGCATGAAAAACGATAAAAGATAGCTATCGAAATGGTAGTTATTCTAAAAATCTAAGATCAAATTTAGGTGAAATTGAACTTCAAATTCCGAGAGATAGAAACTCTGAATTTAAACCAACAATAGTTCCAAAATACCAGTATGATATTTCTAAAATTGAAAGCCAAATTATCGGTCTTTATTCAAAAGGAATTTCAACGAGAGATATCTCTCAAACTCTTAAGGAAATGTGCGGAGTTGAAGTTGGTGCTGCTTTTGTTAGCAGAGTAATTGATAAGATAATTCCACACATAACGGAGTGAAAAAATCGACCTTTAGAAAAAACTTATGCCATGTTTTTTATTGGTGAATAAGATTTAAAGTTAAAGAAGAAAATAAACTTGTTAAAAGTCAGTTTACATAGTTATGAGATACTCTTTGGAATGATATAAGGATGTTTTGGGGGGTTCTTAATCGGAGAATCTGAAAGTGCAAAATATTGAATTCAAGTACTAAATGACCTTAAATTAAGGGGCATTCATGAGATATATCTCATGGCGGGTGATAATTTAGTGGGAATTAGCGAAGCAATCAAAGCTGTTTATCCTAAAACACAAATTCAAAAGTGCATAGTTCATCAAATAAGAAATTCGGCAAAACATGTTAACTATAAAGATTTAAAAGAATTTACCCAAGATATGAAAAATATTTATAAATCCAGCAACCTGGATGAGGCTTCAAGATTTCTTGAAATTTTTGAACAAAAATGAGATTCTAAATATCATTATGCAGTCAAAAGTTGAAGAAATAATTTCGATGAATTAGTTACTTTTTTTTAATTTTCCAGCGGAAATTAGAAAACTAATTTATACAACAAATGTTATTGAAAATTTAAATAGAAATATTAGAAAAATTTCTAAAAATAAAACTTCATTTCCTACTGATGACTCTTTAATAAAAATAATTTATTTTGCAATTCAAAATCAAGTTGAAAAATGAGAGAAATCCGTTTCTGACTGAGGGGTTGTTTATAACCAATTGCAAATAATTTTCGAATAATAATAATAATAATAATAATAATAATAATAATTTAAAATAACCAAATAACATTTAGGAGATTAAATTCTTCGATTTTGTTATGTTATTTGGTTATTTTTACATAATAAATTTAGATTTATGTAAGCTATTCTCAAATCTCTTACTCAAAAAGTAAGCAGGAGATAAATTTACACAAAATTTACTACACTACCTATTAATAATGCAAATTATAAATATTTATCTCTTTTTTGCTACCATCCTTTGCTTCCAATTCTTCATATTCCTTTATTTTGGAATAATCACTAGGTATGTATCTATTTATAAAAATTTTTAAAGTTGCATCTTTTTTATCGTTATCTATTCCAATTATTATAATATCTGCAATGTCCAATTCCTTATCATTATATTTAACCTTATGTTTATTAATAGCCGAAAGAAAAGATCTTGTTTGTAAAAAACTAGGATAAGGTGAATGAATTGTTTTTTTTCAATTTGTTATGTCTTTATAAGTGTCTTCTGAGCTTGTTTTAAAAATTTTAAAATCTTCTAAATCCTGAAATGGTGTAGCATATCATTGCTCAAATTCAAACCCATAAGGTAGAAATTGATTAATCATTTTTTTAGGAAGATAAAATAGCACTATATCCTTTAAATTTGATATTTTTTCTTCAAATTCTTCTCTAAAATCTCCTTTATTATCTTTTGATGTATTTATAAGTTTAATTTTCAATGGGATAACATAAAAACCCTCTTTCTTAATGCTATTTATATATTTTTTAACTTCCTCTATTTTATTAGAGGTTTTAAATTCATATTTTTTAAAAGGATTTTTAATTAAAATGTTATCGCCCTTAAAGGCATCCTTATAAAGAGTTACATCTTCTAAATAATTTCTATGAGGCATTGATGGTCCGATTGGCATATTAAGACGATCTAAATGCGTTATCACCGAATATATGCTAAAGCCAAGCAATGGAGCACCAATCACAACAGTTGGCACCAGCGCGCCTATTAATGCAATTTTTGTTTTCTTTTTCATTATTTTATTAACTCGCAATCCTTTAATCTTTCTGTAATTTCACTTCCAGTAACAAAATTAGCACCATCCCAAAAATATTTTCCTAGTTCACCTTGATCTTTATTTTCTAAATATTCAAGCCATTTAATGTTGTTTGTATCAATAATAACTTGATTTCATTGGTCATATCAATTAAAATTAACTAGTGCTCTTCCATCTTCATAAACTCCATAAGCTACATAAATATGCGAAGATTCGCCATTCAATTCATATCCACCATTCTTAAATTCTCTTGTATCCGAAACTAGAAATGCTGGTATTTTTTTATCCTTAATAAAATTTACAATATTATTGCTTCTGTTATATCAATAACTAAATGTATAATCAACATATTTTTTGTTTAATAGATTTTTAATAATTTCTTTCCTATTTCAGTATGTTGTACCCTTCTTGAATTTAAATTTTTCTAAAAGATCTTTCATATAAACATCATTTAATTTTGGAGAAAAATAATTTTCTTTTAAATATTTAACTTTTTCATTATTAGTTAAATTGGAAAAATATGTTCTGAGCTGATGAGTTTTTTCATACTCATAATCATAAACAAGGTCACCATTTATAATTTCCCATGGCATTGAGTCATAATCATATATTATTCCTGCATCAAAGGATTCTATTTTATCTATATATTTTTCTTCTTCTTGAAATCCTAAATATCTAGGATTTAAAAAATAATTATTATAAAGTATCATCTGATTTATGGCAATATAGCCGCATATTCCACCTCAGTCTTCTTCGTTTGTGTAATATTTAGCATCATTAATTCCAAAAACCTTATTGTTGTTTGATTTAAAAAATCATGAATACCTAATTTCATCATCAGCATATAAAAAACCGTTGTATTCATTTCTTATACCATTTTTCTTGAAATCTGTTAAACTAGAATTTTTTACGGTGTTTAAATTCCAAATATTAAAATTGCTAAAATTAACATTTTTAAAATTTTTTTCAATTTTTTTAGATTGATCTTTTCAATCATCGGTCACATTTTTGGTTTTCTTAATAGGCCTATGAACGTCACCGGGAAATGGTTTATCCCTATCGCGAATATTTGTATAATCAAATGATGTTTCGCTATTTCTTAATATTATTGTATCCTTATTAGGAAACATTAGCATCATTTCTGGCGTAAAAATATAATAAGGATTAACTTCTACTATTTTTTCTCTACCATGATCAAAGATTGAATAACCACCATTTTCATAGCCGACTATATAGTTATATTTATCAATATTAAAAAAATTACCTGATATAAATTTAATTTTGGTATCTTGTCGCCCTGTTAGTCTTATAAAATCGCACAAACAATAAGCACCAACTTTTTCCTTATATTTTATTTCTAATGCTTCATCTGTATTGTTACTATTTTTAGTATAAGAGATAACCAATATTGGACTAACCACTAGCGGCAATCCTAGTAAAAAACTTATCTTTTTCATATATCCCCCTTAACTTAATTTTAAAACTTTAAATTTTTTCAACAATAAATGAGGCGTTTTTTACAAAAAAATACATATTTAATATCAAAAAATAAACCCAAAACCCTAACTAGTTTTAGGCCTATTGGTTCTATTATTAACCTTTATTTTTTATAAAATATTCATTAATAAAATACTTCATTCTTACAATTTAATATTTTAAAAATTAAAACATTAAATAAAAATTAATATTTTATCCCTGTCATTAATAAACAAATACATTATAAAAATTTCTTTTGTAATTTTATTTAGCTATCTTAAAATAACAAACATCTCCATCCTTCATTAGATAATTTCGGCCTTCTAGCATCATTTTACCTGCTTCTTTCGCTTGTTTTTCACCACCACAAGTAATATAGTCATCGCATTTAATAACCTCAGCTTTAACAAATTTCTTTTCAAAATCAGTATGAATAATCCCGGCACATTCAGCTGCGTTCATTCCTTTTTTAAACACTCAAGCTCTTGTTTCAACTTCTCCAACAGTGAAATAGGTAGCTTGATCTAATAAATAAAAACTCTTAGATATAAGTTCGGCAAGTCCAGATTTATCGATATTATATTCATTTAAAAACATTGTTTTTTCTTCATTTAAAAAGCTAGATACTTCATATTCAATTTTTATACAAATTGGAATTATATATTCATTATTTTTTTCTAATTCTTGTTTTAATCTTAAAAAATGTTTTGCTTCTGATAGATTTTTGTATGAATTTGCATCAAGATTAGCAACATAAATAGTAGGCTTAATTGTAAGAAATTGATAATTTTTAATAATTGCCAATTCCTCAGATGAAAAGTCAATATCCTTTAGCATTTTTTCATCAGATAAATAATCTTTAATTCTAACCAAAAGTTCATATTCTTTTTTTAATTCCTTATCATTTGAGTTAATTGCCTTTTTGCCAATGCGTCCTAGAACATTTTCAACCATCTGCAAATCTGCTAAAATTAGTTCTAAATTAATTATTTTTAGGTCGGCCAATGGATCAATATGATTTCTCACATGAACTATATCATCATTTTCAAAACATCTAATTACGTGTACTATTGCATCCACTTCACGGATGTTAGATAAAAACTTATTACCTAATCCTTCACCCTTCGAGGCCCCTTCGACAAGTCCGGCAATATCAACAAATTGAAATGTTGCTGGAACAATTTTTCTAGCATTAACAAGAGATGCTAAACTATATAATCTTGAATCTTCTAAATTAACTATTGCAATATTAGGTTCAATAGTAGTAAATGCGTAATTAGCTGACTCTGCTTCATTTAATGTTAAGGCTGAAAAAAGTGTGCTTTTTCCAACGTTTGGTAATCCCACAATCCCTGCTTTTAATGACATAAAAACCTCCAATAAAGAAAAAAATTTATACTAATAATTTTAATGTAATATAAGAAAATAATTTATTATTATAACAATAAATAACTCACAGAATTTAAGGTAGGTTTATTATGTATAAAAGATTCTCAAAAGGTATGATTGAGATTATCACAGGTCCCATGTTTAGTGGGAAAACCGAGGAACTACTAAGAAGATTAAGAACATTATCATATGCTAAATTTAATAGTTTAGTAATTAAGCCTGAATATGACAATCGTTTTTCTGATAGCGAAATAGTAAGTCGCTGTGGATTAAAAGAAAGAACTTTTTCAATTAAACAAATTGAAGATATTTATGAATTGCTTGACAAAGCTAAATATGATGCAATTTTAATTGATGAGGCTCATTTTTTTGGAAATAATTTAATTTCAGTGGCCGATGATTTGGCAAACAAGGGATATTTAATAATAATTGCTGGACTTGACCAAGATTATCGACGTCAACCTTTTGGACCGATGCCTAATTTAATGGCTATTGCTGAAACAATTACTAAATTGCATGCTATTTGCGTAATATGTCAAAATGTTGCAACTACTTCATATAGAAAAATAAAAAATAAGAGTTTAAATTTATTAGGTAATTACAATGAATATGAAGCTAGATGTCGTAAGTGTCATTTATTAGGTGAAAATGTTCAAAAAATAAAATAAAAAAATGGGGCGTTCGAAGGGGATCGAACCCTCGTATGCCGGAGCCACAACCCGGAGCGTTAACCACTTCGCCACGAACGCCATTTTCTAAATTGCTTTATTATTTTAACATAAATAAACGTTTTTTTACAAATTTTAGGTTTATTATCTACAATGTAAAGTAAATTTTATAAGTTTGAGTTTTTAGTAGTTGCAATCAAAAAAACACACATTTATTTTGCGTGTTTTTTTGATAAATTAAGCTTTTGTATCTAATTGAAAAAGTTCAATTTCATAAATAGTAGAATGACCTTTAAACTTAAATGGAAGAACAATTTTACCGTCTGCTTTCTTTTCTAAGCAAAGTGCTTTTCTACTATTTTTCTTATTAAAATTATTTGCAAAAAGTATTTCTTTTTTATGTCAAAGATCAACAAATTCCTTTGAGAAAATTCCTGATCCAAGGTTTTTTGCTTTGTTTTTCTTGTTAGGTCTCTTTTCGGAGAACATAAAATTATTTTTTTGATCAAAAGTAACATAGCCAAAGTAGTGATGTTCTCTTTCGTTTGATAACCTACTGTTTCCTTTTAATATAGTAATAATTGTATTTTTAACATCTTCAGTAATTGAACCAGTTGATACAATTGAATTATTATTTATTTTATCAACTATTTTTTGTTGTTCCTCAGTTAGATTTTCCTTGACATTTGCATCCGGTTGTTTTTTCTTGGCATCTGTATTTTTATTTAAGTTGTTTTTTGCTTGCTCAAGTAAATTAGACAATTTTTTGGTAGCATTTTCTATTTTTTCGGAATCTGAACTATCTTGTTTAACAACTTCCTGTTGTTTTTTTAATTCATCGTCTAATTGCTTTTTAATATCATCATGTTTTTGGTTAGTAAGAGTTTTTGAATAATCTTCCACTTCTTTAGCTATTTTATTGAATGAAGCTAGTGCTTGTAGCTTAGAATCTTTTTCTTGTTGTGCATCATCAATATCCCTTTTTGCATTTTTGGCTTTAAGTGTAGCTTCAATTAATACTGATGAAATAGAATCAATTTGCTCCTTAGTGCTTTTATCATTAATAGCGTTTTCATTTTCTTGAATGACTTTATCCAATTCATCCTTTATTGCTTTATATCTAGAATCTGACTCCAATTCCTTGCTTATTTTTTTAGCGGCATTAAGATTATTATCAAATTCAACTCTTGCCTCGATTTCATCATCGATTGGTTCAGCCATTTTTTTTGCTTTTTCTGATGCATCTTTTAACTTTTTAGTTGCTGCTTCAAATTGTTCAGCAGTACTATTATCATTAATATTTTTAACTATTTCATTAACTTCCTTTTCAAGCATGGACTTTATTTCCGCATACTTAGGACCACTCAAATATGTTAATTGATCATCGATGATATCTTTTTGCTTTTTATATTCTTGTTTTGTTTTTTCTAAAATATTATTTGTATTATCACTACCGTGTTGTTCATCTATCATTTGTTTGGATTCTTTAGCAGTATCAATAGCATTGGCTATTTTATGTTCTTGTAAATTTAAAGGTGCATATTAGCGCCAGCTATAATTATTTTACTATATTTTCAATTAGTTTTTAAAAAATTAAAATTTTGACATTAACATTTTTTTCTTTTACGTGTGAAATTAAATGCGTGTGAATCGCGAGCGCGCACACATACTTTAAAGTACAGGGGGAGAGGCGCACAAAAAACCTTAAACAGGTGTGCTTTTTCTCCCCCTTGCATTAATAAATATATTAATGCACTGTTATTTTTTATAGAAAAAAATTGTTTAAAAAAATATATTTTTTATTAATTTTTGTTAAAAATTATTTACAAACAACTATTTTTTAAGTAATTATTATATATATTTGCATATATATAATTTTCAAACACTATAAACTGGATAACAAAAAGGACTAAAAAATAAATATTAAATTATGGTGCATTTATAACCAATTTTAAAGTTATTTAAATTATTCAAAATTTTTAGTAAACATACATCAAAACTATATATTGTTCATACGTTTTTAATTGGCTTTTTTATTAAATGTGATATAAAAGCTTCTGCATTGTTATTAATAAAAAAGTCAATATTTTTATCATCAATTTCTGTTAGCCCATAAAAATTATTATTTATATATTTGCACAAAGAAAATAACAAGTTGGAACGATTTAAACCTAAATATTTTTTGATTATACTCTTATTGCTATAAATAAAATTAATTAGTTCATCATATTTTTTATTGTGCATAAAATTATTAAAAATAAGTTTTAAATCTAGATTTTCTTTAGACTTTAATTGTTCTAAACCATACTTTAATTCAGCAGAATTATTAAAAATTGCATTAATTTTTTGAAATAGATGAAATCTACATAATATGTATTTAGCCTTTATTTTCTTTGCTAAATTTGAAATTCATTTTGCTCCATCACCAAGCAGAATTAGCTTGCAATTTTTATCATAATATTTTTTAATAACTATATTTATTTGCTCGATTAAATATGCAAAACTTATCTGTTTTTTGGTTGTTGAAAAGATAAAAAAATGATTCTTATTTATTATATTTTTGTTTTTATCAAGCATAAAAAAATTTATGATTCTTGTTCTAAATTTACTTACTTTATTTTTATTTTGTTTAGTATTAAAATATGTATCATCTACACTAATATAGATTGTATTATTAGAAGAATTATCCAAACCCTTAATTAATCTATTTTGTTCAATTTTTTTATTAATATTAATTGTCTTCACATAGCGGCAAATCAAGGTTTTTGAGATATTGTATCTCATAGAAATAACACGCAAATTCGCTCCATCTAGATACCATTTTTTGCTTTTTTCTAATAAAGAAATATCAACTCTTCTTTTGAAATTATCATTCAAAAATACGTTCTTATTAAATATATAAGTATGTAAAACTTTATTATCATCATAGTATTTATATTTGGTAATTTTTATGCATAAAATCCCGAATTCTAGTTTAATTTTTCTAGTTATATATGAATGTATTAATAGCCCTTTTTGCTTACGGTCATCAGAATTTCTAAACGCTTCGTCTTCTTTTTCTATTTTTTCTTTTAGCATTTCTAATATATAGTTATCCATAAAATAATAATATTTTAAATGAAACAAAAAATATAAAAAATTCTCATAAATTAAAAAAACAATTCGCTAAAAATTTTTAATATATTCATAAAAAAGATATATAATATTAACATATTGTGAGCAGAGAGGCGCAACTCCCGCGGTCGGCTGGCAAAACGAAGGAAAAAGAAAAAGTGCGCAAAAACTAGCAACAGCTAGTTTTTTATATATAATTTGGAACTGTATGAGTATATATAAAGGAACAATTTGAAAAATAAGAGATAAACAGAAATCACTTTTTCCAATTGGTAGAAATATAGTTCTAAAAAAACATAATTAAATTTAAGGAGACAAAATGACAACACAACAATTATTTAAAGAAGAATTAGAAGAAACACTAAAAAATAAATTAGTAAATATGGATTGAGAAAAATTTGAAAATGTTGTTTTTAACAACGAAGAAAGATTTGAAAAACTATGAGACGAAGAAAATGAATTTTATAACTATTTTTTAAAAGAAAATTTAGATTTAGAAGATTTAATTACAATATCTAAAGATTATTTCGAAGCCGAAGGAAAACCTTACGCAATTATAGATTACGTTGATGATGAGCTTATTTTTGAAGGTTATGAAAACTTGAGACACGGGGATTATTTGAAAAGAAAAAGAGAATTAAACATACTTGATTCTTCGCAGAAACAAAAAATTTGCAATGAATGTAATTTTGATAATTTCGATAAGAAATCTGAAAAAGAAAATAATTATGATGACGATTTAGAGCTTGAATTATAAAATATAAAAACAAGGGTTAAACCTTGTTTTTTTATGTTAAATTATTTTATTTTTTTCTTGCCATATCTTACATAAATTGCTCAACCAGCAAATACTAACAACCCAATAAGAACCAATGATAACGGAATAATTCAAGCTAATCAAATTTTTTTAAATCTAAGCGAAGGAACCTTAAGTTTATCGAGGGGTTTAAGAGTATTTTCACCACTTTTTTTAATTAAAATCTCACCCTTTTCATTAATAATAATTTCATCCTTTGGATTTAAAATGATATTATCACTTGGATTATTTTTATTTCCATTTCTTGGTCTTAAAATGATATCTTTATCAGGCTTGTTTGTACCATTATCTTTTGGTACAACTATAATTTCCTTATCAGGTCCAATAAGGATTTTATCTTTTGGATTTAATATTGTTTCATCATCCTTATTTTTGGGGTCGCTATTTTTTGGTTTTTTAATAATGTCTTTATCAGGACTGATAATAATTTTATCTTTTGGTCCAATAATTTCTTCACCCGCCAAATTTTTTCCATAAATTTTAAAACCTGTTTTACTATTTTGCGCAATTTCTGATTTATTGCCTTTTTTTGCAATAAGTAAAATTTCTATATCATTTATTGTTGAAATAGTATTTCCATCTTTAACTTTTTCATTATAAATAAAACTTTTTAGTATTCACTCATTCTTGCTATCTTCATAATCATAAATTTGATTTTTAAGTCCGCCGTTTATATACACATTCATACTAATAATATAATCTTCTTTATTTTTTAAATTTAAAGCTTTAACTTGTTCATTATTATTAATATGATTATTAATTACTTCTTTAATTTTTGCAATTTTTTGGACTTCGCTTAGTTTTTTGTTGCGATAAATAGCTAAATCACTTATTTTAATTTTGCTTAATGGAAAAGGTTTATTGGCACTTGGATGTATGTTTTTTATTTGTATATTAAACGAACCATCTAAATCAAGATTATTAGCATTAATTATTAAATTTAGTGGTCTTTTATAAAATAAGATTTCCAATATGGCTTCACTCAATTGTGGTTCAACTAAAAAGTCGCCAAGTTCGATACTATAATTAGTACTTTTTAAATTTGTTCTAATTTGATTATTTAAATTAGCGATTATTTCCGCTTTTATTTTATCTAATATTTTTTTCTTATCATAATAAGAATTAATGTTATCTACATCAACATTAATTGTAAAGTTAGTTCATCTATACTCATTTAGATTATATAGCGCTTTTTTAATAGCTTTAAAGGCTTTTTTATTAGTTATTCGATAATTTTGCCCCACTACTTCGACGTTAAGCAATTTTGGGGCATTTTTAGCCCTAAATGCACTAAAAATTTTATCAGGGGCAATATTATTAATAACATAATCTTTAGCATATTGCAAATTATTTATAAATGATAATTGACTTTTTACATAATCTATAATTTCTTCTCTAATTACATCTGGTTTTGAAGCATTTAGTTTTAAATCAGCAATATTCAATTTACTTATATCAAAAGGTTTATCAGCACTCTTATTTATATTCTTAACAATCAAGGTTGACTCTCCCTTTGCTATCGCTAAGTATTTGGCGCTTGGTCTTATTTTGACAACTAATTCATTTCGACTAAATAACAATTTTAATTGGTCATTTTCAATACCACTAATAAATAATCTTTGGTCTTCTCTATTATTGGTATAGTAAAAAATTTCCTTTGTGCTAGCCCTAAATGTTTTATTAATTTGTTCAATTATTTTTTTCTTAAATTCTTCTAATAATTTGTTTTCTTTTTCAGGTGTCAAATTATCAACATCATAATCAATCTCCATTTTCTTAAATTTAATATCATCAAAGTTAAATTTTGAAAGATTAATAACTGGAAATAAAATTTTTGTATAAGAATGATATGGCAATCTTGGTCTTACAATAACTTTATAAGGAAAATATGTGCTACTTTCATCATATGTTTTATTATGAGCTAAATCCCTTGCAAGTTCTTTGAGATTTTCTATTTCATAATGAGTTCCTAGTACTAATTTTGCATTATATTTTGCAATTTGTTGCTTAATCATTTCTGTAATTTTTTCTTCAATAACGGCTTCTTTTTCTTCATTATATAAATAAATTTTTTGCGCATTAAAACCAGCAAAAATTTCAAACTCGTCATTATAACCAAATTTAAATGTTCCCACAAATTCAGGGTTATTTATGTAATATTTATTTTTATATTTATCTTTTAATTTAACACTTATTTTTAAAGTTCCATTATTATAAAATAATAATGGAGTGCCTAGTTCTAAATAGCTATATTGTTTTGGATTATTAACAATATTTTTAAAGCCATTTGTTTTTATTTCGTTATCTACTTTTTGTATAAATTCTGTTCCACTATGTGATTCTGCTGCTAAGATTTTAAGTTTAATCGTGTTTCAATCTAAAACGATTAAATCCTTATTATTAATTCCATTATCTTTTTGTATTTGGCCTTGACTATTATCTTGTGAGTTTTTAGAAGAATCCTTAAATTTAAATTCATAATTTCAAATTTGATTATTTAAATTAAATCTACTATCAGCAACCGACTTAAATAAGCGTAATTTTATACCTTGTGTTGCTTCATCAAATTCATAATTAATCAAGCCAACATAATTAGAAAGCTCAAAATTGCCTAACTCCTTAATTATATTTTGTATATTTGACTTATATTTTTCTTTAAATGCTTTTTTTAGTTCTTCAAAATTAGCATACTTATAATCTCAAATTGAAAAATCAAATCTAGGTTTTATATCAATTGTTGGCTCTTGATTTGTAGCTAAAAAAGTTATATAAGTTTTTCAATATTCAACAATTTCTTCATAACTTAAAGTTTTAGCACTATCTTTATCAACCTTGTGATTTTTAGTTATATAGTTTAAGAAAAATAAACCCTGCGTTGTATTTCATAATTTATTTACAAAAGTTAAGTCCCCTTTTATTTCACTAAACAATTTATTATTGACACTTTCGTCATCTCTACCATCTATTAAAATTAGTTTATACGAGCTAACTTGTTGCTTTGCTGCAGAAGTAAATAGATATAATCCAGGCGTAGAAAAATAAGAAAATCCAGAAGTTTTAGTATCTAAAAAATTTGGTATTCATTTCTTTTGCGAATCATCCAATTTATAAACGATATATTGAGTAGTTTCTCCCAATAATTCTTTAATAGCTCCCTTGGAAACAACCGAAGCTTCGGCAATTGTTCCTTTATCATATGAAGCAATCACACCATTTGTTGTATGTAACAAATTTTGTGTTAATGGTGGTAGCATTGTATTTTGATAATAATTTCACATCTTATCTTTTGGATAATCTGCTTCATTTATCTGATATTTTTGTTTAAAATCTTTATATAAATAATTATCAAAATAATCTTTGGTTATATTAAAACCAAGTTTTGAAAAATCAATTCATACCAACTCTTTTTTTGTACCAGTTTTTTTATCTATCAGGGGATCATATTTTGGATTTGGAATATAATTGCCGTTTTTATCTAATTTTTTATTTCCATCTTTATCTTCAAGATATTGCGTAATACGATCTTTTTGGCTTCTTATCTTGTCTGGATTTCAAGCATATCATTTATAATCCTGACTTTGTGCTTTCGAATCAATAATAATTTTATAAATATAAGTATTTTTTGGCTCCTTATCAATATTTATATTATTAAAAACTTTGACCTTGATAATATACTCATTCTTTTTTAATTCTTCTTTTTCTTTAGCGCCACCTTCATTAATGTCAATGGTTGAATTATCATTGGCATTAGCTCTTTGGTCATAGAGTGTATATTTGAATTTTTGTTCTAAAACATCAATCTTAATGTTATTAATTTCTAGTGCTTCATTTTCCTTTTTAAGAGCATTAAAACTAACATCAACTGGGGCATGATAAATTCAGGTTCCTAGATTAATTGTTTTTTTATCTTTTGATATGCCTTTTTTACCATCGTTAACTAATACACCTTGATCTGTAATTAAACCTGAGGGATTATTTGGACTTTGTGCACTAAAACTAACATACTTACTTGGAATTATTTCTAATCTTTTTGGCAACTCTAGCAATTGTGCTTTGTCTGAATTATTTCAACTAATCTCAATGTTTTTATATAAATATTGCTCTTGCTTTGTAGTGTTGTTTTCAATCAAAATATTAAAAGCCTTAGAATTATTTTTTGATATTTCTCAACGAATAGAAAACCCGTCATATAAGTTTGGATTAAATGTCTTACTAAATCACTCATTTAATATTTCTTGGTTTGTTTTAAAATTTTGCAACTTTTGCGATGGTATAGCATTTATTGCTTCTGCATTATAATCTTTTTTTAAAATTAATTTATTATCACTAGTTTTTTGACTTTTAAAAGCATCCATAAATTTTTGTTTAAAATAATTGTATGCTTTATCATTACTATCTTCATAATCATAAACAATAGTAGCAGTAATAGTACCTTTTTTAGCAATTCAATACATTTCCTTTGATTTTATGTTTTCATTAATTCTTTTGTAATATATTTCATCAATTGTTTCAGAAACGCTAAAACCACTAATTCTTATTTCTTTTATATAAAATTTTTTCACATCGTGAAACTGTTTATTTAGTGTATATCTCAGATATGCATCTATCCAATCATGAAATCAACGCTCATTATTATATAAATTTGTTAGATGCCCAATTGCCCTAAATTTATCAGGATTTTTTTTAAAATTTCTATTAGTTATTTTATGGTCTTCGTGATGGCCACGTGAAACAATTTCTTGTTCAATTCAATCACTGTCATATACTAATTTTGCTTTTATTGCGTTTCATAGCTCCTCAGGGCTGGTGTTGTTTTGATTTGCTATTTGCTTTACTATATCAAAAAAATTAGAATGTTCTCTATCTGGCAAAAAAGGCACATCGTTTATAACGATATTGCCTTTTGTTTTTGTCTCTATTTTTGACAATTCTAATGGCACTTCTTCGAATCGATGGTACTTAATTGGCTGATATTTCATCTTTTGAAATTCTTTTCAATTAATCAAAGAATTAGATTCCTTATTTTTAATTACATCTTTAATAGCTTGAATTCCTCAACCTACAAATCCTATTCCTAGTAAAGCACTAAAAGTTATTAAGAATTTATGTCTTTTTTTCATTCTTTCTCCTTTAAATTATTGTTTAGATTTGAAAAATATATCTTCAATATATTCTTCGTTATTCTCTTCAATTTTTTCTTGGCTTTCCTTTAATTTCAAAACATTTGCATCAATTTTGGCACTAAAATCATTTTTAATTAGGGCAAATAATTTTGGTTCTAACTCAATTTCTTCAGTTGTAAGGCTTTTGTATATATCTCTATCTTGTGCTAATAAGACTTTTCCAAGCAACACATTTAAAAGTAAATTGACTTTATATTCAATAATGTTAAGTTTACTTTCTTGGATTAATGCACGTTTTTCTAACTTATTATAAAAAGGGCTAAGCGAGGCAAAGATCGCTTTGGAAAATGCATACCTTATTTCATTTCTAAAATTTTTTATTGATTTAATTGCTTCTGATTCTAAAATGCCCTTACGCACTAAATTATTAATTTCTTTTTGTTTAGCTTTCCCCCGAATATCTAAATCATTTTCTCATTTTTTAAAATTTAAAATATCTTCTAAATTTGTAAATCGAAAATAACCCCTTACTTCTCCATTTTTATTAGTTTTTGGTCTGCCCCCTTTTTTATTGCGTAAATCCGTGCTTAAATAGTCATAATCAATTAAATTATTTCAATCATTATCTGCATTTTTATAAAAATCTATTAATTTTGCTACTTGTTCTTTATTTTTTGGCATCTACTCTTCACTCCATCTTTTACCATCTCCTTTTTTAAATATTTGCATTGCTTCAAAATCATTGTAGTAAGTTTCCAAAATAAATCTTGTTGCATTATCAACATTAAAAATCAATTCCCCAATTCCGGCTGTGGCTAAAAACATTTTTTCGTTTTTAGTTAAACCACCCCGCGAACGATACATCTCATCTACTAAGTCAATATCTTTTTGGTTAAGTTTAAAAATCCCTGTATAAGCAAGGTTATCAAATAGCGCTTGCGATAAACCACTTACATTTAAGTTTTGTCTAAAATCACTTAAATTTTGTGTTGTTAAAATTAATGAACCGTTGTATTTTCTTATAGTTTTTACAGTATCAAATAAAAATCTCAGTGAGGCCATATTTTGTGGGTCAATAAATTTATGAGCTTCATCAACGACTAAAACAATCTTTTTATTTTTGTCTTTATTAAAGAAATAATTGTTAGTAATTCGATTCTGAACAAAACTCAAAATTAAATAAAGTGCTGCTTGCGTTGAGCTTGTTTGGTTCTTAACATCTAAGTTATAAGTATCAAGAATATTTAAGTCATTATTTAAATTAATGTTAGTGTGGCCATTATATAATGATTCATATAAACCATTATTCATAAAGTCATATAAAATTAGTAATTTAAGTTCATTAAGTTTATCTCTTAGCAAACTTTCTTCCAAGATATTAGCAAATTTAAAACCTTCAATAAATTCACAAAATTCAGTCATTGTTGGATAATCACTATTTTTTAGTTTTGATAAATCATTTTGTGTTTCATAAAAGCCTCTTTGTTTATAAAACGCGCTTAATACAATAGTTAACACTCGCAAATGTTGTTCGCCTAAATCACGATATAATAACGTAAAGAATTCTTTGATCTTTTTAATATTTTGATTAATAATAATCGTATTTTTTAATTCTAGTGCTACATCATCAACAAACATCATATCTAGTTGTAAAGGATTAATTTTTGTTTTATCCCCACGACCTAGTTCAATAATGTTTCCATTTAATTTATGAGCTAAATCGCCATATTCCCGCTGCGGGTCAAAAACAATTACTTCGTTATTATTCATAACTTGGTTCCAAATAAATTTTTCTGTTAGTGCTGATTTGCCTACCCCTGATAGTCCTAATAACGCCATTGAAAAACTGGTTCTATCTTTTGTTTTTTTAAAAATATCAAAGATAACAGGGCTACCGGAATTGATATTAAATCCTAATAAAAAGTCATTTTTATCATTTAAATCATTATTAATCCACATTCAGCCAGGAGCAATATTGCTTGAAATAATTTCTAAGTTGTTTTTTAGATAATCATTTCTAATAAAATTAGTTGAAGCGTAAGCTTCTTTTTGAATAAATAAATTTGGATTAATATTAGCACTTGTGGCATTAAAGTTTTGTTTATTAATTTGTTGTTGCTCTTTTAAATCACCCAAATCATTGGCCTTATTAATTAATGTTATTGACATATTAAAGACATTCATATGTTGGACATTTATTTGCTCGATTAAATTATTAATAACTTCTAGTGTTGCATTCTTTTTAGATTGTTTAAATTTAGATTTTTCACTTGATGAGTTTGCTTCAATAATTAATGAAGTTTTATCTAATAATTTTTGTTTTTGAGTTTCATTAAGGGGGTCTAAATTCATCACAAACGTCGCTTGGCTATCAGCCATTAGTTTAGTTCAGCCTTCACTTAATACTAAACTATTAAACTCATTAAAGCTTTGGAATGATAAATAGTAGTCATCTATCTTTACATAACTTTTTTTAAACTCAATTTGTTTTGGCTTTAACAAATTAGCTAAATTATTTTGTGTTGGTGCTAATAAATTATCACTATTGTTTTGTTTTTTAAATAACAAAAACTTTATCGTATCTTTAAATTGCTTTCATTTTGATAATTTTTTAGTTCGAATTTCATTATCATTAATTTTATGTAACATTTTGTTTTTTTCGTTTTTATCTAAAAAGCTAATGTAATCTGCTTCATCAATATTTTTTCCAGTTGAAATTGTTAATAAGTTTAATAATTCAAAATTTTTAAGTAAGGAAATTTTTAACTTTGTATTATAAAACATATTTATAATATCTTTTTGTCTATCTACTAATGTTTTTTTATCATTAGCATAAATAACCAAATAATAATAATCTGTATTTTTTACGTTGTTTAAATCTAAAAAATCATTTAGATTATGACTATAATATCCCTTAATTGTTTTATTATTTTCAATGCTTTTAGAATTTAGTATATTTTGCTTTATTAATTCAATATTTTTATCTAACAACATTGGTTCTGTTTTTTTAATAAAAGTAATTTTAAAATCAATATTATTTAAAATATGTGTTATTTGACTAAAATATGTTTCCCTATCTTCAATATCATCAGTAAAAATATCATAGCCCCTTATTTTAAAAGCTGATATATAAGTGCTTACTAATGAACCCTTAACTCTTACAATATCTTCACTTTCTAATGCTTCATAAGGAATTAAATAGCTAGTATCAGCATTCTTAGTATCTGACTTGTATTTTTTGACTTGTATTTTATATTTTAAGATTCTAATTAATAAAAAGTAATAGCGACAATTATGCTGCGCACTTTTAAACATAATTCAGAAAGTTGATAAGAAACAGCAAATTGTAATTAGTAGCCTATAACCAACATTTAATTTATTAGTAGCAAATCCAAGAGCAAAACAAAAACCTAAAATTAGAAAAAAAATCCCTAAATCTAGTAAAGTAAAATTCTTAAATATAGTTAGCTTATTTGTGCTTAATTTTTTATTTTGTAGCATTTTTTTCTCCTATATTTATTTCTATTTAGTATGTCTTGCTAAAAAATCAATAGTATCTCATTCAAGACTTTTAGCTATTTTCTTAGCTTCGACAACGTATTTGTGTCTATCATTTTCTAAATTGTTTAGTTCTTTCATTTTTACTTTAATTTGCTCATTAATCATTGCGTCATTTTTATTAGCACTGCTTAATTGTTCTATTTCTGCTCTTTTATCGCTTATTGCTTTATTCATTGTTTCCACTCTTGCATTGGTTGCTTTTCTATAATTATCTGGACTAGATGTTGCATACTCCATTCAACTTTGTTGTTGTTTAGTTTGGTCCCCTTCAAAACTTGCTTGTTTTTTAAGCGCTTTAAGGTTTTGATTTTGTGCTTGAGCATTTCCTTTATTTTCCCCAGCATTAGCAAAATTATTTGCTGCTTCTGTACTCATTCCACTTTTGCGGGCACGCATTTTATTAATACCTTGTCCAGCTTTGTTTATTCCAGCTCTACCTAATCCTTTTGCTAGACCACTGATGCCACCTTTGGCTGCCCCACCTAATATTGTTTTGGCTGCCCCACCAGCAAGACCACCTACGGCCACACCGGCCCCAAATTTGACTAAACCATTAGCAAATTTAAATCCATTTTTTAAGGCACCAAAAGCATCTTTAGCATCTCCATCTTCAACAGTTTCGCCAACAAATCCAATAATAATTTTAGATAATGATTTTATTGCAGCTGCTGCCCCTAAATAAACTATTAGTTGAAGTAATATTTTCGTCCCAAAATCAACATTATTAAGCCCTGTTTTAAAATATTTTCCAATTGCAATGATAAATATTAAATAAAATTGTAAGGACGCAATTTGTGTTAGCATTCCCAAATTCTTTTGAATATAAATCTCTTTCCATTTATGAATATTTTTTCCCCCGTCAGCGATTGAATGCGCTGCCACAAAAGGACTAATGATAAATAAAAATAATAAATGGAATGACTTAACAACAACGCTAATTGCTATTCCTCCAATAATAAATAGTGAGCCTCAACCTACGATCATATTAACTACGAACTTAACACCTAATTCAATCGGGCTAGAAACTGCTCAGTTAAATCATTCCCCAAAATTTGGACCATAGAAGTTTCCATTACTTTCTAAATGACCTTTAATTGAAGGAAATTCAGCATTAAGCTCTTCGTACATCTTTTGAATAACACTTAAATTATTTTTACTATCATCTAATGTCAGTGCTCTATTGATTAAATCAAAACCAACTGTCATTAATAAATTAAAGAAAAATAAAATAAGTGGTATGAGTACAATTATTGCTATTGCAGGCAAGACAGCTCGTACGGAACTTTTAATAGATATTTGTCCTTCTTTGCTTTCTTTCCCGCTAAATTGATATTTAATTATTACAATTAAAAAAGCTATTACTAACAAGGCAATGCTTATGATTACTGCCCCTAAAAATGCTGCAGGTACAGCATTAACTCCTAATTTAGTTGGGTCCGACGTTCCAAAGGCTATTATTTGAAAGAATTCAAATCCAAAAAATTTAATTGCATTAAAAATGCCATTCAAGATTAAAAAAGGTAAGGAAATAAATACAGCTCATAAAGCTGAAAATATTAGATATAAAATCGGCGAAAATAAGGCGACTGCAAAAGCCATTTATTCCTCCTTTTATTTTTTTTATAAAAGCTTATTTTTTTCCTAACTTCATCCAATAACGGCTGCTGCAATTCCTAAACCAATTCCAAAGACTGCAAAGATTGCTATTGCGATACCACAACCGATTCATCCCCATCTAATTTTTGTTCTTGCTTTTTTAATTTCTTCTTCATCTTTTACATTCTGTAATTTAATTCCTTGATAAATAGTATTAACTAGTGCTCCAATAAAAGCGATAAATAATAAAATTCCACAAACTACCGAGCCCCAAGTTCCTACTAATTGCATTAAATCTTTTCCCTTGGTTTTAATAGTTTCTAAAACTCTGCCGCTTTCATCTATATCTCTAATAGCTGTTGCTATTTTGCTTAATTTATTCATTGTGTATTCTCCTTTTATTTATAATGTTTTTATTTGCACATATAAATGCTTTTTTAGTTGTTTTTTACTTTTTGTTTAGCTTTTTTAGTTTGAGCTCTTTCTACATTTCCAATTCTTGCTCATCTTCGAGCTCTTCTTCTTGTTCTTTTGACTCTATTTCATTACTATAGCCTTGCCTTAATTCATTATCTTTTTTTAAATCTAATAATTCTTCTAACTTAAATTCTTCAAGATGTTCACGATATAAACTTAATACATCATTATAATCTAAAACGTTAGCTTCTCCATATACATCAATTTGCACATAATCATAATTATTTTTGGATTTTGTTGCTAATAAATATTCAGCAACATCATAAATATAAGGACTATTAATTCCATTATGCATTAAGCTCTCGTTTAATATTTCTTTAAAAGCAGAAATTTCCATAATGTTTTCATCTGCTTCAAATTCCTCAAGACTGTATCCTAAACTATCTGATTGTTGTCCTAATAACTCTTTATTATTAAGTAGTGTTAATAGTTTCTTATACTCATTTAAGTTATCTAAATTTCTCTCACCATTAATCAATCTTTGAAAAATTTGGCTATTAAATTGATTGTCATTATCCATTAGTTCATTAATTTCACTTATTACTTTTTTATAAGCTTCTTTTTCTTTGCTGTTGCTAAAACTATTTAAGTAGCTATTAAAAATTTTTATGATTTTTTTATCTTCACGATATTCTCCATTAATATCGCTTTCATTAGCAATAATTAAACCTAAATCATCATATTTAAACATATTTTTTATCTTTCTTTCGTTGTGTGTTTAAAAATACAAAAATAGATGTCTCTATTTTGAGGCATCCTTTTTTGTATTTGTGGATAGTTTTTAGTTAAATAAGTTTTATTGCATTTTATTCTTGCTTAGCTTCTTTATCTTTTTTACTCTCAATAAGGCCGTCATATTTTAAATCTAAGCCATAGTTATTATGCGCTAATCATTTTTCTAAGCGACCATAAGCTTCTTGTTGTGTTGCTGGTTTATACAATTCCCCAATTTGTATTTGGCCTGCATCATCTCACTTATTAAATAAATATTTTGAATAAATGTGTCGTCAACGAATTAAATCATCTTCTCAATAAGGTATTTTTTCTTCATATTGCATTCAGCGCAGCGGAAAAACAAATTCATTTATTAATTTAAGAACTTTATTAAAAACTCAAGCCGGGTCGTAATGTCTATCGCCATCTGGTTGATCAAAAAATCAATTTTTAGTCTTTCCATTTTCATCTAGTTCTAAAAATCAGTAATTATATGGTGAAATAAATTCTATTGTTTGTGCATATAAAAAAGAGATTTTTTGTTGAGTTTCAGCACTAAGCTGTTGCTTAAAACTTTCATCAGGGTTTTTAACATCTTGTTTTAGCGCTGCTAATAGTTCTAAATATACTCTTAGAAATCTTAAGGTTGTTTCTGCTAATTCTTTGCGTTTATTAATTGGATTTAAAATTTTATTTCAACCTCAAATTTTTTCATTTAATTTTTCTATTGCTTTTTTAGTGTCTTCACTTAAATTTTTAAAATCTTTATCATTATTTTTAATTCTACTTTTGCTAAATAAACGATAATTAGTATTATATTCTCATCAGGATATATTATTTTTTCATTTTGCCTCTCTAAAAGCAATTTCTGGCATTGTTTGACCATTTATTTCTGTTCCATATAAATTTTCTTGACTTTCCTTTGTTTGCTTTGCTAAATCAGAATTATGGTAAGTATCATAAATCTCTGCTCCAATAAAAACTCTTTCTAAATCACGATGAAATGTTGTTATCGCATTTTCGTATGCTTTTTCTACTTCGTCCCTTAAGCTTTTTAAGCGCGTATCAAATTCATCAGATGTTATTTTTTGGCCGTTATCATTAGTTAGTGATGCTAAATTCATCGCATAAGCAAATAACTCATCTGGACTATTACCTTCTGATAAACGTGTTGAGTATTCCATCGCGTTTTGTTTTTCTCATTGTGCCCGTCTTGCTTCATCAGCAATATTCATTTGTTTCTCAATTTTTTCAATATCTTGCGTCAGTGTATTGCTATTACCTTGTTGTTCTTCTGTTTTTGGTAGTGGCAATGGTTTTATATTTAATCCATTAGTATTTGGAGCTGGTTTTGTTTCTCCTGGATTATTTGGTTTTGGTTTTGGACCTAAACCTGGTGTTGGTTTGTTTGGTCTTGGCATTTTATTAATATCTTCAAATGCCCAACAGCTAATTGATAATATTGGTAATGGTGCAATTAATGTTGTTCCTAGACCTAATAAACTAAATTTTAAGGCTTTAGATTTTTTCATTTTAACATCTCCAAAATTGTTTAAAAAAATATTAAAATATTTTTTTTATTATAAATATAATTATAACATGTCTCTAAAAAACCTTTAATCATTTTAGTTGTATTAGCACACAAAACTCGTTACTTTTCACTTCATGAAATAAATTTTGCGTGTTTATTTCTTCTAGTGCATCCTTGTAATATTTAAAAGTTTTTATAATTTCTAATGGTTCATCATTTTCTTTTACTTTTACCAACGCAAAATTCTTATCTTTAAAATTTGTTTTTATTCTTGTATTAGACATAATGCTTATTTTTCCTTAATTTATTCATTTCATAATAATTTCATCATTATCTGTTTCAAAATAATCTAACTTCTTAGTGTAAATGCGCTCTAAATACTTCAAAACTAAATAAAGAAACTTTCTAACTGCATAAAGTGAAATTCCTAATAAATGTCCAATTGCCTTGTCTTTGGTTTTATAAATTTGCGCCCCTAACTTTATTGCTATATAAAATAATTTTTCTATTGTTGATTGATATTTACTATTTATTTCATTAGTTGCAATAAATTCTTTAATTAAATCATTATTCATCTAGATAGCAACCTTTTTAACATTTTAGTTTTATAAATCTCATTCTAAGGAATTATCATCTTCTTGTTCTTCTTGCGGTGGCGTTGGTCTACTAAAACTATATTTAGACACATATTCGTTATTATCTTCTATTTTTGTTTGTGCTTCATTTTCGGGTTTAATTAATATGCCTTTTTCAATTAGTTTTCTTGGTTCTAAGCATTTAATTTTTTCAACCTTTATTACATTAGCATTTTCTTTAATGCCCTCTTTATTAGTTTTTTTATAGCTATGATATTCACCTTCAATTAGTACCATAATACCTTTATTTAAATATTTATTAACATATTCTGCCTTTTTATCTCAGGCCATACAAGGCACATAGTCAACTTGTGCTTGTTGATTATTAGTTTTGGAATGAACTAATCTTGGAATTGCGATTGTAAATGCACTAAATTCGTGTCCTTCCTTTGTTTGGTTTTGTTGTGGTTTATTTGTTATTCTTCCAGCAATCATTACTCTATTCATAAAAACATCTCCTTAATTTTTTGTTTTCTTTTTCTTATTTAATTAATGTATTAAATTCAAATAACTTATCGTAATTTATTAAATTATCTACAACTCTATCTAGCGCATTCCCAATTAAACATTTTTCATTATTTATAAATCAAGGGTCATATAGTTTACTTTCTATCTGAAATGTTTCTTTTAAAAGTGCAAAAGCATTTAGCTCGTCTTCTATTCCTAGCATTCGTTCTAAAAAGTAACAATTTAAAATTGCAACAAAATAAATTGGTCTTTTCTTATTTGCTAAAAAATCTATATAACTTTGTACTCTTATTAATGCTCTTAGATTAGTTAAATTATCGTTTGTTTCATTGAGTGCAAATGAAATTTTTTTATTAAGGTTATATTTATTAATTGTAATATTCACAATTTTTTTAGTATTTCTTAAATACTGCTTATAAATACTGATATTTTGATTATTATCTTTGATTATTTTAAACATTTGATTTAGTATTAGTTTTAAATAACCATTATCTTTATGTTTAAATTTTGTTAAACAAAACATTTTTTCAAATTGTGCATCAATTATGGTCATTCGTCCCTTAATATAATCATAAATTTTATTTATATAATATTTTTTAAAGTCTTCAATTTCACTAATACGCTTTAAGCTAAATTTTGATAAATAGCTTATAAGGCTTTTTTTCACTTCGTATTCTCCTTTTTTAATAATTATTCATTTGAAATATCATTACTATTTTCGCTATATGTTTTAATGCTAAAATAAAAGGGTTTAATTTTGGTTATTAAAAATTCCTTTAATTGTTTTTGTTCTATTAAAGTTAATGGGATTCCCATTTCAATTTTTTTTGAAAAATGCTTAAACATTCTCTGCTCAGTTAAATCTACAAACTTTCTAACAGACATTCAGTTGAATTCACAAAACTTAATTAAATCATTTATGCTAATAGAAATATTTTCTTGCTTAGCAAAATCATTTATAGCATCATCCCTTTCTTTTTCTAGTGCTTTAATGTCAGCTTCAAGTTTCATTGTTTCTTTAATTAGATCATCAACATTATCAGGGGCAATATTATTATTTAAATCAAATTTATTAAAATCAATACACTTAATTTCTACTTCTTTTAAATGGTTTAGTAAATGGTCAGTACCCTTATTAAGACTATATTTTAAATATTTATATGCAAATTCAATTTCTAATAGTAAAGCCTTCTCTTGCTTTTGCAAAATTAGCACTTGGTTTTTTGGAAGCCTTTGCAACTCTGCGGTATCAATTCCAAATTTTTCCTGGCTTGAAATAGTCTTAGATGTATTATTTTGACTTGTTGTAGTTGAAGTCTTATTAATTTCTTCTTTGCCGACAAGGTAACTTATTTCTTCTAATGTTTGTTTATTATTAATTCCTCCTAAAAAAATTCAAGAATTAAATACGTCCTTAATTGTTTTGGCTGCATTCTCGTATTTATTTTCTAGTTGATTTATTGATTGAAGCACACACGCAAAAAAAATTCCTCTACCTCGTGATGCAGATAATTTAGTTTGTATAGCAGGAATTGGCGGTAAATTACCAAATTCATCTAATAAAAACAATAAATCTCTATCTAATTTTTTGCTATCTTTACTTTCTGCAAAATGTATCGCCTCTTGATACAACTGTGAAATAAAACTTAAAATAACATTATTTCTTGTTTCATCTTGTTCTGGTATTTTAATTAATACACAAAATGGTTTATTTTTATGTTGTGTAAATAACTCATTAATTCTTATCTCATTAGTTGAAATTAAATCGTTAAGTTTAGATTCTTTGATATAAGGGCTAATAGCTTGCACAGCAAATCCCATATAACCCGCTAATTGCTTTGAAGGGGTTTCGATATAGAAACTAAGCGAAGCCTTAACGTTGCGAGCTGGCTTTATTAAATTTCCCCTGTTAAATAGTTTATTAAATCAAGCCCCTTTAACAAAAGTATTTTGATTTAATAATAAAAAAAGATTATTAAGATTAAAGTCCGCACTTGTAAAATTTTCTTTAAAGTAATATCCCATTAAAAGCAAGGCGCATAACAAGTTGTATAAAATTTCAACTCCGCCTATTTGTCAGCTTCCATCCGGACCACTTAAATTTCATTTATATAAGTTGTAAACTAATAAATCTATTTCTTTAAAAGCACTATCAAAATCGGGAATATTTGGATCTCTAAAACAAATGTCTCATATTGAGCCCAAAATATTAAAACCCATTGAATTCTTAATATTAATTAAGTCTAAAACTTTGACATCGTAGCCATGATTTTCTAATGGTTTAGCAAAAATTTGTGTTAATTCTCCTTTTAGATCAGTAATAACCATATTTGGCTTTTTGTCTTTATTTAACGACATATTGTAATAAATGCTTGGAATAATAATTTTTTGTGATTTACCAGCACCAGTTCCGCCAAGAATAAGTGTTTGGTTTTCTGTTAAAATGTAACCTTTTTTTAAATTAGCTTTAATAATTCAACCCGGTTTATCATTATGTCCCTCTTCAAAGGGTTTGTTAACTACATAATTTTTTAAATCATGTTTATCCCCAAGATTTTTTGGTTCATTATACATTCAGATATTAGTATTTTTGTTAACTCGTAATCTAAATTTACGTCTCAATAATGGCAAGAATATAAAAATACATAATCACAATAAATTAAGACCAACATAACAGCAAATAGTAATTCATCAATGCGATTTAAAAGCCTTTCACATAAAAACTAAAACATTGTTCTTAAAAGCAAAACCTAAATTTTTATAATTATCATATAAAAAATAAGCAATAAATAGTCCTAGAAATAAACCTGCGTTAAGAAATATAAAACTAGTAATTGCAATCTTTTTATTTATACGCTTGATTTGTTTATTAGTCATTTAATTACTTTTCCATTTCTTGGTCTAAATCCATATGCAGATATTTATAATAAATTTTTAATCCTTCTATTTTTCTACTAAATTCTCTCTTTGCATCTTCAAATTTTTGCTTAGCAATTTCTCATTTAGAATTGTAATTATAAAAATTTTGTTCTTGCGTCCGCTTGAAAAAATTGATATTTGGAATATTTGGTAAATACAAAACTTTTTGTGTTTTAGCTTCAACTAAATTTTTAATTCGTGAAAGAACTATATTAGCTAGATTAACTTTTAATTCTCTTTGTTCCTTTTGAATTAAATTACTAACTTGCTTTGTTTCCGTTTGTTTGTTAAAAGTTTGCTCTAAAAATAAAGAATGATTATTAAACTTAGAATATTCATTCGATAATGATTTATCATTCTTAATTATTTCCATTACTAAATTATCTAGTTTTTGCTTAGTTGTAGCATCCAAGCGACCATAGTTCCATACATTTGCACTTTTGCTTTGAAGAATATCATTAACTAATTTATCTGTTTTATCAATTTTTATCTCAGGGTTTTTAAAACTAGTTCTTAAATTCATTTTTAAGGAACGTATTTCCCCCACGGTTTCATAATATTTTTTATAGCGTTCTTTTTCATTAATTTTATTAGTTAATATTGAACTAAATAGCATATACTCACTCAATGGTATCAAACCTTTTTGCTTATAAACTAGTTCGTTAGAATATTTATTTTTAAATTGAGGTTCTCTTTCTCAAAACGCTAAATGTATATGTGGATTTTTTGTATTAGCGTGCATAGCATAAATAACATTTAAATTTTTTATATTTAAATTATTTCTAATAAAAAAGCTATTTAAATTTTCTTCTAACAATTCGCTAATTTCGTTTATATCAAATAGTCTTTTTTCTATGCCCAATTGCCCAAATGATAATTGTGTATCCCAAATGTATTGCTTATCATTTAATTCTGCTAACATTTTTTTGCCAAATTTTAAATCAATATTTTTAAATTTTAAATCATTAGAATCTAAAGAATATAAACCGCTATTTGTTTCTTTAATTTCATTTAATTTATTTCATTCTTTAGTATGTTTATTAAATCAAAAAATTGCTTCTTGGTTAGTTTCAAATTTTGGAATTTCACCAATAAAGTTATAACAAGCTTGAGCTCTAGTTATATAGTCGATATATTTACCACTTTTAAAATAATTGATGGCTTTTTTACCAAAAGCTCGCACTTTTTCATTTTTAGAATTTATGTCTATACCACGAACAAAACCAGATTTATTATTTTGTTTAAAAATTATTTTTTTCATTTTTTAATTATTTAAATAGTTTCATTAAGAAAATCATTAAACATTGTTTTATCTTCAACAGTTTCTATTTTATTTTTTGTTTCATTTAATTCATTTTTTAAATAATTTGGAACATTAAGAGTATTTAATTCATTTTTAATATCTAATGTCTCAATTTCTTCATATTTTAATTTTGTTGCCTCTTCTGATAAACATTCTTTTTCATTATTAACGAAGTTTTTATCATAAGTATATTTTTTGTTTGCGCTTAAAAAAACATTAGAAACAATAATATCAAAGTGATATGTAATTCTTTTTTCATCATCTTCGAATTTTTCATTGCGTTTAGAAATTTTTCCTATTACCAAAAGGTTTGGTTTATTTTTTATGTCTAAAGCATTTATGAAATCAGCATTTTCTTCAAATGCAAAGAGTTCAAAAAACTCACCATTTACTAATAGTGTAAAAATCAAAAAATTAACTTTTTGCGCTGTTGTTTTATTCAAATTTGTTTTTGAAATTAAAATACCCCTTAGTTTTACTTCATTCATTTTTCTGTTTTTCCTTTTTATATTTTTTAGCATTTTTTCAAATATTTATTTATTTATTTATTTATTTGAATATATATTTAATAATTCCCTTTACTATTTCTTTATGGCATATTTTTGCCCTATTATTATTACAACCTTAAATTTATATGTTTAAGTAACCTAATTTTTGAAAAAAAACATCATAATTTTTGCATTTTATAATAACGAAAATAAGCTTGTTTCAAGTTAAACTATTTAATAATTCCCTATTAATCAAAAAAGCTTATTTTTTATATCTTAAAATATCTAGTTGTTACAAAACTGCTTTTTTCTTTTAAATACATTTTTTTTATTTTTATAGCTTCATAAAAATATAATTTTAAATATTTGCATATCAAAAATAAAGCCTTTTTAATTTTAGCCTTTGTCAAATTTAAAAAATTATTAGTTATAACAAATTCTTTTTGGTATTTTTTTTTATTAGTAAGATTCTTTATTTTTTTAGCAGCGATTAAGGCGCTAAAATTACCAGCAAAAAACAGCATTCAATCAGCTTCTGTTTCTATCTTATAAAAAACTTCAACATTTTTTTTATTCGAACTTATTAAAGCATTTTGATTTAATGAATAAAACTTTCCTTTCAAATAAATTAAGTTTAATTTTTTTAATTCTTTTAGTGCGTGTCTAAGCCGCTCTTCTGTAATTCCATATCCCCTCAAATCGCTTAATTTAAAACTGCTAATTTTTTTTCTTTTTTTTAATAATAAAATTAATATATAAACTAAACTTGCATTTTGTTTTTTTTGTAAGATTTGCATAGTTGATAATTTAATGCTTAATTTTATTTTTCTCGTCAAATCTAAAAAAGCTGAAAAACTGAGTTTTAAATATTTTTTACTATTACAAATATTTTCGAAAACAAATCTTCTATTATCGTTTTCTATTTCCTTTTTAGTTCAATTTCCTTGAATTTTTTCCTGTTCATTTAATAAATAATTTGAAATTCTGCTCATATATACCTTCTATCTTTTATTAATTAACTTTTTTAAAATAGTGATATAATTATGAAAGAGTATTGATTCGTCCTTAGTGGACGATTTTTATTTAACTTTTCTATCCACTACAAAAAAGTAGCCATTTAGCTGGCTACTAATTTTTAGATTTTAAATTTTGGGGATTTGTTAAAAATATTTTTAAGGCACCTTAAAGTTTATAACAACTATTTTATTTGCTGCTTGCTTGAATTGCTCAACACTAGACTTGTCAGAAATTTCTTTTTTAGCAGTATTAATAGATGATTCAAGTTTAATTTTAGCTTCCTTATACTTATCATCTAGCAACGAGGATAATAACTTATTTGCTTCATCCAATTTAGTGTTATATAAGGATTTAACAGCTTCTAATGAATTATTATTTTTTACATCTATAGTATTTTTCTTAATTTCACTAACTTGACTAACTAACTTTAATAACGCATCATTAAAATTGGAATTTGTTGACTTATCAGAATTTAGCACCTTTTTAGCGTTATCGATAGCTTTTTTAATTTCTAACTTTTGTGAATCATTAAGTTTCTTATTAGATTTTAATTCTTGCTCAAAGGTTTCGATTTGCTGAGATAGCTCTTTTTTAGGTTTAGCATGTAACACGATCCCTACTGATAAACCGGTTGCAAGCACGACAGCTGTACCACTAATAGAACCTAACGAAATTAGTAATTTACTCGATTTTTTCATTTTAATTTTCTCCCACATTTTTAGCGCAAAAATTATTATTAGTGCAATTCATTTATTGTACAGGTTTTACCTAATTTATAACATAACTAAATTAGTTATTTGTCATTTTCTTTAATTCATCGCTAGTAAATAGTTCTATTTCATATATCTTGTCGCTGCCTTTAAACTTAAAAGGTAGAACAACTTTGCCATCCTCCTTTAATTCAAGACATAACGCTTTTCTTCTGCTATTTGAACCGGCATATAAGACATCTTTTCTATTTATTAAATCCATAAATTCTTTAGCAAATAAATTTCCAAGATCTTTCTTTTTTCCTTTTGAATTTTCAGAAAATTGCAAGATTGGTTCTTGTCCTTTTGTTGGCCTCTTGTAGCTTAAATAGCCAAAGAAGTATCTCACATGTTCATTTCTATCATGACTTTTAGGAGATTTGTATATTTCAATAATAGCTTTTTTAACATCCTCACTAATGGCGCTATTATTTAAAATTGTTTTATTTTTTATTTTTTCAACTAATGCCTTTTGCTCGGCTGTTAAAGTTTCTTCTGTAGTATCTGCTTTTTGTGCGTCTCTTTTGATTTGTTCAAAGAATTTTTTAAGGCTTTTAGTAATATCTTTAACTTTGCGAGAAGTTGTATTTTCCTGATCTACAATACTTTTTTGCTTATTTAACTCAGCCTCTAATTTATTTTTAAGACCATCTTGTTCAGGCTTTTTTAATGTCTTAATAAACTCTTTAATTTCATTTTCTAATTTATAAAAATCGTCTTTTGCTGCTTTTTTAGTATCATCAGTTTTTGATTTATTATCAATTTTTTTCTTCTCTGCCTTAGCTTGATTAATTGCGTCATTAATTTCATTTGTGGCAGCAAGAAATTCATCCTTAGAACTTGATTCAGTTATCGTTTTTTTATTTTTATTAACTTTTTCTTCTAACGTCTTCTTAATAGTTGCGTATTCAGGTTTTGCTTCTAATGTTTTAATTAGTTCATTAGCTTTAGAAATAACTTTGTCATATTCTTCTTTAGCATTTTCTAAATTTTTATTAGAATTATTTAAATTATGAACATCAATTGATTGTTTTTCACTATTAGCAGTTTCAATAGCACTTATCAATGATTTAGTAGCATTTTCATACTGTTCTTTTGTACTTTTATCGCTAATTTCTTTTTTTGCTAAATTAATAGATGATTCCAATTTTGTTTTTATTTCTTTATATTCATCATTTGAAAGCATAGTTAGTAATTCGTTGGCTTCATTCAATTTAGATTCATATATTTTTTTAGCTTCGCTTAATAATAAATCAGGTTTTGAATCAAAGCTTTTTTTCCTAATCTCACTAACCTGACTAACGAGTTTTGATAATGCTTCTCTAAAATTAATATTTGATGATTTGTCAGAATTTAACACTTTCTTAGCATCATCAATTACCTTTTTAATCTCGGTTTTTTGCGATTCGTTAAGCTTACTATTAGATTCTAATTCTAATTCAAAAGCTTGAATTTGTTGTGCTAATTCTTTTTTTGGTTTTGCTTTCATAACTAAACCAACCGATAAACCGGTAGCAAGTAAAACTACTGCGCCTGTAATAGAACCTAACGTGATTCATAATTTACTTGACTTTTTCATTTTTTTATAATCTCCCTAAATTTAAAAATAAATTTTACTAATCAAATTTATTAAATCATTTAAACTGTTATTATTCTACAATGCTAGGATTTGTTTTAAGCATATTCTTTAATTCTTCACTTTTGAATAACACTATTTCATAATTTTTTTCATGTCCCTTAAATTTAAAGGGCAATACGACAGTTCCGTCTTCTTTTAATTGAAGCGATAAAGCTTTTCTGCCGTTGCTTGCTTTTGATGAAGTTGGAAAAACAATTTCTTTCTTTAATACTAAGTTAACGAATTCGCTAGCAAATATTCCATGGCCAAGATTTTTCGCCTTAATCTTGCCTTTTGGTCTTTTTTCTGAGAATTTAAAATCATGAGTTTTTTTATCAAAACTTATATATCCAAAGTAATAATTTACCTTTTCTTCATTAACTCTAGATTTATTTTTAAATATTTCAATAATTGAATTTTTTACATCCTCGGTAACGGCAGCTTCATTTATAATTGTTTTATCCTTAATCTTATCAACTATTTTTTGTTGTTCTGGATTTAAATTTTCTGATGCCTGTTCGCTTCTTTGAGATTCTCTCTTAATTTGTTCAAAGAAAGTCATAAGTTTCTTTGTAATTGTTTGAATTTTTCTGGCTGTTAAATTTTCTTTATTAATGTCACCTTTGCTTTTTTCTAATTCAGCTTCAAGTTTCATCATAAGTTGAGTATGCTCAGGCTTTGTTAATGATTTTTGAATAAATTCAGTAATTTCAGTTTCAAGTTTTTTAAATTCAGCTTTTGCTTCATCAATTTTTTGTTTTAAAATTTCTTTTTTATCTATTTCCTTTTTTTCATTATTAGCAGATTCAACAGCAGTTTCTAATTCTTTGGTTGTATTTTTATATTCTTCATCAGTAGTTTTATCATTAATCTTTGTTTTAATTTGGTTTAATAAATCATCTAATTTTTTCTTGACATTTTCGTATTTAGCATCCTTAAGAGAACTTGATAATTCCTCAGCCTCCTTTAATTTTTCTCCATAATCTTTTTTAGCATCAACCTTTGGTGTGGTTTGCTTATCAAGTTCTATTTTTGCTTTTCTTGCATTGTCAAAAGCTTCTTCTAGTTTTTTTATTGCTTCTTTAAAATCATCAATGGTACTGCTATCACTAACACTATTAACAATCGCTTGAACTTCTTCCTGTAATTTATCTTTTATATCTTTATATTTGTCACCAGCCAATTCGACATCATATATATCAAGAAAATCATTAGATAATTTATTATAAAAAATCTGTTGTTGTTCTTCTAATTGGTGTTGTATTCTATCATCAATTGTTTTTTTATCATTCTTAGTTTTTTCTATTAATTCAGTTATTAACTTTGTAGCACTATCATATTGTTGTTTAGTACTCTTGTTTGTAACTTGATCTTTTAATTTCTTAAATGATTCATCAAATTTTTGTTTAATATCTTTGTATAAATCACCATCAAGTTCTTTTGATAATTTATCTCCTTCACTAATTTTTTCTTCATATTTATTTTTAGCTTCCAATAAATTCTTTTCTTCCAAATCAATTTGCTCTTTTAATTTCGAAGCTTCATTTATTGCTATTTGTAATTTAATTTTGGCTTCATCATAATCATGTTTTTTACTTTTATTATTTAAATTATTAGTTATTTCTTTGATGGATAGATCCAATCTTGCTTTAACATCATAATACTTATTAGCTAAAAGTTTGTTTGATAGTTCTTTTGCTTCTTTAACTTTGTCATTAAAATCGTTTTTAGTATTTTCGAGAGTATCAATTTCTTGTTTAGCTTGTATAGCTTCTTTTATCGCTACTTCTAGTTTTTGTTTTGCTTCGTCATAGTCGCTTTTTAAGCTGCCATCATTTATATTTTTTGTTGACTCATAGATAAATAAATCAAGTCTAGATTTAATGGCTTCATACCTTGGATATGATAATAGTATTTGTAATTGTTTAGCTTCTTGTAACTTGTTATTATACGATTTTTTTGCAAACCTCTTTAACTTGTCAGTATCCATTTCTTCAGTATTTGGATTTTGTTTAATTTCTTCAACAGAATTAACTAATTGCGCAATGGCATTTTCAAAATTTAAGTTTTGTGAAGAAGCACCAGAAAGAAAAGCCTTGGCAGCTTCTATTGCCTGCTTAATTTTTATCTTCTGGTTTTCGTTAAACGAAATATTATTTTTTAATTCTTTTTCATATTGATCAATCTTTTGAATTAAAACATTTCTAGGCATAGATTGTTGTACAGTATAGATTGATATTCCCGCGGCTGCGACAATAGTTCCAACATTGGCTCCGCATAATGCAATTAATAATTTACTAGACTTCATTACGTACTCCTTATTTATAAAAATAATTACTAATTATATATTTAAAACTCATTGAACTTATTTATAGTTGCTAGGTTTCTCATTGCTTGTAAATAACTCAATTTCATATAACTTGGTATGATCTTTAAACTTAAATGGCAATACTATTTTTCCATCACTTTTTAATTCAAGAGCTAACGCCTTTCGAGCACTTTTACCTGTTTTATTAGTTGGAAAAATTATTTCCTTTTCATGGACAAGTTTGATAAATTTCTCATCGAAAAATCCGATACCAAGATTCTTATGTTTTATTTTGCTTTTATTCTTTTTAGTAGGCTTTTTCGACGAGAACTCAAAACTATTATTTTTAAATTCAATGTATCCGAAATAATAATGAAAATTTTCACCAGATACTTTGCTATTGTCTTTAAGTACTTCTAAAATATGTTTTTTAACTTCTTCTGTAATTTTATCTATCTTTAATAATGTTTTACTATTTAACTTATTAACTATATCTTTTTGTTCTTGCGTTAATCCATCATCAGGTTCTTCGGCCTTGTTTGCTTCCGACTTAGCTTGTTCAAATATTTTTGTAAGTTTTTCCGTTGCTTTTTTGATTTTATTAGGTGTTGATTCACTATTAACTATTAGTTTTTGCTTATTTAATTCATTTTCTAAATTAGTTTTAATGCTCATTTGACTAGATTTTGTTAATGTTTTTAAAAAATCTTCGACCTTTACTACCAAGGCCATAAATTCTGCTTCAGCATCCTTTTTTTCTTTTTCAGTATTTAATTTCTTATCAATTTTTTTCTTTTCTGACTTAGCTATTTTGATGGCTTTATCTACCTCACCAATTGCATTACCAATTTCTTCTCTAGTATTATTCACATTTACTGAATCTTTCTTTTCTTTAACCACCTTTTCTAAATCGTCTTTAATATTTTTATATTCATTGTTACTACCGAGCTCAGTAGCAATTCTTTCTGCTTCTGCAACTTTTTCGTGCAATTTTTCTATTAATTTTAATCTAGCTCCGATTTCTAGTATTTCGTCATAAGCGTTAGCAATTAACTCTTCTAATTTCTTAGTTGCTTCATCATACTCTGTTTTTGTATGTTTTCCACTACCTAATTTAGTTTTTATTTCTTCCACTTTTGAATGCAATTTGTTTTTGACTGAACTATATCTGCTATCTGAAAAATTATCATTTTCAAACTTTTCTGCCTCTGCAACTTTGGCATCATAAGCTGCTTTTGACACTTCAGTTTCCAAAATTGTTTCTTTGGCTTTTTTGGCTTTATTAATTGCTTCTTCTAATTTATTAATAGCATCATTATATTGATCTTTTGTTGATAAACCTTGTGATGCATCTTGAACCTCTTTATCAAATGTAGATTTAACTTCAACAAATTTAGATTCTATTAATTGTTTAGATAATTCATCAGCTTCACTTTTTTTAGATTCAAATGCTTTTTTGGCTTTTTCTAATTCAGAATCTTCGCTATCATCAATCATTTTCTTTTGCTTATTAGCTTCAGTAATAGCATCTTCTAATTTCTTAGTTGCTTCATCATACTCTGTTTTTGTATGTTTTCCACTACCTAATTTAGTTTTTATTTCTTCCACTTCCAAATGTAGCTTGTTTTTGACTGAACTATATCTACTATCTGAAAAATTATCATGTTCAAACTTTTCGACCTCTTTAACTTTGGCATCATAAGCTGCTTTTGACACTTCAGTTTCCAAAATTGTTTCTTTAGCTTTTTTGGCTTTTTTAATTGCCTCTTCTAATTTATTAATAGCATCATTATATTGATCTTTTGTTGATAAGCTTTGCGATGCTTCTTGAACCTCTTTATCAAATGCAGATTTAACTTCAACAAATTTAGATTCTATTAATTGTTTAGATAATTCATCAGCTTCACTTTTTTTAGATTCAAACGCTTTTTTGGCTTTTTCTAATTCAGAATCTTTGCTATCATCAATCATTTTCTTTTGCTTATTAGCTTCAGTAATAGCATCTTCCAATTTTCTAGTTGCTTCATCATACTCTGTTTTTGTATGTTTTCCACTACCTAATTTAGTTTTTATTTCTTCCACTTTTGAATGCAATTTGTTTTTGACTGAACTATATCTACTATCTAAAAAATTATCATTTTCAAACTTTTCGACCTCTTTAACTTTGGCATCATAAGCTGCTTTTGACACTTCAGTTTCCAAAATTGTTTCTTTGGCTTTTTTGGCTTTTTTAATTGCCTCTTCTAATTTATTAATAGCATCATTATATTGATCTTTTGTTGATAAACCTTGTGATGCATCTTGAACCTCTTTATCAAATGTAGATTTAACTTCAACAAATTTAGATTCTATTAATTGTTTAGATAATTCATCAGCTTCACTTTTTTTAGATTCAAACGCTTTTTTGGCTTTTTCTAATTCAGAATCTTCGCTATCATCAATCATTTTCTTTTGCTTATTAGCTTCAGTAATAGCATCTTCTAAATCCTTTGCAGCTCGGTCATATTGATCCTTTGTAGTTTTACCATTAATTAAATTGGTGTTTCTTTGAATAGTTCCATCTATTTTTTTCTTAACTTCTTCATATTTTGAATCAACTAATATAGAAGACAATTTCATAGCTTGCTGCAACTTTGTATTATATCTATTTTTAGAATTTTCCTTTTCTTTAATATCTGGGACTGGTTCAAAATTTTGTATGATTGCTTCATATGAACTAACTAATTGCGAAATAGCATTTTCAAAATTAGTATCATCCACGTTTTGCCCAATAAGAACCTTATTAGCTTCTTCGATAGCTTGTTTAATAGCAACCTTTTGTTCTTCACTAAGCTTTTTATTAGTTACCAATTCTTCTTGAATTTCTTTAATCTTTTTAATCAGAGCGTTTCTTGGTTTTTGTTTAATAGTTGTAGAAATAGAAATTCCTACTGATGCAATAATAGCACCCACATTAAGGGTACATAATGTTATTAATAATTTACTAGATTTTCGCATTCTTTAATACCTTTATGAAAGTTTAAGTTGTAATTTAATTATATATATTATATATTGTAGTACAGAGTGAAAATAATCATTATTTTCTAACTTGTTTTGGAATTTTTTTTAAAGAAAATTTAGGGTTTTCTTTAGGTTTAATGTAAAAATCTAATTTATAGTTATTTTTATAGTTTTTTATATTAGCTAATATATTTTAAATATCTACTAGCAGTTAAACTAACGCCAATAACTTATTTGAGTCCTTAAAAAAATAAATAAAATACAGATTTCTCTGTATTTATAGTTTTTTATTTTGTTCTGCCAATTTCTTTTTTAAAACAACTTCTTCAATAATAGTATATTTCTTTTCATTTGTTTTTTTAAACTTGATTTCTGTGTCAATTGGTTTAACGTCAATATTATTGACAATCAACGAAAGCAAATTATCTCTAAATTCAACAATCCCACGATCGATGTAAAAAATCCGGTTATTATTATCTTGATCTTTAATAATTATTTGTGAGGGAACTAATGCCGCTAAAAATGGAACAGCATCTTTCATTAGACCAATTTGCCCCTCAGTAGTGGTAAATGTTACGATACTACCTTTACCTTGATAATATACACAATTTGGTGTTGTTATAACTATTTCAATGAATTTATCATTCATAACTATTTGTCAAATACATATCCAAGGTTTTTAGCTTTTTCAATAACATCTTCAATAGTACCAACATATAAAAATGCTTCTTCTGGTAGATCATCATATTTTCCACTTAAAATTTCTTTAAATGATCTAATGGTATCTTGTAATTTAATGTATCTACCCTTTATACCACTAAATTTTTCAGCAACAAAAAATGGTTGGGACAGGAAACTTCTTATTCTACGTGCTCTAGCAACAACCTTCTTGTCTTCCTCTGATAATTCATGCATACCCAATATTGCAATAATATCTTGTAATTCCTTAAATCTTTGCAAAATATTTTGTACTTCTCTCGCAGTATTGTAATGATCTAAACCAACGATATTAGGATCCATCATACGTGAATTAGAACCCAATGGGTCAATAGCAGGATAAATACCTAATGCTGCAATATCACGATCTAAAACAGTTTTCGCATCTAGATGAGTAAATGTGGTCGCAGGAGCAGGGTCAGTAAGGTCATCAGCAGGAACATAAACTGCTTGAACAGATGTTATTGATCCCTTATTTGTAGAAGTAATTCTTTCTTGCAATTGCCCCATTTCGACTGCTAATGTTGGTTGATACCCAACGGCAGAAGGCATTCTACCTAGCAATGCCGAAACTTCTGAACCTGCTTGGGTAAATCTAAAGATATTATCAATGAATAAAAGCACATCTTGGCCCATTTGATCACGGAAATACTCGGCCATAGTTAGTGCAGTAAATGGTGCTCTCATTCTAGCGCCTGGAGGCTCATTCATTTGTCCAAATACTAATGCAGTTTTATCTAAAACACCACTTGCCTTCATTTCATGGTATAAGTCATTACCCTCTCTTGTTCTTTCACCAACACCGGCAAATACTGATAAACCACCATGTTGTTTTGCAATATTATTAATCAATTCTTGTATTAAAACAGTTTTGCCGACACCAGCCCCACCAAAAAGACCAATTTTTCCACCTTTAATGTATGGTATTAATAGGTCAATAACCTTAATACCAGTTTCAAATATTTCTAAAGTGGATTTTTGTTCTTCAAAACTAGGTGCGCTTCTATGGATAGGCATTTGTTGCTCAAAATCGCCTCCTAGCAAGTCAATAGGTTGACCTAAAACATTAAACATTCTTGAAAGAATTTCCTTACCAACGGGTGCAGTAATTGGTCTTTTAAGGTCCAAGACCTTCATGCCACGTCTTAAACCAATAGTTAAACTCATGGCTATTGTTCTTACAGTGTCATTACCAATATGTTGAGCAACCTCAAGAATTTGTTTGTTGTTAGGGTTTTTTTCATCAATAACTTCCAAGGCGTTAAGCATTTTAGGTGCAGTGCCTTCCTTAAATCTGACATCAATAACAGCACCAAGAATTTGGGTAATAACACCATAATTTAATTCATTATTTTTTTTATTAGTCATTTTCTTTATCCTTTCTTTAAGATCCGACACCATTAACAATTTCAGTCAATTCTTGTGTTATCTTTGATTGACGCGAACTATTATATTCAATTTTTAATTCATCAATAAGGTCCTCGGCATTATCAGAAGCCTGTTCCATTGCTGTTCTTCTTTGACTAGTTTCTGCCAATTTTGCATTAGTTAAAGCATGAAAAATAGATGCTTCAAAGAATATTCTAAATGAGTTAATTAAAATGGTTTCAGGGTTGGGCTCAAAAACAATCTCCCTGATCCCTTTATCTTGGTGAAAACTTTGGTTATTTTTTTCGATTTTGCCAATCGTGTTTGCTGAAATTGGAAAAATTTCTTGAACGACAGGATCGGCCTTTAATGGGTTTTCATAATTGGTATAAATTAATTTAACTGAATTTAAAAGTGATATTTCTAAAACATCATAAATCTTATTTGAAATCACTTGAGCTATTTCATATGTTGGATTATCACCGATTTGTGTTAAGGTTTGGATAATGTGATATTTTTTATTTTTTTCAATTAGGCTTAACAATTTAGAGCCAATAACAATCAAAATATCTTCACCTGTAACAACTTCATTTATCATTTTATACATTTCGGAATTGAATGATCCACATAGACCTAAATCACTCCCAAAAATAATATATAAATTACGACGATTGCTAAATTTTCATGCATGCTTATTTAATAATTTATCAATATCCTGCGTTGAATTTTTTACAAGATTAATAAAAATAGCTTCAACGTTTTTAAAGTAAGATTTAACCTCACTAATTTTGTTTTTAATTTTTGAAAACTTAGCAGTGGCTACAAGTTCCATAGCCTTCGTTATTTTTTTGGTAGAATTAATTGAATTAATACGTTGCTTTATTTTTTGCAAGCTTTCCATGGTAATTCAGGAATAGGCATAAAGTTTTCGGGATTATATAGGGGAATAGTCTTTATAAACAAGTCATTAAATAAAATGATTTGATTATAAATTTCTTCAATTAATTCATTAGTTCAATCATTAGATTCATCGATCTTTCTCATGATTTTTATTGCTTTAGGTTCTGTTGCAAAATAAGTTAGAATTTCTTGACGATATTTAATAATGTTGTTTTTAGGGATTACATTAATTAAGCGATACTTAGCAAGGAATAATAAGATAATTTGTTGACCAGGAGAATATGGTGAAAATTGTGACTGTTTCAACAACTCATAGACCTTAGCACCATGTTCCAAAATAATTCTTGTATTTTGGTCTAAATCAGAACCAAATTGTGCAAATGCTTGCATTTCATTATATTGAGCTAATTCTAGCTTTAAACTTGACACCACCTTTTTAGTCATTTTGGTTTGCGCGGCTGAACCAACTCTACTTACAGAATAACCAATATCAATTGCAGGTCTTTGTCCAGAATTAAATAAAGATTCTTTGGTAAAAATCTGACCATCAGTAATTGAAATAACATTAGTTGGAATATATGCTGAAATATCTTCAGCTTGTGTTTCGATAATTGGCAAGGCAGTTATTGAACCGCCACCATAATCGTTATTTAGTTTTGCAGATCTTTCTAGTAATTGCGAATGTAGATAAAAGACATCACCAGGATATGCTTCACGGCCGGGAGGTCTTCTCAATAATAAAGATAATGTTCGATAGGCAACGGCATGTTTTGATAAGTCGTCATAAACTATTAAAACACTTTTACCTCTTGCCATCCATTCCTCAGCAATAGTTACACCAGTATAGGGTGCTATATATTGCAATGGCGCACTTTCAGAAGCTGATGCTGCAATGATAGTTGTATATTTCATTGCATCATTCTTTTCAAGCTGATCAACAATTTGGGTAATTGTTGAATTTTTTTGTCCGATAGCCACATAGATACAATAAACATCTTTGCCTTTTTGGTTTAATATCGCATCAATGGCAATGGCTGTTTTTCCTGTTTGTCTATCACCAATAATTAGTTCACGTTGTCCCTTTCCGATAGGAATCAAAGCATCGATTGCCAAAATACCAGTATGTAAGGGTTCTGAAACTTCCTTACGTGTCATAACACCAGGCGCAATTTTGAAAATTGGTCTCTTTATTTCGCTATTAATTTTACCCTTACCATCAATTGGTAATGCTAGGGCATTAATAACACGGCCCAATAAAGCGTCACCCACTTGAACCGAGATAACGTTGTGTGTTCTCTTGACATGTGAATTTTCCACAATATTACGATCATCGCCAGTAACAACAACACCAACCAACTCTTCTTCAAGATTTAAGGCCATACCAACAATACCACAATCAAATATTACTAATTCACCATATTCAACATTAGTTAAACCACTAACTAGAGCAATACCGTCACCAACAGTAATAACTCTACCTACTTCATCATAACTAACAGTTTCGTTGAAATCTTTAATTTGATTTTTAATGATAGCTGATAAATCACTGGGTTTTAAAGCCATATCTTTCCTTTCATTATTCTAATGATTTTATCTTGTTTAATTTTCCCAAAACAGAGTTATCAATCAAGTACTCATCTACTTTTATTCTTATTCCACCGATTAAATCAGGGTCTATATGATTAGTTAAAGTAACTTTTGCATTTAGATCAGATGAAATCTTTTTTTCAAGGTTTTTCATCTTATCAGTACTTAATGGTTTAACTGAATATACATAACCATACTTAATATTTAATTTTTCATTTGCTAATTCAATAAAGCGATGAAATATAATATCCATATATTTAACAATATGTTTTCTGGTTGCTAATTTAATAATATTTAATATATATGGATGGTATGAATCAAAAGCCTCACTAATTAACATAAACTTTTTTTCTTCCGTTATATCAAAAGAATTTAAGATTTTTAAATAATCTTTATTTTGTTTCAAAACTTTAATAATGTCAGCAGTCTGATTAGTAATTTCCTGAAGTTGATCAGACCCATTAGCTAAATCATATAAAGCAAATGATCAATTATTAATTACTTCATTTAATTCAGTCATATCTATTTCTTAATAACCTCATTAATCATTTTGACATTATCAGCATCTTTTATTTCACGGCCAATAATTTTTTTAGCAATTTCAACAGCATTTTCCATAATAATTTTCTTTTGCTCTTTACTGAATTCAACACGCTTTTTATTAATCAAAATTTCTGCTTGTTCTAACATCATTTCAGCTTTTTTCTTCGCAATAGCTGAACCACTATTTACAATTCTTTCACTTTCAGCTTTTGCATTATTGATAATAGTTCTTGCCTGATTAGTAGCCTCAATTATTTTTAAATCATGTTCTTCTTGTATTTTTAGTGCTTCATCTTTTGCTTTGATTGAAGCATCAATATTACTTTGAATTAATTCTTGACGCTTTTTAACCATTTTCTTAATTGGTTTGTATACCAAAAAAGTAATAATAATGGTTATTAGCATTAACACAATTAAAGAAAAAACAAATAGAGGCCAATTAAATGTTAAGCCAGAGAAGGTTTTTTCTAATTCTTCACTAACCCCCCCTTTACCTTCAGGGGCTTTCATAAGATAAGTTAATACTCTCATATAAATCAAAAAATAATTTAACTATACAAAGATTAATAATAAAGCAATAACTAAACAATAAATTGATGCAGTTTCAACAATAGCTAAACCTAAAATTAATAAAGTACGAACTTTAGATAAAGCTTCTGGGTTTCTACCAACAGCTTCACAGGCTTTAGCAACGGCCATACCTTGACCAATCGAAACAAATCCAGCTCCAAAGATTGCTAACCCGGCACCTAACATTGTTAAACCGTATGCAAAGGGGTAATTTTGACCGCTAGCATCACCGGCTTTACTTGGGTCAAATCTATTAATAACATCTGAAATTTTATCTAATTTATCAATCATTTTTTTCTCCTATATTTTTAAAAATATTTTAATTACTTTCTTGAATTAATTGTTTATTAGCGATAATTTTACTTTTTCAATCTCTAATTTTTTTCTTATGTTTTTCCTTAACGTCTTCCTCAGCTGCTTGCGCCCAATATGACATTGTCAACACTACAAAAACAAATGCTTGAATAATACCATCAAATAAATCAAAATAAAGATTAAATGCTGGCAATACCACAACACCAAATGGATTGAATGTCGAAGCTTCAGCACTAACATCAAGACCAATAATTTTTGCTCATATATTGTTTAAGAAAATTGTTGCCAATGAAACAAGAACAACTCCCCCAATGATATTTCCATATACCCGGAAAGTCATAGATACAATTGGTGAGAAATTTGAAGCAAATTCTAATGGATTTAGCAATTTAATAATATGCTTAATTTTGTTATAAGCTATCCCAACACCAGCCGTTCCTAATCAAGACACCACTGTGGCAGCTAAAACCGCAGATAAACTCGAACCAACCGGAGCAAAACCAACTAATGATAATATGTTCCCAAAGAACATAAACACAAATAATGATATTAAGTATGGATTTGCTTTATCAAACTTCGATTCATGTGTATCACTAAAGAAATTATCTCCGCCGATAATAGCTGTTTCAACTAAGATTAAAGCAGCATTAGGTGCCTTGTCAACTTTTTGTCGTTTTACTGCTACATAAATTAAAACTGACAAAATAAGAACAATAAAAACTAAGGATATTAATGAAAATATTTGATTACTATTAATTTCTGTCGAACCAAATCAATTAATTTTTAGTAATTTATCCATTTAGCTCCTTTCTTTTATTAACCATAGTAACAACGGCCCACACTATTGAAAAAATGGACAATAGAATATAAGGTGCTGTCATTGTGATTGTATTAAATGGAAAAAAAGCAGCATTTAAACCGGGATAGTCTTTGTGAAGGTAAGTATTAATATAAATAAAAATAGCAAATATTGCTCCATTAAAAATATTCAACGCAAAAAATATAAGAACAGAAATAAGCATCCTTATTTTATAATGTTTTTTACCTTGAACATTAATACTATTTTTCACAATTTTTAGGATCACATATACTGATAATAAAAATAATAAAAAACTAACTATACCCACTAAATACCCTAACAATAACGAGTAGTCAAAAAATGACATTGATGAAAATATTAACAACAACGCAACATTTAATGTAGTATAAGTTATTCAAATTTTTTTTCCATGTGTTTTATTCATGCTCAAGTGGTTATTTTTATATTTTAATAACCTAATGTAAAATTATATTACTTTTGAATTTTTTGTTTTTATAAATATATTCACAAAATAATGCCAAAAAATATACATCCTTAAAACCTAAAATTAAATATGAAAAAATAGTTTTTTAGCACTTTAAGTAGTAGAGTGCTAAATTATGTTATAATTAATATATATTTAAATTAAGGAGGTCGAAATATGCATGCATCATGAACACCTGCAGAGGATAACAAAGAAGATAAAGACCCATTATTAAAATATGGCCGCAATCTTACTGAACTGGCTTTGGAAGGAAAACTAGAACCAGTTATAAATCGCGACGAAGAAATAAGATCATTAGTAAGAATCTTATCTCGCAAGACAAAAAATAACCCAGTTTTAATTGGGGAACCAGGCGTTGGAAAAACAGCAATTGTTGAAGGATTAGCTAAAAAAATCATTGATAACCAAGTGCCTGAGAATTTAAAAAATAAAAAAGTATACGAGCTTAACATTTCATCTATTGTTGCAGGAACACAATTTCGAGGTCAATTTGAGGAAAGAATTGAAGCTATTTTAAAAAGAATTAAAGATTCTAATGGCGAAATTATTCTTTTTATTGATGAAATTCATATGATCGTCGGAGCTGGTGGAACAGGTGATAGTAGTATGGATATAGGTAACATGTTAAAACCAATGATGGCAAGAGGACAATTACACCTAATTGGCGCTACCACTCTCGACGAATACAGAAAACACATTGAAAAAGATTCTGCTCTTGAGAGAAGAATGCAAAAGATTTTTATTAATGAACCAACTATTGAGGACACCATTACCATTTTAAGGGGAATCAAAGAACGACTCGAAACTTTTCATGAGGTAAAAATCAAGGATGAGGCCCTAGTAGCCGCAGCAAACCTATCGGCCAGATATATCCAAGATCGTTTTCTACCTGATAAGGCAATAGACCTAGTAGATGAAGCCTCAGCATCTATTAAAACAGAAATGAAATATATTCCCGAGCCAATTGAAAAACTAAATTATGAAATAACTAAACTGGAGATCGAAAAGGCAGCAATAAAAAACTCTGTTGGTAAAGAAAATAACAACAATAATGACCGCATAAAACAAATAAATGAACATCTAACCAAAATCAAGGCAGAGCATAAAAAGCTGTCTAGTCAATGAGAAGAAGAAAAAAATTTAATTGCTAAACTATCCTCACTAAAAGACAATATTGAAGATTTAAAAAGACAGCTAAACACATTACAAAATGAGGGCAAATACCTTGAAGCTTCAAAAGTTATGTATGTTTTATTACCAGAACTTGATGATTCAAAAAAAGAAGTTGAAAACAAACTAACCAATTTGCCAAATCGTTTAATAAGAGAAACAATTGATGAGGAAGAAATTGCTGAGGTTGTAAGCAAATGAACTAAAATACCGGTAACAAAATTGCTTGAAAAGCAAAAAAATAAACTTCTTAAATTAAGTGAAAATCTTGCATTAAGAGTTAAGGGTCAAATAAATGCTATCAACCTAGTTTCAGAAGCTATCAAAAGAGCTAAAGCCAATATTAATGATCCTAATCGACCTATTGGTTCATTTCTATTTCTAGGGCCAACAGGTGTAGGAAAAACAGAACTTGCTAAAGCATTAGCACTCAATCTATTTGACAATGAAAACAATATTATTCGTTTAGATATGTCTGAATATATGGAAAAACATAGCATATCAAAACTAATCGGTTCGCCCCCAGGATATATTGGCTATGATGATAATGGTGGTCAATTAACAGAAAAAGTAAGACAAAACCCTTATTCAATAGTTTTATTTGATGAAATCGAAAAAGCCCATGCTGATGTTCTAAATATTCTTTTGCAAATATTGGATGACGGGATACTAAGCGACAATAAAGGTCGAAAAATAAATTTTCGAAACACAATAATTATAATGACCTCAAACATTGGGTCAGAGCAAATTATGACAAAAATGCCTAGCAAGGATGAAATTATAAAAATCTTGTTAACTAAGTTTAAGCCGGAATTTATTAACCGTATTGATGAAATTGTTCCATTCAATAAATTGAGTAACTCAGTCACAAAAGAAATTGTTGATTTAGAATTAAAAAAACTAGCCAACCGTATTTCGATAAATATTAAATCTGAGTTGCAATACGATCAAGGAGTTATCGACTATATTGCAGATAAGTCATATAACACAGCTTTTGGTGCTAGAGTTATTAGAAGATTTATTCAAAACAATATTGAAAATAAACTTGCAGATTTTATATTACGCAACTCAATAGAAGAAGATTCGATTATTTATCTATCAATTGCAAACAATGAAATTAAAATAGAAATAGATCATGAGGGGAATTAAAAAAATACAAGGCAATTAGCCTTGTATTTTTATATGGTACATCCTGTGGGGATCGAACCCACGACCCAGGGATTAAGAGTCCCTTGCTCTACCTGCTGAGCTAAGGATGCATTTAAAATAATACCTAATAAATTATAAACAAATATCTTTGATGATATTAAAAAAAATAATTATTTATTGCAAATAAATGTAAGACTTTTCAGGAATGCAATAAATTAAACCAATTTTATTAATATTTCGCAGGGCATAAAATACTATGAAATAATTAAAAAAGTCTATTAAAAGATTAAGTTTTAATATAAAAAGCAATATAAATCATGTTTATATAATCCGAGGCCTTCAATATAATATAAAAACCTACAAAATTTAGTAAAATTTTTTAGTTATATACTGATATATTTTAAGGAGTTTACTATGCTAGATGTTTGTGGAATAAGCAAAATCTTTCCAGATAAAAAATTATTTACCAATATCAATCTGAAATTCTTGCCTGGAAATGTGTATGGAATAATTGGGGCTAATGGTGTAGGAAAATCTACTTTTCTAAAAATTTTAAGTGGCGTGATCGAGGCAACTGAGGGTCAAATTATTAAAGAAAAAAATGCTCGTATGAGTGTTTTGAGCCAAAACCAGGATGAATTTAATGATTTTAATGTTACCGATGTTGTAATCATGGGCAATAAGGAACTTTATCAAATAAATATTGAAAAGAATAAAATTTATGAAAACCCTGAGGCTACAATGGAAGATTATGAAAAGGCAAGCCACTTAGAACAACTTTTTGGAGAAATGGGAGGATGAAACGCTGAAAATGATGCCCAAACTCTTCTTTCAAATTTAGGTATTGAACCTGAAAAATGAAATATGCAAATGTCTAATCTTAAAGCAAACGAGAAAGTTAAAGTTTTATTAGCAAAAGCCCTATTTGGAAATCCAGACATCTTGATCATGGATGAACCAACTAATAGATTAGATTTAAAGACTATAAAGTGATTAGAAAACTTCTTAATGGATTATCCAAATATTGTCATTGTTGTTAGTCATGATAGCGACTTTTTAGATGCAATATGTACCCATATCATTGATATCGACTATTCAGAAGCGAAGTTATTTGTTGGTAATTATTCATTTTGAAAGCAATCGAGTCAATTATTAGTTGAAATGCAACAAAAAACCAATCTAAAAAAAGAAGAGCAAGCACAAAAGTTGCGTGAATTCATTGCCAGATTTTCTGCCAATGCTTCAAAATCCAAACAAGCAACAAGCCGGAAAAAATTATTAGAAAAAATTGTAATTGATGAACTAAAACCTTCATCAAGAAAGTATCCATATATTAAATTTGAACTAAATAGATTGCCCGGAAAACAAATTTTAAATGTTCATAATTTAACATATAAAAATGAAAATGGAGACACACTATTTGAAAATGTAACTTTTTCCTTAAAACCTGGTGATAAAATGGTTATTGTAGGCAATGATGATATTGCTAAAACCAGATTCCTTGAAATATTAATGAATAGAAGAAAGCCAACTTCCGGAACTGTTGAATGAGGTATAACTATTTCTCCTAACTATTTTCCCTCAAATAATCAAGAATATTTTAATGAATCAGAAAGTATTATTGATTGATTAAGTAAATGACCATTAAATAACACTACACAAGAAACAAAAGATAACAGTGATGCTAGAATGAGAGCATTTCTGGGAAGAATGTTATTTTCTAATGATAGTGTTTTTAAAAACGTCCAAGTAACAAGTGGGGGAGAAAAGGTTAGGTTAATGATGTCTAAATTGATGCTAGAAGAAAGCAACTTTTTAATTTTTGATCAACCTCTTGATCACTTAGATTCGGAGTCAATTGATAGCTTAATTGAAGGTGTTAAATCATATAAGAGCTCATGCATTTTTACAACCTATAATCGTGCTATGATTAAAGAATGCGCGAATGTTATTCTTGAAATAAAACCAAAATCAAGTTTCTTATTTTATGGAAATCTCGATGAATATGAAGAAGCTATGGGATATTAATTAATAAAATCCGGAAATTAGTTTCCGGATTTTTAAATTTAGCTAATTGCTTCAATCTATCTCGAAATAATCATATTTTTTTTCTCTTGACTTCTTTTCTAATACCAAAAATGTTATTTTGTCTTCAAGTTCAAATTTGGTATTTTTTCTTAATGAATGACCTTTTTTTGACTCAATCCAACTTGAAAGTGTTTGATTCTTTTCCTTATCAGTTAATTGATAATCGAGATATTCATAAAGCTCCAATTGTTTTCATAGAACCTTCATTAGAACAGAACCCTTAGCTTCGCATCTTTCAAGACTAATTTCGTAGATTTGTTCATCATTGTCATATTCATCATATATTTCGCCAACAACTTCTTCAAGAATATCCTCGATAGTAATAATACCTATTGGTTTATCATCACTGTTAGTTTCGGTAACGAAGGCCATTTGTGCGCGCGATTGTCTCAACTTTTCAAGTGCTGATGATAAGATTGAGTTAGCAGAAACTTTAGGAACAGTTTTAATATAATTTAAAATATTTCCTTTTTTAAGAAAAAATATATCCTTAAGCAACAATATGCCAATTAAATTACCATCTTTTTCAACTGGTATTCGTGAATAATTAGTTTCTCTAAACATTTTTAGTGCTTCTTGCATAGTAGCCTTAGAACTGATAAAATCCACATTTTTCATTTTAATATAATGCTGTGAAACCTTAGTTGAATCAAGATCTAAGACATTTTGGGCCATTGCAGATTCTTTAAATTCCAAAACACCCTCATCATGTGCAATATTTAATAAGTTTTTAACATCTTCCTCAGTATTGGTAATATAAATCTTCTTTCCAATTTTAGAAATAGGATATGTTATGGGAATAAATATTCAATATAACATTTCAATAAACCAATAAAATGATTTAACGGTTTTTTCTGGATAGCGCTTTGCAACCAATTTTGGCAATATTTCAGCAAATAAAACAATAATTGGTGTCATTACAATTGTTGAAATAATTGATGCCAAGCCTGCCTTAGGAGCTCCAAAGGCTTGTGTTAAAAGATAAACTAATAATGTTGAAGAACCAATATTTACCAGATTATTAGCAATCAGAATGGTTCCGAGTGTTCTATTAAAGAAATTGTGCTGTTTTAGAATTATTTTATATCTTTTTTGATTCTTTTCAATCATTGTCTCGATTTTGGCCTTGGTTAAAGAAGTATATGCCGTTTCAGTTGCGGAAAAAATTCCAGAACAAACGAGCAATATGGCTAGTAAAATTATTAATAAAGCGTAATGTCAAGGTTCGAGGTCCATCTAAATGTCTCCATAAAAAAATTTAAAATATAACTATAATTAGTATTATATAATAGCAAAAATAATTATTATTTATATTTAAATATTTTATAATGTTATATTATGTTTAAATTTGAAGATGTTAGTATAGTGCAATTACCTAAAAAAATATTACGAGAAAAATCAAAAGATGTAGAAATTCCCTTATCACAAGAAAATATTGATTTGATTGAAAAAATGATTTTTCATGTCAGCGATAGTCAAAAACAAAATACAAAATTTAGACCAGCTGTCGGTGTCGCAGCTATTCAATATGGAATACCAAAAAACATATTTTATATTCTGATAGTTGATAATAATAACAATGTGATTTTTAATGATGCCATAATAAACCCAAAACTTATTGGTCACTCAGAGCATAAAATTGCCTTATCAGAAGGTGAAGGATGCCTAAGTGTTAGCGAAGATTGACCAAATCAGGAAGGCTTAGTCCCTAGATATGCAAGAGTTATTTTTGATGGATATTCATATATGGAAAAGAAATACAAAAGATTTGAAGCAAGTGGCTATAGCGCAATCGTATTTCAGCATGAATTTGACCATTTACAAGGTGGATTATTTATAGATAGAATAAATAAAAAGAGCCCATGAGCAAAAGACAAAGATTTGCAAGTTTTGTAATAGAAAAATAGGTTAGATAATAACCTATTTTTCTTATTAACCTTTTTCAAAAAATAATGGAACATCAAACTCTATTTCCTTTTGGTTATTGCCATAGTTAGGTTCGATATAAATGCCATATTGAGAATGATATCTGCCTAGTTTCTCTTTATTTGTAGATAAGGTAATAATTCTACCCTTAAATTTTATTCGTGTTGATGTTTTTCAATCTTCATTATCAAAACCCTCAATTTTTATTGGAGATGTAAATAAAATAGGGGAATAAAAATTATTAGTTTCTGTTACAAAGTTAGATACAACCGTCATTTGTTCAATGCCGTTATTTATCTTATGTGGTTCACCAAAAGCTCAAGAATAATCAATTAATTTTGATGAGTCATTTTTAATAGAAGAAAATTTATCATTAAAGTCTTGTATAAATTTTCTAAATTCCGCTTTATATCTATTAATTTTTTCATTAGAAAATTTATCTTTTACATCAATAGGTAAAAGCAACTTATAAGCGACCTTATTCCTAATTGATTCAATAAATTTACTATCAAATTGGTCTTGTTTTTTCTTTATTGTTTCTTCATTGAATTGTTTTGTTTTTAATGTTGTATAAATAGGAAAATTTCTAATAACAAATTCAGTATTTGTCCCTTCTTGATGTTTAAAAACAAGATCAACAAATAATGTATTTTTAGATAATGTATCAATTACAAAATTTTCAAATTCAATTTTCCATTTAACATTAGAATTTTTATTTTCAAAAATTGCATATTCACTTATTTCTTTTTGAACATTTTTTTTAAACAAAAGACTAATATTATCGGAATCACTATTATTAATAATTTTAGCCATGACACTTTCTGGAGTGCCATCAATTTTTATATCGTTGTTTATTTTTATATTAACATCTTTGTTTTTATTATTATTTAAATTAAATGAGTATTTTTTAACACTATTAAACCAGTAAATGAGTGCTTTTTTAGGCTTTGTAAGTTGTATACTGACTGTTGCAATAATAACAGAAGAAAGCAAACCACCTGAAAGTGATCAAAATAATATTTTTCTTATCTTCTTTGCTTTCGTTAGACGTTGAGCAACTTTTTTATGTTTTAATTGGTCTTCAAAGCTAACATCCTTGTCAATCGAATCAACCCAATCAAATTCCAAATCTTTGTTATCTTTTTTCATTAATCCCCAAATTCAAATTCCGTTGTTTTTTCGTCAGTATCAACTAAACCAAACTCATCAATTATATTATCCGGTGTATTCTCTATCTTTTTAAAATCAACCTGTTTTTCCTGATCTGCTCTAACATTAGTTTCTTTTAATTCTTCAAATTCAAAATCATTTTCTTCAACACTAGATAATCCTAATAATTCAATATTATTAAACTCATCTGTTTTATTGTTTATCTTGTTGGAATTTATTTTAAAATCATTAATTTCAGTTTTTGAGATAGTTTCATCATTTTCTTGATCAATTATATAGGTATCATCTTCCAAAAAATCAGATGATAAATTATTTAATGAAACTTCGCTATCTTCGAATTCTTCATGTGTATTTTCATTTAAATTCATAATAACATCGGAAGAATAATCTTCATTATCCTGAGCAACTTCCAAATCATCTTGCTTAAATTGTTCTACCTTAAAATCATCAGTAAGAGAGTCAATATCATCTGTCTCATCTGGATGAATTTCCAAATAATTATTTTGTTCTTCGAATTCATCAATTTCAACCGCTATTTGATTATGATTATCCATTTCTGCGACATAAAAATCATCGACGTCATCAATATGATCATTGTTTTTTGCCGTTTCATCACCTGTTTTTATATTATTTTCTTTCAAGCTAACAATATTATTATCTTTTAGTTTAGTTTCTATATTCATATCTTCTTCTCCAGATTGAGGAATAAAATTAACTTCTTTATATTCTTTTAATTCATACATATTATTTTTTTGTAATTCTATAATAGCTTGATTTTCTACTTGTTGTTGTGATATCAATGCTTCTAAATATGCAAATATCTTATTTTTAATAATTGGCCATTCAATTTCAGAAATAGTAATAATTGGATATTCCTTAGATTCAAGAAACTTAATATTGTCTCTAAAAATAAGATATTTACGATAATCATTCTTATATAAAAAATTATCTAAAATAAATCCTTGAATAAGCTTGTTGTTAAGCTTATTAATTAAAACAATATCGATGGTTTTAGTTCCAACAGAGTAATCTGTCTGAAATTGAAGGTTTTTGTCATTAATAAAATTGCGAAGTTCATCTAGTACATCAACCTTAAATTTAATATCTTCGGGTAATGAAATAATTTTAGTAGCCAAAAAATCTTCAACCTCATCTAAATAATTTTTTTGCTCATCAATTGATAAGTCAAGAAATTTTAATCATTCCTTAAATACTATCATGTCAGCTGTTGATCGATCTGTAATTTCAATATCATCGGCATAAATCGATTTAACAACAAAGACCTTTTCTTTAGCGCGTGATATTGCCACATTAAGAGCATTTTTCCCGCCTTTTCTTGCAACGTATGTGTTATATAAAGCAGTATTTTTATCATACACAACTGACATAATAACCAAATCAGCTTCATCGCCTTGGATATTTTCAATATTTTTCAAAACAACTTTTTCACTATTTAGAGCATCTTCTAATTCTGGATCATTTCCGAATATTCTATTAAATAGATATTCTTGTTGTTTAACATTAAAAACTAAAATGATTATTTTGTTATATTTTTCAAGATTTTGCTTGCATAATTCAATAACCTTTTCACCCTCAGCAACATTCATGCTATTATCCCAAGTTCCATCAACTTGAAAAACCTCAATTGCTTTTTCATTAGAAACTGATAGTTCATAGTTATCAATAACATCAAGTTTTGATTCATAAAAATGCTTTGATGAAAAAGTCATCAATGTCGCCTTTTTAGAACGGTAATTTTTATCTAATAGCAGTGAATAAACACCTCTTGCCCTAGCATAATCTAGCAACGATTCGATATTGCCAAAGTCATCTTCTTCATCAAAACTATATGTCGCAGAGAATCATCTTGTGGGTTGCATTTGTTGGCTATCACCGGCAAGAATTTTTCGCTTTGCTAAATATAAAATTGGAATGCCCTTTTCAATAAACATTTGCGATGATTCATCAAGAATAGCAAAATCAAATTCCTGTTTAGATCACATCGACAAATCAAGTTCAGGAGTAGTGATAATTATTGGAAATAATATTTTAATCATCTCCTTATGTTTGTGAAAAAACTTGTAAGGCTTTAAATGGCCAGTTCTTATAGCCATAGCAAAGGAAGTATATTGCATTTTCTGCTCATCACTAAAATTGGTCATCCGATCAAATGTTTTTTCAAGAAGCATCTTAACAATATTTTTATCATCATTTAAATAATTGGTTTTTTTGTTGAGAATTTTTTTATATTGTTTTTCAAAATTAGTAATTTCTTCAAATGAAACAAGATTTACATATTTAAGCGCCTCATCAATATCAATAGTCATTAAACTTTGATCATTCAATATTATTTCCGCCATGTTTTTAATTATTTTAGGAATAATACTAAAAATAGTGCATTTCTTATTAAAATTTTTTTCATATAGTTTTTTTATAATTAACTTCTTATCACTAAATTCGCAACATTGATTATATTTAAGATTATGATCCATTTTTTTAAGGTTTTCATATGTTTGCACACTAAAATTACCATTCATTACCGCGCTATAAAAATTAATGATATTATCTATATTTTTAGTTTGCTTAATTAAATTTACATTATCAACATAACTTTCATCTTCATCACTAAAAACACTAAGACCTTCTTCAACATTTGAATTTTCATAATTTTCTAACAAATGAATAAATTCACGCAATGGCTTGTAAAAATTCTCAGGTCTCAGATTTTTATCATTTAATGCAAATAAGCAAAAAATAGAAAGCTTTTTTAGCCTGCTACGTAAAACGTCTAATGCCGCTTTCTTTTGGCTTACAACTAAAGCGGTGTAGCCTCTTGTCATAATATTAGTTATTAAATTAGAAATAGTTTGTGATTTCCCTGTCCCAGGGGGACCTCAAATAATTGTATCCTGATATAGTGACGAGATTGTTGCAACATCCTGAGAAAAATTAGTTTCTTGAATTTTAAAAAGCTTAAACTTGTTATCAAAAATTACTCTATTAACCTTTTCACGATATAAATTCTTATTAAAATTTGGATTTAAAATCTCATCGAACTCATCATTTTCAATAATTTTTTTCATTTGATTTCACAAATATCCCGACGAAACATTATAAAAACCAAGAACTATTCCGGGATAAAATTCTATTGAGCTATTTTCAATATTTTCAATTGTTAAATTTTTAATACCTTCTTTCAAAGTTAAGGGCATATTGAAGAGTGGTTTTCAAGCATTTTTAAAACTTTCAAATACTTCACGAATTGATAGGTTATTAAAATCAAATGAGTCAACATTGAGTGAAAAGCCTTCTTGATTCAAAAACGTGACTAGCTTGCTATTTACTCTTATGTCAGAACTAGAACTTAAGGTAACCAATGAATTTTTAACTTCAACCAATATCTCTTTAAAAAATAATGGAGCATAAATTGTTTTATTTTCTGTTTTTATTGATATATAGAAAAAGCCTATATGCAAGGGCCAAATATTGGTTTCAATATTGATATTTTGCGCTTTATTTAAAATTTTCTTTCACTTAACAACTGATTTTTGAAACTCCGTTTCCTGACTAGCAACAATAATGGCTTTTGCTTTTTCAAAATTTGTACCAAGCATCTTAAATAAATTTTCTGGTATTCGTTTATTATAGTCTTCAAAAATAGCAATTACTTCATTCTTATTTTTAGCTTCATAAACCTTTGTTGCAATCATCCGATTTGCAATATCAGAAATCGTGCAATTTATATTAAAATTATTGTATATATGATCAAAGGTTTCTTCACCGAAATTTTTTAACACATCAAAATATTTTTCGTTATCAATTGAACTGTACAATGAAGAATCAAAGGTATCAATATTTAGCAGATTAGCCATTAACATTTGATATTTGGTATTGTTATTCATTTTAATTTACCTCATTAATTAAGTGCTCTATGTGTTTGGCTACATTACCGACTACAAAAGAAATAGTTTTACTTTGAATTGCAACTCCGGTTATACCATCAAGATTTTTTAATTGCGGTATAGCAATCTTGGTCTTATCAAAAAAATTAATTTTTAAAATTTTTTGTGTAGCTGATACCGATTTAATATTTTCTTTTCCACCTAATAGCGAAACAAACACATCAAAATTAAAACTTAATTTAGTTTCCTTTGAGAGATAATTCTTGGGTTTGGTTTGTCTAAATCTTTTCTTTCAATAAATTAAAATAAATCCAAAAGTAACTATGATTAAAAAGATATATAAAAATTTGTTTTTTGGGTTCATATTAACACCTTTTTCACTTAAAAATTTCTACTTTTAAATTATATTTTAATTTAAAATTAATATCAAAAAAACATTTAATTAATAGTAATTTTCAACAAAGATATCAAATAAAATTTATTAATTATTTTTTCAACTTAATTTAAGCATAAAAAAGTTATAATGTTGGATTATTAAATAATAAATTATTTAATATGATATTTTTAAAAAAGTTATAAAATTTATACAAGAATTTATTAAAAAAGAAGGCACAAAATGGACAAAAAAAGAGTTTTAAGTGGAATTACGGCTACAGGAAAATTAACCATAGCAAACTATATTGGAGCAATAAAAAATATGGTTAAATTGCAAGAAAATTATGATAGCTATATATTTATCGCTGATCTCCATGCTCTAACCCTCCCTATTGAACCACATATCCTTGAAGAAAATCGTAAAAATATATACGCTTTATTTATTGCCTGTGGAATTGATCCTGAAAAATCGACCCTTTTTTTTCAATCAGATGTTATGGAACACGGTTTAATGAACTGGTTAATTTTAACAAATACAACTATTGGTGAATTATCGAGAATGACTCAATTTAAAGATAAATCTCAAAAAGTAAAAAGTTCAAATGGTATGGAAACAATTCCGACAGGACTTTTAATGTATCCAACATTGATGGTTGCTGATATTCTCTTATATGATGCTGATTTAGTGCCTGTCGGAATTGATCAGAAGCAGCATGTTGAATTAACAAGAAATATAGCTCAAAGACTAAATAATAAATTCAATATTAAATTCAAGGTTCCTGAGCCATATATACCGGAAGTTGGGGCAAAAATTATGTCACTAGTTGACCCAACTAAAAAAATGTCAAAATCAGATGCAAATGAAAAATCAGCAATTTATTTATTGGACGATCCTGAATTAGGATATAAAAAAATAATGAAAGCAGTTACTGATTCTGAAGGAAAAATTTACATCTCAGACGATAAGCCGGGCATTAAAAATTTATTATCAATTTATTCTTCACTTAAAGATATAGACTTAACGGAAGCTGAACAACATTTCAAAGAAAAAAATTATGGTGAATTAAAGCAAGAAGTGGGCACCTTAGTTAAAGATTTTTTAACTAAAATTCAATCAAAATACAATGAAGTAATAAAAGATATCGAAAAAAAAGCAAAAAAGGGAGCACAAAAGGCTTCAAAAACTGCTTCAATTACTCTTAAAAAATTTATGAAAGGACTAGGTTTAAATAATGAAATCAAATAATAAATTAAATCACTCAACTAGTCATCTATTAGCTGCAGCAATTTTAAAAATGTATCCAAATACAAAACTGGCAATTGGTCCTGCTATCGAGGAGGGTTTTTACTATGACTTTGAATTTGAAAATCCAATTTTTGAATCAGACTTACCTCGAATTGAAAAAAAAATGAAAAAACTAGCTGAACAAGGTTATGAAATGAAAAAAGTCGAAAAAGACTTTTTCTCTTTTGAGAATCAACCCTACAAGCAAGAATTATATGATAAATTCGTAAATGAAAAAAAAGAAATAACCTTCTTTCAATTCAAACACCCAAAAACTAATGAAATTTTATTCACAGATCTTTGCGCTGGTGGGCATATCGAAAATACTAAAGAAATTAAGCATTTTAAATTGTTATCAATTGCAGGGGCCTATTGAAAGGGTGATTCTAATAACAAAATGCTAACAAGAATCTATGGTACTTCGTGAGAAACTAAACAAGAACTTGATGATTACATAGAAATTCTAAAAGAAAGAAGGGAAAGAGACCACCGCAAAATAGGCAAGGATCTAAACCTTTTTATGTTTAGCCAACTGTCGGGCCAAGGTTTCCCAATTTGACTTGAAGATGGAATGAAAATTCACAATTCAATCCAAAGATATGTTTTAAAGTTAGATAAAAAATTTGGTTTCACCGAGGTTTTAACTCCTCATTTTGGAGAAAAAAAATTATATGAAATGAGTGGTCACTGATCACATTATCAAGACGTTATGTTTAGTCCTATATTGATGGATAATGAAACTCTTGTGGCACGCCCTATGACTTGTCCGCATCATATAATCTTATTTAATTCAACAAGACGTTCATATCGCGATTTACCTATACGATATTCTGAACAATCTAGGTTGTACCGCTATGAAAAATCAGGTGCCCTTTCTGGATTAGAAAGAGTTAGATCTATGGATTTAACCGAAGGACATATTTTTGTTAGACCAGACCAAATTAAATCTGAATTTAAACACCTTTATAAAATGATTCTACAGGCACTCAAAGATTTTAAAATTGAAATAGACCATGTTTCACTTTCTTTAAGGGACCCAAATGATGAAGAAAAATTCTTTAAGGATGATCAAATGTGAAACAAAGCCGAAAATGACCTTCGTGAAGTATTAAGAGAATTAAACATTGAATACAAGGAATTTATAGGTGAAGCAGCTTTTTATGGTCCAAAGGTCGATTTTCAAGTCAGAACTGCGTTAAATAGAATAATAACAATGTCAACACTTCAACTTGATTTCTTGCTCCCTCATAGATTTAACATGAAGTTTGTTAATGATAATGAAGAATTTGAAACACCTGTTTTAATTCATCGTGGCTTAATTGGAACTTATGAAAGATTTATCGCTACATTATTGGAACAAACCAAAGGTATTCTGCCGTTTTGATTAAGTCCAAGACAAGTTACAATAATGCCAATTGTAAGTGATTTAAATGATTATTGTCAATCTCTATTTGAGGAATTTTTGGATTTAGATTTTAATGTTAATGTTGACTTAAGAAACGAAAGAATAAATAAAAAAATTCGCGATGCACAAATTCAAAAATCTAAATTTATAGTTATTATCGGACGCCAAGAGGTTGAAAATAACAAATTAGCTGTAAGAGAATATGGCAGCGAAAAAACCGAAATATATTCAAAAGAAGAATTTATAACCAAATTATCAATGCTGAAACGCGAATTAAAATAATTTAAAAAGTTAGGTAATCCTAACTTTTTTAAAAATTTTTACTTTTTATATATCTAATTTAGATTATAGCCTTTACACGTAATACAATTAAAATAATGTTAACAATAATTAATAATGTTAATATTGTGAATAAAGCAAGGAAAGCTCTTTTTTCACGTCATAAACCAAGTTTTTTATTGTGAGGCATTGCTTTGCATGATGAACATGAGCTCATTGCTTCTTCAGCAAAACCTGTAATAATGTATTCATGAGTCATTGATGAATTGCCTTCGTTTTCTAAATGAAATGAAACAACTAATGTATTGCCTAACTGTTTAACCTTTTCAATAATTGTTATGTATTTTGAAAATGATTTAACATCAAGAGCCGAAACTTGTGAAGCCTTTCTTGTTTCAATATTTTCAACATAAAAAGTTGTTTGTGATGCTTCTGCTTCTAAATCGATCATAGGGGTAGTTTTCATCTTTTTAACTGGCATTGGTTTATCCACCAAATCCTCCTTTTCAATATATTCAATAGCCTTTTCATTTTCAACTTTAACTTCTAATATTTTTTCAATTATGTTACGAGCTTTCTTTATATCAACACTTCCACGGTAGGCCCCGTCTTGATGAAATCACACACGAGTATCATTTTTTGATTTTTCACTAACTCTAATAAATTCTGAAACAGCATCAACAAATTCAGTAAAATTACCTGAAATTTTTTGATTTGCTTTTTTGAAATTAAATGACACTTTTTTATCATCACCAATCTTTTCAGAAATGTAATATCTTTCTAGTTTACTTTTGGTCATTATTTCCTTTCTATTGTTTTATATTTTATATAATATTATGCTTTAATTATAGACAAAAAAAATAATTTAATTCATTTATATAAACAATTTTTATTTTTTTAAGATACTAAATACTAAAAAAGCAATCATTTTCAATAAACAAGCAATGTTTTAGCAATACTTCTTATAAGAACATCAAACTAAAATTCAAGACGTTTATTATTTAATAATTCAACAATTTTTTCAACATTTTCAGGAGTTATTATAGGCTTTAATTGGCGCTTTGCATCATTCATAAAACTTGATAAATCTTTGAGTTTAGAGAAGCCTAAATATCCTGGATAATTATTAATATCAATTTTATCGATGTCTTCAAATATTAAAATGCCAATCACTGGAAGATTATTAGGAAGTAAAGGAAGTAAATTATCAATATTTTTATTCAAATCCCAAAATAAGTTATTAATACAATATTTGGCTTTGGGCGTAGTCAAAAACCATTCACGATTATTATAATCACCTTCAACTAGCATAGCATTATCTTTTATATTTTTAATAACAAAAAGACCATAGCTATTTATGATTAGGGGACCACTAATAAAGGAGTCAAATTTTTCAGGTCTATATTTACCTTCCTTTATATATTTCGTGTTAGGTATAAACCTACTTATTTTCTTAATTTCGGTGTTTAGATCAACTTTATTAATTTCACTTTCTTCATTTTGCATTTCACTTCTTTTTTTGTTTTTGAAATGTCTTATAATAAAAATTAAGTCAATGATTAATATTATTGCTAACATTGTGTAAATAACAATCAACAACACCACAGCTTGTTTTTCCATTTATAAATTTCTCCTTAGACTAAAATGTGTCTTTTTTGTTTTTTATCAAGTTCACGAAAATTGGGGATAAATGATTCTAACAAATCCCGAAATGCTTTTGAGTGATTTGGATGAATTATATGGCAGATCTCATGATAGGCAACATATCTTATTATTTCTTCACTAAAATGAATTAATTTATTGCATATGCTTATCCTATGCGTCCTTATATTTATTGAAGCTCAGGATGTATTTTTTTTCATAACAATAAATTTTAGATTGCATTCCTCACCAACAATTTTTTTATATGCTTCATCAGCATAAAACTTAAATACGATAATTAGTTTTTTATTCAATTGATCATTTACATAAGTTTCAGCTAATAAAGGAGTTATTTTTTTAGAGATTTTTATTGACTCAAATTTTTCATCATCAAAAATGATAAGGTTTTCTCTTATTTTAAAATTAACTTTTTTGCCTAAGTAATAAAATGTTTTCTTATTATTATCAACACCAAGAAAATATTGATTATCAATATTGATTTTTTGAGTTATTTTTAATATTGTTTCATCCACAAACCTTCAACATTCCTTAGAACATAATTTTATAATTGAACCTTGCAAAACATAATAATTATTTTCTTGCAATAGCAAAAAGGAATTATCGTAAGTATAATAAAGTTTTATTAAATATTTTTCTTTATTTATTATTCTATAAACAGTCATATTAGGGCTTTTCATATAAAAATATTTTAATAAATTAAAATAAATAATGTGTAATTATTAAAAAAAGTAACAAAAAACAAAAATAGTAACTAAATACAAAAAAATATTGCGTTTTTATGTAAAATTAGTATGCTAATTATTTTTTTTAGCAAGAAAGGCAAAAAAATGGCAAACATTAAATCAAAACAAAAAGCAATATTATCTAACGAAAAAGCTAACGCACGTAACTCAGCTATTAAATCAACTGTAAAGACTGCTATCAAAAAAGCTAAATTAGCAGCAACATCACAAGATGAAAAAGCAGCTGAATTAGTTGCTAAAGCACACCATGAAATTGATAAAGCTGTTTCAAAGGGTGTTTTACACCAAAATAATGGTGCAAGAAAAGCTAGCCGTTTAGATGCATTTATTGCTAAATCAAAGAATTAATTCTTAATAAATAATTTTTTAAAAACCGGAAAATTCCGGTTTTTATTTTTTTGCATATTTATTAATCTTAATATGCTTTTCTTTTTTGATATTAAAGACAATTACATATTCGCCCTTAATTGACTCATTTTCTAATAATTTAATAATTTCATTTGGAGTCCCGCGATAATCTTTTTCAAAAAGTTTGGTTAACTCTTTGCATAAGTAAATATCAACTTTTTTAGAAAAAACTTCATCAAAATCTTTTAATGTACTTATTAGCTTATATGGCGATATATACGCCACATAAACACCCTCATTAATTTTTTTTAACTGATTAATTCTCTCGCCACTTTTATCTTTCAAAAAACCAATAAAGTTAAATGTAGATCCAAAGTTAGATTTTATGAATGCATGAGTAAATGCAGTAACTCCCCCTATAACATCAACAAAAATTCCATTTTTATTCGCTTCACTAATTAAATTAAAACCAGGATCAGAAATGCAAGGCATACCAGCATCAGAAATTAAAGCAACTTTTTTCCCAGATAATATATAGGAAATAACACGGGGAGCCAATTCTTTCTCATTAAACTTATGATAAGAAATCAATTTTTTGCCTGTTATTTTAAAATTATTTAATAACTTCTTACTTACTCTTATATCTTCGCACAAGATAATTTCGACTTCATTTAGAATTCTAATAGCGCGCAAGGTTATATCTTTTAAGTTTCCAATAGGGGTTCCAACGATATAAATTTTAAACTCCATAGAACTCCTCTAATTTCAACAATAAAATAGCTTTTTGTAGATTAAAGTTTGCTGCATTTTTTAGATTTACTTTAGTTTCTTGAAGAACACATAATATTTTATAAATAGGAACATAATCAAATGATGTTGGTTGTATTTTATAATCATTCAAGATTAGTAAATCATTAAATCCTTTTTTTACTTTATATATATCCATAAATGCCATGATCATAAAATTTATGATTACTTCCTTATTATCATAGTTAAAATGACTAATAATTTTAACTAATAATTTTTGTGGCTCTTTATTGGAATTAACTATTGACTTGCTTAATTCTGTAAAAATAGGAATAATGTCTTCATTATATTCACTATTTGTATGAACAAAAAAATTCTTAAATGGCTTAAATTCATTAATATCTCTTGTATTTAAGGTATTATTTAATTCAATAATGAATGCACGTGATTTAATTGTACTTATAACCCGAGAAATATAATTACAAGACATTAAAACAATGGTGTTTTGGGGTGGATTTTCTAAAAACTTTAAGAGACTATTAAGTGATTGCTGTGTACCATTTTCAACAGTGTCAATTATTAGTATTTTTTTCTTATTTTTAGATAACAACGATGTTTCAGTTGTTTCATTCATAACATCAAGAATATTTTCTTTGCCAATTGTATTTTTTCTTCCATCCACATAAAAGTAAATATCGCCTAGTTTAATGTCGCTAATTTTTTCAAAACATTCACCATTAACATTATTAATAAAATATAAAAAATATTCATCAAAACTTTTAATATTTTTTGATGAAAATAAATAAACTTGCCCTAATTTTTGCTCTAAGAGAGAGTTATCAATTATTTTTTTAAAAACAAAATCAATCATTATAAAATATTTTCTTTTTTAAGAATTTCTAAAACTTTCTCATATAAATCAATAATAGAACAATTTGCATCAATAACACGGTATCTAGAGCGGTTTTTTGCAATAACCTTATTATAAGCCTCTCGCAAAGAAAAATAATATGATACATCGGAAGTCTCGAATCTATCCATTCCTTCACGCATCTTAGTAATTCTTTCAACCGATACAGAGGGTTCAAGATCAAAAAATATTATTAAATCAGGTTCAGTTTTATTTGTTGCTATTTGGTTAATTATTTCTACTTTTTCCAAGCCAGCATCACCTAAAACTCCTTGATAAACATATGATGATGTTGTATAACGATCTGTAATTACATGTTTTTCTTCCTGCAAGGCAGGCCATATACCTTTTTCAAGATTTAAGCGTCTACTTGTCGCAAAAAGCAAAGCATCAACCATCGAGCTAAATGAATTTTCATTATCAAGAATTAATTGTCGAATGTGTTCAGCCTCTTTTGAAAAAGCAGATCCTGGTTCTCTAGTAAATACAAAATTATCAATTAATCCATCCTTAATAAGATCATTCTTTAGCATTTGAATAATAGTTGTTTTTCCAGATCCGTCCATGCCTTCAAAAGCAATAAATTTACCTGTTCGACCCATAAATACTCCTACACCTTTTTCTTGTTTAATATTGACTGTTTTAATGAAATCGGATCGGCGGCATCGATTGACATTCCAAAAGGAATACCAACAGATAGCTGATACAGATCCTTATTTTTTAATTCATCTCGTATCTTTTTCTCAAGAAATTTCATTGTTATTTGGCCATTTATATCAGTATTTAAAGCTAAAATAATTTCATCATTTTTTGATGCTACACTTAATAAATGGTTGATTTTTTTAGTTGTTTCATTACTAATTTGTTTAGTATTGATATATTCATTAAAAACAAAATATTTGCCTTTTTCAATGTCCAACTGCTCAATTTTTTCAATATCATTGTTATCTTGGACTACAAAAAGTTTTTTACCTCTTTTTTTATCTAAACAAATATCACAAATATCCTTAGTAGTATATGCTAAGCATTGTGTACACTTCTTGGTTTGCTTTTGTAAGTCTATAATATCCAAAAACAATGTACTTGTGTATTCTGGATTAACCTCAAGAAAATAAGTCACAATTTTGCCTGCCTGCTTTTTTGAAATACCAGGTATCATTTTTAGAGCTTCAACGATTTTATCTCTAAGTTGTAAATTCATTAAAATGGTAACCCGCTATTTGAATACTTTGCCCCAATTTCATCATATGCAGCTTCAATTTTTTCAAGAGCCTCATTAACTGCAAGCATAACTAAATCCTGTATTAATTCAGGATCCTCAGGATCTATTAATGCTTCATTTATAATAATCTCTGTAATTTTTCTTTGGCCACTCATTGTAACCTTGATTCCTTGCTTTTCAACAACAAACTTTTGTTGAGCAACAGCTTGCTCATCCTTTTCCATTTCTCCTTGAATTCTCTTTGCATTCTTTAACATTTCATTAATGTTCATAATAATTCTCCTTACTTTTTTTAATTTCCTTATGTCTTCACAATATCGCCAAATAATTTCTTAGCAAATTCTACATTGGGATTTTGTTTATTTTTATACTTATCTAAATTTGGCAAATTAATAATTTTAATTTCTTCGCCTTTTTTGCTTGCTCAATTTTCTTTACAATATTTTATAGCATTATCAAGCTGGTTACGCGTTATTGCAACAACATTTGTGTATCTACCAAAAATGCTATTAACAGCCTCAATAAAATCAGGACTAGTTCTTTTTAAATTTAGTTGATGAACCCTTGCAATGTCTTCACTTTTTAAAACAATGAGGTCATCAATACTATAAAATATTTTAAAATCTGTCAACAAAGTAATCAAATATCCAAGTTCCTTCTTAATTCTTCTTTCAATCATATTGTAATACATAGTATCAATATCTGTCTTAGCCTTAGAATCGTAATTATAAATCTTCATTCGCACGTATTGGTAAATAAAAACAAGCGAATTAACCTCATCTTGGTCTAACTCTGCCTTAAGGATTTCGACAGTCTTAGAAGGGGCAAGATCATTATACTCAGCACTAATAATATCATTTAATAAATCTGAATTCTCATATTCCTTGGCCGTTTCTACAATAAGAATTTCTGATGTTTTTTCAAGCAATTGATCAACATTTATTTCTTCAATTCCAACATCTTTGAGCTCTTTTTTGATTGATTGTGTACTAATTTCATTAGGAGATTCAAATTGATTAGAAATGCTTTTAAGATCAAAAATTGAATTAAATTGTTTATGATTATCATTATTAGCAATTTCGTCATCAACCAGTTGGAAATCATTATTCAAATTATCTTGATGAACTTTTTCTTTATTATTAAATGAAAAATTATTATCTTCAATATTTTTTTTGATAATTCCATCATTTAAATTATTTTTCTTATAAGAAGACATCTTTAATAAATAAAGATCAATAAGTTCTTTGGGAATATCAGAATTTTTTGAATCTCTTATTGCGCTTTGAATTAATTCTATATATTTAAATAAAGCTTCATCATCAATATCAAGTTCACTAAGTTGCTGTTTATTAGCAAACTCTAATAATGATTCGTCATGAGTTTTTTTCATAATTATATAGTCTTTAAATGCCTTAAATATTTGTAGAACAATTTTTTCAATGCTAGCGCCATTTTCAACCAAATAATTAAACTTGTCAATTAAAGGCTTATGCTCGTTGGCACATATACATTTTATTAAGTATCAGATATTTTGAAAATCTACTATTCCAAAGAGCCTTTCTATTGCTTCTTTAGTTATTTCTTCATTTGCACAATAAATAGCAACTTGATCAGCAATACTTAACGTGTCTCTAAAACTGCCATTACCCAAATCAACAATTAACTTAATGGCATCATCCTTTGCTACTATATTTTCTCTCTTAAAGATATTAACAAGCTGATTAAATAATACTTTTTTATCAATCTTTTTAAAGTTAAACCTTTGAACACGACTTAATATTGTTAGCGGGATCTTCTGAGGATCAGTAGTTGCTAAAATAAATATAGCGTGTTTTGGCGGTTCCTCGAGAGTTTTTAGAAGAGCATTAAAAGCTGCTTTTGATAACATATGGACTTCATCAATAATATAAATTTTATATTTACCATTTGTAGGCAAATGTTTGATTTTCTCTTTAAGTTCTCGAATATCTTCAATTCCAGTATTTGAAGCAGCATCGATTTCAATAATATCAATATTATTATCAATCGATTTAATGCATTCTAAACATGGACTTTCTGAGCTACGGTGGATACAATTAATAGCATTTGCAAAAATCTTTGCTGTCGAAGTTTTACCATTACCATGCGGACCACAAAATAGATAGGCATGGCCAATTTTGTTTTCATGAATAATATTTTTTAGTGTCTCTACTATGTGTTGTTGTCCACAAATTTCCTCAAATGTCTTTGGACGATATTGACGATATAGAGCTAAATATTTTTTTGTGATCACAGAACTCTCCCTAAACATAAATAATATATTTTATACCAATGTTTTAAATTTAAAAAACATAATAACCTTTAGTTAAAGGTCTATCAAAAAAGCAAAGGTATTCTATGCTATTATTGTATTAAATTATATAAGCAAAAATTATCAAAACTTCTTTTTTTAAAAAAATCATGTTAACATAAAACAAACTATTATTATTGAAATTAAAAAACATTTACTAAGTTCTAACTAATAGTAAAAAGTATTTATTTTAATATATATAATAATAAATATGAATAAAATTGATAACCTAATCAAGTCACAAATCAAGCGCAATTTCTACACATTCTTTGTATTAGTAATAGTAGCTCTATTGGCATCCGTTATACAAATAATTGCTTCAGCATTATTAAAAAAAGACATCAATAAAAATTTATTAATTGGAATATTAGCTATAATTACACTAACAAATATTATTATGTTGTTAACTAGCCTTAGCTATATGCCAATATTTAAGGAAAGAAAAAATCTTAATCATAATAAATTATTAAAAACCGTTTTTGGTCTAGTTATTGCTTTAATTGCTTTTATTTTAATTTTTTTTCTGCTAATATTTCTAATCAATGGGACTCACCAGGCTATAATAAATGCTTACTTACAAAAAAATCTACATAGTAAGGAAAAGAATATTAATTTATTCATGAATTTAAAAATAATCAAGTTAATTTTTGATTCTCTTCTAATTTTAAATATAATTACAATATTGGGAATAAATATTACAATTAAAAAAAGAGGTGGCATCTTAAATGAAATACGTTAAATCATGCGGCGCAGTAGTGTTAAATAATATTGAATCTAAATTATATGTTTTGCTTGTTCAACAAACAGCCGGCCATTGGACATTTCCTAAGGGACATATGGAAAAAAATGAGACAGAGATCGAAACAACACTAAGAGAAGTTAAAGAAGAAACAAATGTTGATATTGAAATCATTGATGGCTTTAAAGAAAAAACAACATATTCTCCATTCAAAAACACAACTAAAGATGTTATATTTTTTTTGGCAAAACCAAAAAATTTTGATATAAAAAATAAGCCGGGAGAAATAGAAATAGTTGAGTGAGTTGGAATTGAAGAAGCTATGGTGAATCGCATTACTCATGACTCAAACCGGGAAGTGCTCCAAAAAGCTGTAAATTACTACATCACCAATTGTTGAAAATATAATAAATAAAATCTGGATTTAATCCAGATTTTTTATTATTTCTTTCCGCCGGGGATGTCATATATATCAATGATAGGTGCGTGACCTTGAATTCCGCCTGAAAATAAATTGTAAAGATCACCTCATTTTGTATCTTCATTTATGATGGTTTCTTTTTTAGAGGATGTTGATTCACTTTTTTGTTCTTGTTTTTGTTTAGATTCTGTTTTTGGTTTAGTTTGCATTTGACTAGGTTCATCATCCTCATCTCACGGAACATTTAACTCAGGCTCATCTTTCGGCACTTCAGTATCGTATAAATTATCATTATGGATAGTTATATCCTTATTATTGTGTGAATTATCTATTGAAAATCCAAATCTTTGTCCTTTTCCTTCTTTCATCTTATCGTATTTGTTATACAAGTATTTATTAAAAAACGTGTCAATAATTCTTTTAATTTCATCATTAGAAGGATCGTTGTAATCGATTTCAATTTTTGGAGCTTCATTTTTTATATTATTTATAAGATTATTGTTGGTGTTAATTAAATCAACTGAGTCTAGTTTAATTGCATTCTTAATTAATAGATCTTTAATTGGTTTATTTTGTTTTATTAAGTCTGTAAGAACTTCTTTTGAATGATGTTTCTTTAAATCTTCATAAACAATTTTAATATTATCGCCAAACTGTTGATTTTTATCTTCATTTGGAGTTTCTGGTTTCTTTGTTTCTGGGTTTTCTGGTTTCTTTGGTTCAGCTGGTTTTTCTGGGTTTTCTGGTTTAGCAGGATTTGCACATGATAGAGCTATAACTGGTGTTGCCAAAACAGGTAAAAATCCTAGAAAAAGTAATTTGCTTTTTTTCATTTTTCTCCTTACATTTAATTAAGTTTAATAAAGCATATTTTATAGTATTTTTTTTTTTTTTTTGTTTTGGCAAAATTTCGCGATTAATACTCTAATTATGACCAAAATTTTAGACAAAGCCAAGGCATTTATGAAGGCACTTTTTACTACCTAGTATTATTCTAATTTACGTCATTGATCTAATAAAAACATATTTACTGCGAAAATATCACTAACATAAATTTGTTTTATTTAATTAATTATTCAATCATTAAACTTAAGGAATAAAAAATGGCAAAACAGCCATTTTTTGAACAAATTAATTTAATCTATTCTTTTTGTTGTGGAATCAAAACCCTCTAATTTTAGTATAAATTCACGCAAAACTTCATTCTTTTGATTATTAAGAATTTCAATTATTTCTTCTGCGATTTTTCCTTCAGAAACTAGCCGTTTTCTTTCTGATTCAAGTAAAAAGTTAATAAATTCATTTGCGGCATTAATGCTTTCTTGAATATTGTTTGGATTAATATTATTTGCCAATCAAGGAAAATCAATTTGGCTATTTGAGGAAGGTAACGCCTCATAGTTATTCAATAAGTTAATACTACATTCCATTGCTATTCTATCAGTAAATTCCTTAATTTTTTTTGATCATACTAAACTGGAACGAGCTCACGATTATAATAAGCTGCTTATCATATATTTGCAAACAGTTCTAACATTCTTTATAAATAAGAAACTAAAAATCGTATCCTATATTTAGACACAAATTTTTATATAAATTTACTTTTTTCAACGCTTACTGAATTTTTTAATCATAATTTATTCAGTTTATAAGCATTTTTTATAGTTTTTCCTTACAAAGTATCCTTACTTACTAAAAAATAAAATTATCTAGTTCATTTTCTCATCCGACACCTTTTTTTGTGGAGTGTCTAAGATTATATTTTTTGGTAATAAATTTCCAATCAATAAATTTTTAATATGTTTATTTTTATGTCTAATATCATTTAGAGTATCCTTTGGCAGAATATTTTTAATAGTTTCATAAACTGATTGTAAATCTTTTTTGTTCACTAGTTTTAGAATTTATAGATGCTAGATTTTTAGTGGTTTGGTTTGTTTTATAAGTAAGGGCTGCAAATTACTACTATTAATGTTGGTTAAAGTTTTGAAAAGTAATTTTCTTTTTTTATTATTCTCCTCTTGTTCTATTTGAACAATGGGGCTTTTTGTATATAATTTTCAATTTTTATTCACAAAATATCTAGGTTTTTAAATATGCATCGCATTTTTTGTTCTTAACTTCAACAAGATATTTTAGCTTAAAAACGGCATTTTTTAACAATGCTTAATAAGTTTTATTCGCATTTTAATATTAATTTTTATCCCTTTTGATAATAAAAAACCAGACTTATATCTGGTTTAGAATAAAAAATTAATTATTATAAAATTTAATTTATTTGAAATGTAAGGCCATCTTTATCACTTTGGATACCATAGCTTCCTAAACTACCGCTAAGTAGATTTGCAAAAAAATCGGCCAATTTACTTGCATCTTGTGTTGTTTGTAAAACTTTTGGCTTAGATGGTTCATCATCTTCATCCCATGGTTGATTATGGTCCGGTTCATAAAATTCTCATGGAATATTTTCCTCTGGCAGATCTAACGGATACACATCAAAATCAAAGGTTCCACCTTCATCGAGAGGAAAATCAAACCCTTGTTTGCCTTCTTTTGATCTATCATAATGTTTATATAAATTCTTGTAATAAAAATTATCAATTACATTCTTAATTTCTTCATTAGTTGGGTCACTAAAATCAATTTCAATTTTTGGTGCTTCGTTTTTTATATTATTTATAAGATTATTGTTAGTATTGATTGAATCAACTGAGTCTAGTTTAATTGCATTTTTAATTAATAGATCCTTAATTGGTTTATTTTGTTTTATCAAATCTGTAAGGACCTTTTTTGAATGATGTTTTTTTAAATCTTCATAAACAATTTTAATATTATCGCCAAACTGTTGATTTTTTTCTTTATTTGGAGTTTCTGGCTTCTTTGTTTCTGGGTTTTCTGGTTTCTTTGGTTCAGCTGGTTTTTCTGGTTTTTCCGGTTTAGCAGGATTTGCACATGATAGAGCTATAACTGGTGTTGCCAAAACAGGTAAAAATCCTAGAAAAAGTAATTTACTTTTTTTCATTTTGCTCCTTATATTTAATCAAGTTTATAAAGCATATTTTATAGTATTTTTTTTTTTTTTTTTGTTTTGGCAAAATTTGTGTCTAATAAGGCAAAAAATAGGTTAGCAAATCATCCTAAATATCACAAAAGCACAAGAAGTTAAACCTAAAATAACTCCTCGTGCTTTATTAGATTGATTATAAATTTCAATATTTTATTTTAGTTTTTTATCGATCTTGGTTCAAATATAAAGTTTGGACCCTTACCTTCTATTCCTTTTAAGAATAAATCGGCAAGCTCTGCAAAATCTGTAAAAACCATAGGTTGTTTTTTGGCTTCTGTTTCCTTTAACTCTGGCGACTTCATTTGTGATTTTGAATCTTGTTTAGAATTATCTTTGCCTTCCTCATCATCAGAAATCCAGGGAACATTATGATCAGGCAATTCTTGTCATGGTCTCCCTTCTGATTTGGAAACAATTAAATCCTTATTATTATCATCAATAGAAAAGTCAAAATTTTGATTCTTTCCATCATCTTTTTTAGGGTCATAAGTTTTTTTATCAAAACTTTTTTCGCTTTTTGTTTTAATATTCATATTTTCAGCATTTGTAAAACTTAATTCACCTGGTTCATCATCTTCATCTCAAGGTTCGTTATAGTCTGGTTCATTATTTTGCATTGAAATAACACCTAAATCTGTATAACCATCATCAAGAAAATCAAATCCGTGTTTGCCATCATCCTTAGTTCTGTCGTATTCTTTATATAAATTCTTGTAATAAAAATTATCAATTACATTCTTAATTTCTTCATTAGTTGGGTCACTAAAATCAATTTCAATTTTTGGTGCTTCATTTTTTATATTATTTATAAGATTATTGTTAGTGTTAATTGAATCAACTGAGTCTAGTTTAATTGCATTCTTAATTAATAGATCTTTAATTGGTTTATTTTGTTTTATTAAGTCTGTAAGAACTTCTTTTGAATGATGTTTCTTTAAATCTTCATAAACAATTTTAATATTATCGCCAAACTGTTGATTTTTATCCTTACTTGGAGTTTCTGGTTTCTTTGGTTCTGGGTTTTCTGGTTTCTTTGGTTCAGCTGGTTTTTCTGGTTTTTCCGGTTTAGCAGGATTTGCACATGATAGAGCTATAACTGGTGTTGCCAAAACAGGTAAAAATCCTAGAAAAAGTAATTTGCTTTTTTTCATTTTTCTCCTTAAAATTTTATGAATTCAGGCTATTCCCAAACATTTTTTAATTATGTCTAGAAGAATTGGCGCAAGTCATAATTATAATTTATTTTTTTTTTTTTTTTGTTTTTGGTTAAAAAAGATAATTTAAACTGGTTTGAGAATAAACTATATCTAAACCTATTACTTCAATTTCAATTAAAATTAAGAAGAAAAAATAAAGATAGATATTTAAAAACCATAATATTAAGACACAATTGATAACATAATATTTTTTTATAATTTAATTCTTTCTTCGTCATTAAGGTTTTTAAAATAATCATTTTCTTAATTGATTAATTTCTATCATGTTTATCGGTCTTCGCGATTTACTTAAAGACCATCCACAAGAAATGTTTATTTAAGACACTATAGCAAAGTTTAACATTACCTTTAGATTCTTTTTTCATTTTTTCCTATATGAATTTCTAAAACTTGCTAAATTATTAATTTTTAGTCTATAAATAATTTCTTATTTGTTTCATTAGTTCATCTAATTTAGCGAGATTTGAATAAGTTTAGTTAATAATTAATTCGCTAGAATAACAAAACAAAAATTAGTATAGTTTTGTACATTATTTTAGCTCAAAGAGATATTTTGAGACAATTAAGCAAGCTAGGATTGCTAAATAGACAAAAATATATTTAGTTGTTTTTCAAGGTATTTAAACTGAGCACAAATACAAAAAACACAAAAGTAAACATAATCAATGATCCATCTTTTATTTTTGGAAGTAATTTAAAAATTAAATAATTTAAACTAAAAAAACCTATGCTAATTAAGTTTATGCTTTTTGCAACAACCGTGCATTGTTATCAATTTAATGTAAGCAAAAAAGCTTTATATTATTGCTAATTGCTTTTTTAGTTACTATTAACCCTATTTACCTAGGAAAATAGTGATAATGTAATATAATATTTTTATTAATAAAACCTAATACTAAGGAGAAAATATGCGAAAAATAAGTTGATTTTTCTTAGGTCTTTTACCAACAATAGCAACCGCAGCGGTTGCATTTTCATGTGTAAATACAAAAACACATAATATACCAAACCCAAAACCTAGCCCTGATAAAATATCTGATACTCCTAAGAAAAAACCTAAAGTTAAAGAACAAAAAAATGATTTACAATCAGTTTATGAAACTATTAAAAGTATTCTACCAAAGGATACTCTAAATGATATTAGACATAAAAATAAACATATTAAAAATTTATTGATTGGAAATTTATTACCAAAAGATCTGATCCCTGATCTTCCAAAGGATCAAGACACTAGCTCAAATATTTTGAATGGTTTTAAAGGACCAAAATTTGAAATTGATTTTAGTGACCCAACTAATGAATTAATCAAAAAAACAATTGATAATTTATACTACAAACAATGATATAAATACTATGATAAATCCAAAGATGACGGAACACAACATGCTTTTGATTTTCCACTAGAAGATGACTATATCGAAAATGAGTTAGATATATTCTCTTCAAATGAACCTGAATCAAATGAACCATGAGAAAACCATGAACCAAATCATAATAGCCCTTGAGAGTGAGATGAAGGCGCTGATGAAGTCTCTCCAAACGAACCAGAGCATAATGAACCTTGAATTTCTGATGATGAAGAAGGATTGAGTAGTCCTGCTGCATTAGCAACTAAACTTATTAAATCTGTAAAAGGCGAATCAAATATAATTTATGATATGAATGATAATTTGGTTCCGCTATCTAATCTAAAATCACCTAACAAAAAAAATTGGTTGATGAAATTAAAGAAGAATTTAGAAATCTAATTAGTACTGAAACACAAAAAATAAATCCTGTATATGATAATAAAATTTTTGGAAAAAAAGTATCTGCAACAACTACTGAAATTCAAAACTATTTTGAAAAATTAATAAATGATAGCACAACCGTTGGTCAAGTGTTGAAATATATTAGTACAGTAAAAAAATATGTCGAAACCGAAATAATGCTAGAAAACATGTATAAACCTTTTGAAGATTTTGGAAATAGTTTTAATGTTAGCAAAAATAAAAAAATATCATCTAAAGACTTAGAAAAAATTAATTACAATAAAGAAGCATTAGTTAAATACTGCGATGATGCATTTAAAACTCTAAGAAAAAGAAATGAATTTAGTGAATGGTTGAAAGAACCGGACCATAATTTTTACACTAAAACTAATGGTTATGTGGAAAAAATGCAAAATTTTGTAAACCAGATAAATGAAGCATATCAGCTTAAAGTTGAAGCAACTAAACCAGTTTTTCTTTTACAAATAGATGAAACTACAAATTATAAAAAAATGTATACTGAACAAGATATTATTAATGCACTCAATAATAAAAATAAAAATGGTTTAACCAAAGAAAAAGTGAATCAAGCCCTATATGCAACGATATTTAATATCAAAATTAGAAATATTTTTCTAAAAAAGGGTGGAATAATTGATTGAAGAAGTGAAAGCGGTAATAGCACTGTTGAGTTTTTAGGCAAAATTGAGAAAAGAAATAACAAAGATAAACTAGTCGTTTATGTGGCTTATAAATTTAACAACAATGAAAAGGACAATCGTTTCAAAATTACATTTACAAACCATTCAAAACAACAAAGCTATATCCAATTCAAAAGTTAATAATTTAACACTAGCAACGCTTGCTAGTGTTTTTTTATCAAAACATAAAGATAAACTATACGAAATCGAAGAGTCACATATCGATTATTAAAACTAGTTATTTTGATAAAATTTATATATTATTTTTATATTTAAAGAGGTTTATAAATTTATGGATAAAAATGAGTTATTCAAACAAAGATTAATTAAATACATGGAAATTGAGGCTATGTCGCGTTATGAAGAGCCTGTGGTTAATGAGTTGAAAAAATCACTAGGAAATAAAAAATTTGAGATTAGTAGAGATAACCTTGGATCAGTTATATTTAGAAAGAAATCAAAAAATCCTAATGCGCCAAAAGTTATGATTGCTGCACATATGGATGAAGTAGGGTTTCTAGTTAGAAACATAGATAAAAAGGGGCAACTTTATTTATCTCCTGTTGGAGGTATTTGACCATCGACAGTAATTGGGACAAAAGCAAAATTAGTAACAGAGGAAGGCAAAACCTTTAATGGCGTTTTTGGCCACACAAGCATACACATTATGCAAGAAAATGAAATTTCAAAAGCAATTTCTAATAATGAAATTTATGCTGATTTTGGTTTTAAATCAGATGAAGATGCCAAAGAACAAGGAGTTGGCGTAGGTGACTTAGTATACATGTCAGGTGAAACTATACTATTTAATGATCCTAATTTATTGGGTGGAAAAGCAATGGATAATAGAGCTGGTATAACTGTTCTAGAATACGTTGCTAATGCCATCAACGATAAAGATCTTGATGTTGATCTCTACTTAGTTGGCACAGTGCAAGAAGAGGTAGGAACAAGAGGGGCTAGAACTAGTGTTTCATTAATTAAACCAAACATAGCAATTGCTCTTGATACATGTGCATCACATGACACTCCTAACACAATCCCAGGAAATACTTTATTATACAAGGGTGCTGCTCTAAGAATAAAGGATCGTGGTACAATGATGGACCCAAAATTAGTTAAAGAATTTCAAAACATATCAAAAAAATATAACATACCTACATATAAATTTGTTGCAATGGGAGGAGGAACAGATGCTCATGAACTTCAATTTGCTCATGGTGGTGCAGCGACTCTAACCATTTCTTTACCACAAAGATATTTACATAGCCCTATAGGTGTTTGTGCAATTTCAGACTTAATTGCTGCCGGAGATTTATTAATTAATTTTCTTCAAGACTTTAATTTAGAAAAATGAGAGGATATCAAATACAAGTAAGAAATATCAAAAGCACATAAATAAAATCGTGTTTAAACTAGTAATATAGTAAATTTTGCGCAAATTTATCTCCTGCTTACTTTTTGAGTAAGAGATTTGAGAATAGCAATCACACAAATCTAAATTTATTAGACAAAAATAACCAGAATTATCAAGCACGTCTTGATAATTTTTCTTATTTATTTCATAAGAAATTATTTTACTTTCTTCATCCACTTTAAAATCAAAATAATTTCCATATGTTCTATAAATATCTTCATTTAAGTATTCAATATTTTCAAGTTGTTTTGATAATATATTTAAAACCGTATTATATTTTTCAACTTCTAATGATGCTTTTTGTTCATTATAAAACATATAAACGAAATATTTGTTTGTTGAATTTGTAAAAGCTTGCTCGTATGTTTTTCAAGCAAAAACTTTATGTTCAAAAATTAAATTTTCAGCATTTTTATATATTTTATCTTTGTTTTTATTTAATAAACTACTTAATCTTTTGTTATAAGTTTCTGCCATAATTATAAAGTCAATGTTCTCAGAAGCAATATTTTCAATATTGTCTTTTGAAAAATAACCGCGATCCAATACTAAAGTTTCTGATTTATAACGCAAATTTAAAACTTTATCAATCATTTTTTTGTAGTAACTTACATCAAAAACTGATTTGGGATATAAATCATAAAAAATTGGTAACCCAGTCTTTGGATCTAAACAATACGATAAGTTTATTTATGGCAGTCTTTCATCAATCTTTGGCTTTCCATATTCAGCATGTTTCATGTTTTTTGAACTTATATTAAAGTTCATTGAATCAACAGATAAATATACGCCATCCAAATATTCTAAATATGTTCTTAATTGTTTTATCATCTATAATTAAATTCAAGTATTTTTTCTGTTGTTATATCTTTATGCAAAAGCATTGATATCGTTGAGTTTGAAGGAATTGAAAATAAACCAGAAAAATTTTTATATGCCCACTTTTCAAATAATTGCGAAACCATATATTCTTCATCAATATAATAAAATGCCAATGCCTTTATTAATTCGCTTTTTGTGTTAAAAATATTTTTTAATTGTTCATCTATATATAAATCTTTAAAAATTCTAGTTATTACCAAATATTGCCCGATAGAAACAACAAATGATATTTTTTTATCATCTTCTATGATTGTTATTTTTGCGTCTGGAAAAATTAAAATACTTATCATTCAGTATTAATAAATTGTTATTTTTTTGGATCTATTTTGACAATATTTACTCTCTTATCAATATTATATTTTTTATCTTTTTTATATTTTGTTCCTGCGACATAATATACATATTTATTATCATCTTTTCTTATAATTTGAACCTTTTTAGGAATCTTTACTCTTTGGTCTTTTATTATCATTTTTACCTCATTTTATTTAGTTTATTTATAACTAAATAAAAATACTTTTCGAGCTAGAAATGTAAAAAAATGCTGATTTTTTCAAATTTAATTCTTTTTTGTTTTTTGCTTGAGTTTTATAAAATAATTTACAAAATTACTTCAAGTTTAGGGTAAAAGTATAATAAAAAAAGCCAAGACTGGCTTTTTGTTCCCTGAAAACTGAATATCGACTTTTTTTATTTTAGATAACTTCTATAGAATCACTATTAAACCAATCAATTTATTAGTACTGGTCAGCTGAATATATTGCTATACTTACACCTCCAGCCTATCAACCTCATAGTCTATAAGGAATTTAATAGGGAATACTCATCTCTGAGGGGGCTTCCCGCTTAGATGCTTTCAGCGGTTATCCCTGCCGCACTTGGCTACCCAGCTATGCTTCTGGCGAAACAACTGGCACACCATCGGTGCGTCCACTCCGGTCCTCTCGTACTAAGAGTAGCTCTCATCAATATTCCAACGCCCACATCAGATAGGAACCAAACTGTCTCACGACGTTTTGAACCCAGCTCGCGTACCGCTTTAATGGGCGAACAGCCCAACCCTTGGAACCGACTCCAGCTCCAGGATGCGATGAGCCGACATCGAGGTGCCAAACCTTCCCGTCGATGTGATCTCTTGGGAAAGATAAGCCTGTTATCCCCGGGGTAGCTTTTATCCGTTGAGCGACGGCCTTTCCACGAAGAACCGCCGGATCACTAAGTCCTGCTTTCGCACCTGCTCGACTTGTAGGTCTCACAGTCAATCACACTTCTACCTTTATGCTCTTTGATACGGTTTCTGACCGTATTGAGTGTAACTTTGAACGCCTCCGTTACCCTTTAGGAGGCGACCGCCCCAGTCAAACTACCCACCACACACTGTCCTTTTACCAGATCATGGTAACAAGTTAGAAGTTCAACGTAACAAGGGTGGTATTTCAACGACGACTCCACTTGAACTAGCGTCCAAGCATCACAGTCTCCCACCTATCCTACACAAGTTAAATCAAACTCCAATATGAAGTTATAGTAAAGCTCCACGGGGTCTTTTCGTCTAGATGCGGGTCTCCGGCGTCTTCGCCGGAACCATAATTTCACCGAGTCCAATGTCGAGACAGTTAAGAGATAATTACTCCTTTCGTGCAGGTCAGTATTTAGCCGACAAGGAATTTCGCTACCTTAGGACCGTTATAGTTACGGCCGCCGTTCACCCGGGCTTCACATCAATGCTTCGCTAATGCTAACACCTTTGCTTAACCTTCGGGCACTGGGCAGGAGTCACCCCATATACATCATCTTACGATTTAGCATAGAGCTGTGTTTTTGATAAACAGTTCCCCCTTACTATTCACTGCGGCCCACTTGTTATGGTGGGCATCCCTTCTTGCGAACTTACGGGATGAATTTGCAGAGTTCCTTGACATTGGTTTTCTCGCTCGCCTTAGAATACTCATCTTGGGGACGTGTGTCCGTTCTCGGTACGGGTTTCCATAAACTATATGTTAGAAGCTTTTTTAAGAGGTATGAAATCATCCAATTCGCTACTTAGTTGCCCTTTCACTATGCATCATAGCTCCCGGTTAAAAATTTATTATGCGGATTTGCCTACATAACCCAGTTACTATTTACCCCACAATCCAATAAGTGGTAGTACTATCCTCCCCGTCACTCCATCACATTTATAGAAAGTACAGGAATATTAACCTGTTGTCCATCGGCTACGCCTTTCGGCCTCGTCTTAGGACCCGACTAACCCTGGGTGGACGAACCTTGCCCAGGAAACCTTCCCCAATAGGCGTCAGAGATTCTCACTCTGAATCGTTACTCATACCGGCATTCTCACTTGTAAGCGCTCCACCAGTCTTCACAGTCTGGCTTCAATGCCCTTACAACGCTCTCCTAACGCATTTTCATGCCCGTAGCTTCGGTATTGTGTTTTAGTCCCGTTGAATTATCGGCACAGAGTCTCTCGACTAGTGAGCTATTACGCACTCTTTAAACGATGGCTGCTTCTAAGCCAACATCCTAGCTGTTTAAGAAACTCCACAACCTTTCTCACTTAACACAATTTTGGGACCTTAGCTGACGATCTGGGTTGTTCCCCTCGCGTGCATCGACGTTATCACCGATGTACCGACTGCATAGCAATTCATGATAGTATTCGGAGTTTGATTATAGTCAGTACAGCTAGGCGCCGCCATTCCATATTCAGTGCTCTACCCCCATCACTTAACACTACACGCTAGCCCTAAAGCTATTTCGGAGAGAACCAGCTATCTCCAAGTTCGATTGGAATTTCACCCCTACCCACAAGTCATCCGGGCACTTTTTAGCGTACTACGGTTCGGTCCTCCACTTAGTGTTACCTAAGTTTCAACCTGCTCATGGGTAGATCACCTGGTTTCGGGTCTATATCAACATACTAAGCGCCCTATTAAGACTCGATTTCTCTACGGCTTCGCTTTAATCCACTTAACCTCGCATGTTGACATAACTCGCCGGTCCATTCTGCAAGATGTACGCCATCACCCATTAACGGGCTCTGACTAACTGTAAGTAATTGGTTTCAGAATCTATTTCACTCCCCTCCCGGGGTTCTTTTCACCTTTCCCTCACGGTACTAGTTCACTATCGGTGTCTGGTTAGTATTTAGCCTTACCGGGTGGTCCCGGCAGATTCAGACAGGGTTTCACGTGCCCCGCCCTACTCAGGATACTACAAAGAGATACGCACATTTCGCTTACGGGAATTTCAGCCTCTATGTTCAAGCATTCCAACTTATTCTGCTATGTGCATATTTTGTAACTCTATAATGTAGTCCTACAACCCCAACAACGAATGTTGGTTTGGGCTTTTCCCCTTTCGCTCGCCACTACTTAGGGAATCATTCTTTATTTTCTCTTCCTGCTGCTACTGAGATGTTTCAATTCACAGCGTGTCTCTTCATTTGACTATGAATTCATCAATATGATAATTAAGTATTAACTTAATTAGGTTTCCCCATTCGGAAATCCCGGATCACAGCTCATTTCCAGCTAACCGAGGCTTATCGCAGGTAATCACGTCCTTCATCGACTTCCAGACCCAAGGCATCCACCAAAAACTCTTATCTTGTTTAATAGTAGTATAAGACCTATTGTTTGTCTATTGTATGATATATTCTATAGGTTGATCTAAACTTTGAAATATTAATAAATTTAATTTTCAATGTCGATATTCAGTTTTCAAAGAACAAAATGAGAGATAGATCTCTCAAAACTGGATACAATTTTTTTTCCATAACAGTGTGTACTCCGTATGAAAGGAGGTGATCCATCCCCACGTTCTCGTAGGGATACCTTGTTACGACTTCACCCCAGTCACCAGTCCTACCTTAGGCGGTCGCCTCCGAGGTTAGCTAACCGACTTTGGGTATTACCAGCTCCCATGGTGTGACGGGCGGTGTGTACAAGACCCGAGAACGTATTCACCGCAGCATAGCTGATCTGCGATTACTAGCGATTCCGACTTCATGGAGTCGAATTGCAGACTCCAATCCGAACTGAGATCGGCTTTTTGAGATTTGCTCCATGTCGCCATATTGCTTCTCTTTGTACCGACCATTGTAGCACGTGTGTTGCCCCACTCGTAAGAGGCATGATGATTTGACGTCATCCCCACCTTCCTCCCAGTTACCCAGGCAGTATCTCTAGAGTCCTCGACATGACTCGTTAGTAACTAAAGATAGGGGTTGCGCTCGTTGCAGGACTTGACCAAACATCTCACGACACGAGCTGACGACAACCATGCACCATCTGTCACTCCGTTAACCTCCGCTATATCTCTATAGCATTGCGAAGGATGTCAAGAGTGGGTAAGGTTCTCCGTGTATCTTCAAATTAAACCACATGCTCCACCGCTTGTGCGGGTCCCCGTCAATTCCTTTAAGTTTCACTCTTGCGAGCATACTACTCAGGCGGATCATTTACTGCGTTAGCTGCGTCAGTGAACTATCCACCGACTAATGATCATCGTTTACGGCGTGGACTACCAGGGTATCTAATCCTGTTTGCTCCCCACGCTTTCGTCCCTCAGCGTCAGTGTAGACCCAGTAAGCTGCCTTCGCCTTTGGTGTTCTTCCATATATCTACGCATTTCACCGCTTCACATGGAATTCCGCTTACCTCTATCTAACTCTAGTTTATCAGTATCCAAAGCGAGCCAGGGTTGAGCCCTGGGATTTAACTCCAGACTTAATAAACAGCCTACGAACGCTTTACGCCCAATAATTCCGGATAACGCTTGCGACCTATGTATTACCGCGGCTGCTGGCACATAGTTAGCCATCGCTTTCTGACAGGGTACCGTCAGCTTGGAAGCATTTCCTCAACCAAGTATTCTTTCCCTATAACAGCACTTTACAATCCGAAGACCTTCATCGTGCACGCTGTGTCGCTCCATCAAGCTTTCGCTCATTGTGGAATATTCCCTACTGCTGCCTCCCGTAGGAGTTTGGGCCGTATCTCAGTCCCAATGTGGCCGTTCAGTCTCTCGACCCGGCTAAACATCATAGTCTTGGTAGGCCATTACCCTACCAACTAACTAATGTTCCGCACCCTCATCCTCTAGCGGGGCTTTAAGGCCCCTTTCACAACGGAATCATGCGATTCCATGCGTATCCGGCATTAGCCAATGTTTCCATTGGGTATTCCAATCTAAAGGGTAGATTAAGCACGTGTTACTCACCCATTTGCCGCTAAGGTATTGCTACCTTCGCTCGACATGCATGTATTAGGCACACAGCCAGCGTTCATCCTGAGCCAGGATCAAACTCTTAAAATTTGATTTTGGTTTTATTATATTTTTAAAAAATTAAAATTGACGTTATGGTATTCGTATCCAGTTTTCAAAGAACTACATATTAGGCACAAAAAAGTGCACTTTTATAAGTATACATTATTTTAAACTTTTTATTATGAAAATTTTTTAATTTTTTACATTAAATAAGAACGTTTTTAAAATAAGTACCATATCATTATACATGATTAAGTTAAAAAAATAAAATAAATTTAACAAAATTTTTTTATATATTTTTGCTAAAAGCAAATATTGAAAAAAGTTCAAGATTTAAAATAAAAAACCTCCTTATATTTTTAAAAAATACGGAAGTTCTATAATTTATTATTATATCCTACAATATATATTTTAAATTATCTACAATCTGGATATTTAGCTACATTATTGATTCAATTTTTACCTTATATTTAGGAGCGGCCTCAACCTCTACAATATCGCCGACCTTATGATTAAGAATTGCTTTGGCTAACGGAGAAGAATTAGATATTTTCCCACTAAATGGATCTGCATCTAGTGCGCCAACAATAATAATAGTTAAAACAGCATTATTTTTTAAATTTAAAGCCTTAACTGTTGAACCAATTTTAACAATATGAGAACCGGTTGTGTCTTCAACAATAATATGGGCATTTTCTAAAATATGTTGAATTTCTAGAATTTCGTTTTCAATGGCGGCTTGCTTATCACGGGCCGAATCATATTCAGCATTTTCTGATAAATCACCTTGATTTCTAGCTTCCTTGATTTCTTCAATGACTAACGGTCTAGCTTCTTCTTGCAAATATGCTAATCTTTTTTCATATTGTTCAAGGCTCTCCTTTGTTAAATATATTTTTTTATCTTCCATCTTCTTTTTATCCTCTTTCAACAATGTCTTTTATGTTATTTTTAGCTAAAAGTATAACACTTTTATTTTTGAATTTTAAAGTTTCATAACGCAAACCAAGATTTGCTGATATCTTCTTTAACAAATCTAAATTAATGTTTTTATTATTTTCAATAATCATTATTCCTTTTGGGTTTAAAAAGTTTATTTTAGAACTTATGATTGACTCCAATAATTGATCCTTATTATTTAAAATTATTATTAATTCATTGTCATTTGGAAGCTTAGCAACACTTTGGATATTTTCAAATTTTAGATCTGGAAATTCATATAAAATTTTTTCATTAATACCTAAATCTATTGTTCCATTAAAAAATACTTTCTTATTAGCTAAATTTGATACTGATAAAGCAAGATAATTATCATCATCTTCTATATAAATATTATGGTAATCATTTAAATAAATGGTATTAACAACAAAACATACAAAAAAATCACTTAAATCATTATTATAAAACTTCTTAATACCGCTTAGAACTACACCATAATTAGGATTAATTTTAATAAGTTTTTCTTTTTCGCGTTCTTCATTAGGGGATAAATATTTTTTAATAGCCTTCTTCTTATAATAAAGGCTAAGAACAAGAGCGATAATGGCAATTAATAAAGCTATAGCAATAGAAATAATTAATCCCGTTCTTACGTTGGGAGGTATCTTGCTTGTCCCGTTAGAAATAGATGATATATATATTAATTTGCGCATAAATTATCTACCGTCTCAGCTTCAAACAAAATGTGTTCAATAGATTCGCCATTTTCATCTACTAATTCAAATTCATTAGCAAACTCTTCTAATAAATCACTTAAGATTGAAACAATTCCTTCATCTTCTACCTCTTCTAAAATATGAGATTTTGTTTGTCTAAATAGAAAAATACCTTTTTTATTAGTTAAAAATATGTATTTTTCACCATTTTCTTCAATCGAAAACAAAACTCACATTTTAACATTGTTTTCCAAAATGATTTCTCTTTCTTGTGAGAAGATAAATAATTTTTGTCGTATGTTTTTATTGTTGTTTTTATTGATTTCTTCCATAAATCTAACCTTTTTTTAAATAATCCTCTAGTATGATTTGGGCAGCTAATGAATCTTTTTTATTTTTTCTTTTTTTGCCGTTATATCCGGCATTATATAAAATATTTTCAGCAAATATTGTACTTTCTCTCTCGTCTTGTAAAATAACATTTATTTCAACATTGTCTTGAAGTCTTTGCTTAAATTTTTCCACCATGATTGTTCTTGGACTTCTTGAAAAATCCATTCTTGTTGGATAACCTAAGATAATTGTATCAATTTCATTCTTATATTGACTTTCATATAGTCAATATTTCACTCTCCTAATAACGTCGATAAAATGTCATTCCTCAAAATAGAGTGTTTCTAATCCAGAAGCAATTATATTATTAATATCACTGATAGCAAAACCGCATGTTTTTGAGCCTAAATCCATAGCTAGTTTACGCATTTATTAATTCCTTAATTTCATCCATAATTATTTTAATCTGTTTAGTTGAATTAATTGATCCTTGCGATACTATTTGATTACCGCCACCTTTACCATTAAAGTTAGAAATTATCCTTTTAAAAATCTTTGTTGAGTCATATTGTTTTGAAGCAACAATTAAAAAATAATTATCATCTTTAATTCTAGAAAGACCAATTATCAATGCATCAGCATTTGCTTCACGAATTTGCACAGCAATTTTTCTTAGTAAGCTTGCATCATTTTCATTAATTATGAATAACTTAACATTATTGCCAATTATTTCAGGATTATAAGCATTTAAATTTACTGATTCATTATTCTTTTCTTTTAATAATTTCTTATAATCTTCTCTTAATTTACTTTCGACTTCATCATAATAATCCAACATTTTTTCTTTCTGCGATGAAAGGCTAGGAATATCTACCAAATAAGATAAATTATAATTAGATTCTAATGCTCTATTATTCTTTACCAAGGAAGACAATAATTTTTGCTTTTCTAAAATTTCATTATGTAAATGTTTATTAACATACTCTTCAGAGGTAATAACCTTCAAACGATAAATTCCAGTTCCCTTTGAATCAACAGAAACAATTTTAAAGTTCTCGATTATGCCAGAATTTTCAACGTGTGTCCCACCGCATAAATCCTTAGTAATATTTTCAAATTCAACAACTCTGACATTATTAGCATCATAATATTCAGATTCATCAATTGTCATATATGCCCCTATTTCTTGTGCTTTTTTGACTGAAGTAATAATATAATTTCTCTTAGCCTGCATTGCGATATATTCATGCATAATATGCTCAATTTTTTTAAGTTCATCCTTAGTTGGCCGATGATCTAATCCGAAGTCAAATGTAAAATATTCAGGATGAATGTTTGAACCAAGTTGTTCAATAATATCATTTGTGTAAGTTCTTCTTAAAGCATGGAACATAATATGTGTTGAACTATGATTTCTAGCATAATTAATTCTTTTTTCTTTGTCAACATAACATTCAATAGGTAAATTTTTATCAATTTTTCCTTTAACATAATGAACATGATTTTGGTATTTATCTTTAAATACATCAATTATTTCAATTTTATTATTTCCTTGCATCATATAGCCAAAGTCATGATTTTGTCCACCACTAGTTGCATAAAAAGGAGTATTGTCAAGAATAACATATGAAAAATCATCATCGCTATCTACCTTATCAATTTCCTGCTCTTCATTTAGCAAATAGATAATTTTTGATCTAGACTCAAGAAATTCATAACCAATAAATTCAGAAATTTTTCTGTCAACCAGTGAAAGCGAATTAATAACCTTTTGCATCGCAGCCTTTAAGCTGCCTTTTGAACGTTCTTGATGTTCCTTTTGGAAATCATAAAATTCTTGCAAATTAATTTCGATATTCTTTTCTTTTAATATTTCAGCCGTTAATTCAATAGGGAAGCCATAGGTATCAAACATTTTAAAGGCAATTTTAGCATCAATAAAACCTTTTTTATTTAGTTCGTGTTCAAGAAGTTTTTCGCCGTCTTTAATGGTTTTAGCAAATAAATTTTCCTCATCAGAAATTACTCTTGAAACAGTTTTAACATCGATTTCATATATCAATGAGTCCTTAACAACTTGAACTAATTTATATAAAAAAGTTTTTTGTTGTATTCCTAATGATAAACCAGCCCGGTAAGCTCTTCTTATTAAACGTCTAATAATGTATCCTCTACCAACATTTGAAGGGCTAACGCCATCATTAATAGCATTCACACTTGCTCTAATATGATCCGCAATAATCTTAAATCAGGTATTAATTTTTAACTGTTCTGGCTCTTTTGTAAAATAGTTATTTATATCGTAGTGATATTTTGTTCATTCTTCTACTTTTCTAATAATAGGCAAAAATAGGTCAGTATCAAAATTAGTAGGCGCATCCTGAATAATAGAGGTTATTCTTTCTAACCCTGCACCAGTATCAATATTTTTAGTAGCTAATTCAGAGTAGTTATTTTCGCCATCATTATTGAATTGCGAAAATACAATATTTCATATTTCAATATATCTGTCATTCTCAATATCTTCTTTTAACAATTCAATGCCGCGCTTATCATATTTTTCACCCCGGTCATAAAAAATTTCAGTATCAGGGCCACAAGGTCCTTGACCAACATCTCAAAAATTAGTATCTCTTGTTCCACTTATAAGATGGTCCTTGTTTATGCCTAATTCAATTCATATATTATATGTATCCAAATCTTCTTCATAGTATGTTATATATATTTTTTCTTTTTCGAGTTTCAATACATTAAAAATAAACTCATATCCAAATGCAATAGCTTCTTTTTTAAAATAATCACCAATAGAAAAATTTCCTAGCATTTCAAAAAAGGTGTGATGTCTTGCGGTTATACCAACATTTTCAATATCATTAGTACGAATTGATTTTTGCGAATTTGTTATTCTCTTTGCGGGCGGAACTTTTTTACCGCTAAAATAATCTTTTAATGTTGCCACACCCGAATTAATTCATAATAATGAAGGGTCATTTTGAGGTATTAAAGATTTAGATTCTACAACAAGATGTTGTTTTGAAGCAAAAAAATCAAGTCACATTTGTCTAATTTGTTTTGATGAAAGCATTTTTTCTCCTTGTTTTATATCATTATTTGATTTATAAAAAATTCTTTTGTTTTTGTTTATAAAAAATTCTATCAATGATTGCTGCCCCTACAACTTTTTGACCATCATAAATTACAACTTGTTGTCCTGGGGTTATAGCTTCTGTTTCATTGTACATGACCGCAATTTCATTATTGTCTAAAAGTTGAATCTTACATTTGATATCTTCTTGACGATATCTAAATTTGGCCGACAGGTTTTCCTGATTATATGTTTTAGCAATTAAATTTCAATCTTTGGCAATAATCTTATCGGATAACAAATATTCTTTATGGTCCTCATTGGCAACATAAATAATTCTTTTTTTAATATTATGTCCAACAACAAAATAAGGTTTCTTAAATCCACCGAGATTTAAACCCTTGCGTTGACCAATTGTATAATACATTGCGCCGATATGTTCCCCAACCTTATTGCTTGTGGCAATATCAATTATGTCACCTGGTTGAGCAGGAATATAATTTTCAAGAAATTTTGTGAATCTTCTTTCGCCAATAAAACAAATGCCTGTTGAATCTTTTTTAAAGGCAGTTTTTAAGTTTAGCTTCTTAGCAATTGTTCTTACTTCATTTTTTGTTATATTAGCTAGAGGAAAAATAACCTTTTTTAGTTGTTCATTGTTTAATTGAGCCAAGAAATACGATTGATCCTTAGTCTGATCAAAGGCCCGAAATAATTCCCCATCATTAGTGTATGCATAATGACCCATAGCAATATAATCGGCTTTTAATTCATTAAATGCATAATCCGAAAAAGCTTTAAACTTTATAAATTTATTACAAAAAATATCAGGATTTGGTGTGCGGCCAATTTCATATTCATTAATTAGGTATTTAAAAACATTGTCTCAATATTCCTTAACAAAATCCACACGGTGTAGCTTAATATTTAGCTGATTTGCAACATCCTTTGCATCTTGATAATCTTGTTCTTGTGGACAAATATTTTGTGAAATGTCTTCATTGCCTAAGAAATCATTATTTAAAAATGAATCTCAATTTCGCATAAACAAACCTTCAACTTCATATCCTTGTTTTAAAAGTAGGTATGCGCACACACTAGAATCAACTCCGCCACTCATTCCTAAAATTACTTTTTTGCTCATTTTACTCCAATAAAATATATTAAATTATAAAGTTTTTAACGAAATAAAAATTTATTTTATACGAAACTAGTATTATAAAAAATTAAAAAGAGTCTCTATATAGACTCTTAATCAACAAATGATGTATCAAACACACCGGATATATTATGAATATTTGAGGTAGTTATTCACGCAGACTTATCTACTTTCTTAACTTGTTCCATAATAATATCTTTTTCTAAAAATAAAGCGACAGTTTCAATTTTGCCAAATTCCTCATGGCTAAATCCACCAACGCCATTAAAGATATTAAATGAGTGAGCATAACCAATCTTTTTAAATTGTTCAGCAACAATTTCAGGATATCTTGTATATATCTCAATTTTAACTTTCTTATATTTAGGATAAAACTTATTAACAAGTGTCGAAAATACTAATAAATATGAAATAGTACCTAAAATTCTTACTAAGAATAAGCCCGAATTTCAAACATGCCCTGTAATATTGCCGCTAAATTCTAACGAACCAATGATAATCGTTGATGAAGATGAAAAGCAAATTGCTACCATTAAGAATACATTACCAACTGGTTTTTTATTTTTATATGCAATAAAGTTAGAAATAACTGATGTTCCTCCAATAGAACCTTTTTGTCTTCATGCAACTATAGAAGCAAATCCTTCTGAAGCACCACCCATAATGGCATAGACAAGAACCGGCCAATTTTGTCCATCATAAACACCATAAATTTTAGTATCTTTTAATAATAAAGGTATTGAACCTAAGAGTGATACTTTTCCTATTTTAAATTGTTCAACTAATGCAGAATCAGTAATATTTTTAACTATCAAATTCAAGTCTTTTGGAGCGTATTGATTTTGAAAATAAGTAATAACTTCCTTAGCGCCTTTATCAAATTCAATTGTTAAATTTTCGCCTTGAAGAACTTTTAATATTTCTTTACTTTGTTCGTTGTTATATAGTTTTGAAACTACTCTCGTATCAATTCCGAAAGGAGCTCAATAGAAATTATTCTCGCCAACCGGATTATAGAATGAAATTTTTTGATTAATAAAGTTAACAATTGGATTTGATCCACGACCGTCATATTCTATATATATTAATTGAACAATAACCTGAAATAGCATTCAATAGTATGTTAAAACCATAAACATTCTCGGGTTCATTCTTCAGAAAACAAACATTAATGGTAAATTAACTAATACATAAAATAAACCATAGAATTGTGCAGTAGCAGGAGCAGTAAAAGTAATAATTTGAGAAAGTGATGATGTGCCCGAAGCAATAGTTGCTGCCTTTCTAAGAAAAACAGTAATTGCTATATTGTATAAAAAAGCACTCAATAACATTCAAATAACTTTTTTAGGATATTTTTTCCATATATTAAAAATGGTTACTTGTTGTGGGTTTAAGATAGCCATTTTTTCATCATATAGAGCTTTTTTTTGCTCAACGGAGAGCTTCGTTTTTTGAATTTTTTTATCTAAGTTTTTTTGTTTTTTATCCATGATTTAATCCTCCTTTTCTTTGAAAATTTGATGTTTGTTGTTGCCGTGTTCCTTTAAGACATAGACAAATTTATTAAAGTCAGGATAAAACCCTAATTGAATAGTTTTAGTTGATCCGTGACGGTTTTTGGCAACAATAACGTTTGTTGTCGAAAACATTTCCTTTTGTTCGTTATTAGCATTTTGATCATTTTTTTTGTTTCGATAATAGTCATCGCGATGTAAAAAGATAACTCTATCGGCATCTTGCTCAATACCTCCAGATTCTCTTAAATCAGAAATTATAGGGGTTTTGTCTTCACGTTTTTCAACGCTACGGCTTAATTGACTTAAGGCAATAATAGGGCATGCTAATTCCCGACCAAGTTGCTTTAATGAACGTGAAATCTTGGCCACTTCAAGTTGTCTATTTTCTTGCGACCTTTTTGAATTGTCTCCAATAAGTTGTAGGTAATCTATAATAACAAGATCAACCTTAGCATTTCGGGCGTATCTTTTTGATAAGGTAATAATATCCGAAATATTTAAAGTAGCAAGATCATTTAATACAATATTTCACTCAAACATGTTTTCGACAGTATGAGATAAATTTCTTTGATCATCAATACTTAATTCTTTGGTTTTAAGTTTGTAAATAGGGACAGTTGAATCTATAGAAATCATCCGCTGGACTAATTGTGGATTGGACATTTCAAGGCTAAAAAATAAAACGTTTTTTCCTTGTTTAGCTACATTATTAGCAATATTCAAAGCAAAGGCCGTTTTACCCATAGCCGGTCTAGCGCCAATAATAGTTAAATCCCCACTATTTAAACCAAGCAAGCATTCATCTAATTCTGGAAAACCGAGTTGCAATCCTATTCCAATATCACTATCCTCCTTGCGCAAAATTTGTTGCATTATATTGTTTGCAACATCGCCAATTTTTTCAAATGAGGAATTAATTTCTGATATATCAATATTGATCAAGGATAATTGAATATGTGATAAAAGGTCCGACACATTAAAGGTTTTATTATCAATAGTATTTTTAATATCAACTATTAATTCATTAAGTTTATCGATTTTATATTGATCGATTATGTTTTTTACATATATTTCAATTTCACTCAAGAAACCAGCATTTTGAACCAAATAGCCAATATATTCAGGAGTATTCATATAAAATGAACCAACTAAATCAAACTGCTTTTTTTGCTCTAAGTAAACCAATAAATTAGAAAGGTCAAAATGCTCAGTAGAGTTATGCACTTCAACAATAGCAGAATATAATATTTGATGACTCTTAAAGTGAAACATTTCTGGCCTTATTAAAACAGCAATTTTCAAATATGTTTCAGGTTCAGATAAAATTAATCCCAATAAGGAGGCTTCGTTATTAGCAATAGCAGTTTCTCTTGGGTTTAATGTTTGCATGCTCATTTTGCTCCCTTCATTTTATTGTTTTTTTATGTTATAAAATTATTTTTCTTCGAATATTTGAATTAATAAAATTGCATTAACTTCCGGGTGAAGCTTTACATTAATATAATGTTTTCCGAAGGTGTTATAAGAATCTTTATTTAAGGCATGAGCACTAATTTTAATATTATGTTTTATTAATTCTTTTTCAATAGCCTTGTTGGTTATCGAACCGTGAACAATATTTCCGTTCGATTTTAAGAAAAAGTTTAAAGTTATTTTTTCAATTTGCTCTTTTAAAACAATCGCTTTTTCAACTTCCCTTGCATGATCTTCGGCAATGTTTTGTTTAACTCTTTCTAAATTAGCTAGAGTTTGCTTATTCACTGGTTGAGCATAACCATTCTTTATTAAGAAATTTTTTGCAAACCCATCATTGATTTCAACAATTTCATTTGCTTTATATTTATCATATTGTTTAATTATTATTACTTTCATTTTTTACACTCACTATCGCTTGTATTAAGTTATCAACAAAAAGTTCGATATTTTCATCACTTTCAGCTGCTGCCGTGCCATAATGTCCTCCACCGTTAACTGCTTCTGCAATTAATTGAACATTAGTATCAATTCCTCTGGCTGACATCTTACATTTTTTAGTCCCAGCTAATTTGCCAATAACAAAGGCTGCTTTTCTTCCATTAACTCTTAGGATTTCATCGGCAGCAATTGAAATTACATCAGGGGAAACAAGAATATTCTTATAAGCAATGAAATATCCAGGTTTAACCTCCTGCAAGTTTTCAAGAAGTTCTAAAACTTGTTTGAAGGTTTCTATATCTAATTTTAAAGTATTAACTGAAATTTGGATCTTAGCGCCTCATATCTCTAATAAGGCAGCTGCTGAAAAAGTCTTGGAACTTGTTTGTTTTTGAAAATTATTAGTGTCAAGATAAATGCCATTTAACAAATATTGTGCTGTGATCTCATCCATCTTGTCACCATTATTTGAAATAGCAATTATTTCACTAACAATTTCTGAGGCTGATGATGCTGATGAGTCAATATAAGTATTTTCTCTAAAAGCATATAATGGGTTTGCCCCGATTCGATGATGATCAATAATGATTATATTATCCTTTTCAATACCTTTAAATGCGTTGGGATTTTCAATTCTTGTTTCATCAGCAACATCACAAATTACTACAAGTGTTTTTTTATCATTTAATAATGTCGCTTCCTTTGGCGATATAAAGATTTGCTTGTCTAATGGACTCATATGATCATAAACGCGTTGCGTGGTTTCATCGAATGTCTTGTTTTGAATAAATGTTTCTTTTTCATAAGCTCTTGCTAATTTATGAATACCCCACGCAGAACCCAGCGCGTCAAGATCGGCGTTCTTATGACCATAAATTATAACTTTGTTAATATTCTTAGACTTTAATTTTGCAATCAAAACCTTAGAAATATAGCTAACATTAGTACGAGACATATTGATGTTTATTTCTGAGCTAGTTCCATAATATCTTGGATGTTCATTTTTTGTTAAAACAGTTATTTGGTCTCCACCACGGGTTTTGGATTGTAATAATGCCTCTTTGGCTAATTTATCAAGTGTTTCCAGCTTGAATAAACCATATGAAAACCCACCAGACAATGTCAAGGATATACCTTTATGCAGACTCTTATTTTTAAGTTGATTAAATGCCTCAAAGTTGGTTTTTTCTAGTTGCTCAAGAGTTTCTTGATTAGTTAAAACAAAGAAACGCCCATTCTCATATTGCCGGTAAATAATATTATAACTTTTAGAAATATCATCAAACAAGGACCCAAAACTTGAATATATAGCATAAAGATCTTCTTGTGATAAGGATACTTGGTATAAATTCATATTGTCAATATGAAATTCGCCAAAAACAACACGTTGCATCTTATAATCATTTAATAAAGCTGTTTGAATAGTTATATCTTTAATCTGAACAATATTTTTTTCAAAAATAACCTGAACATCGTACTCATAGTCATCTTTTTTAAAAACAAAGTTATTATTATTCCCATCTCATTCTTCAATATTAAAAACAGTTTTTATATTTTTTCCGACTATCGACTTACCAAATTTGTTAATAACAAAGTTTGAAGCTCATATAATCCTTCCATTATTTAAAAAAATAATAGTACCAATCCCTTGATCACTTATTTCATTTTGAATGAACTGATTTAGGGTTTGATTTGCAATTGATGATTCTTTTAAATATCTTCTTATGATGAAAAATATAAAAACTCCAAGGCCCAATACTAAAAGCGAATAAATAACAATAATAGGAACTCTTCAATTATTAGGTAAATGGAATAATCCTACAAACAAAAGAATCATTGGTACTATAAATAAAGTAAATACTTGAATTATTAAAATGAGTAATCTTTTTTTGTCTTCTTTGTTTTTCATATGTAAAATTATACAAAAATTGATATAAAAATGGACCAATGCACACTAAATTAAACATAGATTATTTAATTTTTAGTAATTTTAAATTCTTGGAAAGCAACATATTTAAATACTAAAAATCAAAATGTTTGATAATGTCTTGCAACCCTACTTTTTTTTCTGATGATACTATAAAAATATTTACTTCTTTTTTAAATGTTAGTGCCTGGGTTTTTACTCTATGCCTTTGTGATTGGTTAGCCTTATCAATTTTAGTAATAATAATATTAAATGGTATTTTTAAATTATTAATATACTCAATCATTTCCAAATCTATCGGCATAAACCCTATCTTGGCATCAATTAAGAAACAAACTATCTTATCATTTGGGCTGTTGCGAAAATAATAATCTATTATTCCGCTAACTTTCTGCTGTTCTTTTTTAGACATACTAGCATAACCATAGCCAGGCAAATCAACCACAATCTTTTTATTATTAGTTTCAAAATAATTTATTAATCTTGTACGTCCTGGACTTGAAGAAGTTTTTGCCAATTTATTATTAGCTAGAGCATTAATTAACGAAGACTTTCCTACATTTGAGCGTCCTCAAAAAACAATCTCATAACTGGTAAAATCTAATCAATTTTCCTGTGAAGTTGAACTTTTTATAAATTTTCACATATTATTTTTTTACCTTTTCATAAGCTAGTCTAGCAATCATCATTGCATTATCGGTTGTATACTCCATTAATGGTAGATAAACATTGTTGTGAAGAGTTAACACCATTTCTCTAATTCCTTTATTAGCACTTACTCCTCCTGCTAAAGTAATGCATTTTGGTCCATACTTTTTAATTGCCTTTTCTAAATTAATTTTAAGGTAGGCAATTATCGTATTTTGGAATTCACAAGCAATCTTATTAATATTAATTTCTTCGTTTCTATTTATTAGACTATTAAAATGATTTATAACGGCTGTTTTGATTCCACTAAATGAAAAATCTAATTCATTTAATGTATGTGGAATTGAAAATTTATTTTTATATTTCTCTTTATTATTAATTCAAATATTATCAATAATCGGTCCACCCGGAAAACCTAATGATAGTTTTCTAGCAATCTTATCATAAACCTCACCAACGGCATCGTCCAAAGTTTCACCGACTATCTCAAAACTATTAGAATCAGTATATAACATCAATTGCGAATGTCCACCTGAAACCAATAAGCATAAGGCAGGAAATTCTAATTCTTTCGATATAAAAGCTGAATAAAAATGGCCTTCTAAGTGATTTAACCCAATTGCTGGTATTTGATATATTCTGGACATTGTTTGTGCAACAATAAAACCTATTTGCAACGATCCTACCAATCCCGGTTCCTTAGTATAGGCAATATAATCAATATTCTTGCAAATCTCCTTGTTATTAACAACGATATTCTTAAATTCTTCAATTAATAATGCAATATTTCTAACATGCAATCTCGAAGCAATTTCTGGAATGGTTCCACCATATTTTTTATGAATTTCTGTTTGAGATATAGTTTTCATTCAAACAGGCTTATTATCTTCCAAAATAGCAAAAGAGGTATCATCATGAGAGCTCTCGATAGCAAAAATTTTCATTAAACACCTCCAATTTGAGGATCAGAAGCATAAATTAATTCCTCTTTTAAGATGTCATTTGATTCTCTAAATAAATCAACATATTTACTAAAATTTTTAAAGAAATTTTGGTAATTAAAATCTATTACTGAATTTATACTATCAACTAAATTTATAGTTATTCCTAAATTAGTTTTAATTACTTCATATGCCTTATACCTATTAGCTTTTATGTAAATAACGTCCAAATTTAGTTGTTTAAAAAACAAATCATATGTTGGCGCAATAAAAACTTTTATATCATTTTTTGCGATTACATTTTGAAGAAGTTTATTAGTAGATGCAAAAACAAAGGCTAGGCGTGTTCCGGTAAAACTTCCGGGTCCATTTGTTATGTAAAGATTATCTAGATAATTCAACTTTGTATTATTTCTTCCTAATAACTCATCTATTGATTCAAAGAATTTATCAGTTTTTTTAATTAGTTTTTCAATTAATATATGGTCAATTACATTACCATTTTCAGTTAAAGCTATGCAAAAATCTGGCAAAGAAGTTTCAATGAATAAGCCTTGATAACAAGTTTGCTTAGTTATTTTAAATAAATGAAAAATTTGACCATCCCTTTCATGAAGACTGACCTCAATATTAAAATAATATTTAAAATTATGTATAATGTTTTTTGACCATTCAATAACAACAATTTTATCTTCAAAATATTCTTCATATGGGAATAAATCACCAACTAATTTATACGCATCAATATGTACCATTTTATCATAGCATATTATAGTATTAAATGTTGGGGAAACCACAGCCTTAGATTCACCTAATTTTTTGGCTATTTGCCCAGTTAATGTTGTCTTCCCTGCGCCTAATTCCCCGTCTAATAATATAGCTTCTATTTTTTTAAATGACAGAAGATAATTAACTAATTCATCTAGCTTTTCGCCTTCTTTAAACCAAAATTCCTTCATTTTTTTAAAATAATCTCCTTATATAAAAACAAAAAAGAAGATTCAAATATTTTATGATTCTTCTTTTTTAAAATAATTTAGCACTGGCTTTTTTGTCAACTTCAGCTTTTTTAGTTTTAATGTCATCAAGAATTTTATTTAGTTCTTGTATTAATTTGGCTTTAGCATTATCATTAAATAAAACTGAATTTATTTTCTTAATTTCTTCTTCTTTTGCGCTGTATTGTTTAACTAACTCAATTTTCAATTCATCATATTTTTTATCTGACAACTGTTCATGTGCATATTGCTTTAATGTATTTAAAAAAATAAATACATCTCTTTGGTTATTACTATATTTTTCAGTTGTTGTTTTATTATCATTAAGAATTTTATTTGTATTTTCAATAAAATCACTAAGTGCCTTCTGATAATCGATATTTTTACTGCTATTATTTTTTAATATATTTTCAGCGTCAATAATTTCTTTTCTTAATTTGTCCTCATAATCATCAGCAAATTCAATATTAGATAATTGTTGCTTAGCAAGGGAAACTTCTCTTTCTAATTCTGCTTTATAGTTAGTACATGAAATGGCAATTAATGGGAGAGTCAAAGCAGAAATCGAACCAATACTAATTAACGTTTTTGTTATTTTATTCATAATTCTCCTCTAAAATAAATACCATAAATAACTAAGAGCAAATCTCAAGGTCATTATGCGAGAATTCCGTTGGCACCTTTCTTCCAAATTGTTCAATATTTACAAATGCTTTTTGTTCAATGTCATCATTTCTAATAATTTCGCCAACTTCGCCCTTGAATATACCACTCTTAATTTTAACAATAATCCCCTCTTTGAATGCTGTTTCAATATCTCCCGCTTCAAATTTCTCAATGAGAATCCTTTCTTTTTCAACCATTTTTTCAAAGGTGTTTTCACTGATTGGCGTTGGTTTTGCACCTTTTCCAGAAGATCCAATCAAACCAGTAACGTATTGTGTATTACGAACTAAATACCAGGATTCATCAGTCATTATCATATTAAGAAAAATATAACCTTTATAAATATTTACATACTTAATGTTGTATTCCTCACCCCTGCTTTTCTTTTGCAATTCTTTGCTAGACAAATGGGGCATCTTAAAAATTCTAATATCCTTAAAGAAATCTTCCATTTTTTGAGAACTAATTTTGTTTTTCAATGCTTCAACAACGTTATCTTCCTTGCCTGAAACAGTTGATATCATATATCACTTACAATCTGAATACATTTTTTCTCCTTAAAAAATATTATGTTCTAATACCCACTACATTTCATAAACCGGTAAAAATTAAAGTTATAACAAAGCAAAATATAGCCATGATTAACACAAAGGCAATAGTAATTCCAAACCATTTTCAAGACTTGAAATTACTTGGCCACGCAACTCTCTTAATTTCCCTTACTAAATTTCTAAAAGTGTAAAGTTTCGTTGCCTTAGCTTCATCCTTTTTTCTTTCCTTTAAAAGAGCTTTCTCTCTTCTTACTCTATCTTTAATCTCTTTTTTTTCTTCAGGACTCATCTTTGTTTTTTCTAGCATACCTTATTTTTCCTCTTTATGAATTGTTTGAATATTGCAATATTTACAAAATTTCTTAATCTCTAGTCTTTTTTCATTACTTTTATTAACAGAATAATTTTTATGCAAGCATTCCTGACAAGATAGTGACACTTTCTTTTGCTTTCTCATATAAGGAAAATTATATTATTTTTTTACATTTTTTTCAAATAAAACTAGAGTTAGATATATTGTGAACAATAAATAAGATATATAAAATATAATTTTACTTACTATGGTACACAATTATTTGTATTTTTTGTTAAATGTAATTTGGATAATACCTATTATTATCACCTTCATTATTCGATCTTTAAAAAAGGAATTTAAAATCAAGAAACTTCAAAAAAAGATTGAATACATAAACCAAAATTTAAAAAAAATTAAAAAAATTAATAATCAATTTCATGAATTTACAGATAAAAACAATAAATGCACATACCAAGAAAAAATAACTGCTAATGTAATAAATATTATTGAATTTTCACTATCAAAGATAACTTTTTTTCTTAATGAATTGCATATGATTAATAGCATAAGAAACATACAAGAAAAAAAATCGAAAAGTCCTGAATTTAAAAAAATTTTTAATAAAGCAATTGTCGAATGAAAAACAATAAAAGAAACAATAAAAGAAAATAAAGATTTTATTTTTCTTGAAAGTCAAAATATCTCAAAATTTCTCATCTTTTCAAATAATTTAAAATCCGTCTTCTTAAATATAAATAAATGTATTGATAACAATAAAAACAACCTTTTCTTGCAAGATTTTTCAATTGAATTTAATAAAAAATACAATGAAATAAAAAATATTGTCGAATATAGTAGTAAGCTTCAACTATATAAAGGTTGGAATAATCATTTTTTAACCAATTCAAAAAATATCAAAAAAATATTAAATGATTTTTTGTTCTTTATAAAAAATGGTTTAACACTATATTCATATATTGAAAATAATATTGAAATTCCATTTAAATTTATTGAGGACATTGTCACCAAATATTCATCTTTTCACCAATTTTTTTTAAATTGGCAAATGCTAAATTCTTTCATTAATGAAACTAGAAGTGTGATTGAAGAAATTAAAATTAAAATTCATAAAACTAATTTTTTTGATTGAATTGTAACATTCAAAACAAAACTTGAAAACCTTTCAAAAAAAATAATTTACAAATATATTGAAATCAAAAAAGAAATAGATAGTTTTGAAATATTAAAATCAAATTCTGAGCTTATAAGCAAAATAATTGATCTTTTTGATATACAACATTGAAAAAATCTTAAATCAGACCGCCAAAACGCAAAATATAAATTATTAATAAATAATTTTTATGAATTTTATTACCAAAATCTGGCGTATTTTAAATCAAAAAATAAAAAAAATTCAAGCAATATTTCATATTTTGAAAGATTAAATAATCTAAATAATATTCTAAAAAAAATGTGTAAAATCCCGTTTTTTCAAAGACAATTTAAAAATAATTGAAACAAAAAAGATAAGACCACTTTCAAGGATAAAATGACCAATATGTTAATTGAGACATTTGGACTACATGACTTTAAAATACCATTAAATGAGGAAATAATTTATTATAAAAATAAATTTGAATCATTGCTAGAAAAGCAAAATATAAATGACGAATATGAACTAAACTTAATAAATCAAGTCATTCAAAAAAAAATTATTGTGATTAACATAAAATATTTGGTTGCAAGGCATCTAATCGATAATTTTAACTTGCTAACAAAAAATAAATTTCAAGAAAAAAATATTGAATTAATTAACTTAATATATCAGAATAAATATGATGAAATAATTAATAAATCGCTAAAATTAATTAATAAGTCAAAGGAGAAATAAAATGTGTGCTAATCAAGAAATGGAAATATTAATTAGATACGGAGAATTAACACTAAAAGGTGAAAATAAAAAGGATTTCATTAATCAATTAAGAAAAAATATTGAACTATATATACCTAAAAATGAGTTAAGAATGGAATACGACAGAGCTTTTTGTAAGTATTCAGAGCAAAATTTAAAATCCCTAAAATTTATTTTTGGAATTTCATCTTATTCAATAGTTCATAAGACATCAACCAATATTGAAGATATTGAAAAAAAAGTATTTGAACTAGCCTCGAAAAAATCATTCAACTCTTTTGCTATAAATGCCAGAAGACATAATAAAAATTATCATTTAACTTCATCGGAAATCAATATGCACTTTGGCGGTTTTATATTAAATAATTTTAAAAATAAAGTTGTAAACCTTAGCAATCCTGATTTATCCATATATATTGAAATAAGAGACAAATTTACATATATTTTTAGCGATTACATTTATGCCCTTGGTGGAATGCCAGTGTGTTCATCAGGACGTGTTTTACATTTAATAAGTGGCGGAATCGATTCTCCTGTTGCTGCACATTTATTGCAAAAAAGGGGATTAAAGATTGAATTTTTAAACTTCATTACACCCCCTCATACCGATGAAAAAACGACTATGAAAATCGAACAAATTATCAAAACATTAACCAAATTTCAAGGATCTTCTACTCTTTTTCAAATTAATTACACAAAATTAATGAATTATATAGGTCTTGTATCAAATCAAAAATATAAAATAACACTAATGCGCCGCAGTTTCTATCGTATTGCACAAAAAATAGCCAAAAAATATAATATAAAAGCAATTTCGAATGGTGAAAATTTAGCACAAGTTGCTTCGCAAACATTAGAATCAATCCACGCAATATCAGAGGTTTGTGATTTGCCTATTTTTAGACCATTATTAAGCTTCGATAAAAATGAAACAATAACAATTGCCAAAGCCATTAACACAATGGAAATATCGATCCAAAAAGCTTGCGAAACATGTGAACTTTTTGCCCCAAGATTCCCGGTCACCAAACCCACAAGAGAGGAAGCAAAAAGATTAGAAGAAGAACTTGAAAATCTTGAGAAACTTGAGAATGAAATAATTAACGAAGTTGAAATAAAAACATTTAATTTAAGAAATGACAAATAAAAATAATTTTTTTTGTAAACTAAAAAAATATCCAAAACTTAAAAGAAATTACATTTTCTTTCTTGCTTTATGTGTTTATGCAATTATTATTCCTATCATTCTCATTACAGCATGAATTGTTTATCTTATTTTAAATAATGGAAAACATTTTCTAATGCAATCAAATAATTTTATAGTTTTAATTTCCATCACTAGCATACTATTTATTAGCTGACTTACCTGTTTTTTCTTAATTAGATATATTATTAAAATCACATTTGCAAAAATATATAAAATAACTAAAAATAAAACAATTAACAAAATTGCTATTTTCTTTTTGGGTGAAAAAATTATGAATGTAGATATTCATATGATTAACCAAGAACTGGAAGAAAACAATAAAAACCAACGTCTATAAAACACTCATTTGTGTCTTTATATTTTTTAATTTTTATTTAAATATTCAAAAAATATATAATTAATTATCATGAGTACAACTAATTACGAAGCAAAAGATTTAAAAGTTTTAAAGGGTTTAGAGGCAGTTATTAAAAGACCTGGAATGTATGTTGGTTCTACTGATTCAAACGGATTACATCATCTAATTTGGGAAATTTTTGATAATGCTATTGATGAAGCATTAGCCGGATATGCTAATAATATTAAGGTAATATTAAAAAGTGATGGGTCTGTTATTGTTGAAGACAACGGAAGAGGTGTTCCAATCAATAAACATGAGACAGGAAAAAGTGGTGTTGAACTAGTATTTACCGAATTACATGCTGGCGGTAAATTTGGCGATGGGGCATACAAAACTAGTGGAGGACTTCATGGCGTTGGGTCCTCAGTAGTAAATGCTCTTAGTTCTAAGGTTGAAGTTAGCGTTTATCGCGACAAAAAAGAATACTTCACATCTTTTGAACAAGAAAAAATCACAAGTAAAACAACAATTATAGGACCAACTACAAAACGTGGAACTAAGGTTCAATTTTGACCTAATTATTCAATATTTAAAAAAGCAAAATTTTCATCTGAAACAGTTAAAGAAAAATTAAGAGAGGCCAGTTTCTTAATATCAAATTTGAAAATCAATTATATCAATGAAAATACTAACGAAAATGTTGTTTTTCAAACCAATGAAGGAATTAAAGAATATATCAACTTTGTTGGCGAGGGCCGAAAATTTATCAGTAGAATTTTCTTTGCGTCAGGAAAATCAAAAAACAATATTGAGGTTGAAATATCGTTAGCGTATACTGAAAACTATAGTGAATCAATATATTCCTTTGTCAATAATGTTAAAACTAGGGATGGAGGAACTCATGAAACAGCACTTAAATCTGCATTAACCAAAACAATTAATGAATGGTATGCAAAAAATTCAAGTTCTAAAACAAAAATTAATTTTGATGGATTAGATGTTAGAGAGGGAATAATTGCTGTAGTATCACTAAAAATTCCTGAAAGTATTCTTGAATTTGTTGGGCAAACTAAGGATAAATTAGGAACGCCTGAAGCAAGGGAATCTGTCGAAGATTTCTTTAGTGAAAAATTTACATTTTTTTTAAATGAAAACAAGCAAGAAGCTGACAAAATCATCGAGAAAATTAAGCGAACATATGACGGAAGAATTGCGGCAAGAAATGCTAGAAATGAAGCTAGAAAGGTAAAAAATAAACTCGATTCAAAAAAAATTCTTTCAAACAAATTAACTCCTGCACAAACAAAGAACAAAACAATCAAAGAACTTTTTTTAGTCGAAGGTGATTCAGCCGGAGGGTCAGCTAAAATGGGCAGAAATCGAATGACTCAAGCCATTCTTCCCTTACGTGGGGTTGTAATGAATACTGATAAGGCCAAGTTAGTTGATGTCCTTGCAAATGAAGAACTTGCAACAATTATTAACACGATTGGAGCTGGAATTGGTAGCGAATTCGATGCCAAGAATTCACAATATGGAAAAATTATTATTATGACTGATGCGGATGTTGATGGAGCCCATATCCAAATGCTTTTATTAACATTTTTCTGAAGATATATGAAAAAACTAATTGAATTAGGAATGGTATATATCGCTTTGCCCCCATTATATAAAATAACAATTAAAAACTCAAATAACAAATATTTCTATGCTTGAGACGAAGAACAACTAAGAAAAATAACGTCGCAATATACAAACTACGAAATCCAAAGATATAAAGGGCTTGGAGAAATGAATGCTGACCAACTTTGAGAAACAACAATGAATCCTGCAACTCGTTCAATCATTAAAGTAGGCATCGATCAGCAAGCATTAATAGAAAGGTATATAACTACCTTTATGAGTGATGATTCGGAGGCAAGAAAAAATTGAATCAATAATAACATCGACTTTTCAAGCATTGATGAATTTGAAATTAATAAAAAATAAATGAGGCACGACTTATGGACAAGAAAAATAAAAATAATTATGACCAAGTAATTGAAAATATTATTGATAAGAATATGGTCGACATTATGAGCGATAGTTTTGCCCGTTTTTCAAAATATGTTATTCAACAGCGTGCAATACCCGATGCCAGAGATGGCTTAAAACCAGTACAACGTCGTATCCTTTATTCAATGTGAAATCTAAAACTTAGAAACAAGGAGGCATTCAAAAAATCGGCACGGATTGTTGGGGATGTTTTAGGTAAATATCACCCACACGGCGATAGTTCTGTTTATGAAGCAATGGTAAGAATGGCGCAGGAATGAAAAAGCAATTATCCGCTTGTGCAAATGCATGGAAATAAGGGTTCCATTGATGATGACCCTGCTGCTGCTATGCGTTACACAGAATCAAGATTAGAAAAAATAACAGAACTAATGCTAAAAGATTTGGAGCGCAAAGTAGTGCCAATGATTCCAAACTTTGATGATTCAGAATATGAACCTGTTGTCTTACCGACCCTTTTTCCTAATTTGCTAGTAAATGGAGCAATGGGGATTGCATCAGGCTTTGCAACACAAATTCCACCCCATAATTTAGGGGAACTAATTGATGCCTTAATTGCTATGATTAAAAACCCAAATATCACCACTAGCGAATTAATGAATTATGTTAAAGGCCCTGACTTTCCGACCGGAGGCATAATTAACGGAACCAAAGGAATTCACGATGCTTTTATGACCGGAAGAGGAAAAATTGCACTATCCTCAAAATATAATTATGTTTATGACAAAAAAGAAAACATTGTTGGCATAGAAATTACTGAAATTCCCTTTGGTGTAGTTAAGTCGAAAATGGTTTTTGAAATTGATACAATCATTTCTTCAAAAGTAATTTCTGGAATTAAAGAAATTAGAGATCAATCTGATCGCGATGGATTATCAATATACATTGAACTTGAAGAAAATGCAAATGCCGAGGCAATCATGATATATCTAATGAACAAAACTAAACTAAGAGTTAATTATGATTACAATATGCTTGCTATATATAAAAATGCACCTAGCCTATTATCGCTTTACAAAGCATTATATGCATTTCTTGAGCATTCAAAACAAATAAATACCAATGGAATAAAATACGATCTTCAAAGATATAAATTACGCCATGAAATCGTTGAAGGTTTTATTAGAGTAGCAGAAATTTCTGATGAAGTTATCAAATTAATCAAGGAAAGTGATAATTCCAAAAAAGGTGTAATTCTTTCACTAATAAAGGCATTTAATTTTAGTGAAATTCAGGCAACAGCCATAGCTGAGCTAAGACTATATAAACTTTCGAGAATGGATCAAATTGAATTTCAGCAAGAAAAAACTAACCTTGAAGCCTTAATTACACAATGTAAAACCTTACTTAGTGATAACTACGAATTTAATATTTTTTTAATAAAACAACTAACTGAAATAAAAATTGAATATGCACAGGATAGAAAAACCATAATTAAAGAAGAAGGCATAAATAAAGATATTGATCATAAACTTCTTGCTAAAAATGAAAATTTTTATTTCTTTATTTCTCAAGAAGGCTATATCAAAAAAATTAGTACAAAAATTTATAATGCTAACGACTTTGCTACATATAAACTAAAAGAAGGAGATGCAATTAAATATTATGATGAAATTAATTCTCTTTCAAAATTAATTTTCTTTACTAACAAGGGTAATTTTTTCATCATTGAAGCACATATTTTAAAAGATAATTCATGAAAAGAATTGGGTGTGCATATATCTTCATTAGTGAATCTTGATAGCAATGAAAAAATTATTCGAGTAATGGAAATAACATCATATGAATCGTATGCTAACATTATACTAATAACAAAATATGGTTTCGCTAAAAAAGTAAAGATATCTAGCTTTAATTCAAAAGTATTAAACAAGAAGAGAATTTGTATAAATTTTAAAAATAATGATGATGAATTAATCGATGCAAAAATTGGCAATGATGAAAAGGATATTTTTATACTGCTTAATAATGGTTCATATTTCTTATTAAATGAAAATGTTTTTTCAACTGACCTAGCCCTCAAAGCGCAAGGCATAAAACTATTACCTAAATTACAAACAAATGAAGAAATTTTTGTGTCTACTTTTACAACTTGTTTACCTTTAAATGTAGTAACAATGATAACTGAAGGCGGAATGTATAAACAATGAAATATGAGGGACATAAAATATACAGGGCGCGCAAACCGTGGGACCAAATTATTCAACTGTTTAAAAAATATCAATTGCATTCCAAAATGTCTAGAAGTAAATACTAAAAACCTTGAATTACTAATAACAAATGAAAATAATGAAACACAAAAACTTGATTTTAAGTGCAGTCAAAGTGATAAAATTAAGATCGAAAAATTAAATAAATTTAGCAATGAATTAAATAATTCGGGTTACTTAATTCAGCATATAAAAATAAACAAACTTATTGAAGATGATAGTAAGCAAAAAGAAATTCTAAAACTGAAATTTCAAGATAATTTAACAAAAAATAGCAGCATCGAAGAAACAACTGAAACAACACTATTTAAAAAAAATTATTACACTAATTCATTAAAGATTAATAACCAAATCTTTGATGAAGAAGATCAAATTAACCTTTTTGATGCGGCCAATGACTTCAAAGAACTTAATCATAAAATATCAAATAAGGAACATTTAAAGAAATCATTATCACTTGAAGAAAAAATAAAAGCAATGGATGATATTGATTTTGATTTGATCGAGCAAAAAGTTGAGCAAATTAAGAAAAAATAGTTATAATATTAACTATCCTTCTAAAGTAATAAAATTAGCAAATATTGAAAGGAAATGCGATGAGAAAAGACGTTAGATTAGCAAATAAGGTTAAAGCTGAAAAAAGAGCTCACAAATTAGCTAAAGAAAGAGCCCGCGACCTAAGAAGAGAAGCAAGAAAAGCTGAAGCAAAATCACAATAATAATATATTTTGTAACCTTTTAAGCACACTGTGGTGTGTTTTTTTAATGTTAAGAACATTGCTATTAATATAAAATAACACAAGTTCTATGTCGTAAGTATTAACCTTCTTTTAAGGCATATTAGAGTATTATAAAAACGCTAAAAATTAAATAGTATTATAATTAAAATGTTAACCAATTTATTCTAAGGAAATTATTAATATGAAAAAAACTTATTCAAAAAACATAATGATTTATTTAACAACACTAACGTTACCAACAACATTTTTGATTTTGTCCTCATGTTCAACGCAAACACAAACTTCTGAAAATGAAAAAAAATATCTAAATAAAAAAGAAGAACTTCTAAAAAACATCCTTAAAATAAAAGATAATGAAAAATTAAATAAACTATGAAACAAGCTAGAGATTATAGAAAGCAAGGAAAACTCTAAAAACTTTGATTCATTAATTAAGGAAATTGAAATATTAAATAATGAAACTCTAAGGGAAATAAGTCCTTCAGCAAATCCAAATGATAAAAAATCAGAAGCAGGAAGCGAGAATAATCCTATTACTCCCGATAAGAAAGAGAAAGATAATAGACAACAAGAACAAGATAATAACACCTTGGCAAGAAATGGCGCTGCTCCAACCACAAATAATGGATTTCACATCCAATATGATAACTCGAATAAATTTTATGAATCACTAAATGGATTAAGTGGACAAGAATTAAGAGACAAACTTTTTATGATTCAACTACAAAACCGAGACAAAACGGGTGTCGGTAGAGCTGCTTATGCAAAGTTGCACAATACTTATGTTGATGCATTCGTTGATAAGTATTATGAAAAAGATGGCACAGTTTTAGATCTATATACGGAAATAATTGGGGGAAAAGACAAATACAACTTTGAATTTGGCAAATATCGTGACATTGGAAATAAAGAGGGGCAAGGTATGAATCGTGAACATATCATTGCACAATCCTGATTTGCAAAACAAGGGCCAATGAGAAATGATGCCCACCATGTTTGACCGTCAGATAAAAAAGTCAATGCTATCCATGGTAATTTACCATATGGAGAAACTCAAAATGGCAAAATAGTTTCAAGCAATGGTTCAAAGTTAGGAATTGGAAAAGAAGATGGAGAGCAGGTTTTTGAAGTAATAGATGAATTTAAAGGTGATATAGCAAGAGTTTTCTTCTATTTTGTGTTAACTTATAGAGACAAAAATATTACAAACAACCACTCTGCACAAAGAGTATTTTTTGAAGAAAATGGCATAAATCAAATAAAACAAAAATATTTAGAAACTTATTTAAAATGAAATAAATTAGATGGAATTTCACAATTTGATATCGATAGAAACAATGGTGTTTATAAACATCAAAGAAATCGTAACCCATTTACTGACTATCCTGAATTAATAAAGGTCTATTTTGAACATGACGATAATTACGTCTTTCAAAACAAAGGGATTGCTATAAAATTAGTTAAAAATTAATCTTATTTTAAGGATTTAAAATGAAAAAATATATTCAATTTAAGCAAGAAAAAGAAGCGTTTGATAAAATGATCAAAAACATTGCAAACTTATGCGAAATCCCTTCCATCAGTATAGAGCAAGAAGGAAAATATCCATTTGGTATAAACGCTGATAATGCTTTAAACTATGCCCTAAAATTAGCTGATTCTTTTGGCTTTGAAACATATAAAGATCCCCACAATCGATATGGATATGCACAAATTGGTAATGGGGCAAAAATTCTAGGTATTTTAGCTCACTTAGATGTTGTTCCTGCTGGCGATGAAAAGCAATGAAAAACTAGCGCCTTTGTTCCAGTAATCACTGATAATGAAATAATTTGTAGAGGTAGTCTTGATGACAAGGGTCCTGCAATCATTAACATGTATGCAATGAAATATCTCAAAGACAATGGTCTGGTAAATGATGAATGGTCTATTCGAATTATCTTTGGGATTTCCGAAGAGACAACTATGAAATCAATGAAATTTTATCTTGCAGACTTTGGACATCCATATGTTTCATATACTCCTGACGGAGAATGGCCACTTATTTTTGCAGAAAAACTTATATATCAAGTTAGTTTTATTTTTAATAAAATTGACAATCTTGAAATAAATGCCGGAAATGTTGTAAATCAAATACCAGACAAAACTGAATATATATACAACGGAAAGCTACACAGTGTATTAGGGAAGGGTGGTCATGGTTCAACGCCAGAAAAAGGTGATAATGCTATTATCAAATCAATCCTAGAACTAAAAGAAAAAGATCCCCAATTGTTAAGATATAATCTAATAAAATTTATTAGTGAAAATTTAGAAACTCGTGATTTTAGATTAAAAAATATTTTTCCAGACTATGATGATTTCTCGGGTAGCCTTAGTGCTAATCTTGGTATTATCAAAACAACCTCTGACAAACATATCATAACTTTTGATTTGCGAGTCCCGGCAACCCATTCTGTTGAAGAGGTTACAAATTCTATAAAAAAATACCTTTCATGCAATTTTTCGGATGTACATTTTGAAGTAGTTGGAACTAAAAATTCTATGTTTATGTCACCCGAGAGCAAATTAATAAAATTACTAATGCAAACATATAATGAAGCAATAAATACCAAAGAGCTACCATTAGCAATTGGTGGAGGGACCTACGCACGTATAGTTAATAATTGCGTAGCTTTTGGTTCAACAAAATATATGCATTTAATGCATGGACCAAACGAATGCTTCACATTCAAAGAAATAAAAAAATCGCTCGAAATTTACATTAATGCTCTAAATAGAATACAAGATGAAATATAATGAAAATAAGAATAGAAAAAATCATTTCTTGATATCTTAACATTTCAAGAAATGAATGCAAAAAAATAATAAAAGCTAAAAGGGTTCTAATAAATAATAAATCAATCCTTAAGCCAATTTGTGTTGATATTAATAATGATACAATTATGATTGATGGTAAGCTAGTTGAATATAAAGAAAAACAATATTTTGTTTTCAACAAACCATCAGGATACATAACGGCAAATTTTGATAAAAAAAGTAAAACAATTTTCGAAATTATTGACCTTGATCCCAATAAATTTTTTTCATATGGTAGACTTGACAAAGACACAGAGGGATTATTAATAATAAGTAATGATGGTTTTTTAGGCCATCAAATTATGAACTCAAAATTCGAAATACCTAAAACGTATTATTTCCAGACTAATAAACCTTTTGATGACAAAATAAAAAATCACTATCCCAAACCAATTATCATTGCAAATAATTATCATGTAGAAAGATATGAGTTTATCTTTATAGACTCTAAATCTGCCTATATAACTATTTATGAAGGTAAATTTCATCAAGTTAAGGAAATGCTAAATTTTTTTGGTTATAAAATAACCTACCTAAAAAGAGTATCAATAGGCACACTAAAATTAGATAATAATTTGAATCTGGGCGAAATCAAAGAAATATGTCAAGATGAAATTAACAAAATTTTAGAGAATTGTAAAACTTTTAAAAAGTAAAATTAGGTTTTTTTAAAAGATATAACAAAGATTATTGCTTTAACAAAAAAATCTGGATTTAAACCAGTTTTTTTAATTTAGCTCCATGAAAAAATGGCTTTATTAGTTAGCAAACAAATAGGTGCTAGTCTTCCCTAAATGATGAATTATACATTTTTTCATATAAACCTTTTTTAGCTAATAATTCCTTATGGGTACCAGATTCAACAATTTTGCCATTATTAACAACCAAAATTTTATCTGCGCTCAAAATAGTCGAAAGTCTATGAGCAATAATAAACGAAGTTTTTCCCTTCATTAATTTCATCATTGCTTTTTGAATTATTTTTTCAGTTCTCGTATCAATATTAGAAGTTGCCTCATCAAGAATTAAAATATTTCGATTAGCAATGATTGCTCGCGTTATAGCAATTAATTGTCTTTCACCTTGCGATAAATTAGCACCACCTTCTTCAATAATTTCTTCATATCCATTTCCTAATCGCATTATAAACTCATCTGCGTGCGAAATTTTTGCAGCTTCCTTTATTTCATCATCAGTAGCATTTGGATTAGCATAACGAAGATTTTGCATAATTGTGGTTTTAAATAAAAATGTATCTTGCAAAACAATCGATATTTGTTGTCTTCAACTTTGTTCTTTAATATCGCGCGAATTATTTCCATCAATTTCAATGTTACCAGATAGCGGTAAATAAAACTTACTTAAAAGATTTATAATCGTAGTTTTACCAGCACCAGTAGGGCCAACAATAGCAAATACTTGGCCTTTTTTTGCCATAAATGAAGCATTTTTTAATTGAAGATTATTAACATCATTTGTATAGGAAAAATCAACATTCATAAATGAAACATTTCCCTTTGTATAATTAATTGACCTTAATTTGGTTTCATCAACAAGTGGTTTGAATGTAGCCAAATTCATTACTCTAACTGCTGAAACTAGCGCCATTTGAATAGACGAAAGATTCTCAAAAACACGAACAATACTATTAGCCATAACTCTTATGTATAAAACAAATGTAATAATAACCCCGGGCGTAAAATTAGAATTAGAGCCTGTACCAATATTTGCAACCGTAAATGCAGAAGCGATTACAACAATAATTAATTGCAATATATTAATAACGGCATTGCCAAGAGGTCACATTAAACCAATATACAGATTAGCCTTAAGAGATGAACTATATAATTTATTATTTCTAATAATAAACTCGTCTTCAATTTGTTTAGTAAAATCAAGTGATCTAATTAAATGATGTGCAGCAAGGTTTTCTTCAATGAACCCATTTAATGAAGCAACACATGATTGTTGCTTCCTAAATTGTGGATTAGCCTTCTTTAAAACAATAAAAACAAAGCAAAGCATTAAAGGCATTAAAAATAAAGTAATAAGAGTTAAATAAGCAGAATAGTAAAACATAAATCCAAAGGATGAAATGATTGTTGTAAAAGTTATAATAATAGTATTAAGGCTTCCAGTCATACCATTATTTATATTATCAATATCACTAGTTAATATAGACATTAATTCGCCAGTCTTAACTGAGTCAAAAAATGAAACAGGCATTTTCATAATTGCCTTATAAGCATCTTCTCGCATAATTAAACATGACAAAATTGAGGCTCTAACTGATAAAACATTTGAAATTAACGAAAAAATTTGCTGAAAAACAAATATTAATATAAGTAAAACAAAATGTCACACAAAGCTTGAAATATTAAAATTATCAACATATTCTGGTACTAAAGATTTTATTTCGCCAACAAGAAATGAAGCAGATAAAAAATTATCAATAAAATATCCTAAAAAGAAAGTACCGGTAGTTAAACATAAGGCCGAAAAAACTGAAAAGACAATTATCCAAAAAAGATTCCCTTTTCTATAATTCAAATACCAAATTAATCTTTTGAAGGCGCCTCTTTTTATTTTTCTTCTTTGCTTTTGAATATTCTTTTTTTGGGTTTTTGTTAAACTTTGTTGCTTATCATCCACCTTAAGAGGATCCAAATTATACATCTAAACCTCCTAACTGCGTTTTTGCTATTTCTAGGTATAGCTTCGAAGTTTTTAATAACTCTTTATGTGTCCCGATATCGCTTATCAAACCATTTTCCATTACCAGTATTCGGTCAGCATCAATAATTGATGATATTTTTTGTGTAATAATAATAGTTACAATTTTTCTTGAAGAAAAATGCATATCAATATTATCCTTAACCATTTTCTCAGTTTTAGTATCAAGAGCAGATGTTGCATCATCTAATATCAAAATCTTTGGTTGCTTTAAAAGGCCTTGAGCTATTGAAATTCTCTGTTTTTGTCCTCCTGACAAATTTGATCCATTTTTAAGAACCTCATGCTCAAATCCATCATTGTATGCATTTATAAAATCATAAGCAAATGCTAATTTTGCAAAATATTCTAAATCTTCTTGTGTAGCTTTGTTATTTGCCATTAATAAATTAGACTTAATAGTTCCAGAAAGCAAAATTGGTTTTTGATAAACAAACGAAATATTTTTTCGTAAAGAAGCTGTATCAATTTCATTAATATCATTGCCATCAATGCTAATGCTTCCGTGGATAGTTTTAAATTCATGGCTAAGTAATCTAGCAAGCGTTGTCTTGCCTGATCCGGTCGGCCCTATTATTCCAATTTTTTCACCTGGATTTATTTTTAAATTAATATCTTTTATAACAAAATTTTCGGATTCTTCATGATACTTAAATGAAACATTTTTTAATTCAATTTCACCTTTAGTAATAACTTTATTAGATTTTATAAAATCTATATCTGCTTCTTTTTTTAAGATTTCAATAACTCTTTTTGATGAAACATTTCCACGAGAAATTAAAAAGACTGCAAATGAAGACATAACTACCCCAATAGTAATAAACATTACATAATTTATAAATGTTGTAGCATTAGATATCTTTGTTTTATATAAGGATAATACATCGCTAAAATCCTTAAAAACTTTCAGATCAGTTATCACACCATAAGAACCTTGGTTAATTCTTGATCTAATAATAAAGCCAGTGGCTAATAATATACATGAAGTCACAATATTTGCAAACAAATTAATAAATGAAAAAGTAATATGATAAATAATTCAAGATTTTTTAGCTACGTTCGACCAGTTTTTATTACTATTTTGAAACTTATCTAATTGAACATTTTCAAGATTATATGATTTAATAACTCTTACACCTAAAATACTTTCTCTTGCTTCATTATTAATTTCATCATATGCTTTTTGTTCCTTTGGAAATAATCTCATAGAAGACATTCCTGCTAATGCCATAATAACAAATAATGCAGGAACAAAAGCACCTAATGTAATTGAAAGATTCAGATCAGTTAGCAAAGCAAAAACTAACCCAAAAATTAAATTGCAAGGGCCGATAATGCTTAATCTTAAACCAGAGGAAATTCCAATTTGTATCCTAGATATATCGATAGTAAATCTTGTTAAAATTTTTGAATGACTAAAAAACTCAATATCTTTTTCCGAAAGAATTGTTAAATGCTGTCATAACGACTTTCGAATATGTTTTGCAGCACCTGTCGAAATATATGAAGCAAGCATAGACCCTAATAAGGTTACTATTGTTCCAATTAATAACACAAGAGCAAAATATGAGGTAAACCACTTTATAGAATAAGAGAGTGTTCCTTCAATTGTAAACAATCTAAGAATATTGATTTTAGAATAATCTAATATACTTGTTTGATCTTTATGCAATTGTAAAAATGAATTTTGTGCGATTAAATTGGATAAATTTCCAATGAAAATCGGCACAAATAAAAAGCAGATAACTTGAAGTAATGTTAGCAAAATGGTTATAATTGATAAAATTTTATACTTATGGTCCATGTATCTAAATAATCGAAGCAACATTAACTCCTTTAATTAAAATTTAATATCTTTATTAATTATATATTAATTAATCATGATTGCTTATTGTTTCAAAATCATTGCAATACCTAGAAAAAAAGTAGCTTTATAAGGCTACTTTAAAACAAACTATAAATTTATTGCTTCATTTGCAATGAATTGTTCTTCCTCGGCACGAATTACATAAATAGGAATAGCGCTTGATGCATCAGAAATAATCTTATAATCACTAAATTCTCGGCATTGATTCTTCTTATTATCTAGTGAAAGATTAACAATATTTATTTTATTTATAACTTCACTTCTTATATAGTCGTCGTTTTCGCCAACGCCTGCAGTAAATACTATAGCATCAACTTTTTCTGTAATTCTATTTAAATAGGTAATTAAATAATCGGCAATTCTTTGGGTATATAAATCAAGAGCAAATTGCGCATCTGAATTAGTTACCTTGGCCTTTTGAATATCCCTTAGATCAGATGAAATACCAGAAACGCCCAACATACCAGACTGCTCATTGAATAATTTAAATAGTTCTTCAACACTAATATCCTTGTGCTTTAGAATGAATGGAATAATCGATGGATCAAAATCCCCTGATCTAGTCCCCATCATAATACCAGCGAGCGGTGTAAAACCCATACTCGTATCAATTGACTGACTATTTTGCACAGCACATAAACTTGCACCATTTCCGATATGTAAACTAACTATGTTAACGTCTTTTTTATTTAAAATTTCTTGGCACTTTAAAGTAATATAATTATGATTTAATCCATGAAATCCATACTTTCTAATATTTAATTCCTTTGCTAAATCCTTATTTATAGGATATGAATACGAGATCCTAGGCATGGTTTGATGAAATGTAGTATCAAAATGCATTGACATTTTTGCAGAAGGTAATAAAGCTTTGAATGCTTCAATTGCTTCAATTGCGCCAGGGTTGTGAACTGGTGCCAAATCTATTGATTGCTTTAAAATTTCGATTTTCTCTTCATCGATAAGGGTTGTTTTTTGCAATTTTGGACCACCATTCACAATACGAAATGCAACTTTTTCAATATCATTAAAATCTTTTATGATATTGAATTCTTTTCACTGTTTTACCAATTGTTTGACAGCTTCTAAAAACGTAGGAAGAGGTATTTCAAAATCTTTATTAATTTCCTTATATTTCAATGTAAGAATACCTTGTCTCAACTTAATGCGTTGAGCAATTCCCTTAGCCTCAACAACCAATTTCTCATTAAACAATGTTCATTTAATAGAACTAGATCCTGCATTTATAACTAATATTTTTTTCATAAAATATACTCCTAAATATGTTTTTTAAATTATATTATAAAGACTAGATATAAAACTATATTATTTATAATTATTTAGCTCTAATTATTTTTTTAAAGATTTTAAGTATAGATTTCAGAAGCTTAAAAAAGTTTAACTAACCGAAAAGCTAGTTAAACTTTTTTTAATAACAATTTGTAAAATATATGATTATTTAATAATTTCTAACAATCGATGAATTTAAGAATTTATACCCAAAATTATTAAACGATAGCAGATAAAAATCATTAAAGGTTTGATAATTTTTGACTTGTTTTAAAATATAAAATTCATATATAGTTGTAGAAATAGCTAGCGAAAAAACATTAGAAATAATTATAATTAGCATTCTTGATATTGCTGATAATGGGATATTTTTTTCTTCATGATGTCTATTATAAAAGATAATAACAGAAGCAATCAAAATACTCATTATAGCCAATGGAATCAAAATATCAAACATAAGTATTCTCAAAATTGCAATCTTTTTTTGCTTTATAAAGTCAGGAGTCATAAATGAATGCATAGCAAAGTCTGTTTCTATTTCTTTTTCCAAATTCTTAAAATGAGGCGATTCATGTGAATATCCCAATATCTCAGCAGTAATCAAAATAATATCATTTTTAGTCAATTCTTGTTCTTTCTTGGAATACAAGGCAAAGGGAATTCTAGGGTCCTTTAAAAAAACAAATTTTGATTTATTAGCCATTGACTTTAGATAACAGTAATATGAATAATAATCCTTTATCTTAGCTCTTTTAATTAAATCAAGAAAAATAAAAGCTAGCAATATTGATAATATTCCCGAAATTAAACCAGCAATAATGCTGACAGTAATATCGTTAAATATTTTAAAAGTGCTATCACTTGAATATTTATTTTCAAATATGGTAACCATATAAATAATTAAGGCTCATACAATGATAATGACAGCAATGGTTAATATCGAATATCAACTTGAATGTAAATCAAGCCGTTTTAACTTTCTTAATTCTTGTTTTCTGTTATTCATTAAACCACCTTTGGTATTTTATTATTTATTAAGATAAATTATAATAAAAAAATACTTATATTTGTATTATAAGTATTCTGTATCTACATTTGTGAAAGGTAAATTATTTATATGGTGCTCCAGACTGGACTTGAACCAGCACGGCTCTTAACCGGTTGATTTTGAGTCAACTGCGTCTGCCATTCCGCCACTGGAGCATAAAAGCATTAATAATTATAAATTATATTTTTAAAATAATGTTAAAAATAAAAAATCATAATTATTTCTTTTTAATTTTAAAATGCAAAATTAACTAATTGACAAATAAAAAGTTTTTATTTTTATGATTGGTAATATAATAATTATTGCTATGGATTTAAAAGAAATTTTTATGTTGCAAATTGACCTGGATAAGGCTTTTTCTGAAACCATTTCAAAAAAGGATTTTCGTTTTTTTGATACAAAAATTGTTATTGCTCTATTAGTTGAATTGGGAGAATTTGCCAACGAAGTTAAGGCCTTCAAATATTGAAAAAAAAATAAAGTTATAGATCGCGAAAAGATGCTAGAGGAGTTTGCTGATGGAATTCATTTTATAACTAGTATTGCATATCCAAAAGGTATAAGCCCAATTATCAAACCCTACATTAAGCACAAAAATTTTACACTTCAATTGGCATATACATACAAACTTTTTACCGAACTTTTAAATACCAAAGACAAAAATAAGGTCTTAAAGGCATACGAGGCTTATTTAGGTTTAGGCTTATTGGTTGATATTCAAGAAGAGGATATTGTTAATTCATATCTTGCTAAAAATAAAAAGAATTATCAAAGAATCAAAAATAGATATTAATAAAGGAAAGTGACAATTAAAAAATATAGTTAGTTTTACATAACTAGCCATATTTTTTTTACAAAAAATACTCAAATTACATTACATTGTTAACCTAAATATAAATTTATAAAATGATTCTAACTTAATTAATTCATTTATTTTTGAATCACAAAAACAATATTTAAATATTCCTAAAATTTAGGCTAAATTATATTAAGCTAACTTAGACATGCAACAAAAAAGTTCTTTAACTTCTGTATTTAATTAATTAGTTAATTAGTATTAATCTTTTTTCAACCTTAGAGGAAGGCAAATTAATAAATAAGGCTATAATTTAATGTATAAATTTTATTCTTATTTTTAAGGAGCTGTATATGTCAAAAAATATTGAAAATAATCAAGACTTTATTAAAATGAGCAAGCAAAAGCTTGCTAATAAAATTTGGTCTGCTGCTAATGAACTAAGATCTCAATTAGATGTAACAGAATATGACAAAATTATTTTAGGTCTAATATTTTATAAATTCCTATCTTCGAAACAAACTGAAACACTAATAGATAAAAACGGTGATTATCAACTAGCTCAAAAAAGTGAAAAGAAAGACAACGATAATGAATCATGTTTATATATTGAGGACCTTACCAAAGGCAATAATCCTGACGAAATAGTTGACAGTTTAAAAAACAATTTAGGATACTATATACCATATGAATACTTATTTTCTTCATGGAATAAAAAGGAATTTCGCAACAAATTTGATAGAAACTATATTATTGAGTCTATCAATCATTTTAATAGTGAAATCGAAGTTATTAATGAACCTAATTCATTATACAAAAACATCTTTGATGAGTTTTATCTTTCAATTCAAAAGGTGAAAAATGAAGATAGTATCAAAAAGATAATTAGAATTATTGATGAAATTCCAATCAAAAAACAAGATTACGATGTTTTAGGTTTTATTTATCAATATTTAATTGGCGAATTTGCATCAACAGCTGGTAAAAAAGCTGGTGAGTTTTATACTCCACTTGAAGCAGGAATTTTAATGTCCGATATTATTTCATTTCATCTAAGCAAGTTTACATATAATAAAAATGATCTCATTAGAATTTATGACCCTACCGCCGGATCTGGTTCCTTATTAATTAGAGTTGCTGAAAAATTCCAAAAACATATGAATGAATTGCATCATGATATTAGAATTAAATATATTGCCCAAGAAATTCTACCAACTTCATTCAAAACATTAAGTATGAACTTAATTATGCATAATATTCCACCACAATTAATAAATATTAGAGAAGCTGACACGTTGGAAGATGACTGGCCAACAGAAAGTAATGGTGACAAAAAAGTCAAAGCTATTGTAGCTAACCCACCTTATTCACACCTTTGAAAACCCGAAAATAAGGTGAATGATCCAAGATTTCAATCTTATGGTATAGCGCCAAAATCAAAAGCAGATTATGCTTTCTTATTGCATAGTTTATATCACTTAGACAAAGACGGAATAATGGCAATCGTTTTACCTCATGGCGTTTTATTTAGAGGGGGGTCCGAATATGAAATCAGAAAATCTTTAATCAAGAAACAAAAAATTGATACTATTATTGGTCTTCCTAATAACATGTTTATGGGTACAGGTATTGCAACCATAATTATGATTCTTAAAGAAAATAAAGCAACCGACGATTTTATGTTTGTTGACGGATCTAAACTTTTTTCAAAAGATGGAAATAAAAATAAACTAGATAGATCACATATTATTAAAATATCCGATGTTGTTAATAACCGAATTGAAAAAGAAGGATTTTCAAGAATTGTCTCACTAAAAGAAATTGAAGATAATGATTATAATTTAAACATTTCAAGATATATTGATAATTATGATAAGGAAGAAATTCACGATTTATATTCAACTATGTATGGCGGTGTATCTGACCAAGAAATTTCAACTTTAGATTCTTTTTGAAATAAATTTATCGGTCTAAAGGAGAAGCTTATTTCAAAAAGATCCGATGGGTATAATCTCTTAAATTTAAGAAATGAAGAATTAATAAATACAATAAAAAACGATAATTATGTAAAAGAATTTATTAACGAAAATAAGAATATCGCAATTTCAATTATTGAATTTATTAAAAATAATGTTCCATCATATCAAAGTATCAATGGTATTAATGTCTATAACTTTGAAAGCATTTTTGAAAAATTTATATTAAACATTAAGGATAATGCTTTTATTGAAAAATACGATATATATCAAATAGCAATAGAAAAATTTGAAATCATTAAGGAGGATATTGAAATAATTCAAAATTATCAAAATGATAATATTCCAATCTCTGAAATTATTTTTCAAGAAAAAAATGTCGAAAATAATAAAAACGGTAGTTTAGTTAATTGGGATGCTCGTTTAGTAAATAAAGAATCAATCATTAACAAGTTCTTTGCTGCTAGCTTAAATAAAAATGAAAAACTTAAATATGACATTGAATTAATAGAAAGTGAAATCAAGGAAACCTTTGATTCAATCGATGAAGAAGACAAAGATTTATTAGTATTTAAAGAAAATGGTTTTGATAATAAAGAATTATCAAAACAAGTTGCTATCTTAAAGAAAGACGAAAATGCCTTAGATAATATCGAATTATCCAAAAAGCTTCTTCATGTTCATAATTTAAATAATGAACTTAAGAATTTAAAAGACGAGCTAAAATCAAATGAATTCGAACTATTACATGATTCTCTTGAAAAATATAATTCATTAGATGAAGATACATTTTATGATCTCTTGTTTTACAAATGAACTAATAATATTTGCGAAAATATTGTTGAACTCGTTGATAAAATAATTGACTCATTTATCAATAAAATTGAAATATTATTCAATAAATACCAAAACACATTAAATGAAATAAACGATGAAATTAGTAAAAAAGAATCAGAATTAATCGAACTCCTTGCAGATTTAAAAGCAGATGATTATGATCAAAAGGCTATTAATGAATTAATCGCAATTCTAGGCGGTAATAAAAATGAGCAAAAATAATATGGTTCCATCAATAAGATTTAAGGAATTTACTAACGCTTGAGAACAGGAAAGGTTGGGAGAAATAGCGAAAATTACAAATGGAAAAAGTAATTCTAATGACTCGGTAAAAAATGGGGCATATCCTTTTTATATAAGATCAGAAGAAATACGTAGAAGTAATAAATATTTATATGATGAAGAAGCGATAATAACAATTGGAGAGGGAAATATAGGAAAAGTATTTCATTATGTAAATGGTAAGTTTGATCTACACCAAAGGTGTTATAAGATAAGTAATTTTAATTCAAATATATATGGTAAGTTTTTTTATTATTACTTTTCACAGAATTTTTATAAAAGGGCTATTACGGATAGTTCTAAAGCCACTGTCGATTCTATTAGACTAGAAACAATAACAGGAATGGCGATTAATATTCCTATCTTATTAAAAGAACAAATTAAAATATCAACTATTTTTGATTTTTTTAACACCCTCATCACCCTTCATCAGCGTAAGTTAAATGCCTTAGAAAATATCAAAAAAACCTTATTAGAAAAGATGTTTGCGGATGAAAAATCTGCATTTCCATCAATAAGATTTAAGGAATTTACTAACGCTTGAGAACAGGAAAGGCTAGAAAATATTTGTGATAGATTTGACAATTATAGGGTTCCAATTTCTGAAAAAAATAGAATAAAAGGGAATACTCCATATTATGGAGCAAATGGAATACAAGATTATGTGAAGGGTTATACTCATTCCGGAGAAAATATTTTAATTGCTGAGGATGGTGCAAATGATGTTAATAACTATTCAATTTTATACGTAAATGAAAAAATATGAGTTAATAACCATGCGCATGTTATAAAAACTAACAATAAATTAAATAATAATTTTTTTATATCTTTATCATTAAAGAGAGTTGATTGAAGTTCATTATTAGTTGGAGGTGAGCGTTTTAAACTCAATGCTAGTACATTAATGAATATATTTATTAAAATTTGTAATATAAATGAACAAAGCAAAATTTCAATCATTTTTAACAACATAAACACCCTCATCACCCTTCATCAGCGTAAGTTAAATGCCTTAGAAAAGATCAAAAAAAACCTTATTAGAAAAGATGTTTGCGGATGAAAAAAATCTGCTTTTCCATCAATAAGATTTAAGGAATTTACTAACGCTTGAGAACAGGAAAGGTTGGGAGAAATAGCGAAAATTACAAATGGAAAAAGTAATTCTAATGACTCGGTAAAAAATGGGGCATATCCTTTTTATATAAGATCAGAAGAAATACGTAGAAGTAATAAATATTTATATGATGAAGAAGCGATAATAACAATTGGAGAGGGAAATATAGGAAAAGTATTTCATTATGTAAATGGTAAGTTTGATCTACACCAAAGGTGTTATAAGATAAGTAATTTTAATTCAAATATATATGGTAAGTTTTTTTATTATTACTTTTCACAGAATTTTTATAAAAGGGCTATTACGGATAGTTCTAAAGCCACTGTCGATTCTATTAGACTAGAAACAATAACAGGAATGGCGATTAATATTCCTATCTTATTAAAAGAACAAATTAAAATATCAACTATTTTTGATTTTTTTAACACCCTCATCACCCTTCATCAGCGTAAGTTAAATGCCTTAGAAAATATCAAAAAAACCTTATTAGAAAAGATGTTTGTATAGGAGCAATATGTCAAAACTTAATTTTAATAATGAAAATTTCAAAAATGAAGCCGAATTCGAAGAAAATGTTGTAAAGCTTTTATTAGATAATGGTTGAAAAAATCAAGGTTTTGGTCAATTAAATATTGATAATGAATTAAATAATGTTAGCGAACATGATTTAAAGTTAAATTGATTGCGTATCTTAAACCATAACAATGTGGATAAACTTGACGGTAAACCAATCACTGAAAAAGAATTAGATCTATTAATAAATGAAATACAATCTCAACAAAATATTGCTCAAGTTAATAGAAACATTATAAAACCAAATCAAGGATTGCAATTAAAAAGAGAACAAAAAATAATCCCTTTAACCTTAATTCATAAGGAACAACTAAATAATGATGGTGGTAAAAATTATTTTCAAATCGCAAGACAAGTTAGAATCAATAACAGCAATAACGACCAAAAAAGAAGCGATATTTTCTTATTAATAAATGGAATACCACTTATTCATATTGAATTAAAAAATAAAGATAAAAGTATTATTAATGCAAAAAATCAATTAATAAATTATAATGAAGCAACAAAAAGCATTTATAATGGTATCTTTAAATTCATACATATAGTAGTTGCAATGAATCCACTAAAAATGGAATATTCGCCAAGAAATAGAGAATTAAAATTTATTAATTGGTATGATGAGACTAATAAAAATGAGATTAATAATTGAGTTGATGTCGTTAAAAACTTTTTATCTATTCCAATGTCATTAGAATTAATTTGTGACTACACTATTCCGGACGGCGATGAACTAAAAATTTTAAGAAGTTACCAATACTATGCTGTTAAGAAAATTCTTGATAAAATTAGAAAAACGGATCTTTTTTTAGCAGAAAATGATGAACCTATTAAAGGGGGATTCATTTGACATGCTACAGGTTCAGGAAAAACCTTCACTAGCTTTAAGACTAGTTCATTAATAATTGAGCATAATCTTGCTGATTTAGTAATATTTGTAGCTGATAGAATTGAATTAGTGGATCAAACCTATAATGAGTTTGTAAAACATGATAAAAAGGTTACTGATGTTTCTAGTACAAGAGATTTGCAAAATAAGACAAGAAAAAACGAAGATCAACCAATCATTGTAACTTCAATTCAGAAATTAGATCGTATAAATGAAGATCATAAAAATATTCTTGATAAAAAAAGAATTGTCTTAATCTTTGATGAAGCCCACCGTAGTACATTTGGCTCAATGATGAGCAAAATTAAAAATACCTTTAAGAAAAAAACCATAATTTTCGGTTTTACTGGAACCCCTATTTTTGATGAAACACCTAAAACATATGATATTTTTGGCGAAAAATTACATAGCTATACTCTAGGGGATGCTATAGTACAAGAAAAGGTTCTAAAATTTAGTTGTAAATATAATATATTTGAAGATTTATATAAGTGAGCATTTAATTGCAATATTGAACATAATAAAAAATTTTGTACTGAAAAATTAAATTCCATTAAAAATGAAACATTAAAACAAGAGCTTCTTTCTTTAAAAAATGATGCTCCATACGAAGTTACTAAAAAATTAGAAGAATTTAATGAAAAATCAGATAATTTGGATAAACTAATTGAATTAGAAGATGAAATTAACTATATTTATGAAAGCGATTTATATAAAAATCTTGTAGTTGAAAGCATTTTAGACGATTGATATAATTTGGCGAAATCTAATGGTTTTAAATATAATTTTTCTTCAATTTTGGCCACTTCAAGTATTGAAGATGCAATAAAATATTTCCGTATATTTAATAAACATATAAATGATCTTGATATAAAAGATGAAAAACGTAATTTTAAATTCACCGCTTTATTTACAAGATCATTAGATAGTGATGAGTCTCCACAAAAACTTGAAAAGCTTGAAGAAGCATTTAAAGAAATATATAAAAAATACGAACAAGACTTCGATTTTAAAATTATTAACCAAAATGATGAACACGAACTATTCAAAAAAGACATTTCGCAAAGACTAAAAAGAATCAATATGGATGAAGATGATGATTCAAAAACTATAAACTTGTTAATTGTAGTAAATCAGATGTTAACCGGCTTTGATTCAAAATATATTCAAACAGTATATTTTGATAAACAACAAGAATCACAAAATTTAGTCCAAAGTGTTTCGCGAACTAATAGAAAATATAATATTCATAAAGAATTTGGTAGAGCACATTTTTACAAATTTCCATATCACATGAAGAAAAATGTTGAGGATGCATTTAGAAAATATGCTTATGAGGATTTAACAATAATCACAGTTTCCGATACATCATCTATAGTAAAATATGCAAATGAAGAATATAAAGAAGTTGAAAAATTATTCAAAGAATTAGGTATTAACTGATTCGAAAATATTGAATCATTTGACACTAATGATATAAACAAAGTTAAAAATCTTAAAAAGGCTTATAATCATTTGTGCAAAATTAAACGCTTAATAAATTCATTAAACTTATTGAGTTTTAAATGAGAAGAAAATGAAAAATTGATGTCCTTTGATAAAGAAATATCCGAAAGAATTGATGTGAAAATATATGAAATTGATGTTATTTTAACCAATCTTAATTCATTAGCAACTTTTAATGATTCGGATGATGAGCTTAGATTTTATAATACTGAAATTCTAAAAGATATTCAAAACAATAAAAAGCAAGAACTTTATGATAAAAATTTTTTCACAAATCTTGAATTAGAATTAAGAACTTGCAAATCGATACCTCATGTTTTAAGCAAGTATTATATTAAAAATCCCGAATGAATTAAGGAATGATGTAATCTTCCCGATAATAATAAACCTAGTTTAAATGACTTTTGAAAACAAAAAAAACAAGAAGAACTACAAAAAAATCTTGATGAATTAGCGATATATGGACTCGAAAAAGAAAAAATTGAAGAATTCGTAAATAATTGCTATATAGATATTAAAGAAGACATTAATAAAAACAATAATTTTGAAGCTTATATTTGACCGCTTGTTAAATCCCCGGACGGCCCTAAATATAAGCTAAGACCCCTAATTATTGATCTTATAAAGCAATACAAGGAAAAAAAATAGAACCTATTTGGTTCTATTTTTTAGTGTGGGCATTGATATATTTTAGTTTAAACTCGATATTGAACGCATAACAACATCGATATCTTTATTCTCTAACTCGTTAATAATATGCAAATATATTCTCTCAGTTGTGTTCATACTAGAATGACCAAGCCTTTTAGCAACAGAAGCAATCGATACCCCGGCGTACAACAATAATGATGCATGAGTATGTCTTAAACCGTGAATAGTTATGATAGGAACATTTGCTGTTTTGCATCTTCTGCTAAGTGTATCATTAATAGTAGAATTATAAATTTTTTTCTTAAGGATAAATATAGGTCTATCACCTGGCAAGTCTTTAACAAGACTCGAGAACTGTGAAATAGTCATTCAATCTAATGGAATTTTTCTAACCGAAGTTTTATTTTTGGTAGGTAAAAAACCACCATTTTCTTTATAATTTCATGTCTTAGTTATATTCAATGTTTGTTTTGAAAAATCAAAGTCTTCCGGCGTGATTGCTATAGCTTCCGAAAACCGCAAGCCAGTTTTCGCTATTAAAAGCAACAATCAATCACAATTAATTTTTTCGTTTAATTTCAAGGTTTTTAGGAGCAATTGAAGCTCAAATTGACTTAAAAACTTCTGCGCTTTCTTTTTAGGTGGTTTACCCTTTATAACAACCTTTCTAGTAGGATCATTATCTATTAAACCTTCATCAAATGCATCTAATAATGCGCTTTTTAAATGGTGGTGAAAATCCATTGTTGTTTGTTTTTCATGATAAGTAGCATAATCATTCAATATTTTTTGGTATTCCATTCTATCTATATCGCACAATCTTAACTCAGGCACCAATTTAATTATTCAATCTAATGATAACTCGTATTTTTTAAAACTAACGTTTCTTATAGAACCTTTTTTATATACAAAAATTCAATTTTGAAAATATTTATAAAATAAAATTTCTGATTTTTTTCTCATCTCTCCCCCAATTATGCCCACGCTGATGAAGGGTGATGAGGGTGTTTATGTTGTTAAAAATTGATGAAATTCTTTTTTGCTCTCTTAAATTATTGCTATATTTAAATAAAATTTCTTTCATTACATTATTCATTAATTTAGGATTTCCCACCTTCGTAACATGCTTTTTAGAAACCTTGTTTATTGATAATGCATTACACAAGTTTATAAAACCATTATCATTTAATAAAACACCGCAGACATTAGTACAATAGAACTTTTCATCTCTATATTTTACATCTCCAGCATATATTCCATCTGTTGTTCAAGTTATGGCTTTATCAAATAAATATGAATTATAATACCCCATTAAACCATTATTTCCAGTTTGTGATGAGAAAACTGGGTATTTAAAATAAGCATTTTTTTCTAATGATAATTTTTCTTTTCCAAGTACATAACCTCTAGTTATTGTAAATATATTTCCTATTTTTTCCTGTTCTCAAGCGTTAGTAAATTCCTTAAATCTTATTGATGGAAATGCAGATTTTTCATCCGCAAACATCTTTTCTAATAAGGTTTTTTTGATATTTTCTAAGGCATTTAACTTACGCTGATGAAGGGTGATGAGGGAGTTTATATTGTCAAAAAGGTGACCTAATTTATTTTCTTCTTTAAAGTTAGGATGAACAATTTTTAAATCACTAAGCATATCATATACGATATATGGAATACTTCCCCTGCGAGCTTCATCATTAATTTTTTTAGGTAATAAAGTAAATAATAAATAATACAAAAATACTCTATTAATTCCTATTTTAGTTAATACATAAGTCCTTTGATATGCGTTAAAAAAATTATCGGCTAAATGTAAATAACCCATAGATGCACCATTACCTGCAACTGTTATTGCGGGTCCTTTAAATGCATATGAATTTATTTTAAATTTCTCAATTCCTGAAGTATAAAAATCATATTTACCGCACTCAACCATAGCATTAGCATTTAACTTTCCTGTACTAATTTCACATAAATTCCCCAACCTTTCCTGTTCTCAAGCGTTAGTAAATTCCTTAAATCTTATTGATGGAAATGCAGATTTTTCATCCGCAAACATCTTTTCTAATAAGGTTTTTTTGATATTTTCTAAGGCATTTAACTTACGCTGATGAAGGGTGATGAGGGTGTTAAAAAAATCAAAAATAGTTGATATTTTAATTTGTTCTTTTAATAAGATAGGAATATTAATCGCCATTCCTGTTATTGTTTCTAGTCTAATAGAATCGACAGTGGCTTTAGAACTATCCGTAATAGCCCTTTTATAAAAATTCTGTGAAAAGTAATAATAAAAAAACTTACCATATATATTTGAATTAAAATTACTTATCTTATAACACCTTTGGTGTAGATCAAACTTACCATTTACATAATGAAATACTTTTCCTATATTTCCCTCTCCAATTGTTATTATCGCTTCTTCATCATATAAATATTTATTACTTCTACGCATTTCTTCTGATCTTATATAAAAAGGATATGCCCCATTTTTTACCGAGTCATTAGAATTACTTTTTCCATTTGTAATTTTTGCTATTTCTCCCAACCTTTCCTGTTCTCAAGCGTAATGCTAAAGATAAAAAATAAGGTGTTAAAGTTCTCCAAAATGTGTTTATCTAAAGATAATAAACCTAAGTTTATAAAAGAACTCAAAGAATTGATCATAGATTGTCTTTCTAGTTTTAAATTAGCATAAAAAAACTACCACATAATTTGGTAGTTAATCTTAATTATTATTTAGCCATTTGTTCGGCAACTTCTGCGGCAAAGTCAACTGTTTTCTTTTCTATTCCTTCCCCAACCTCATATCTCTTAGCACTAACTAAAGTCAAGTGAGAATCATTTAGATACTGTCCAACAGTTTTAGTATCTTCCATTACGAAGGGTTGATATAATAAAACACCTTTTTCGTTTAATTGTTTTCTTAGTAAACCTTCCTTAATAGATTGTTGAATCTTTTCAGGCTTATTTGCTAGAGCAGGTGATGCATCCAACATATCATGAATACCCTTTAACTCAACTGGACACAAACATTGTTCTGTTAAATAAGATGGGTTAAGAGCAGCAATATGCATCGATACATTTCTTAATGCTTCAGCATTAATACCCTTACCCATAATAATCGTTGCCACTCTATTATTAGCATGAGTATAGCCGGCCACAATTTCGCCTTCCTTAGCAACATATTTTAGCGCTCTTCTTAATGTTATTTTTTCACCAATTTTTGCTGTTAATAAACTAGTTTGATCCTCGATTGAAACACCATCAATTTTAATTGCCTGTAATTCTTCATCACTGGTAAAATCATTTACCAACAATGATTCACCGATTTTATTTGCTAATTCAATAAATAATTCATTTTTAGAAACAAAATCTGTTTCAGAATTAAGTTCAAATATAACTGCAACGTTATCTTTAACAACAGCTCTAACGATACCTTCGGCTGCGATTCTTCCAGCTTTTTTAGCAGCCTTTAAAATTCCTCTTTCTTGTAATCAGTCGATTGATTTTTCAACATCATTGTCATTAGCCTCAAGCGCTTTTTTAACATCTAAAAATCCTAAATTCGTTCTTTCTCTTAATTCTTTAATTTTATTTAAATCGATTGACATATATACCCTTTCTTATACTTTGAGATAATTTATTTTTCCTCAGGTGTTTTCGAAGATTCTACTGGTTTATTAAATCTTCTTTCTCTCATTTCTCTCATTTCGCTTGTTCTAGGATCTTCTGGTAAAACAATTTCCTCATTAGTTTTATAAGCAAATAATTGAGAACCACCTCTAGCAGAAGCAATAGCATCAGCTAAAATTGTAATAATTAAAGTTAATGATTTTGCCGAGTCATCGTTTGCTGGAATAACAAAATCTACTAAATCTGGATTTGAATTTGTATCATGAATTGCAAAAACTTTTAAACCTTTTCTCTTTGCTTCTCTAATAGCAATTTCATCTTCAACAGGTGAAGCAACAATCATAACTTGTGGCATCTGCGCTTTATTAGCTAGTTTTCTAATACCACCAAGGTTCTTTTGCAACTTAGCAATCTTCTTATCGTTTAGAAGACCTTCTTTTTTAGTATATCCTTGATATCCATTTTTTTGCAAAGCTTCTAATCTGTCAAGTTCCTTAACGCTCTTAAAAATTGTTTGCGAATTTGTTAAAGTTCCGCCCAATCAACGTTCAGTAACATAAACTGAATTAGTTCTTGCTGCTGCTGCTTCAATAGCAGATTTAGCTTGTTTTTTAGTACCAACTCAAATAAATGAGATTGGTTTTTGAGCCATTTTATTTAATAGTTTGTATGCATATTCTAAAGTTTTTTGAGTTTTAGCAATATCGATAATATGTATACCTGATCTTTTTCCATAAATGTATTGTTTCATCTTTGGATTTCAACGGCTTACTCTATGACCAAAATATGTTCCTGCTTCTAATAATTTTTCTCTTGAAACAATAACGGGTTCGCTAGATACTGCAGTTTTTTGTTCAACTGGCTTTTGTTCAACTTGTTTTTGTTCTGTTGTCATTTTTTTAATCTCCTTTTTAAGATATAAATAAAAATAAGTTTGTTTTTTCTCCCTATTGTTTCTAACAATCAACACCAAAAAAGGCACATGCGATTGAATTCACAATAGTGTTTGATAAATTAATTTTGTTTTTTCATAATCTATCGATACTTTTATAAAAAGTACTTTCAAATTTTAACACAATTTTAGTAAAAAAATAATAAGTTAGAAGACTGAAATTTATATGGTGGATTAATTATATGAATGATTCAGTACATACCAAAGGATTAACAAATATAAAAAATATAGGAATTCAAATTTAAATTTGATCAACAATAAGGCGTTTTGTTATGATAATTCAAAATTTTTTTGTATAAAAATACATTTCTTTTTTAGCTTAATAGAAGTAAAAATTAGGTATAATAAAAACACTTTTACGTAAGATAAAAATTTAATATTGAGGTTTTTTATGCAAAAAAGCAAAAAGAAGAAGATTTTAATAGCAAGTATTTCCACTGTTTCAATGCTAGGTATTATAGGGACTGCTGTAGGAATAGGATATGCTACTTTTTTAAAAAGCAACAAACAGCAGCAAGAAACACAAGACTTAATCACGGCTGCTAAAAATTTAGTTGCAAACATAGTGAATGAGGATAGCAAAAGAGATTTTTTAAAACAAATTAATGATCCTAAATTTAGACAATATTCGCCTAAAAATTATGCTACTCTACAAATTATTTTAAAAAACATAAAAAAGCAGATAGAAGAGGATAGAGCATTTGTTTTATCAAAAATTAATCAATTAAAAAACAACGAAATAAAAAACAATCTTCTCAATCGTTTTCAAAATAACAATAATGCCGCAAACCTAAAAAATATTTTAGAAGAAACTAACAGACAATTAATATTGCAAGAAAAAGCAAAAAGTTTGGAATTAGGTAAAATAGAACTAAATGCCTTGATAAAAGATTTAAGTAAGGATAAAAAAGAAAAATTTATCATCCAAATAAGTGAAGCTAAAACACTAGAAGAAATAAATCTAATTAAAAAAAATATTATTGATTTCCTATCAAAAATAAGTACTGAAGATCAACTATTAAAAAATAAAATAAATGCCCTAATCGAAAAAATTAATGCATCTGATATTTCAAACAATGATAAAGAAGAACTAGCAAATAAAGCTAAATTAGCTACGAACAATAATATCGAAGAAATTTCAAAATTGCTAGATTTAGAAATAAACAAAGCAACTCTAAAACAAGAAGTGTTAATTTTGCTTAATAAACTTTCTAAAACAAAGCAAAAATACAAAGAATTAAAACAAAAATTTAGTAATAAAGACGCAAACGTCGATGATTTTAATGATATTAAAAATCAAGTTAATAGTTACTTAAATAAGCTAAAATCTGATGTAAAAATATTGCTAGATTCCTTTCAAGATGATAATTTAAAAAAGGAATTAAAAACCGAATTAAGTAGTGCTGATAATGAAGAAAAAATATTAGATATTAAAGCAAAAATTCTTGCTCATCAAATGAAACCGGATGTGCAAAAATTATTAGAATTAATTTCAAGACTTTCTAGTAAAAATCCATTAAAAAAAGAGTTGTCAGACCAACTAAACCAACAAAATATTAATGCAAAAGAAATTGACAACATCATTAAAAAGTTAGATAATGAAATTCAAAAAATTTTAGACAAAACTGCTAAAAACATAGAAAAGCTTGATGGATCACCTAAATATAATGAATACCAAAATGAAATTAAAAAAGGCAATATAACTGAAGATGAGCTAGAACAAATTAATAATGATGCCAATAGTATCTTTGATGAATATAACCAAGAAGCAATTGCGTATGTAGATGCTCTTAACATTGAAATAACAATCAAAAACAAATTATCAACCTTAATTAAAACTTCTAAAAATATAAAAAATAGTAATTTTATAAATCAAAAAGCAAAACTATATAATGATATATCTTCAATTCATGACATTGAAAAACAAGAAAAACTAAAAAATGAACTAGAAAAAATTTCTTTTGCAAATAATGATTATCGTGATCTTTTTGGCGAGTTATCACAAAAAATTGATAATGAAATAAACAAGCAAAATAATAATTCAAATGAAGCACCACAAATACCATCTCCAAACATGCCAGATATAACTCCATCACCAGGCATAGATGTACCTGCTCCTAACTATGAAAAAATAAATGATAGTCAAGCATTACTTGCCGAAGCTCAAAAACAAATATCAACAGTAAATGAATTCTTTGAAAAAACAGATAATGATCCTGAATTGGTCGATGAACGCCATAAGCTTGCAATAGCATATACAAACTTAATAAAATATCGCGACCGCCAAAGAGATTACAATAATAACATCGAAGAATTAAATGATGCTCTAAAAGAATTTAAAACACAGTTATATAATCTAAGCCAAAAATTTAAGAAGGTTATTAGAAACCATGAGCTTCAAAAACTTAATACCGATATAAACTCAACAACTAATAATTCTAAAACCGATTCACCAAAGCACAGTCTAGGATTTGATTTAATATTCAATAAATCTACACAAAAATTCAATGATGCCAATGCTATTGTCACCCAAACACCTTATTATAAAAAGAAACTTCAAGAATTTAAAAACTATCTAAAAACAGCGAATAACAACACTGGTTTAGATTTATCAAATAACCGCTTAGATCCTGGTTTTTTAAACTATCTTAAGGAAGTTGGTATATATGGAGAATATGGTGATAATGATGAACAAAAATGACGTCAATTCTTTAATGGATACAATAAAGAACATATGATGAAAGCTTTGTTCCTTGACACTTTTGATACCATACCCAACAATTCTATCGAAATTAAACAAGATGAGAATATTGCTAATAAAATTAAGGGAATTATAAGAAACAACCCTTTTGGCTATCTTCCATCTAATCTAAGTCAGTTTCTTTATTATATCGACTTAGATACAATCAAAAAAATGATAGACTTCAATCAAGAAATTGAAGAAATAAAAGCTAAACATAATGATTTAACTGGCGAAATAACATTATTATTTAAAACTAAATCTACACAATTTAGACATCTAACACTTAACACAAGCAATTCATTACTAAGAAAAAATGATGATTTTTATCAATACATCTATGATAGGTCATTCTCACTAAATTATAAAGGTATTTATACAGTACGGCCACCCTTTGGTGGAAGTCCTTCGCAACGCTATACAAGTACTTCTGGGACAGCATGAATTGTAGACAGAATTGATAATAAAATAACAACCAATAAAAATGGTGGCGAAGAATATGAATTTTTAGTTGCAACCAATGCCCACGTTGCATCATTAACTCATATCTTTGACAAAAGTATTGTGTACAACAAAAATACAGATAAAAAAAATATTAATAATTTTGTTGGAAGGCTAGACCCTAATTTTAATTTCAATAAGCATAACTATGAAACTGCGGATAATGGTGAAATTATTAATGATTATCAAAAATACTTTAAAAAACCGCTAAACACACATCAGGGCACTGATACAAAAAGTCAGTATTTAGATTGGATATACTACACTCCAAGATTTAGCTCAAAAGGATTAAGAGCAAATCGGGCTGTCACAAATTTCTTTGATGAACTCACAGATGTCAATAACCGCCTTGGGACAGTTAAAAATGGCGGAGCTGATTTTGCAATTCTTAAACTAAGATTCACTAAAAATAATATAAGAGATCTATTTCCTACTCTATATGAAATTTTAGATACACCAGCCGAAAAGGATTGATATATTGGTTTTGGTAATGAAACAAATAAACAAAAGAATCACGAGAGCCCTATCCAAACTCATTTTGTGCTCGGTTTTCCAGATGTCAATGGAACAATTAAATTAAATGCTGCCAGATCACAAGGTGGCTATATTGAAACAAAAAACCGTGTTGTTGATAATGATAAAAATAACAAAGATAACTTTAATAGCTTATGGGTAAGATATAACGAAAAAGAAAACAAAGATTGAAATAGTATAGGCAATAAATGAATGGACTATGAAAAGCCATTTGGAAAAGCATCTGAACACGGAATGCCTAAAAATATTCTCCAACAGATGACAACACTATATCTTGACAATGAAAACAACGAATCACTTGATAGCGGTTCAAGCGGTTCGATGGTAATAGATTCAAGATTTAATTTAATTGGAATTAATTTTATTCATATTGTCGAAAGTGACAATTCTGAAAACAGGGGTAACCAAATTATCTTGTTTAGAGGCGAAAGTGAATATGATCCAAAAGAATTTTCAGGTGATATAAAGCATGATTTCATAACAAAACTTGAAGTAGATAAGCTTAAAACTATTAAGCTAAACCCTAAAATTTAAATCAAAAAAATATCCCCAGCTTATTGCTGAGGATTTTTAATATATAAAATTCAATAATTTTAGATAGTTACTATCACATAACATCTTTACGTGATAAAGGCATTGACATGCAACGTGCATTACCCATACCTAATGATAATTGGTTACCATGGAATGGAAGAACCTTGATTCCAGCAGCTTCTAAGGCAGCGTTTGTCTTTTCGTTACGTGAATAACCAATAACAACACCTGGTCTAATTGCTAGATAGTTTGTACCATCAAAGTGAGTTTCTCTTTCAATTTCCATTTGTGAAGCACCTTCACCAGCAATTGGAATTAAGATAGGTTTTTTGTTAATAATTGATTCTAATAATTGTTCTAGTGGTAAACCATTTTCCATTGGTTGTGGTTCTTCTCCACCATTTACTAAATCATAGTCTCAGAATTTAAATACATCATTAGCAATAGGCGAGTATAGGAATTTATCCTTGTCCAACATTGTTAGTCATGTGTCTAAGTGCATCAAGTTTGTTCATTTAGGAACATTGATTGCAACAATACGTTTGAATTCACATTCTTTATTAGCAACAATATTCTTAGCTAACAAGGTTATTGTTTGTAAATCGGTTCTTTCTGAAACACCAACTACTAAGGTTTCGTTGTTGTAGATAAATACGTCTCCACCTTCGATTGATAATTTTAGAGATGGGTCGTAGTATCATGGTGTGTTTACAAGTTTAGGGTGATTTGAAAATACAAACCTTGAGAATAATGTTTCACGTTGTCTAACTTTGTAACGCATGTAGTGAATTGTTACACCATTACCAACTGATGCAAATGGGTCACGGGTAAAGTATAGGTTTGGCATTGGGTCAACGATTAATTCGTGATCTGCTTCAATACCTAAATCATACTTGGTGATTCCAGCCATCATAATTTCAACTAATTCTCTTGATGACATTTTTGATTTTAAGAAGTTTCTTACAACCATTTTGTGTTCTTCTGAAAGAACAGGTTCTGAGTCTTCTAAAAATTCTTCAATTAATTTGTCTTTAGCTTCTTGTGATGCTAAATCATATGTTTCTGCAACTAAATCAGTTAGTTCAACAACATTGATGTCGTTAGCTTTTAATTCTGATACAAATTGTTTGTGTTCTTTTCTTGCATCATGACTTTCTAAGATAGCTGAGAATAATAATTCATCTAGTCTAGCTGGTGTAATGTAGTCAATTTCACGCCCTGGTTCGTGAACTAAAACCGATTCTAATTCTCCGATTTCTGAATAAACGTGAATTCCTTTAAATTTACTGTCAAATACAGACATTTGTTTCCCTTTCAAATAAGTGATGTTATTTAGCGTATAAAAAAGTGCAAATAAATGCTCTATTTATACAATATTAATTATACTACACTTTTATTTTTTGGGTTTTTATACTAATTTAAACTAAAAAATAAAAAATAATAAAATAAAATAAGAGATTTGAGACTTGACAATACCGGAATTTTTAAGTTTTTAGACCTTATTATTAGTTGAAAAAATAGAGTTTTTTTAACATTTCATATTTTTAAAATTCCTAATAAATTTAAATAATAAGTATTTATAATTATAATATATTTAATACAAGGTAAAATATATACTTATTGTAAATAAAGAGGTTATATGACAGAAGAAAAAGAATATAAAACATTACTTGATATTACTGAAGAAATTCTAAATGAAAAACAAAATTTAGATTTCTATAATTTATTTAATTCAATACAAAAAATTCTATTAGAAAGATGAAGAAGCGAAAGTATTGATACTAGTACTGATGAAGAAATTTTACTAAAAAAACGCGGGGAATTATACCGTTTACTAACTGTAGATGGAAGATTCTTTCACAATGCCGATGGAACATGAACAACAATTAGACCTGACTATAAAAACTAAACTTATTTTGTTTGGTTTTTTATTTTGTTTATGATAGTTAATGCAAAAGAATTATTAAAAAAAGCATATAAAAACAAAGATGTTGTGTTCCATATTAATATTAACAATTTAGAATGAACTAAGCAAGTTTTGCTTGCTGCTAACAATGCAAATAAACCGATTATTTTGGGAGTGAGTTCATCTGCTGCTGAATATTTTGGCGGTTACAATGTTTGCTATAGTGTCGTGAATTCTTTAATACAGGATTTAAAAATAACAATTCCCGTTTGTCTTCATTTAGATCACGGAACATATAACGATTGTATTAAAGCAATCGATGCAAATTTTTCATCTATAATGTTTGACGGAAGTAAATTACCATTTCTTGAAAATCTCAATATAACAAAAAAACTTTATAAAATATGCCAGAAAAAAAATATTTCACTTGAGTGTGAAATTGGGAGAATAGGAGGAACGGAGGATGGTATCGTCAGTGACGTTGTATATACAAAAATTGAAGAAGCGATTGAGTTTAAAAATGTGGGTATTGATATGCTTGCTATTGGTATTGGCAATATTCATGGGGAATATCCAAAAAATTGAAAAGGTATAAACTTCGAATTACTAAATCAACTAAATCAAGCTCTTCAAATGCCGCTTGTCTTACATGGCGGTTCGGGAATTAGTGATGCAGATATCAAAAAATGCATTCAAAATGGCATTGCAAAAATTAATATAAATACTGAGTTACAAATAGAGAATGCAAAGGCACTTGAACACTTTCTTAAAAACAATAATATAATGGAAAACAAAAACTATAATCCGAGAAAACTTTATAAAAATAGTAATATGGCTATTTACAATAAAGCATTGGAGATATTAACCAAATACTAATGAAAAAAAATATAAAAAGATTTTTATTATCAAGTCTAATAGCTCCTAGCCTTCCGATAGCTAGCTATATGCTAGTTCAATGCACAATAGAAAAAAATAACGATACACAGAAACTATTAAGAAAAATAACCGAATATAAAAATACAATTAGTAAAAATGTCATAGATTTAAAGTTATGTAATGAGATTGCAGACATTACAAACGAGGATTCAAAAAGCTATTCAAGAAAAAAAGATCAAACCTTTTTAAAGCAACTAATAATTATTCTAGAAGACATAAAAAAATTTCCCATAAATAATCAAGCATTACCAATAAATATTGATAAATTAGCGAATAAATTAAAAGTAATAAATGAAATTTGAATTTCTATCTTCAATAAGCATAGCCTATTAAATAAGAAAGAACACAGCCAAATAACTACAACGTTTTTAAAAATTAGATCTTTGCTTTCCTTTAAGAAGGTTATTGATACAGAAGTCTTTGACTCAATAATTAAAAAATTCATTATTTTAGCTAAAAAAATAAGAAAAACTTATACAAAAAAACTTTCACAATGAAGCGAACAAGAAATATCGTTATTAAAATTCTTATTTAAAGATTTCCAAATTAATGATAATAAAATAAATAATGGTGACCTTGATGAAATTTTTAATAACGATTCCAAAATAGATAGCAACGAGAATAGTCAAGATAAAAAAGATATAAGTGCAGAAGATAGCAAAGACAAGGAAATATACCTAACTAGTAAATCTATTTATGTTAATAACAAAGAATACCTTCTATCTAATGATTTTAGAGAAAACAATGCCACCGAAGTATCTGCTTTTAAGATAAATGATGGTGATACTGCTGAATTAAAAAACATAAAAAATAATAAAACTTTTAGATTCAGGTTTTCTGGTATCGATACACCAGAAACATGAAAAAAAGTAGGGCAAAAATTTGAACCAACAGTTGGGTTACAATTTAAATATGGTAAGATTGCAAAAAACTTTACAACAAGAAATCTTCTTGAAGCAAAAAAAATTTGAGTAATTCCCCAAACAACAATTAGTGACCAAAATAAGGATGAAAATAAGAAATTCTTTGATGCTTATGGTCGAATTGTCGCAATAATTTTAGTTTATAAAAACGACGGTTCAATAATTTGCATCAATAAAGAACTCATAAAAAACGGCTTTAGCAAAGTTTCTTATATTTCTCTTGATAAAAGAAGCAAATATTACACAAAAAATGAAAACTTTTATTTTTGATTAAAGAATAATGAAAAAGAAGCAAGATACAAAAAATTGGGAATATGGTCAGATAATATTAAGGAAATTTATCCTCCAAAAAGAATAAAATAATAAATATTTACTTGTCTTCCTTATTATTTCACATAAATTAACTTATATTAGTATATAATTAACAATGCTTAAAATAGGTATGGGTAAGTACTCAAGTGGTCGAAGAGGCGGTCCTGCTAAGACTGTAGGGGTGTATAAAGCACCCGCGGAGGTTCAAATCCTCTCTTACCCGCCATTTTTTATTTATTTTTTGGCCTCTAGAAGCAATAAAAAACACCAATCAAGTGGTGTTAAATAATTATATTTTAGAACAAAAGCTACATTTTTTCAGGAGTTTCTAAATCCATTAACTTCATCGCATCAAATAAAACTATTTTAATAGCTTTAACTAAAGCCACATAGCTTTCCTCGTTTTGAGATCCAATAACCTTAACATTTGAATAAAATGAATTAAATGCTCTAGCCAATTTTAGTAAATATGGTGGCAATAAATTAACCTTGTATGTTTTAGCCATTGTACTAATTAAGTCAGGGTATTCCTTCAATTGAGCTACTAATTTTTGTGAAAATTCATCAGTTAGATTGGTTGCTATAGGGTTAACATAATTAAATTTTTGCAATAATTGAGCACAACGAGCATGAGCATATTTAATAATATACATCGAATTGGATTCATCTGTACTTGTAACTTTTTTAATATCAAAATCAATTTTTGAATTGTATGATCTTTCAATCAAGAAAAATCTAATTGCATCCTTGCCAACTTCATTCATTAATTCTCTTAATGTTAAAGACGTTCCCAGACGTTTAGACATTTTAATTTCTTTGCCGTCTTTCATAACTCTTATTAGTTGGAATAAGATAATTTCTAATTGATCTCTACGGTATCCTAGATCTTCAAACGCAAACTTGACACGTTCAACATAACCAGAGTGATCTGCTCCTCAAACATCAATAATAATTCCTTTTTCTGAGTCTTCAAGTTGTCTAAATTTTTGTTCATGATAAGCAATATCTGCACAAAGATAGGTTGAATCACCGTTTCTTTTAATAATAACTCTATCCTTATCATCTTTGCCACCACTTGTGGTTTTTAATCATGTTGCCCCATCTTTTACGTAGGTGGTTTTTAATCTTCTTATAGCAGGTCAAACCAAATCATTTTCATATTGCGCTTTTTCTGAAGTATATATATCAAATCACACACCAAATTTCTTTAGATCTTCTTCAATATTTTTTAGAGCAAATGTTCTACCAAAATCTCTAAATAATAATTCAATTTCAGGTGTATATTCTACACCGTTATATTCTTCGTTATGCATTTCATAAAATGCTTGTGCAAATTCTATAACATCACCACCGCGATAAGCATCTTCTGGTAGTTCATATGAAGGATTAAATATTTGTTGATATCTTGAATAAATTGATACTGCTAATTTATTCATTTGGTTACCATAATCATTTACCAAATATTCCCTAATAACTTGGTGTCCGGCTTTTTCTAAAATGTTGCATAGTGTAGCCCCAATTGCGGCATTTCTAGCATGACCAATATGTAGATAGCCAGTAGGGTTTGCAGATACAAATTCTACATTAATCTTTCCTTTTCCTTCCTTAGAAAGACTTCCAAAATTTTTTCCAAGTTTATTGATTAAATTAACTGTATCTGCAAAAACTGAATTAGATACTCAAAAATTAATAAATCCAGGCTCTGCTATTTTAATTTCACTAATTTGACTAAATTTATTTAAATCAATATTTTTAACAATCTCTTGGGCAATTTCAATTGCCTTTTTGCCCAATTCTTTTTGCAATGTTAGTGCAATATTGGTAGAATAATCTCCGTAGTTTTTAGCCTCCGTTAATACTACAGGTTTATTTATCTTTAATTTGTTCAATGCTTCTTTAATTGAACATATAATAATTTCTTTTGCCGATTCCATAATTTCCATAATTTATTATTATATAATAAATTGTTTATTTTAAGGATATATCATATATAATGTTTTCATGAAAAAATATTATTTATGTGGTCCAACAGTTTATAACTATCCTCATATTGGGAATATAAGACCATGTGTTACATTTGATATCCTTATAAGAGCCCAAAGATTTCTAGGAGAAGAAATATTTTATCTTAATAATATAACTGATATAGATGACAAAATTATTAAAAAGGCTATAGATGAAAACAAAAGTGAACTAGAAATAGCAAGAAAATATGAAGAATATTATCTTGATTTATTCAAATTGTTTAATCTTGAAATGCCAAATAAAATAGTTAGAGTTACTGATTCATTAAATGATATGTATGAATATATACAAAAAATGATAGATAAAAAAGCAGCATATAAAGTAGGCGGCAACGTTTTTTTTGATGTCTTAAAATTTAAGGAATTCTACGGTTCTGTTAGCAAACAAAAAATTGAAAATTTAATATCAGATGATGATAATAATGAATTAAATAAAAAAAATAAGCAAGACTTTGCTTTATGAAAGGAAACTAATATTGGTATAAAATTTGAAAGCCCTTTTGGCCCGGGACGTCCTGGTTGACATACTGAATGTAGTTGTTTCATATCAAAATATTTTAAAGGCGAAACTATTGATATCCATGGTGGAGGCATTGATCTAATTTTTCCGCACCATGAAAACGAAAATATTCAACATTATTCGATATACAATAAGCCTCTTTCACACAACTGAATTCATTTTGGAACACTAAACTATAAGAATCAAAAAATGTCTAAGTCAATAGGAAATCTTATTTTTCCCCATGATTTTTTAAAAAAATACCATCCGGATACTTATAAGCTAATGATATTAAGTACCAATTATGCTAAGCCGATAAATGTTAGCGATGAATTATTTGATTCATTGCAGAAACTTATAAATAAGTTTATTGTCATTAATAATACTGTCCAATTAAAAAACAATACTTATAAAATTAATAAAAATAAAGTTGATGAAATAATTAAATTGTGTGCAAAATTAAATTTTGCGCAAGCAAATAAGGAAATAATACAACTTTCAAAAATAGAAGAAAACTTTAATACATTCCTAGAAATAATGAAAATTCTTGGTTTTAGTTTTACAAATAAAAAAATCAGTAGCAAAGACCTCGCTCTTTATAATCAATGACAAAAATTATTAGATGAAAAAAAATATATACAGGCCGATAATCTAAGAAAAATATTAAAGGATAAGAAATTAATATAATGAAGAACTTTATATATGGAAAAAATTCAGTCCTTGAGGCTATCGAAAATGATTTTCCTATTAAAAAGATATTTCTATTAAAGGGATTACAAAATAATAAAATTAAAGCCAAAAATATAACCTATCTACCAGCAAGTGAAATGAATAAGATAGTCAATGGCAATCATCAAGGTTACATTGCAGAAATTGAAAGTTTTAATTATCATGATCTTGGTTCAATTTATAAGGATAAGGCTGAGACAATTTTAATTTTAGATCATATACAAGATCCACAAAACTTCGGAGCAATAATTCGTTCAGCTAATGTTTTTGGAATAAGACATATTATCATACCTAAAAACAGAAGTGTAGACATAACTCCGGCTGTTTTGAAAACCTCGTCCGGCGGATTCAAAAATATCAAAATCATCAAGGTTGCTAGCTTGTTTGAAGCTATTGAAAACCTAAAAAATAATGGTTTTTGAATATATGCAACAGCACTAGATAAAAAAGCCAAAACAATATCAAATACAAGTTTTAGCTTTCCTGTTGCCTTAATTATGGGTAATGAAGAAAGCGGAGTATCAAAAACATTACTAAAACACGCAGATGAAGTGATTTATATACAACAAGATTTTGATTCTGTTCAGTCATTAAATGTTTCTGCTGCTACCGCCATTTGTTTGTATGAATTGTACAATCAAAAAAATAACAAAATAAAATAGTTGGGATTGCGTCCCAACTTTTTTATATATAAATTTAAAATTAATTTAAAGTAACTTTTGTACCAATTTTTTCGGCAATAATGTCTTCTAAATCTTTTAAATCTCCGATGAATGCAGCCTTTCCGCCTTCTTCAACAAACTTAATAGCAGCTTGCACCTTTGGTAACATACTTCCAGGAGCAAATTGTTTTTCTTCGATGTATTTTTCAAGATCAGCTTTTGTTGCGTGTTTTAGATCTTTTTGTTCTGGTTTTCCGTAGTTTACTTTAACGTAGTCAACTGCAGTTAAAACAATGAAGTAATCTGCATTTGTTAAGGCAGCCATTTTTGCTAAAGCAAAATCCTTGTCAATAACTCCATCAACTCCATTGATAAAACCATTTTCATCCTTAACAGTAGGGATACCACCGCCACCACCAACGATAACAGTAGCTCCAGCTTCAATAGCGTTCTTCATTTGGTTAATACCAACAAAGTTAATTGGTTTTGGCGAAGCGACAACTTTTCTAAAACCACGTCCAGCATCTTCAACAATAACGCTATTAGGATTAGCCATTTCTGCTTCTTCTCTTGTCATAAAGAAAGGACCAATAGGTTTTGTAGGATTTTTGAATGCAGGATCCATTGGATCTACTAAAGTTTGAGTCAATAGATATAGTACTTCTTTTTCTTCTAATCCCTCTTCCTTAAATGCATTGGTAATTGCATTAACCATATGGTATCCAATGTATCCTTGTGACATAGCGCCAGCTTCTGGTAAAGGAACTAATGGTGATTTAGGATTAACTGATGCAGCACTAACAAAACCATTGAAAATCATACCAACTTGTGGCCCATTTCCGTGGCCAACAATAACTTCATGGCCGGCCTTAACTAATTCAGCAATTTTTTTTGCAGGAATTTTAACTAATTCTTTTTGTTCTGCAGGATTATTTCCTAACGCATTCCCACCTAAGGCAATAACGATTCTACTCATAATTAATATCCTATTGTAGCTAGAATAACAGCCTTAATTGTGTGCATACGGTTTCCAGCTTGTTGAATTGATTTATTGTATTTTGATTGGAATACTTCGTCAGTAACTTCCATAGCTCCGGTTGCAACAACTGGGTATTTTTGTCCAAGTTTTTCTTTGATTTCTGATGAGAATAAAGTTTTATCATCATGGAATGCAGGTAAACAGTGCAAGAAAATAACACTTTCTTTTGCTGCTTTCATCATAGCCATATCAACTTGAAATGCACCAAGTTCTTGAATACGTGATTCAAATAGTTCAAATGGTTCACCTAATGATACTCAAACGTCTGTATAAATAGCATCAGCATTCATAGCAGCCTCAATCTTGTTATCTGAAAATGAAACTGATCCGCCGTTACGTTCAAAAAGCTTTTGAACAGCTTCATAAACATCTTTATGGTTTGGTCCGCTTTTAACAATTTCTCATTGTGATTTAGGACCACATAAAACAATATGAACACCAAAGAATGCAGCACCAATCATTAATGAACGAGCAACATTGTTTTTAATGTCACCTGCGAAAACAATTTTCTTTCCTCTTAGATCACCTACGAATTCCTTAAATGTTAAGTAGTCAGCTAACATTTGTGTTGGGTGTTCAGCATCGGTTAAACCATTTCAAACTGGAACACCTGAATATTTAGCAAGTGCTTCAACATCTGTTTGTTTAAAACCACGGAATTCAATACCATCATACATTTGGCCTAAAACCATAGCTGTATCTTCAACTGATTCTTTTTTACCAAAATTAGATCCTGTAGGTCCAATGTATGTACAGCTTGCCCCTAAATCAGCGGCAGCAACTTCGAATGCACAACGTGTTCTTGTTGAGTCTTTTTGGAACATAATAACAATGTTTTTTCCTGTTAAAGGACGATTGTTAATATGTAGCCCTTGCATTTTAGCTTTCTTTAATTCTCAAGAAAGATCTAAAAGGTAATTGATTTCATCGGTTGTGAAGTTTAGAGCTGTATCTAAACTACGACCTTTTAAATTCATTGGCATATTATAAAATCTCCTATGTTTATTTGGTTATATATTTAATATTTTTAGATAGACTTTTTATAGTTTTTAAGTGTTTTTTGGTTATATAAAACACGCTAAAATTATAGCAATTTTTTTATTTTTTTAAATAGTTATAGCTTTATTTAGCCTAAAGTAAAAAATAAATGAAATTTAAAAAGAACAAAAAAATATAAGCTATTAAGCTTATACTCTATAAATCAGTAAATTGCAATTCAATTCTTAGGTTTTATTCTTGCGCTAATTTCTCTTCATCACTCTTCTTATTTTTTGCAAGTTCAACATTAATCTTTTTAAGTTCTTCTAAAATTAGTTCCTCTGTAGTTAATGGTTTTGGCTCTTCAACTTCTTCAACTATTGGTAATTTTTTTGCCTTGTGATACTGAATGATATTCCTAATCAAATATACTAAAAATAAGCTTACAAATATAACCACTGTAACAATAAGGAACTGAATAAGTGCCGCAAGAAATTGACCAATAAGAATATTGCCGATTTTAATGTCCTTTACCTCGTTAACATTAAAAACAGAAGTAATAGCTGCAAGAATAACATCCTTAGCTAGCGAAGATATTACAGCGCCAAACGAGGTACCTAATAATAACCCTATGGCTAGCATTATCATATTTCCCCGCTTAACAACATTTTTAGCATCTTTGAATGCATTTTTTACATATTTCTTTTTTTCTTCAAATTCTTTTTTATTCATTTTGTTTTACTCTCTTTTTATATGAATTCTTATTGGCTATAATTGCTAAATTCCCTATAATTGATATAATTCAAAAAATAGGAAAAAGAGGAAAAATTGTTGATAAAAACAAAATAGTCTTCCCAAATTTATTAGTTTTTCATGGAGCAAATGAAAGAACAATAACATCTAATATTCAAGTTAAGATAGCACCCAATAAGGAAAAACCTAGAATAATAAATCATTTTAAATTTTCTTTGAGTAGATTAATAATATCATTGAGAAAATCATTTATTCCTTTATAGGCCTGGTTAACATCCGAACTCTCAAATTTGTTATTAACAGAACCAAGAAAATTAGACACTGATGTGTAAATAAAGTATCCAGAAATAATAAGACCTATAAAAACAAGAATCTTAAAAATAAATGAACTTATACTTATTTTTGCTTCACTTTTCATTTTTTTTACTCCATTTTTAAAAAATATTAATAATGTATATAATTATATAAAGTATTATTTAATAATTCCTTTTTTTATAAAGTACACAAGATAATTTCATCTGGAGGGTTAAAATATGAAACCAACAAAAATATTTGGTTTAGGCGGAATGCAAGAAATTGGAAAAAGCACACTAATAATTGAATATGACCAACATATTTTTATTATTGATACCGGAATTAAGTTTTGCGATAGTTTTGTTACCGGGATTAACGGTTCAATTCCAGATTTTACTTATTTAGCTGAAAACCAGGATAGAATTGAAGGACTTTTCATAACACACGGGCATGAAGACCATATCGGTGGTGTTCCATATTTGGTTCAACAAGTAAATGTAAAAAGAATTTATGCCCCAAGAATTGCTATTCAATATCTAAAACTTAAGTTTTCTGATATGAAAATTAAGGTAAATGTCCAGTTTATTGAAATAAACCGAGATCTTGTGGCTGATTTTGGTGATTGTAGTGTTGATTGATGAACTGCTCAACATTCAATCCCTGACGCATTTGGTGTTAGAATCAAAACTCCAAATGGATCATTAATGATGACTGGTGATTTTAGATTCGATTATCGACCTATTGGTAATTTAACCGATTTCTCAAAACTAAAAAAGATTGGCGAAGAAGGGCTAGATGTCTTATTTTCGGATTCAACTAACGCCATGCGCCCTAACCATTCTCCATCAGAAAGCGATATATTAAAAGACATAAAAAAATATATGTTAGAAGCTGAGAAGAAAATCATCATTACGGCATTTGCATCAAATCTTACAAGAATAAAAGCAATCATTGAGCTCGGTGCTTCATTAGGCAAAAAAGTTATTGCTTTTGGTAGATCAATGATCGATAACATTGATATCGGTAGAAGATTAGGTTATATAAATGCGCCTGATGAAGTCTTTATAGATAAAAAAAGTCTTTCAAAATATAATGACAATGAATTACTAATTTTGACAACCGGTTCTCAAGGTGAAGAAATGGCGGGACTAGCCAAGATGTCATATGATAAACACCCAAATATATCAATCAAACCTAAGGACACAATAATTTTTTCATCTAGTCCAATACCAGGAAATAGATCTAAATGTGAGTTATTAGTTAATAGATTATATAAACTAGGAGCAATTATAAGAGAAAATGGTGTTGATGGCTACTTACACACTTCAGGGCATGCATACCGTGATGAACATCGAAAGATATTTGAATTAACAAAACCAAAATATTTCATGCCATATCATGGTGAATTTAGAATGAGTGTGGTTCATGGCTATACAGCAATTGAATCAGGAATCAAACCAAATAACATTATTATTGCTAAGTTGGGGGACGTTTATTATTTACAAAACCATATGATTTCTTTATCAAATGAAAAAGTATATTTTGGTCCTGTATTTATAGATGGAAACATTCTATCAAAAACAAATTCACAAATCATGAAAGAAAGAATGGAATTGGGACAAAATGGTTTTGTCCATGTAATAATGGCTATTAATAAAGAAAAAAATATAATTCTTGGAAAGCCAAGAATCGTATCAAGAGGAGCATTTTTTGTTAAAAACTCATTGCAATTAGTAGAAGACGCAAAAAGACTTGTACACGGGGCGGTTTTATACACAATTAAAAACGAAAAAGATTGAACGATACCTAGAATTAAACAATTAATTATCGATAGACTTGACCCTTTCTTTTATAAAAGCAAAAGAAGAAATGTTGTTATTATTCCTACTATTCTTCTTGTTGATCAAGTTGAAATTAATAAACAAAAGATGCAGAAAGAAAATAATACTAAAAAATCAAGCCAAGTTGAGACTGAAAACAAAAATTCAAAACCAAAAAAAATAATAAGAAAAAACTCAGCAAATAAAAAAAATAAACAAATTAAAAAAGAAAAACCTAAAAAAGTTGAAAAACCCCTTGAAGAATAGGGGTTTTTATATCATCGTTTTTAAAAAAGAAATAACCATATTTATTATTTGTATAACATCAATTTCATCAATATTACTCTTAAAATATTCAAAATCAGCTTCAATCCAATACAAACCTCTTAATAAATTTATATCCTTACTTTTTTGTGAGTGGTCTCGGCATAAAAAACCTCCCTTATAAAATTCAAAATCTACAATATGTTCTTTATCTCCACACTCTACACATGAGCTTAAATTTTGCCTATAACCAAACATATCTAAAAAAGCTAATAAGATATAAATAAAACTATGATTTGGTTTTTTTTCAACATTTTCTAAAAAAACCCTATATCTAGCATATAAAAAATTATTGTTTTGCTTACCTGCTCGCTTTAAAAAGTAATGAACTTTATTAAATATATCTTGCAAGGTTTCTTGCAATGGAAAAAACGAAACTAGTGTTGCTCTTTTTAGTCTAGGCATGTTACCAACAAATTTCGATCTTATTAATTCAAAATTTGACAATCCTAATAATAATAAATTTCTTCTATTTTTGGATTCGACATTTTGTATTCCTTTGGCAAAAAAATAACAAACACCCGATTGTGTCAAGGCTTGGATGATAGCATCATTATCACCATGATTTATTATTTCTAGAACTATTCCCTCGGTCTCGAATTCTCTATTAACCATATAATATAATTTTACTTTCTATTTTTTAAAAAAATAAAATAAAAAAAGCAACGACCTATCTTCCCTTATGGTATTTTCGGCACGGAAGGTCTTAACTGCTGAGTTCGGAATGGAATCAGGTGGGCCCCTTCGTTATGGTTGCTATAAATATAATTATATATTAAAAAAATTTTTTTATAATATTTTTTAATATTTTTTTAAAATTATTATTTTTATATCGATAAACTTGTTTTTTAATTAGAAATTGCAAAACATTTTTGCACATTATTTTATAATAAAAATTAATTTTATTGTAAAAATAAAATTCATTATATCTAGATATGCTTTTTACTTATAAAGGTTTATTACCGCAAAAAAGTAACTTAATTTATATTCCCAATCAATATATCAAATCATCTTGCATAATTTTTAAAGCATAAGGGTTTGGATACAAAATGTTTCTATCTTTTTGCTATTGTTTTAACAAGATAGCCAATAAAGAATATTAAAAAATATATCTATAATATTTTAATTGTATTTCATAAATAACCAAATATCTTATTTATGAAAATCCGCAAGTTTCTTGTTCTAACTATGTTTCATTATTTTAACAATTAACTTAATTAATATTATTCTAGTTTTTTAAAGCTTTGCATAATATCCTAACTTTATCTAATTATTCAAAACTCTTCTCTACTTGCTAAAAACAAAATAATATTAAAAACCAGCCGTATAGCTAGTTTTATCTTTTTATTTAAGTATGCTTGCTATATTTTAATATATATTAAAAATTACATTTTTTTATTCTTTCTATGGCGTTTAACCATATATCAAGTGCCAACGCTTGCTCCTGCCAACGTTGGTATTACCACAAGTGGGGTTGCAATTGCAGCTACATTAACCTTAGATTTACTATCTTTTTTAGAAATATCAGGTTTTTTAGGAATACTAGGATTTTTCTCTTCTTCTTTTGGTTGATTCATTTTAGAATTATCTTTTTTTGGATCATCCTTCTTGTTGTTTTCTTGCTCAAGAATGGCCTTTTGAATTTGTAATTTTATGCTTCTTAATTCTTTTATATTTTTAGCTTTTTTAGCTAATTTTTCTAGCTCTTTTTTCTTTACATTTGAGTCATTTAATTTATCTAATTCTTTATTAATTGTTTCAAACTCTTTGCTAAATTCTTTATTAGCTCTTTCAATGATATTACTTAATTTTCCAGGATCATCAAGGCCTTCTTTTAATTCTTTATCAAATTGAGATTTTATATCAGAACCTTCTAACTTATTAACAGCATCCACAGCATCTTTTTTTATCTTAGCATTATCCTGCGACTTTTTTTCTTGGGTTATTTCTTTTAATAAAAGCTTTAGCGCCCCAATGTTTTTTGCGCTGTCAATTCTTGCTTGGTAATCCTTTTTATCCAATAATTTATTATACATATCTAATACTTTTTGCTTTTCAGCATTATAAATGACTTCTGCTTTCTCGGCGACACTAAGAAGTTTGGCCATATCACCTATAGCATTAGCGAGCATTTTTTTAAATTCATCATATTGACTAGAACCTTCAAGTTGGTCAACTGCTTTTTGTGCTCTTTTAGTTAAATTAACCAAATCTTGCTCTTGCTTTTCAACCAATAAAATTTTTTGCAATTCATCTAACTTTTCTATATTGTTAGCATTATTAAATTTTTCAACAAAATCTTTTTTATCATCAAGGCTTTCCAAAATCTTGTTAACTTCTGTTTTTTTAGTAGTATATTCAAGATTTGCTTCTTTTATTAATTCTAAAAGTTTATCTATTTCCTCTTGTGATGTTTCAAATCTCTTTTGATATTCATCATGCTTTGATGAACCAAATGTTTTATCAACTGCCTCTTTAGCATTTTTTCTTGCGTTTTGCAAATCCTCGTTTGCTCTAATTTCCTTAGCTTCCTCTGCAATTTTTTTCAATTCTGTAATATTGTTTGATTTTTCTATTTTTTCAATATTTTCTCTTCTAACTTTTTCATCAAGAATAGAATTTACTATTCTAGTAGCATTTTCTTTTTCATTAATAAATTCATTATTGGCTTCTTCAAAAATAACAGTCAATTGTTCCAAAGTTAAATTTTTATTTGATAAACGCTTTTCAAAATCGTCATGCATATCTGAGCCAATAGTTTTTTTCACAACTGCTTCTACGTCTTTTCTAAACTCACTAATTTGCTGTTTAACAATCTCGCCATATACTTTTTGTAAAACTTTAACGTTTCATGCATTATCTATTTGCCCGCGAAATCTCATTTTTTCTTTTAGTTTTTGGAATGATTCTTCCGCTTTACTTTTTAATGTATCATACACTTTTTCAGCATCATCTCTAAGTTTAATTAATTCTTCCATTGAGGTATTTTTTGTAACATTTAATGCTCGCTGTTTAATATCTTTTTCATATTCATCTGAGCCTTTTGCTCTAACGGCAGCTGTTAACGCTTCAAGTCTAATCTTGTCATTAATTAATTCCTTATCCACTTCTTTTGAAAGCTTATTAGCTATACTTTCTCCAGCGATGTTTCTTATTTCGGCAATAATTGGAATAATTTTTTTTAAGGTATTGACATACTGTGGAGAAGATGGATTTGTTCCATCTTCTACTTTTAATAAGTCTATTATTTTAGTATCAATTTTCGCATTTTCTTTATTATTTTTTAACAATTCAAGGGCCTCAAATTCAGCAATAACAACTCTAATAAAATACACATCATCATATTTGGAATCTAATTGGTTAAAAATACTAAGTTTTTGAGGCTCCTCCTTTGCCTTTGAATCAGTATTAATATTTTGTTTTTTTATTTCTTCGTTAAGAAAAATTTCGTAATTAAACGAAGCTTGTTTAAATAAACGAATAAATTCTTTTCAAGATGACGACAAAAATGCGATATTATATTCTGAAAATTGGTTGTTAAGTTTATTATCTGGAACGAGATTTAATTCATCATTATATTTCTTATATGGTAATTCATCAATTTCATCAGAATCATTAATTTTGAGCAATTTCTTCAAAACTTTATAGGCATGCAACAAGTTATATTGTGTTTTTAAAGTCATTGCAGAATAAAAAATATTTAAATCGTCCAAATTCTCGATTTCATCAGATGTTGGCTTATGAATTATTGAATTATCAAGAATATCAGTGGTCCTATCTTTTGCTTCTAAAATCTCTTGTTTATTTTGAACATCCTCACTCTGGCGACTAATTACGGCAGGGGTTGTTGGAATTAAAACGCTCGAAAACACATTCAACAATAAATTAAATAACCTCATAAAAACACCTCATTTATTTTATGTTTAAATTTATTTAAAAATAACTAATTCCAAAATTTGAAAAATATTAACTTTTTTATAAAAAAATTTATTATTTTAAGAATTAAAATTAGTCTCGAATTAAATTAAAATTTACATGTTAACTGATTGATTTGTATTGCAAATATTCAAATCTATCTTATTTTAAGGACTTTTTTATTACATTAAAATGTGGAAATAACATTTTATATAATCAATCATTAACTATATTATATAGTAAATAGAATGAAATTACCAAAGTAATTAGTTATAACTTTTTTATATTTTTTTAAAACATGAAGATTATTATTTCATAAATTTATAAATATCAGTTTTTAGTTACCTACAATGCTTAAAGTAAAAAAAGGAAATAAAAAAAGCAACGACCTATCTTCCCTTATGGTATTTTCGGCACGGAAGGTCTTAACTGCTGAGTTCGGAATGGAATCAGGTGGGCCCCTTCGTTATGGTTGCTATGGATATAATTATATACTAATTTTTTTTATATTCATTTTTTTTAAAAAAATATCCATTATGTAAATTCTCAATCATTTTATACTATATTGCAATTCCCAAATCTCTTACTCAAAAAGCAAGTAGGAGATAAATTTACATAAAATTTACTACACTACCAATTTTTCCTGATTACTGGTTTAATTTTTAAGTCTTAAAAAATAAATTTGATATCATAAGTTTAATGAACATTTTTAAACTATAAAAGTGTTGCGATTTGATTGAGAATTAACAACTTTTTTAAAAATACAACACTTAAATATTTTATATTTAGGCGTTGTATTTAAATTTGTGATTTATTTATAGATTTTTAACTTAATAGGGTTGAAATTATAATTGGATTTTTTTACTTTTTCAATTAAGTAATTAATTTTATAGTTAATTCCAAATTTTCTATTGATATAGTCTCTTAGTTTGTCTATTATAATTTCATTAGAATCAATTTCTTTGAGAAAGTCGCTTTTAATATGATTCAAAAAATCAACAAAATCAATGTTGCTTTTTTCCTTGGTTTTATAATACATAATATCGCTTAATGCGTTTAATTTAATAATTGAATTGTCTTTTGATATTATGTCATTATAAAACTCGGCACTAAATCTAAATTCTAAAAGTTTATGATTAAAACCTTCATTGACAAGACTTGTTATGTTAAAAAAAGTTGATTTTATTTGCAAAAGAGCAGAATTTTTAAAATCGTTAATTAATTCTTTAGATATTCCATAAGTTTTATTTAAATAGTCAATACTGATATATAAATACTTGCTTTTATCTCATCTTATAATATCTAAATTTTGTTTAACTTTTTCAAAGGATGCGTTTTTATAGCGTGCGTTTTTTCAGTTCTTTTATTTATGTTTAAAAAGTCTAAAACATCCTTAAAAGTAAAGACCTCAAAATCTTTTATAACATACCTGATAAAAGATGCTAAGCTCTTATAATTGCTTTTATATGCAAAATTATCATTTAAATTAAATCCTAATTTTTTGATCATAAAATCATTAACGGCATAATTTTGAGTTAAAAATGACTTAATAATCTTGATTAATGCTTCTTTAGTATACAAATCTTCTTTAGTTAACATTTTAAGTTTTTCAATATTTTCAACTGATATTTCTTGGTTATTTGAAACTTCCAAGTAGCCGTTTTTATCTAAAAATTTTTGCAGAAATGCATAGCAATTATTTCTTATTGAGTCAAAATTAAAACCCAATTGAGAGCAATACTTTTCTATAAAATTATCATATTTAATCGGTTGTCACATTTTTATATATTTATAAAGTTGTTGGTCCTCGGTTATATTTCCAAATTGCAAGTACGGCATTCTTTGAAGGATGCAATTTAACTCAATTATATTTCTTGACTTTAAATATTTTATTATACTGTGTAAATCATATTCATTTTTAATATCATATTGTTGCATTATTTCGGGATACTTTTGAATAAAATATTTCGTAGATATAATTATGTTATTCATTTGATTAAATTTAATGTGCTCAAAAAACTTATTAAAATCATATTTTGAAAAATTATAGAATCTATATCTTCTGTATAGATTCAGAATAAGATTATCCATTCTTCCTAAATTTGCTTCAAAAGTATGTAAAGTTAAGCCTTCCACCATATAATTATATCTATTATCCGAAAGGTCGAGATTTTTTAAAAATTCAAAATATTGAACTCATAAATATTTAATTGATAATGTTTCGTCTTTGTGCAAACTAATTATATGTTCCAAAACGGCAAGTTTATTAGCTCTTAGTATTTTTCCATCAACCTCAGTTAAATAATCATTGCTTTTTTCTAATATCTGTTTAATAATTATCTTGTAGCTTTCGGGAATGTTTTCGTCATTGAGTGCATAATATAATTCTTTTTTGACTGTTTTTTGATTTTTTATAGCTGATAGATATTGAATTTGTCTTTCAGTAAGGTCAAAGAACTGAATTAAATATTCCTTGCTAATAACGTAATTTTCAATTAAATGCAGATATTCATTTTCTGAAAATACTAGGTCATTTTTTTCAAGACATATCCTTAATGATTTATATTGAAATCTAAAGTCATTTAAATTCTTTAAATATTCCTTGTGTTTAAAGACTTTTTCTACTAATTCATTAGATTCAAAAAAAGATTTTTTTATCAGGCAAACTAGATCGCCTTCAATTTTATATTTGTCAGACATTTTTAAATAATTGTTAATATACTGTTTATAAATTGAAAAATTTTTTATAATCTCTTCGAATTTTTTTATATCGACATAACCACTTTGAATGCTTATATAAGATTGTATATATTCAAAAATTAGCATATTTGGATTAATTTTTATATGCTCTAAATTTGTTAATATAAAATTTATTAAATTATCATCTAACTCAATTTTTGTTTTGAATATTAAATTTCAAAGAATGTAAACTTCTTTACCTTTAGCATAAAGCAAATCATAATGTTCTTTAGTTTGAAGTTCTATTTTATTTAGCAAATTATTCATTTTTTTATTAAAGAATTTAGTATTTAGAGGATCATTAAGAGATCTTATTAATTCCGACAGATTGGTTATTTTACGTAATGAACAATGTTTACTTTCGTAATTTTCTGCGTTTATTAAATCATGTATTTTAAAATCATAATATATTTTAGATTCATATTCAAAAATACCTTCAGGACTTAAAAACATTAAAGGATTTAATCTTATTGCTTTCTTTTTTAATTCAATAATTTCCTGAATTTTATAATATTGCAAATCTAACTCATATATTTCGCTATCAAGAGTTTTTGCGAGATCATAAAGAGTTGTTATACCTTTGTCATTTAATAATTTGTAATTATCAAAATAATTAAGACTTTTTTTTAATTTTTTAAAAATTTTAATAGCGTTAATTTCTTTCATTTTTTTATTTTATATCTTTTTTATTTTATATCTTTAATATTTAAAAAATATCATTAATTGATCGCATTAAATCTATTTCTCTTTGTGAAATAAGACCAGTTTTAACAAAAGATTCTAAAATTTCTGTTTTTTAGATAACATTTGATTGTAGTAATATTCAATTTCTTGGTGTTTCAAAATTTTTTTAACCACCGATATTTCAAGAGGAAGCTTTTTACTATATGCTATTTTCTCATACATTCGAATGTCATTTTCATTTAATTCAAAAGCTTTATATCTTTTATTGTTTATGTGAAAAAAGTATAGTTCATCTGCGCCGATCATAAAAGTTACATCATTTTTTGATGTGACTTTTATTTTTAAATGTTACAACTTCATTAAAAAATTGTCTTTTAATTGGCGAATCAAAATAAGCTTCAAGAGTTGTGCTGTTTGGTTTTCTAAATTCATTTTTTTCAGAATCGGTAATTGATTTTCTTGTTTTTATATCAATAAGCATTGCAATAATTTCGTGTCTATATTTATTAGCGTCTTGGTTTGTTTTAATATTTCTATCTTTTAAGAATATTGGAATTCTATTATGTGCAATTCTCTAAAAACTTTCTATATGTGGTTTTTCATTAGATACTGAAGTTGTTATAAATTCAGTAGCTAATTTTGTGACTGCATTATACAAAATAGCGCTAGATTCAAGGCTATTTATGAAAATTCATTCTATTATCACTAATCATTACTTTTGGTATTCCATATTTATTAATCATATTTTGAATAATAATTTAATAACCTTTTACTGATTTACGCTTTTTTTATCAAAATAAAATTATAAAACTTTTGAAGCTGAAACATTGATACATGCAACAATTGTTCATAAGGTTTGATCAACAAAAAAATGAATAGATCCATCAAGTTCAACATATTCGCCCATATTTACTATTTTTTTTTTTTTTTTGAGATTATGGTTGGTTTTGCAATCTTTTCTTTAGGCAAAATATTTGGCTTATAAGGTATATATTTTTTTACAAAAGTTTTTTGTCTTTGTATTGTATTTTTATGAGCAAAAGCACTTAGAAATCCGCTTTGTGTAAGTCTTTTTGTTAATTGGCTATATGATATTTTTACATTAGCTTTTCCTTTCATAAAACAAACACTAAGACATATATGAATTACAAGAACTATTTTTTTGTTCCAGCAATAATTTTTTGCTTTCATATTTTTTAAATAATTGATAATTAAAACATAGTTGTAAATCTTTTTTCTGTCGCCTCATTGGTTGCGATGTGCTAAATTAACTTCTTTTTTTGCATAATTCAGCATTTCTTAATTTTTGTTTTAATCTTTTTATAGTTAGTATTGAACATCTTGCTTTTAAGGATAATTGCTTATTTGTTAAATTAGAATATGTAGTTATAACATCTAATTTTTCGTTTTCTATTTAACTGAAAATAGTTTAATTCTATTTCATACATAATAAGACCATCTATAACATTTTACTATATATGTTAGGTGGCTCATTTTTGTTGCAATTTAATGAAAAATAAAAAAATTTAATTATATTATTTTATTCCTCTAACAAGAAAAAAACCAGCCAAAAAGGCTAGTTTTAATTTTGCAGATAAAATTATAAATTGTAATGTAATTCGACAATTTCTTTCAAGGTTTCAAGAGGTAATGCACCGGTCTCTAATAATAAATTCAAAAATTCCTTAATGTTTTCCTTATTTGATACAAATTCTTCCCTTGAAAGGCCTTTTGACTTACGAACTCTGTCATATAGTTTCAACATTGCTTCTTTACCTGAATTATACGATGTTGCTTGTCCGGGTAGATTTAAATAACGTTTTGATTCTGATGTAATATCACCAATTCCTAATGCTGAGTTAGCATGTAGGAATTTTCTTATGTCATTAATTGAAGCGCCGGCTGGTAAATCATCAGTACCTTTAATATCTCCATGATATGCAGTATCAACAGCACGTCTCATGTTACGCAATTGAGCTTCATTTAAAGCACCAAAATATTGCAACATATTAGCTAATTCAACGGCTTTCAAAGTATGCAATTTATCATCATCAATTTTGTTTTTTGAAACAACTAAATTTCAATACACGCCACCATGTAGTTCCTTCATTCCTTTAATTTCTTCGTTAGTTACATATTGTGGTCTTGTCGCTTTAACAAAACTTGTAATTCCTTTTGCTGATTTGAAGCTAACAGGTAGAGCGTAATAATCTTCATTTTCAAAGTCAGGCGTTCCATATAAACCTGCCTCGATTCCAAATCATTCCATAAATAAAGCTCAACCTTCCTTGTATGAAGTATAGTTAAAAATGTCTCCTATCGTTAGCCCATCAACAGTTTTTAGAAATTTTTGCGCATAGTATATTTGATTGTGATGTCCCATGACGCTTTCGTGATTAGCAAATGAAGTTACTGACCATTTTGGCAAGCCAAAATAAGGGTCCGCATTAAATGTAAATGCACCAAATCCGTCTTTTTCAACCTTAGCTCTTCCGTTATATGCACCGACACCTGAACTTAAACGAGTTGAATATTCATATGTAGTAATTCCATATCTCGGCACTTGTTTAGGGAAATAAGAATATCCTTCATTAATAGTAGTGTCTCTAAATTGATTATAACCTTTAAAAGCTTCTAAAGCTCCGTAATAAAACTGGTCATTTGTAATTGAACCATATTTAGAATCTTGGCCTTTTAAGAATTCATAACCTAAATTCTTTAAATTTTTAATAGCATCTTGTAATTTTGGGTCTTTTTCTAATTCATTCTTCTTTTCTTGCGTGTAATATGAGGAATTTTCGCGACCAAAAAAGAACTGTTCTTGGTTTAATCATTTATAAAACTCAGGCAAATTAATATTCCCATTTGCATCTCTTATTTCAAGTACAACATCCTTAACCTCTTGTGGGCCAACACCATCAGAATCATACTTAATAGTTGGGGTTCATGGTTCGTTCTCATTTCCGGTAATTAATCTGGCGACTGCTTTTGCAGTTAATTCCATGTTCTTAACAGCCGTCTTTGTTGTTTCATAACCCGAATTAAATACGTCCTGTGCAGAATCATTTGAAGTTGTAGCAAATTTTAAAATACCATCATATATCTTTTTACCAGTTGTATTTTTCTCATCACCAGGAATACTTGATAAACCAACATTTTTAGCATCAAGATCTTTTTCGGTTAAACCAAGCCCGTAAATTGAAACAACTTTTTTACTTAAATTATCAAAAATTTCAATAGTATTTTCTAATTCGTTAACTGCATTTGATTTAAACACCTTAAGCTCTTCTAAATTTTCGCCTAAGCCAGTAGTTGATGCTTTGTAATATTCAGTTGCATAAAATTTATGGAATGCCTTAGTTTTTTCATCAAGAGTTTTATTAGAATCAATTATCTCAATAACAGACTTTGATTCTTGTGTTCCTTTTGCAAACTCTAGCAATTCTTTTGAATAATGCCTTGATAAAATGATATTAACATTGTTTTTAATAACAACTTTTGATAAAACAATATTAGCTTGCATTCCTTCGTTTAAGTTTCTTTGCATCTTTTCGGCTTTATCGCCAGTTATTCTTAAAATAGTTTTATAAAATGAATTAACTGGGTAAGCTGATGTTGGTCCGCCTTCATAAAATGCACCTGCTAGTCGCCCTTGTGAAGCATAGACGGTTTGTGCGATTTCCCAATCATATTTCAATCCACTTGCTCAGGCTGTTGTAGTTACATTGAGATTATTAGAGTTAATTTTTGAAAATAAATCAATTCATTTTTGATAGTATTTAACAATCTTGTCAACATCTTCTTTTTCAGGATAGAATATATCAATATTTGCCGCCAAATCATCTAATTCTCTCTGAAACTTATCATATGAAAGAACAATATATCTAGCTGTATGTTTGTAATTATTATCATAATACTTAGCATCACCATGTTGGGCGATTTTAGCTAAATAAGGCAATATTGCATTATCAATGTTTACTTTGTATTCTAACTCAAGATTTCTAATTTCGCTAGCAAGCATTTCGATTTCTTTAGCAATTTTTGTGGCTTGTTCACTCTTTTTATCATTCAATTCATTATACTTTGTATTTAAATCTTTTAGTTTGGTATTCTTTTCATCAATATTATTTTTTGTATCAACATTTGCCTCAACTGCCTTTGCCTCAGCATTTGTTAATTCGCTTTCTAGTTTCTTGTTTTCATTAATTGTTTTTCTAAATAAAGCATTTTGAGCAGCAAAAGGGATTACAGTAAAAATCACAGGAGCTGCAACTAAGGTGCCAACAACCGAAGTTATTATTAATGCTTTTTTTGTTTTTTGAGTCATATATATTATTTAAAATCCTTTTATTATATGTCTAATTTAAAAATATAAATCCAATGTTTAGTAGTTCCTGCCAAAAATTGCAGGTACCTTAATTTTAAATGAAAAAGCATAAAAATATTTATCTTTGATACTATACAGAGTTTTAGTTTCACTACAAGAAAGGAAAATTAAAAACATCTAGACTAGCTAGATGTTTTTAAAAAAGAATAATTAAATCTCTTATAGTTTGTAATGTAATTCTACAATTTCCTTTAAAGTTTCAAGAGGTAATCCACCTGTTTCTAACATTAGATTTAATAGTTCTTTAATGTTTGCCTTATCTTCGACAGTAACAAAATCTTTTCTTGAAAGTCCCTTTGATTGACGTACTCTGTCATATAGCTTCAACATAGCTTCTTTACCAGCATTATATGATGTTGCTTGTCCGGGTAGGTTTAGATAACGTTTTGATTCTGATGTAATATCACCAATTCCTAATGCTGAGTTAGCATGTAGGAAGTTTCTAACATCTTGAATTGATGCACCGGCAGGTAAATCTTCTTTTCCTTCAATTCTTCCATGGTATGCAGGATCGACAGCACGTCTCATGTTACGTAATTGAGCTTCATTTAAAGCACCAAAATATTGCAACATATTAGCTAATTCAACAGCTCTTAGAGTGTGTTCTTCATCGCTTGAGTTATTTTTGCCTTCTGATGCAACTAAACTTCAATATACACCACCATGTAATTCCTTCATTCCTTTAATTTCTGCAGCAGTTACAGCTGATTCATCTTGCGATATTGCTGAAGAAACAAAGCTTGTAATTCCATTTGAATGTTTAAAACTTACTGGGAAAGCGTAATAGTCTTCGCTGTCAAAGTCAGGAGTTCCGTATAGTCCTGATTCAATTCCGAATCATTCCATAAATAAAGCTCAACCTTCTGCATATGAAGTGTAATCAAAGATATTTCCAACAGTTAATCCATCAATAGTTTTTAAAAACTCTTTAGCGTAATAGATTTGGTTGTGGTGTCCCATAACACTTTCGTGGTTAGCAAAAGAAGTTACTGATCATTTTGGTAAGCTGTAGTATGGATCGACATTAAATGTAAATGCACCAAATCCATCTTTTTCAACTTGTGCATTACCATTATATGCACCAACACCTTCTTCAGCACGTCTTTTATATTCATATGAAGTGATTCCGTATCTTGGAACACTCTTAGGGAAATATGAATATCCATGATCAATTGTAGTATCTCTAAATTCATGGTAACCCTTGAATGCTTCTAGTGCTCCATAGTAGAATTGTTCATTTGTAATCGAACCATATTTGGTTTTATTTGTCTTTAAGAAGTCATATCCTAATCTTTTTAGATTTTTTCTTGCATCCTCTAATTTAGGATCATTTGCTAAATCTTGTTTTTTAGCTTCTGTGTAATATGAAGCATCTTCACGGCCAAAGAAGAATTGTTCTTGGTTTAATCACTTGTAGAAATCAGAAATATTGATTTCACCATTAGCATCTCTAATTTTTAATTTAACTTCTTCAACTGGATTTGGTCCAAGACCATCAGCATCATACTTAATTGTTGGAGCTCATACACCTTTGTCTTTTCCAGTAATTAATTTAGCAACTGCAGCGGCTGTCAATTTCATATTTTTAGCAGCTGTTGTCGTTGTTTCATAACCTGAATTAAACACATCTTGGGCTGTATCATCTGTAGTAGTAGAGAATTTTAAGATACCACTATAAACCTTATCTCCATTTGTTACACCTGGTTTTCCTACGATAGAATTTAAACCAACATTCTTAGCATTTAGGTCTTTTTCAGTTAAACCAACACCATAAACTGTTTTAACATCATTGCCATCAAATACTTCAACGTGATTTTCTTTTTCGTTGATTTTATTTGTTTTATATAGTTTTAATTCATCTAGATTTTCACCCAAACCTGATTTAGAAGCCTTGTAATATTCATCAGCATAGAATTTGTGGAATTTCACTAATTCTGGGCTTGATTTAGCTAATTCTTCATTTTTTGCAATAAGGTCAGTAACTTTTATTTCATCATCAGATCCTTTTAAAAATTCTGCCAATTGCTCTTGGTAAAAATTAGATAAAATTGATCTTACATTATTTTTGATAACCACTTTTGATAAAACAACATCAGATTCAATTCCTTCTTTAAGATTCTTTTGAACCTTTGGAGCTCTCGCATTATCAATTGCACTAATTGTGTCATAAAAAGCATTGATAGGATATGCTGAAGATAGACCTGATTCTAATCAGACACCAAGTAAACGGCTTTCTGATGCATAAACTGTTTTAGCTATTTCTCATTCATATTTTAATCCGCTTACTCATGCTGTTGAGGCAGTGTTTAGGTTTCTTGAATTAATTTTCGAAAATGTATTAATTCAATCTTGATAGAACTTAATAATTTCTTGAGCATTTTCCTTGCTTGGATAATTTATATCTAAATCATCTCTAGAAGCAAGTTTTGCTAAATCTCTTTGAAATTTTTTGTATGACAATACTACATATTCGGCTGTATTTTTTAAGGTACCTTCATAGTATCTCAAATCACCTTCTTCAGCAATTTTTGCTAATATAGGTAAAATTTTAGATTCAATATTTTCTTGATATTGATCGTCAAGTTGAGCACGTTCTGCTTCAGCATTTCTAATTTCTTGTTCTAATTTTGCTTTAGTTGTTTCATCAGCATTTTGGCTTTTTTGTGTTAAGTCTGCAATTTGAGCATCCTTAGCATCGATTTTAGCTTTTAAAGCCTTATTTGCTTCATCTTCAACAGCTGCTTTCTTAGCTTCTACATATTCTTTCTCATATCTTTGATTCTTTTGAGTTTCTCTTTTAAATCATGAAATTTGAGCGCCATATGGAATTATTGTAACTACTGTAGGTACTAAAACAATACCGCCTACAATACCACTAATAATTAGGGCTTTTTTTGTTTTTGGAGTCATATATATACTTATCCTTAAATTTAGTTTATTAATTTATCATTTAATAAAATTTTTTACCTTTTGATAAAGTTTAAAAAATAAAGATTTGTGTGTCCACAATAGATACACATTTTTTATTATATTACATTTGCCTTTAGTTTACATAATTAGAGGAAAAAATGGACCAAAAAAAGTCAAATATCAATCTTTTTAAGATATTTTATAATTTAACACCTCAATCAACCGAAATGATTTAGCATCATTTGTTTTATTATAAAATTTATATAAGTAAAAATATATTTTTTTATTATTATAGAGGTAATGTATGGAAAATCAAAAAAAAGTAATATTAACAGTAATTGATGGTTTGGGCCTTAGAAATGAAAGACAAGGAAATGCTTTTGCACAGGCTTATCATCCAATATTTGATTATTTGTTTGCAATGTGTCCTAATTCTGTTTTGCAAGCATCTGGAGAATATGTAGGCCTTCCGAAGGGTCAAATTGGGAATTCAGAAGTCGGCCATCTAAACATCGGGGCAGGAAGAATTGTATATACTGGTTTATCATTGATTAATAGAGCAATAGAGACTGGTGATTTTGAAAAAAACGAGGTAATAAATAAATTAATTGATAATTCAATAGCAAACAATACCACTTTGCATTTAATGGGCTTGCTAAGTAATGGCGGTGTACATTCATTAGATAACCATTTATTTGAAATTATAAAACTTGCCAACCACAAGGGACTTAAAAAAGTTTCAATTCATATTTTTGGTGATGGTCGAGATGTCAAGCCACAATCAATTAATGATTCATTGATAATACTTAAAAAATTATCAGAAGATTTCAATTATCCGATTTCAAGCATTTCGGGGCGCTTTTATGCTATGGACCGTGACCAAATATTCGAAAGAAATGAATTGGCACTTGAAGCGATTCTTGGCAAATCGCCCATCAAGTATAAAGATATTAATAAGTATATAAACGAACAATATAATCAAGGAATTTATGACGAGTTTTTCTACCCTGCACAAAACCAAAATGGCTTATTTTTAAAAGAAAATGATAATGTTTTTTTCTTTAATTTTAGACCAGATCGTGCTAGACAACTTAGTCATCTAATTTTAGATAGCAAACTATATGAATATAAACCTAAAAACAAAACAAAACCAAATCTATTTGCTTCTTTAATGAAATATGAGGGTATTAATTCCTTAGTCGCATTTAAAGAAATGCAAGTAGATAACCCGCTTGGAGAAGTGTTAGCCACCAACAATCTAAAACAACTAAGATTAGCAGAGACTCAAAAATATGCGCATGTGACCTTCTTTATGGATGGTGGAAAAGAAGTTATTTATAAAAATGAAGATAGAATTTTAGTAAATAGTATCAAAGCTGCAAGCTTTACTGATTATCCTCATATGTCAGCTAAAGAAATAACTGACGAATTGCTTGAAAAAATTAATGATTATGACTTTGTTATCATGAATTATGCTAATCCAGATATGGTGGGTCATACTGGGAATTTACAAGCAACAATAAAAGCAATTGAGTTTCTAGATGAACAATTTGAACGAATTCTTAAATTCGTGATAGCTAATCGTGATAAAGTAACATGATTCATAACTGCCGATCATGGAAATGCCGAAATAACTGAGGATGAAAATAATAAACCTGCAACAAAACATACAACAAGTCCGGTTTTATTTGTTTCAACTGATAAAAATATTGAATTAAAAAATGGGGCGCTTTGTGATGTTGCACCCACAATTCTTGAATATTTAAATATTCAGAAACCAAAGGAAATGACAGGACAATCATTGCTAAAGAAGTTTTAATTAAATTTATAAAAGTAATATAAGTGTCAATTCTTAATCAAATTGCAATATTTTTTATAGTTAAAAATTCTTATTAAACTTATGATATCAAATTTATTTTTTAAGACCTAAAAATTTAAACCAGTAATCAGGAAAATTAGCAAAGTGTGACACTTTGCTATTATTTTTTTGTCAATCTATATATTTTGAAAAAAATTAAATAGCAATATATTTTTAAATTAACCTTACGGCCCTTATTTTTTAAATTTATTCATATTTGGATTGGTTAATTGTGCTTTTAAACATTGATTTTAAATGGTTCATTTCTTCTTTTAAACCTGATGTATTTAATTTAAATTTTTCTAAATTTCTGATCAAGTAATTAAACTTGTTCGTAAATGTCGAAACTACTGACTTATGCCTTAAGACTATCAAACTCAATTTATAAGCCAAATCGTCTCAAATGTCAAGATTTTTACCTAATTAAAAATCTTTTGTGAGTTAATCACTGTTTGCTTTGTAACGATTTTCCGGAGTTTTAAAACAATATTCACAACTTGAGTTCATACAAAATAAAACTTTTATTTTCTTTGAAAAATTAACTCTATTGCCGTTAGTATCAACTGGAGCATAATATTCGTTTAGATACTTAACTGCACCAAAATGAGTTTTGTTTTTAAAATGATAATCAACATACCAACCAGGATCGCCTTCAGTTATTTTTCTAAAACAGTTTTTATTGCTATTTCTTTTTAATTTTGGGGATATAGAATTAAAGTAATCTATTAATTGGTCTTCAATTTTACTAATTTCTGTTCAATGTTTTATATTCTTTATTTTAAAGCATATGGGATAACTTAATTGAGCAGTTTTAAAAGGCCTTTCAACACTACTATTTATTGCATAATAAAATATTCTTCCTGGAATCGTACTATTTAAAATATTTTTTAACGTTTCTTTTAGCTTCCTTTCTAGTTGCTTTGTGCAAGTGCTCTGTTTCATAACCCCTTTTTAAGGTGCGTCTGTAAAGCGTTTTAAAAGACATTATTGAACCCTTTGTTCTATAATAAATTGTTATAGTAACATTTCTAGTTCTATCTGTAGGTTGTTCAAAAACAAAAGAACTAAAATCTCTGATTTTTTCAATTTCAGAATCTACTAGATCAGCACTAAACTTTTGTCTATATTTATTTCCTTTATTTTTGTGTGAGACATTAAATGTCCCACTAAAATTTATAAATTTTTTAATTTTAGAAACTGTAAAACGGCTAACTTCGTGTTTTATGGCGATTTGGTTTATTTTTATTTTTTCATTAGTTATATCGATATAAATACTTTTTCTTTTTTTCTCAAAATCTGTTAAATTCTGGATTTCTATTTTTTTATATTTCTCGTTACCTCCTATAGTGATTTTAAACTATAGAATGTTGCAAAATAATTGAGAATTTACATGATCAAAACGCGTTTTCGATATGTCAATATCTAAAGAAATTTATTATAATTATATTACCATGAATAATGCAAAGAAAACTTTAAATGCATTTTCTTTCCCTAATCCTCTTTTAATAAGATTGAGAGAGAGAGAGAGAGAGAGCAGACTCTTAATAAATAATTTAACAATAAATTAACACCTAACTATTAGGTGTATTTTTGCGTATTTTCATGGAGAAGGCAAATATATGACACAAAACAAAATAAATATAGATAGTATAACAATTAGAAATTTATTTCAAAATGCTTCTAAAGAACATAATTTTTTAATACCTGAATATCAAAGACCATATTCATGAGGAGAAGAACAAACCGAAAAATTATTCAGTGATTTATGAGAATTTTACAAAATTATACTTAAAGAGCCAAATTCAAAAGAACAGTATTTTTTAGGTTCAATTGTTTTCTTTGAAAACGAGGATGGAAAATGAGAAATTATCGACGGACAACAACGTATAACAACCATTTTTCTACTTTTAAGAGCAATTCTTAAAAAATGTGAGAACACTAATAGTGAAAATACTAAAAATTTAGCAAAAGAAATTGAAGAATGTATTTGACATATTTCAAATGATTATAAAAAAATAATTGATAGAAATTCAATGTCCATTCAAAATGTTTCAGTAATGCAAAGTAATTTAGAAGATTTTGAGAATATCATCAAAAGTGGTGAATATAACAAAAAAAGCAAAAGTAATTATTCGAAAAACTATGCAAAATTAATAGAGTTGATTGAAGAAAAAGCAAAAAATGAAATTGAGGGGATATTTAACTTTTTTAATACCATATTAGAAAAAACCCTTATCTTAACTGTATCTTCGCAATCTCAACAATCTGCTATGACGGTTTTTGAAACTCTTAATAATAGAGGGGTTCCTCTTTCTGATGCCGATATTTTTAAAGCTAAGATATATAACCTATTAAAAGATAAAAATGAAAAAGATAAATTCATAGAACAATGAAAAGAATTAGAATATGATTGTGTTTCAATGAATAAGACATTAAATGATATTTTTTCATACTATATGTTCTATTTAAGGGCAGAAGAAGAAGATATCGACAGTACCACACCAGGAATAAGAAAATACATATTAAAATATCTAGAACAAAATAACATTGATGATATTTTTAACAAAATGATAGAAACTATTAAAAATATTATTTCATTTCTAAAAATGGTGAATAACTTAAATGAAGAAAAAGACTTAAACTCGAAGATTAAACAACAACTAGATATTATTTTTTCTTTCTCTAATGATTTTGGTAAATACCCAGCTTTAATATATTATTTAAAAAATAAAGACAAAATTGATAATGATGATACAAGTGAATATCTTGAGTTATTAATAAAATTAAGAAATAGAATTGTCACAAGATATTTAGTAATTCCTTCAATAAACGATATTAAACACGGCATTTTGTTACTAAATAAAAGCATAATAAAAGGCCATGAGTTTGATTTTTCTAAATTAGAAAAAAAAGATTCAGATGATGTGATGGAAAAAATCAAAAGTCCAAATGTAAAAATCATAAGCATGATTATAAAAATGTTTGAATATTCACAAAACGATCAAGAAGAGATGGATATATTGCCAGCCAAATGAGAAATAGAACATATTTTACCCAAATCTCATGCACAATTCGATAAAGAAAATAAAGAATTATATGAACAAATTGGAAACATAATTCCTTTAGACAAAAGGCGTAATATTAGAGCTTCTGATGATTGATTTAAGTCTAAAAAAGAGATATATAAAAAGGCGACAAAATTTAGATCTGCAATACAAATCTCACAACTTGAAAATGATTATTGAACAATAAATGATATCAAAAAAAGAAATGACGAATTAGTTAAAAGATTTAAAGAAATAACAAAGGATTAATATGAATGATGATATTTATAAAAGAACATTAAAAAATATAGAAAAATACATTGAAAAATAAACATAATTAATAGGAGAAATATGAATAATAAAATAAAACTTTATTTTGGTTTATCATTACCCTTTGCCATATTAGCATATATATTGTACTTGGTTTCGACTGGATATTATTATGTGGTAAAAGATGTAGATTTTTCTTTTTTATCAATATTGATACCAAAAGTATATCCAGACGGAGCAGGAATAACAATATTACTATTTGCAATTTTGTTTAATATTGGATCATTTATCTTGGCTATTTTATTAACATTAGAATTAAAGAAAATTGATTCGATGAAGATAAAAAACAAATATATTCTCTCAAAAATATTTGTATTCACCACACCTTTTTTATCAATATTATTTCTATTGCTTATAGCTTTCTTTGGTATTTTTGTTTTTGCGATATATTTATCAGCCAAAAATCGCACCAAATTAGCGAAAGAAAAATTAAAAGTGTTACAAGAAAAAATTAGATTAATAAAAGATGAATCTTTAAGAAAAAAACTAGAAGCCGATGCAGGAAAATCTTATGGGTCTAATATATTTAATGAAACAAAAATGAAGCAAGAATTAAAAGTTATCGAAAAAATAGTAGATGATGAATTAAAAAGACAAAACAATAATGTTTGATAGTATGGTCAAAAAATTACATTGGTTTAACTGGTGTAATTTTTTTTAAAGATTTAATAAATTATGAATAATTTAAAACCATAAAGTACCATAATTTTAAGTTCTATAAATTGCTGTTAATTCTTAATCAAATTGCAACATTTTTATAGTTTAAAAATGTTTATTAAATTTATGATATCAAATTTATTTTTTAAGCTTTATTCATATTTTGATTGGTTGGCAAACCATTTTTTTCAAACCCGCTTTTGCAGACAATAAAATAAAATTAAAAATCTACTTAAAAAGTATTCAGATAGGTCATTATCCACTTGTTTAATTGTGCTTTTAAACATTGATTTTAGGTGGCTCATTTCTTCCTTTAAACCTGATGTATTTAATTTAAATTTTTCTAAATTTCTAATCAAGTAATTAAACTTATCCGTAAATGTCGAAACTACTGACTTATGCGTTACGACTATCAAACTCAATTTATAAGCCAAAACGTCTCAAACGTCAAGATTTTTACCTAATTAAAATCCTTTGTGAGTTAAAGTTAGATAAATCATTGCTTGCTTTGTAACGGTTTTCTGGAGTTTTTAAAAAAATATTCACCACTTGAGTTCATACGAAATAAAACTTTTATTTTCTTTGAAAAATTAACTCTATTGCCGTTATATCAACTGGGCCATAATATTCGTTTGGGTGCTTCACTGCGCCTGAATGAGTTTTGTTTTTAAAATAATAATCAACATACCAACCAGGATCGCCTTCAGTTATTTTTCTAAAACAGTTTTTATTGCTATTTCTTTTTAATTTTGGAGATATAGAATTAAAGTAATCTATTAAATGGTCTTAAATTTTACTAATTTCTGTTCAATGTTTTATATTCTTTATTTTAAAGCATATGGGATAACTTAATTGAGCAGTTTTAAAAGGCCTTTCAACACTACTATTTATTGCATAATAAAATATTGTTTCTGGAATTGTACTATTTAAAATATTTTTTGCGTTTCTTTTAGCTTCTTTTCTAGTTGCTTTGTGTAAGTGCTCTGTTGCATACCCCTTTTTAAAAGTGGGTCTGTAAGAGTTTTAAAAGACATTATTGACCCTTTTGTTCTATAATAAACTGCCATAGTAACATTTCTAGTTCTATCTGTAGGTTGATCAAAAACAAAGGAACTAAAATCTCTGATTTTTTCAATTTTAGAATCTACAAAAATCATCACTAAACTTTTGTCTATTTTTATTTCCTTTATTTTTGTTTGAGACATTAAATGTCCCGTCAAAAATTTATAGATCTTTAATTTTTTAGAAACTGTAAAACGGCTAACTTCGTGTTCTATAGCGATTTGGTTTATTTTTATTTTTTCATTAGTCATATCGATATAAATACCTTTTCTTTTTTTCTCAAAATCTGTTAAATTCTGGATTTCTATTTTTTTATATTTCACATTACCTCCTATAATTATTTTAAACTATAGAATGTTGCAAAATAATTGAGAATTCACAAAAAATCATTTTAATATAATGCTTAAAAAGCAAAATTATATTGAGCTATAATTAAATTTATAAACTTATATTTATAAACAATAAAATGAGCGAAAAGTATTAGCAAGGAAAAAGATGTATTTTTGAATGTCATTTACTTTTTGAATATTTTCATTGCTAACTTATATACTTTTACGGTTATATTCTGTTTACATTGATAAAAAATTTTTTTCATATTTATGTTTATTTTTCATCCTATATTGTTATATTGAAATTGTATTACAATAGCAATACTAACTTATGCAATTATATTAAGTGTCACTTCATTGATTTTTGCTATTATTGTAGCCTCCCGCTCTGATTACAAAATAAAATATTATGTCAATATACATCATCACTATTATATTCACGTCGATGCTATTAACAATGTTAGTATTTAGTGTATTACTTTTAATATTATTTTTTTATTATGAGTGTTTTTTAAATAAAGTCGAATAGTAACATAATTATCAAAAATATTAATTGCTATTTTTCAGTTTTGAATGTTATTGTCGCAAATTAAAATATATAAATCAATTACTTTTTAAATTAATTATTGTAAATTTAATAAATAACAAAAATATTTAGGTACAATGCCTAAATATTTTGCTTTAATTGACTTATTTTAGAGTATTTTTTCTTTAAAACCGTGACTATTATTTGAAGATACATATTTTAGTTTTAGATTCACTAAACCGTCTTCGTCTTCAGACTTTGATAATTTCTTCTCAATTAGTTCTCTATTTTTAAAAATAATATTTGATATTGCTTTTACTAAATCGGTTTCTAAAAATAAAATAAGTGAACGAGCCCCCATCGAATCATCAATATTGTTAGCTACTAATGAATAATATTCTTCAATCGAATCATCGAATATTAATTTTATGTTTTTTTCTTTTAATAAAAATTCTTTTATTTTCTTGATTTTAGATTTTATAATGTCAAGTTTAATTTCTAATGAGCTAATTTTATTAAAAGGAATTATGTTTGGTATACCAATTCTATTCAAAATCTCCGGTCTTTTTAGCTCATCTCTAAAATATTTTTTAACTTCTGAAATAAAATGCTCTTGAATTTTTTTACCGTCCTCATCTTTAGGCATTGTAGACGCACCTATATTTGAAGTAAAAATAATAAATGTTTCCGAAAAATCAACTAGTTCTCCTTTAGAAGAAGTCAATCTGCCATCTTCTAAAATCTGTAAGAATTTATCAAAAATTTTTGAATTAGCTTTTTCTATTTCATCAAATAATAAAATAGAAAACGGTTTTTGTAAAACAGCATTAGTAAGCGTCCCTCCCGCTTCATAACCTATATAACCTGGAGCAGCTCCTAAAAGTTTTTGATCAGATTCTTCATGGTTATATTCTGACATATCAAATCTAATTATTTGATTTGGGTCATTAAAAATAAATTCAGATAAGGCTTTTGCTGATTCGGTTTTGCCAACACCTGTAGGCCCTGCAAAAAATAAAATTCCTTTTGGTTTTGAATTTTTCTGAATGTCAGAGGTTTGCAAAATGCCTTGTAATCCTACCCGACTTCTAATTAGTGTGTCTTTTATTTTAATGCCAACATGAGATTGGCCTTTGACTTTATTGTCAAAATCTTCTAAGAATTTGTTCAAATTTTCAGCATTAATTTTTTCTCATTCCGATTCTTTCTTTTCAAAAAAACACAGTCTATATAGTTCTTTAAAATCTTTTATACTATCAAGTTTGTTAGAAAATACTTCAAGTTGAAATAATTCTCTAAAAGTTAGTCCATTAGTTATTGCACTTGCGTCACTAATTTCTTTTTTAGTTATTAATTTATTATCAAGTTTTTTAAATAAAGATCCTCTTATGTTAAAAAAAGATTTTCTTTCATCTAATGAAGGATTAGGAATTGTTAGAGAAGTTATTTCTTGATTATTGTTAAAAAGTATCGAATTAAATATCTGATCGTTTTTTATCAAAATTATTAATTTAAAATTTGAAGGTTTAATCTTATGCGTTATCTGGTTAATTTCATTAGTAAACATATCAATCAATGAATTTAATTTAGCAATATCTAATTGAGTGTTTTTATCACTATAAATAGATTCAGCTAAATCTAAGATAAATAAATTTTGTGATGCAATACCATCATTATTAATTTTTTCAATTATTAAGTTTTTTAATTTTGAATTAATATCTTCATTTTTACCATTATCATTACTATCAATATTTACAAAATCAAATATTTCTGATTTTTCAATACCATCAAAAGTTTCTCAAAGATCGTTTTTATTATCTTTATTTTTAAAAATTTTTATGTTACCATGAACTATTTCACTTTTCATTTCTCAATTAGAATTGTAAAGATATATATTATCAATACAAAGATTTTTATCTTGGTATAAATAGTGTAATAAATATTGATTAAAGGTTAAAAAATCTAAATTAGAAAATTCAGTAAGCAATTCTAAATATTCACTTTTTAATAGATTCTTATTTATGCTATCTAAAGAGGGTTTTTTAATTGGTAAATTCAATACTTTTGGCGATAAAAACTCAGAAGTATTCCCCTTCAAAATTACTATATTTTTGTTTAGTAACTTAAATTTTAATTGCGTTGTAATTGCTTCTTTTAAATTCATAATTAATTACCTCATCTTTTTATTTTTTCCTTTGCGCTATATTTAGGTTTAGTTGCAACAAAAGTTCTATTCATGGTATATTTAACAATATTCATATTCGAATTTTTAGTTATATATTCAAGCATCTGATTAGCCGTTTTAGAACATACATGCCTTTTATAATCGCCAATTTGATATTCAACTGTTCCATCTGGCGAAACATTAAATATCACTTGCTCTTCTAAATCATTTTCTAAAAGATAAATTACGCCAAGCTTTTCATTAACAACTTTTATTTGCTTTCCGGCTAATTTATACTTTTCTTCAGTCATTAAAAACTCAATAAATGGTTTTGCTATTTTAGCGGCTTTCAATATCGAATTATTTTTTTCTTTAAATCAAATTTTAAAATCATCAATATCTTTTTTAGTTGTAATTATTTTTATCTTATCTTCAAAATATTGTTTTAATTCGTTATTTTTAATTTTGCTTATTTTTGCATAAATATTATTCTTGAAGCTTCTTAATTCTTCAATAGAAGCTTTAGCATTCATTAGTTCATTAATTTTTAAATTAAGATTATCTTCAGTTAACTCTAAATCACTATTTATAATCAAATCTCTTGCTTCATAAGCTAATTTTCCAAATTCATATACATAATGGTTAAAATTTTTTATCGAAATTGAGTTATCAATTTTTCTGTAATCAACTGTATCAATTATATTCAATAATAATTTATTGATTTTGTCATATTCTAATTCGTATAAACTTAATCCTTTGTATGAATTTAAATCCACTTCAACTTTTTGGTTAATATTTGATTTTACATTCTTAATTTGTTTAATAGCTTCTTTTATTAAACCATTGTTTTGATATTCATTAGATAAAAGCATATTATTTAGTAGTTCAGTATTTTTATCACAAATATTTTCTAATTCTCGTTTTTCTAATTGACTTAAATTCAATGTTACGGTTGCTATATGGCTCATTATTTATTAACCTCGAATTGTTTTATATATTCACTAATTTCATCTAACTTATTATTTTCGGCTATTACTTCTTCATTACTAATTTTAAAAATATACTCAGCCGTAGTTGTGTCTTTTCTAAAAGAATGGGCATAGTTATTAGATAAATATTTGTAATATTCAGCGAGTTTTAGATCTATTTTTTCTAATGACTTTGTAAATGTTGTTTTACTATTTTTTTTAAATTTTTCAAGTCTTTGTCTGATTGATACAGCTTTAGAAATTAAGTTATTTCTAATATATTCTAAAGAGTTTTTTATTTCTTCCTCTTTTTTAAAAATATATTCATTAATGTAATCTAAACAGTCAATAGCCAATAAACCTTTATATACTTCTTTTTTCTTGAAATTTTCTAAATAATTTAATTTAACTGAAGCCTCAATGTCCGAATCAATTTGTTTATTTAAATCTTCAAAATCGCCAGAAATATGATTTTTTAAATCGTTATAAAATAGTGTTTCTTTAAATTTATTGTCTTTATATAAATCAAACATATGATGGTTATTTACATGTTTTTTAAAAATTTCTCTAAGCATATTGTTATTTCATGAAGATACAAAGTTAAAAATATCCAGATTGTCTGAATTAATATTGTATTTACTAATAATGTTTTTAAAAATAAGTTCGCCATTATTTAAAATGCTCATGAATTTATCTAAATCATCGCTAGTTTTAATAGTATTTAAAACATCTAAAAACACATTATTAGAAAATAGTTGAGTAATTTCTTTGAATCAATCTTTAGTTTTAAAATTACTTAAAAATGTTCAAATCTTTAAAATTAATTCAAAATTAGAGTTAGATTTTTCTTTAACGTCTTTTAAAAATTCGTCTAGATATTTTTCTAAAGCAGAAGCCATAATATCAGTGGGTGATATTTTTTTATCATAAATATCTTCAAGTAACTTAAGGTATTTTGATTCGGGTATTTCAGTTGGAATAAAAAAGTCTACTGCACTTTCTTCAACTTCATTATCATCAATTTTTACATCAACTATTATTTTGTTTATGTCAAATATTTTTTTATCTAATATCAAAAACTTTTCATTATTTTTTCCTTCAACAATATTATTTTGATTGAAAGATTTTTTTACCATTCATTTATTAATATCGAATTCTTTTATATCTAATTTTTCAGAGCTATCTTTAATTTGAAAATTACTCAAAAAAGTATTATTTGGGAATATAGACTCATGTAACAATTTACGATTATTCAGTTCATCAATTAAATCACTCTTTATAAAATCTTCCATAAAGTAATTTTGAGCAATATTCATTGGTCTTATATTAATAGAAATAATAGTTGATGAATTGTCAATATAAAAGGGATAATCAGATTCAAAAAATGCTACCTTAATATCATTACTATTTTCAACACTTTTTTTCAATATTAATTTTGAGTCATCTTTTTCAAAATCATATTCAAGTTCAGAAACTTTTTGTTCAATTTCTTTCGATTCATTTTTATCAAAGCCTTCAAAAGAGCAGCCATTTCAAGCCTTATCTATATTTTTAGTGTTAAAGTATTTATCATAATTCTCCGATAAAAACTTACTCTTAATATAGAAAGTGAAGTTTTTTTTCATCACTCGGTCAGTTAAACTGTAAAACTTATTCATTTCAACATATTTTTCAATTTTTTTATTTATGTCAATGTTTTTAATATCCATTTCTAATAAATCAAAATCCTCAATGTTACTTTCAGAAGAATTAAAATTTATAGTTATTATATTTTTGTTATGCATATCCCTTAAAATCAATAGTCAAAATTTACGAATTAACACATCACTATTAATGTTATAAAACTCCTTAAATATGTCATTTACAGTAATATACTTATTTAATTTTTTAAATTCAATAAGCGGAATCAATATCAATTTATAATAATTTTCCATTTTTTCTATTTCACGATACGTAAATTCAACCCGTTTTTGAATAACCGGAAAATTAAGTTTAATTTTTATCTTATCATTCATTATATTCCTCTCCTATAAATTCTTCTGGGGTTACAAAAGAATCTTTGTTTTGCAAATAATGATTTATATATTTTTTCAATACAGTTAAGCCTTGGCTAGAATTTTTATAATATGAAAAATCACCGACAACAATTAAAATATTTTTTGTTCGACTAAAAGCAACGTTCAGTCTAGCTTCATCGTTTAAAAAGTTGGTATTACGTTTATTAGGAGTTTCCTCTGTTCCTTTATTTTCCGATCTCACTAAGTCAACAATAATAAATTCGCATTCTCTACCTTGAAAGTTATCAATCGTATCAATTACTATTGATCTCGTTGCAATATATTTAGTATATAAATCTGGATATTTAGATTGAATAATTCCTCTAATAACAATTGCCTGATTTCTAGTCAAAGCAATAACTCCGATTTTTGATTTTTCATTTTTAATATTTATTCCATTATTTTCTAAATCATTAATTAATTTTTGAATTATTTTAAATGTTACAATCGCATTATATTGATTCATTCTAGTGTCTAGTGTACTTTGATTAAATTTTTTAATAAATGAAATTGGTATAAAGCCATCTTCAATTAGCATATTGTGATCAAAATTATTAACAAGGTTAAATTTATTATCAAATTGTTTTATATCATTAATGTATTTTATTGGAAGAATGTAAGTATCTATCAAATTTAGCTTGCTAGTTATATTGCTATATTTTTTAAAATCGGCATTTTTGTTAAATGTTTTAAGTTCCTGATTTTTTTGTTTATATAAAACATTTATAAAATGACAAATTTCAGCCGGGAATCTATGTTGCATATCTAAAAATTCATAAGACAATGAATTGCCATTCGGCATATTCGTTAATTCTTTTATTTTTTCATTAAAATAAGGATATGCCAATGCATCATTAATTTTATTAACAATATCATTTTGCATTTTTTTATCAACATTATCTGGGCCAAGTTCTTTTTCTATCACTCAATTGTATAATTCTTCTGAAAAATCAACAGTAGGAGGTAATTGATAAGCATCACCGCATAAAATTGATTTACCTGATTGTAAACATCTATTTATTATTTCAAATAAATTTGATTTCGAAGTTTCATCCATGATTGTCAAATCAATTTTATAATCTGTTGTCAAGTCAACAAAATTGCCATTATGTTCAATTTCACTACTTGATGTAGTTGTCAAACCAAATAAATTAACTAATTCATTATCAAATAAAACATCCACTAATTTTTCATTTCAATAGAAACCTTCATATTGGTCTTTTAAGTCATTAAGTTCAATCGCAATGTTTAACTTGCTTTTTATTTTAGATAAAACTTCAGAATTACAAAAATTATTAGTATTTTTATTCTCCACTTCTTTTATATAGTTAGATATTTTTTCCAGCGAATCTATTCCTAATTTTTTTAGTTCTTTTCCAATTTTTAAATAGTCATATTTTTCTAAAATATCAATAATTTTCCTAGAGTTTTTTTTATCAGAAACACCGCCATCTTCTGACATGAAGAAATGATCTTCTAATGACTCTTCAAATTCTTCGATTTTCTTTCCATCTACTATTATTTTTCTAATAAATAGATTTCAGATTCTCATATTATTTTCTTTAACATCTTTATCAATATCATTGCATAATTCAAGTACTTTATTATTAGTTGAGTTAGCTTGATTCAATAAATTCTCTTCGGATATTAATGCTTTTATATAACGATTAGATAAATTTTCTTTTGAATAAGGATTTATATTATTTGCCCTATTTCCACTTGACACTTTTATTGCAAAAACATTAGGATTTATTGGACTTAATTTAGCAAATCTATCAAAAACATTATCAATAGCCTCATGTGTTGAAGAGGTTAGCATAATATTCTGATTTTTATATTGATAGTAATCAATTAAAGCTGATATCACTTGAGTTTTTCCAGTTCCTGGAGGACCTTGCAATAAGAATAATGCATCAGAAAAAATTGCTTTTTTAAAGGCCAAAGCTTGTTTTTCGTTCAAATTATATTTAGAGATAAAATTATTAATATCATCAACGGCTTTGCTATTTTCATCTATTTTCACCGTTAATGGCTCAATTAATGATGCTAAAAATGAAGGTTCTTTTATATAACCTTTAAATAAATTTTTAATAGAATTATGTGATCTGGTTATTATTGTCTTTTCGCCAATATTAATAGTTGATAATTGATATCTTTTTCAATTATTATTTTTAAAATAGGGTTCTATTTCAATTGATACATCATCTTTGGTTTTAGGGTCTATTTTTATCGATTTTACTCTTTTAACAAGATAGTTTTCATTATCAATTTTGTTTATCAAATTTTGATATTCTTTTTTAAGTAATTTTTGTTTGCTTATTTCTTCATTCTTGGAATTAATTTTCTTATTTAATTCATTTTGTTTATCTATTAATTTATTTTTTTCATTTATATATTCATAAATTATTTTTTCTTTTTCTTTGATTTTACTTTTAATTTCTTCTTTTTCTTTTTCAATAGTTTTAAGACTTTGTTTTTTTATTAAATCATCAGATAATATAGGTGCTTTTTTTCTAATTGAGATTTTATATTCATCGATTAAATTTTGAATATCTCTTATTCTGCCATTATATGTTTTAATATCTTTGTTAAAGTTATCTACGTTGATACTAATTTCTTGAATTTCTTTATTTATAGCATTAATATTTTCATCAATTTTTTCCACATTTTTATCGAAGTTGTAGCTTTTTAAATCTCTTTTTTGTCTATTTTTCAGCTCATTTTTATCTTCTGTTTTTTCTTCGTAAAACTTAAATGTTATTTTAAGCGAATCAAACAAACTTCCCCTTGAATGAATATCTGAAAGATTTCAGTCTTTTTTATGTCCCAAAACATTAAAATTATCTTTTTGAAATAAATATAAATAATTATTATCAAAATTAATAATATTGTCTTTTTCGTTTTGTTTTTTCTCTAAAATAATATCCTTATCTGACAAATTCAAGAAAAATGCAGCGTCAGAATTTTTCATATTGTTATAAAATTCTGAAAATAATCTAAAATATCTCTCAATATCATTCAATTTTAAAGAATCTTCATTTTTCTTAAAAATCGATTTAGTATTTTGCAAAACGCTTTTTATTATTTGTATTGATATTGATTTTGAATTATTACAAGTTGGCGAGTTACATTTGTTATCACTATCACATACAAATTGAATTCCATCAATTTTATTAAGTTTGCTATTAATTTTGCTAATTGCTAAATTATAATTGGAAATATTTATTCTTTGTAACTCGAAATTTATAATTGAGTTCTCAATATTATTCATTTCTCTAGTTATTGTTAACTTGAAAAATAGATTAATAGCGTTGCCATCAACTTCTATACCTTTAATTTTTAAATTTGACAAATCTTTAGTTTGGACTGCAACTAAAAAATTTTCATACTCTTTGTGAGTTAGCTTTTCGTCTTTCGAGATTCTAATAAGTTCGTCATATACGTCATTATCTTCTTTTAAATATACCCTAGAAAGACCACACGTATAAAAATTTAAATTTTCGCCTTCATTAAGAAATTTAAATAGTTTTTTATAATCTAATTTTTCTTTTGTATTTAATTTCTTACTTTCTAATTCTTTTTCTAATTGGTTTAAAATTGTTATTTTTTTGCCGCGAACTTCTCTTTTACCAAAAGTTAATTGAAAATCTTGTTTTCTCAATACGCCGTTAGCATTAATTAATTCTGCATGAGATATATCACATTTATTTAAAATGTTTAATATAAGTTTCATAACGCCCCTTTATATAGTTAAATTATTAGAATTCTTTAATGCTTTTTAATTGTTTAAAATCTTTATCATTAAATAAATAGATTATTGAAAACAACATTTCTATTCGATAGGAAAAAAGCCACTATATTTGTGGCAATATTATTCATTGACTTCCTTTTTTCTTAAATAGATTATAAGAGAGAGAGAGAGAGAGAATTCTAAAATTCATAGTATTTTAATTATAAATAAAAACTAGTATTCATATAAAAAAATACTAATTATAATCTAAATTTCTAAGTTTTAATATCAACCATAAAAATGAAATTATTTGTTAAAAATAAAAAATAAGCTTAACTTAATATTTAAAATATTTTATTATAGTTTTGAATAACAATTAAGGATAAATACAATCATAAAAATACTAATTAAAAACTCCTATTACTATTTTTTTTATTTTGATAATCAAGAACAAAGATATCAATAATACAAATTAAAAACATTATTAAATTAAATTAACTATATACATGTTAAAAGTTTAATTTTATTTTATATAACTTATGTTCTTAATTCTTCTGCTTGCTTTGAAATTATTTCTGTATCTTGAATATATATTTTTTCTTTGATAATATATGACTTAACAAACAATGATGTCTTATTAAAGTTATTTTTAAAGTCTTTTAATCACAAATTATAATCATTAGATGGAAAAGGAATAAAAACCGGAAATGTATAAAATTTATCAACATTATTGAATTTACTAATAAAATGTTCAACAAAAGCTTCGGGGCTTAATGATAATTTATGATTACTTGGAAAAAATAACGCCGCTAGCATGGCAATTGATTGACACCATATCCCTTATACATTTATCATAATCATTCAATACATCACTAAAAGAACCATTTTTAAAATAATATTACTTCATGCCTCTTTGAATTTTGCATCTAAAATCATGAAAGGTTTTTGCTTATTATCATTGCTAAAAAACATAATCAGGCAATGTTGTCTGTTTGAATATTCTATCTCCACTGTAATCTATAATTTTAATTTTATATTGAGAAAAAAGAGTATATTCATCAGATTTTAAAAATTCTTCTAAATAAATCTCTCATAAAGTCGGAATGTAAAACAAAATACCTTTTGCTTTATTTAAATTTACTCCATTAAAAACAGATATAGCTTCATTTCTTAAAATTTTTAAACCGTTAAATCGCAACAAAAACGAGCCGCCTAACATATATAGTAAAATGTTATAGGTGGTCTTATTATGCATGAAATAGAATTAAACTATTTTCAATTAAATAGAAAGCAAAAATTAGATGTTATAACTACATATTCCAATTTAACAAATAAGCGATTATCCTTAAAGGCAAAATGTTCAATATCAACCATAAAAAGATTAAAACAAAAATTAAGAAATGCTAAATTATGCAAAAAAGAAGTTAACTTAGCACATGGCAATCAATGAGGCGATAGAAAAAAGATTTACAGTAATGATTTAATTATCAATTATGAAAAAATATGAAAGCAAAAAATAATTGTTGGAACAAAAATAGTTCTTGTAATTCATATATGTCTTAGTGTTTGTTTTTATGAGAGAATAGCTAATGCAAAAATATCATATAGCCAATTAACAAGAAAACTTACACAAAGCGGATTTCTAAGTGCTTTTGCTCATAAAAATACAATAAAAAGAAAAAACTTTTGTCAAAAAATATATACCTTATAAACCAAATATTTTGCCTAAAGAAAAGATTGAAAAACCAACCATAATCTCAAAAAGAAAATCAGTAAATACGAGATACCGAAAGTAATAATTAGCGATAATAGAATGAATTTTCATAATAGCTCTGAATCTAGCGCTATTTTATATAATACAGTCACAAAATTAGCTACTGAATTTATAACAACATCAGTACCTAATGAAGAGCCACATATAGAAAGTTTTTAGAGAATTACACATAATAGAATTCCGATATTTTTAAAAGATAGAAATATTAAAACAAACCAAGACGCTAATAAATATAGACACGAAATTATTGCAATGCTTAATGATATAAAAACAAGAAAATCAATTACCGATTCTGAAAAAAATGAATTTAGAAAACCAAACAGTGCAACTCTTGAAGCTTATTTTGATTTGCCAATTAAAAAACAAATTTTTAATGGAATTGTAACATTTAAAAATAAAAAATATATTCCTAAAAATGAAAAAAATCAAAAAATAAAAGTCACATCAAAAAATGATGCAACTTTTATGATCGGTGCAGATCAACAATACTATTTTCACATAAACAATAAAAGATATAAAGCTTTTGAATTAAATGAAAATGACATTCAAATGTATGAGAAAATAGCAATAGTAAAAAGCTTCCTCTTGAAATATCGGTGGTTAAAAAAATTGTGAAACATCAAGAAGCCGGATATTACTACAATCAAATGTTATCTAAAAAAACAGAAATTTTAGAATCTTTTGTTAAAACTGGCCTTATTTCACAAAGAGAAATAGATTTAATGCGATCAATTAATGAAGATTTAGAAAAAATAAGAAGAGATATAAATAAAATTGCAATTTTATAAATTATTCTATTCCTAGTAGAACTATTTTTTTATTAGAAATTATGCAAAATGTATAATTAAACAAGTTCAAAATATTGGTGGGTCATTTTTCATGCTAATTAATGAATTTACAAATATTGTTAAAAAAAATAATAAAAAGTTTATAATTATAAAGCAATATATAGTGTTGCCACCATAGCCAAATGGCCAAGGCATAGGTCTGCAACACCTTGATTACCGGTTCGAATCCGGTTGGTGGCTCCATTTAATGCGCCCGTAGCTCAATTGGATAGAGTGTTTGGTTACGGCCCAAGAGGTTGCGGGTTCGACTCCTGCCGGGCGCGCCATTTCAATAAAATGACCAAAAAAACGCGAATGCGTTTTTTTATTTATTTCATTAGATAAAATTAAATTGTGAATAAAATACAATTAATTCACAACTACTTAATTTTAGGAGTACTTAAAAATGAAAGATCAAATGAAAGATAAATTTAAAAATGTTATAGTTAAGACACCAGCTTCTTCAATGACAATGGGAATAACATCGGCTCCTGAATTAGGGAAGCCAATTTATAGTCTAGCTCTAATTCAACACGAAAAATATATTGATGCTTTAAAAAGCTGCGGCGTAAATGTTACCATTTGTCCAAAAAATGAAGATTTTCCTGACTCATGTTTTGTTGAAGACACAGCTGTAATTGTTACAGGAGAAATTGCAATATTATCTAATCCTGGTGCAGCATCACGTAATGGCGAAAAATATGAAATGCTGACATATCTAGAAAAATTCTTTGACAAAGACCACATTTTTAAAATCGAAGCCCCTGGAACGCTTGATGGTGGTGATGTTATGATGGTTAAAGATACTTATTACGTTGGTATGTCTGATAGAACAAACCGCGAAGGTATTCGACAATTTCATAATATTTTAGCTAGTGTAGGAAAAAAATGCATTCCAGTTCCTATGACAGAAATGCTACATCTAAAGACTGGCGTTAATTATCTAGAACATAATAATCTGTTAATTTCTGGGGAATTTATACACTACCCAACATTTAAAGAATTTAATCAAATTATTGTTGATAAAAGCGAAGCATATGCTGCTAATTGCATTTGAGTTAATGAGACAGTGATTGTACCAGAAGGATATCCACATACTCTAAAAGCAATTCAAGATTTAGGAATTTACAGGGTTATTACTTGTGATACATCTGAATATAAAAAATTAGATGGCGGACTAAGTTGCTTATCGTTAAGATTTTAAAACACTAAACTGGGTTCAAACCCAGTTTCTTAATGTTTTAAATATAAAATAAAGCAATGAAAATTATTGTTACATATATATCAAAACATAATTTATATGTTTAATAGGTACTTCTTTATATTAAATAAAGTGATCAAAATGTGTTGAAATAAAAAATAAAAGCATGCTTGTGGGTTGCATGCTAATATATTTTTTTTATGAAATATAATTTAATTATAAAGCATATATTTTTTTTATTAATAACTTTGATTAAAAACAATTTAAAAACTCAAAAAAGAGCTTTTTATAGTCATTTACACCAATATTTTCAGGTCTAGACATTGGATGAATATTCAATCTCTTTAATATTAATAAAACAGTGCTTTTATTATATTTTAATATCAAATTATTAATTAATGTTTTTCTCTTGAATTGAAAACATAATTTTAAAAAATCTAAAAAGGGCGATAATTCAAAATCTATATTATCAGCAAAATCAATTCTTACAACCATCGAATCAACCTTTGGGCTGGGATTAAAATCAGAAGGTTTTGCAACAATAACCTTTGAAACATTAGCAATACTTTGAAGCGCAACACTTAATTTAGAATAGGTTTTTGAATTAGGCTTTGCAATTAATCTATCCCCCACTTCTTTTTGCACCATTATAACAGCATGTTTAACATATTTATAATTATCAATTAATTTAAATATAATGGGAGATGTAATATTATAAGGAATATTACCGACAACGACTTTTTTAAATTTTGAGACCAAATCAGCATCTAAAAAATCTTTATTTAAAAACTTAATATTTTTTGGTACTTCCTTGTTAATTCATATATCATATAAATCTTTATCTAATTCATATGCTTCAAGACTTTTTACCTTATCAATCAACAAGTTTGTAATCGCCCCCAAACCAGGCCCAATTTCAATAACGTTTTCATTTTCCACGTCAGCTGATTCAACGATTTTTTGTTGAATTTTTTTATTAATTAAAAAATTTTGCCCAAAACTTTTTTTAGCCCTTATTTGCATTTTCTATACACCAAAAACCTTTCTAACATTTAGTCTTACCTGCTTTACAAGTAACTCCTCATCTATACCCTTAAGATTGGCAATAAATTGGTATGTATATTTGACATATGGACTAATATTTGGTTTACCGCGCATCGGTGTTGGCGCTAAATATGGTGTATCTGTTTCACACAAAATTCTATCAATAGGAATATTAATAACAGCTTCTTGTAAAGCTCTTGCATTTTTAAATGTTACTACGCCAGAAATTGAATAATATATATTTTTATAAGGCAATGTTTTCTTAACAAAATCAAGATCCCCACTAAAGGAATGAAAAATAATATTTATATCATTAAATTCAGAATTCTTAATTATTTCAAAAGCATCGTCTAAGGCTTCACGAACATGAAGCATTGCAGAAATGCCATGTTTTCTAGCTACATTTAATTGTGAAATAAAACTTTCCTTCTGAATTTCTTTACTTGGAGAATTATCATAATGATAATCAAGTCCAATTTCACCAATAGCAATAACATCATCATTGATGATAGACTCAATAAAATTGCCATCGCTACTTCCAACTGCTTCAGTAGGATGAATCCCGATAATCGGGTGTAAAAATTCTTTATCTTTTTTGCATAAATTAATAACTTCAACTGAATCATTTTTCGAAGTGCCTACAATAAAAAGCTTTTCCATATCTTGCTTTTTTCAATCTAAAATAACACTATATGGTTCATCATAATATTCCTTAAAAGGATGGGTATGGACGTCTACGTATTTCATTTTATTTTATAACTCCTCCAATAATTGTTTAAAAATTAAAAATATTTTCTCTTTTCATACACTTTTTTTAGTAATATAAAAATTTTCATTTTTATGTAAGAAGTCTGACACTACCTTTATAACAGCAATTCTTATTCCTAATAAATTAGCGCAATGTATTAAAGCACAAGCCTCCATATCTAAGATCCCAATATTTTCAAAATTATCCTTAATTTTTTCAATATCATTTTTAGAAAAAAACCTATCAGCAGACAATAAATCAGTGTTTTTTAGACCTAAAATGCTATTAACTTCCTTAGATAAAATGGAATTTGTCATAAACTTGTATTGATTATTAGGTAATTGGCCTAGCTTGTAATTAGGTAATTTAGTAAGATCAACATCAAAATAATATGAATTTTCAATGATAAAAGCATCACCAACATTAACATCTAAAATGCAACCCGCCGGCCCAATATTAACAATCTTTTCAACCTGATAATCTTTTTCTTTTAACTTAGCAATGCTTTGTGTTAAGCTAAATGAGGAATTAACCTTACCAACACCGCAATACAATAATGCAAATTCTTTTTTTGAATAATTTGATAAGCACAAATGTAAGCTTGTATTCTCATTTTCAAATAAATTATCTTCTAAAAAGAAAATATTATTTAAAATATCTATCTCACCTTTTTCAGCAACAACAAATAGGCTAATTTTTTTCATTTTATTTCCTTATAATATAATAATTTATAATAAAAAATTCTTGGGAATTCCAAGAACTTATTATACATATGAATTAAGCTACTAAACCGTATTTTTTTAAAGTTCTAGCATTTTTTGCTGTTACTCTAACAGTTTTCTTTGTGCCATTTTCAGTTAAAACAGTTACTTTTTGCAAGTTAAGGTCAAATGTTCTTTTTGAGGTATTCAAAGCATGTGATCTCTTGTTTCCACTCAATGGTTTTTGACCTGTTAATTGATCTCTTCCTGGCATTATTATCTCCTTAATTTTGTAAAACAGTATCTTTAATATTTTATATTAAATTAATTTTTTTTTTAATTTTTGTTCATATTCACATTTAGAAAATAAATTAAATAAACTAAATTACCTGTTTTTGCCATTTTTAGAGACACTTATTTTGCAATATTACTTTAATAGCACTTTAAAGTTAATAATTATTTTTTTAAGTAATATGAAAATTTTATTTTATTATAATTTTACACAGTTAATTACGGAGGTATATTATATGCTAGAAGCAAAAAATAAACTTAGCAAAAACAATACTATTAACTTAATTTTTGGCATTTTTGTGGGATTAACATCACTAGGTTTTTTGATCCTTAATATTCTTTCATACAAAGAAAAGGACAATTTTGACAATGAAATACCAACTTTATATTTAGTTTTTAAACGTTTTTCATCATTATTTTATTTTACCTATTTATCAAACTTTTTATTAGCTGCAACCCTAATTTCAGTGGCACTAAAACCAGAAAATGAAAAAGCAAAACAAATGTTTTTTATCTCTGTTGTATTAATTACAGTTACTTTTTTAATTTATTGAACCTTAATCTCATATCGAAGGGAAACATGGGAAAACTGAGTTAATGCAATCAAATCCCTAACAACTCATGCAATTAATCCTACCCTTGGTTTTATTGGTTTATTTCTAATTAAAAAACAAATAAAAATAACTTTTAAAACAATTTTAACAGCAATGCTAATTTTATTTGGATACTTCATGTTTGCATTTATTTTGTACTTTGCAACATTTAATAAAATTAAGGAAAATCATGGTGTTATTATTTATACATTTCTAGATTTTAAAAATCCTTTCTTTTATAAAGGAAATAATAAAGGAATAATTATTGTTTTAGATATATTAATTTTCGCTTTAGGATTTGTTATCCCAATTGCCCTATGTGCTTTTTGAAAGGCAGTATATAGAATTAAATACATAAGCCGCAAAAATAAAAATCTTCAACAATCAAAATGCATAAATATTTCTGAAAATAAGTAGAAATTATTTAATTAAATTTTTAAAAACCAACTTCCGTTGGTTTTTAATTTTGGATACTTATTAGGCTGTTATTCATTAATCGCTTCTCTTATTAAATAGATTTGATCATCAATTCAAACTGTGTCGCCTACTCTAATAGTGGCATTTCGGCCTTTAGGGATTCTATCGTTTATTTTTACCTTATGAAATGACAAAAATATTTTAGCCATTCCGCCGGTGCGACAAAGGTTTATTTTTTTGAGAAATTGACCCAATTTAATTTCACTTCCGTAAATTTCAATTTTCATTAAAAACCTCTTTGCGGTGTAATTAAATGATAAAGTTTAGGATTTGATTGTGATGTTATAACAATTCGCATCTTATCAGCAGTGAATGATAGCTTTATCTCATCATCAAAACTTTGAATAGCATCTTTTAAAAATTTTGAATTCAACGCTAATTTAAGCTCACTATCATTATAGCTAAATTTTTGTGTCTTAATCTCGGCATTAGCTATCTCATCACGTGTGGATGATATTGTTAAAATATTGTCATTAATATGTAATCTAATCTTATTATAATTTTCTGAAATAATAACCGATGCCTTGTTTAATAAACTATTTAGCTCCTTTTTAGTAATGATCAATTCATAAGCAAATGATTTCGGAATAATTCTAGATACGTCAATATAAACTTGGTCAACGACTTTTGATTCGATCACTGTTCCGTCTAACTCAAATAATATTTTTTGATCTGAAATATTCAAAATAACATCACCACTATAATCAAAATTCAAAACATCTTTTAAATTCTTAGCAAGTATTGATATATTAAAATTAACATCATCAGCAATTTCAGCAATTTCTTCAGCATAACGGTATTTGTCGGTTGCAACTAATTTAAACTGGTTATTTTGAGCAGATATATTGATACAACATAAAATAATATTTGTTTCAAGTGTCGAAGCTGAAACAGAAACATTTTTTACCATATTTTTCAGTTTTTGTCAACTAATTTTAACTTGGTCACCATAAACAGAAAAATCAATAACTGGATATTCAAAAAGATTATATAAATTTATTGAAAAACGTTCGTTTTCAGTGATTAATTCAAGAGTATTTTCCTTTGATTTCAAAATAATATCGTTATCTAACTTTTTGACTATGTTTCTAAATAATGAAAGATCAACAAGAATTTTGCCAGGAAGAATAATTTCAGCATCAAGCGATACATTTATGTCGTGTTTAATGCTGATTGATCCGTTTGATCCAATTAATGTAATTTTATTTCCTTCAGCACTAAGTAATATGCCTTTTAATTCTGGCATAAAAGGATTGGCATCTATTGCTTTTGCCACCCTTTCGATAGCAGCATCTAATAAAAGTTTATTAATCTTTAATTCCATGAAATCTTACTCCTTAAATTGTTATATTACTTTTTTTAATGTATTTTGAATTTTTTCAATAGCAGTTTTTATAGCAGAATTACTTTGTAAATTAGCATCAACTCAGTTCAAAGAAGCAATAACAGTAGAGTGTGCTTGATCCCCGACAATCTTTCCTATTTCCTTCAAAGTAAAATCAAAATTATGTTTCAATAAATAAATAACTATTTTTCGAGGCATTACAACTTCTTTAACTCTTGTTGGGCTAGATATTTTCTTTTTATCAATGCCATAGTATTTACTTACTGTTTCAATAATTTTTTCAGGGGTTATTGTTTCAGCAGCTTTTGTGACATTTTTAAATATATTTTGAATTGTCCTTAAATCATATGTAAAGAAATCATCACCATCAGCAAATAATTTTATGCGACTTATTGCTCCTTCAAGCGCTCTAATTGATGAAGAAAAGTTTCTTGCTATATATCTAAATGATTCCTCTTCTCATAAATCAGGGTTTACATCATTCTCTTTAAGTTTAAATTTCAAAATACTAATAACATCCTCAACACTTAAATCATTAATTTCAGTTATTAGACCGCCCTCAAATCTTGTCAGGAATCTTTGCTCAAAGCCGCCAAGTTGGTTCGGTTGCTTATCAGCACAAAAAATAATTTGATTTTTTTGTGTCTTCATTGTGTTAATAATATTAAATAAAACATTTAAGGTGCTTTCTTTATTACCGTATTGTTGGACATCATCAAACATTAAACAATCATAAGAAGTCAGTTCGTCAACAATTTTATTAATTTGCTCTTGATTTCTTGATTTAAGTTGTTCCACTAACTTTCGGGTTAGATTGTCCGGATTAATGTATAAACATGTTTTATTTTTCTTCTTAAATTCATTGCCAATAGCATGTAATAAATGTGTCTTGCCTAACCCGCTACTCGAATAAATGAACAAGGGATTAAAACTATCGTTATATTCATTACAAATTTGTTTAACCGCCTTAAAAGTTATCTTGTTAAAGTTGCCAATAAAATAATTGCTAAACGTTAAATCATTTTTAACATTAGTTATCTTTTCAGAATTAATGAACTTATGAGCTTCCTCATTATCAATGATCTTTTTTATTTCATTTATAGATGAAATCAAAACAACTACTAATTTTTTTTCTAGTGTATTAATTACTGCTCGTTGAATAGTTTGAAGATATGTTTGTTTAACATAATCAATAATATATGTTGGTGCTAAAATATAAGCATTATTTTCATCGGTACTAATTAGTTGAAGACGAGAAAAAAAAGTTTCATAAACCATTTCATCGCTAGAGTTATTTTTAAGTTCATTTTGAAGTATTTTATTCTCTACATTTAGATTCAATTGAGCTTCTTGGTATTTCATATAAATATAAATTATA